>DATMER010000013.1:0-33143 GCA_035556715.1 Thermoanaerobaculia bacterium
CGAGCTTCCTGCCCAAGCCGGTGACCGGCATCAACGGTTCGGGCATGCACACCAACCTCTCGGTGACCCGGCAGTCGACCAATGTCTTCTACGAGAAGGACGGCAAGGACGGTCTTTCGGCCGCCGGCTGGGACTTCATCAACCGCATCCTGGCCAGCGCCACGGACATCTGCCTGGTGCTCAACTCGAGCGTCAACTCGTACCGCCGCCTCGACCCCCACTTCGAGGCGCCCAACCAGATCAAGGCCTCGGCCATCGACCGCGGCTCCATGGTGCGCATCCCTCTCGGCAACGAGCGTTCGGCACGCGTCGAGGTTCGCTCCATCGCTCCCGACGCCAACCCGTACATGGCGATCTACACCCTGCTCAAGACCGGGCTCGAAGGCCCCCAGAGCGAGGAGGACGGGGACAAGCGGCCGCGCACCCGCTTCCTGCCGGACAACATCTACGACGCCATCCGGCTGTTCAAGGGGAGCCGGTTCATGCAGGAGGTGCTGGGGGAGGAGGTGCACGCCAAGTTCGCCGAGATCAAGCTCGCCCAGGCCGAACGCTGTCCCAAGGCCCTCGGCACCCTCATCAAGGCCTCCGAGGTGCAGTACCACCACGAGGTCACGAACCAGTTCCTCTGGTCGCAGTTCTGAGCGGAAGCGTCCCAGCACCTCGTTTCCCCGCACGGCGGGAGGACCCTCCTCCCGCCGTGCGTCTTCCCCGCCGGCGCATCGAGGAACGCTTTCGGCGCACAAGATAGGCTTTCAGCCCGCTCGGAATCTCTTCAAGCGCATCGGATTTGAATTCGGCGCACCCGACGAGACTTCCGGCGCTTCAGATTTGAATCTGGTGCACTCGGAAAGACTTTGAGTCCATTAGATTGGATAACAGGGCACTCGAAGAGAATTCGGCTCCAATTGATTGGAAAACAGTGCGCCAGATTCCAATCTAATGGACACGAACTGACTTTGGCTTCAATAGATTGGAACAGGACGCGTCAGATTCCAATCTATTGGAGCCAAAATGAAATCCGGTGCGCCCGAATTGAATTCGAGCGCTTCGGTTGTCATTTTTACCCGCCCGATTTCATTTCGGACGGGTCCGATTCGATTTCGGCTCCAATAAATTGAATTCTGGCGCGCTCGAAGGCATTTTTATGGCCTCGATCTCCTTCTCGACGCGCCGTTTGTCATTCTGGAGCGCTGTTCCGCTTCAAAAGACGCAGCAGCCGTTAAGGCAGACCTGCTCCGGATAGTGGGGGCAGTTCAGGTCGGTCTTGCAGGGCTTGGCGCAGCCGGGAGGCGACCAGAGCGAGGTTTCCTTCGGACAGGCGTCTCCGAGGAGGATCTCCTCGAGGCTCAGGTCTGGAGTCTTCGGAGCCTCGGTAGTCTCAGCCAGGGAGAGGCCGGCCAGGGAGAGGCCGGGCAGGAGCAGGGCGGCGAGGGCGAGGGTCAGGGTGAGCTTCCGCATCGTCAAGTCTCCTTTCACTCTTCAAGGTGCCTGCCGAGTGTAAGATGGCGCCTTCGCGATGCACCGCTTTCTCTGTATCCACGGCCACTTCTATCAGCCGCCGCGGGAGAACCCCTGGCTGGAGGCGATCGAACTCCAGGACTCGGCGTACCCGTACCACGACTGGAACGAGCGCATCACCGCCGAGTGCTACGCGCCCAACGCCGCGTCGCGCATCCTCGACGAGGAGGGGCGGATCGAGCGCATCGTCAACAACTACACCCGGATCAGCTTCAACTTCGGGTCGACCCTGCTGGCCTGGATGGAGGAGCGGAGCCCGGAGGTCTACCGCTCCATCCTCGAGGCCGACGAGCTGAGCCGGGTGCGCTTCTCCGGCCACGGCTCCGCGCTGGCCCAGCCTTACAACCACATCATCCTGCCGCTCGCCAACTCGCGCGACAAGAAGACCCAGATCGTCTGGGGCCTCGCCGACTTCGAGCGCCGCTTCGGCCGCAAGGCGGAGGGCGCCTGGCTGCCGGAGGCCGCGGTGGACCTGGAGACCCTGGACCTCCTCGCGGCCGAAGGCATCCTCTTCACGGTCCTGGAGCCCGGACAGGCGAACGGCCCCGTCGATACGACGGTCCCGTACCGGGTCGAGCTCCCCTCGGGACGGTCGATCGCGGTCTTCTTCTATGACGGGGTGACCTCCCGGGCCGTGGCGTTCGAGGGCCTGCTCTCCTCGGGCGAGCGCTTCGCCTCGCGGCTGGTCTCCCGGTTCCCGGAGGCGGACGGCGACCGGCTGGTCCACATCGCCACGGACGGCGAGACCTACGGCCATCACCACCGCTATGGCGAGATGGCCCTGTCCTACGCGCTCCATCACGTGGAGTCGAACGGCCTGGCCCGGCTCACCAACTACGGCGAGTACCTGGCGGCCCATCCACCGGAGCAGGCGATCGAGATCGTGGAAAACACCTCCTGGAGCTGCGCTCATGGAGTGGAGCGCTGGCGGAGCGACTGCGGCTGCCACACGGGAGGGGAGCCCGGCTGGAACCAGGCCTGGCGCGCGCCGCTGCGCGAGGCGCTCGACTGGCTGCGGGACGAGCTGGCCCCGCGCTTCGAAGCCGAGGGCGGACGGTACTTCGACGATCCCTGGGCGGCCCGCGACCGCTATCTGTCTCCGGGAGGCCGCCCGGGCCTGCCGGTCCGGGCTCTGGAGCTGCTCGAGATGCAGCGCCACGCCATGCTCATGTACACGAGCTGCGGCTGGTTCTTCAACGACCTGGCCGGGATCGAGACGGTTCAGGTCCTCCAGTACGCGGGCCGGGCGGTGCAGCTCGCCGGGCGCTTGTTTGGGGAAGAGGTGGACGAGGGCTTCCTGTCGCGCCTGGAGAAGGCCCGGAGCAACGAGGGACCGAGCGGCCGCGACCTCTACGAGAAGCACGTGCGCCCCGCGATGGTGGACCTCCCGCAGGTGGCCGTCCACTACGCCGTCACCTCGCTGTTCCAGGATTACCCGAACCCCGCGCCGGTTTACTGCTACGAGGTGGAACGGCAGAACGGCCGGACCTTCCATGCCGGCCGCGCCCGGCTGTCGATCGGCAAGGCGCGGGTCGCCTCGCGCCTCACCGGGGACGAGGACTTCCTGAGCTACGGCGTTCTCCATTTCGGCGACCAGAACCTCAACGCCGGGGTCCGGAGATACCGGGGCGAGGAGGCGTACAGCCAGCTCATGGCGGAGATCGGCAAGGCCTTCGAGCACGGCGACTTCGCGCAGGTGATCCGCCTGCTGGACCGGGATTTCGGCAGCACGTCCTACTCCCTCCGCTCGCTGTTCCGCGACGAGCAGCGCCGGGTGCTCGACCTGATCCTCGCCTCCACCCTGGGCGAAGTGGAGGACGAGCTGCGCGAGGTGTTCCTCGACCACGCTCCCCTGATGCGGTTCCTGAGAGGACTCGGAACGCCGCTGCCCAACGCCTTCCGCTCCGCGGCGGAGCACGTGCTCAATGTGGACCTGAAGCGCGCCCTGTCCAGCCTGAAGACTGAGGAGGTACGGCGTCTTCTGGACGAGACTTCCAAGCTGGGCGTGGCATTGGACGTGGATGGCCTCAGCTACGCCCTGGAGCGCGCCCTGGACGAGCGGCTGGAGCGCCTCCGCGACCAGCCGCAGGAAGCGGACCTGCTGGACCAGGTGGACGAGGCGGTGGACCTCGCCCGCACGCCTCCCTTCCGGGTGAACCTCTGGCGCGCCCAGAACCGTTGCTACGAGATGTTCGAGACCGTCTACCCGGTGATGCGGGAAGAGGCGGAGGCAGGGGAGGCGCCGGCCGCGGAGTGGCTGGAGCGCTTCCGGGACCTGGCCGGCAAGCTGGGTGTGCGGGTGGACTGACTGGTCCGCTGCTTGCAACCCCTGGCCTCGATGCCGAGGACTCCGCTCGCCACGTATCGCGTCCAGCTCCGCCCCGGTTTCGGCTTCGACGAGGCCGCGGCCATCGCGCCCTACCTGGCCGCGCTGGGAGTAAGCCACCTCTACAGCTCCCCCTATCTCCAGGCGGCGAAGGGGAGCACGCACGGTTACGATGTCGTCGATCCCACCCGGGTCAACGAGGAACTGGGTGGGGCCGAAGCCCACGCGCAGTTCTGCCGGACCCTCGGAGAGAACGGCCTCGGCCAGGTGCTCGACATCGTCCCCAACCACATGGCCATTACAGAGCCTCAGAACCTCTGGTGGTGGGACGTGCTCGAGAACGGCCCGTCGAGCCGCTACGCGGCCTACTTCGACGTCGACTGGGATCCGCCCCAGGAACGGTTCCGCAACACGGTCGTGCTGCCCATCCTGGGCGACCACTATGGCCGGGTCCTGGAAGCGGGGGAGATGAAGCTCGTCCGGAGCGCCGGCAGCTTCGAGATCCACTACTTCGACCACCGGATGCCGGTCTCCCCCCGCTCCCTCGACAGCCTGCTCGGCGAGGCCGCCGAGCGTTGCGGCTCGGCGGACCTTGCCTTCCTCGGCGACGTCCTGGGCCAGCTCCCGCTCGCCACCGCCACCGACCTGGCCAGCGTCGTCCGCCGCCACCGCGACAAGGAGGTCGTGCGCGGCCAGCTCGCCCGCCTGTTCGAGGAGCAGCCCGGGGTGGCCCGCGCCGTGGACGCGGTGCTGGAGGAGATCAACCGCGACCCTGACCGGCTCGATGCCCTGCTCTCCCGCCAGAACTACCGGCCTGCCTTCTGGCGCACCGCCGGCCGCGAGCTCGACTACCGGCGGTTCTTCGACGTCCACACCCTGGCCGGCCTGCGGACCGAGGACGAGCGGGTCTTCGCCGACACCCACGGCCTCGTGCTGGACTGGGTCCGGCGCGGAGTCCTCGACGGCCTGCGCATCGACCATCCCGACGGGCTGCGGGACCCGGAACAGTACTTCGAGCGGCTGCGCGCCGCGGCCCCCGGCGCCTGGGTCGTGGTGGAGAAGATCCTCGAGCCGGGCGAACGCCTGCACGGATCGTGGCCGGTGGACGGCACCACGGGCTACGACTTCCTGAACGTGGTGGGCGGGCTCTTCGTCGATCCCGGGGGGGAGCGGCCCCTCACCGATCTTTACGCCGACTTGACCGGCCCCTGTGCCGACTACCCGGAGCTGGTCTGGCAGAAGAAACACCTGGTCCTGGAGGAGCTGCTGGCCGCCGAGGTCAACCGGATCGCCGAGGTCTTCCTTCAGGTCTGCGAGCGGCACCGCTGCCATCGGGACTACATGCGGAACGAGCTGCGCGCCGCGGTGCGCGAGGTGGCCGCCTGCTTCCCGGTCTACCGCTCCTACGTCCGGGCCGAGGCGGGCAAGAGGACGCCGGAGGACGAGGAGCACGTCTCCGTTGCGATCGAGGCGGCCCGGTCGCGCCGCCCCGACCTTCCCTCCGATCTCTTCGACTTCTTCCGCGACCTCCTCCTGCTGAAGGTGAGGGGCCCAGGGGAGAGTCAACCGGAGAGCGAGCTGGTCATGCGCTTCCAGCAGCTCACCGGGCCGGCCATGGCCAAGGGCGTGGAGGACACGGCCTTCTACAACTACCACCGCCTGATCGCTCTCAACGAGGTCGGCGGCGATCCGGGCCGCTTCGGCATCTCGCCGGAAGAGGTCCATCGCATTCTCGCGGAGGCTCAGGATCGCTGGCCGCACACCCAGCTCGCCACCTCGACCCACGACACGAAGCGCAGCGAGGACGTGCGGGCGCGGCTCGCGCTGCTCTCCGAGATCCCGGAGAAGTGGGCCGAGGCCGTCCGCCGCTGGATCGCCCACAACAACCGACCCGAGATCCTCGACAAGAATGCCGAGTACCTCCTGTACCAGACCCTGGTCGGAGCCTGGCCCATCGAGGCCGACCGGGTGACCGCCTACATGGAGAAGGCTTCCCGCGAGGCCAAGGGGGCGACCTCCTGGACCCGGATCGACCCGGACTACGAGGAGACCCTGCGTTCCTTCATCGAGACGATCCTCGACGATCCGGGCTTCGTGGCCGACCTGGAGGGCTTCGTGGCGCCGCTGGTCGAGCCGGGGCGGATCAACTCCCTGGCCCAGGCCCTGGTCAAGCTCACCGCGCCGGGCGTGCCCGATCTCTATCAGGGGACCGAGCTGTGGAGCCTCTCCCTGGTGGACCCGGACAACCGGCGGCCGGTCGACTACGAGGAACGCCGCCGGCTCCTGGAGGAGCTGCGCGGAGAACCACCACCTGAAGACATTCTCGCCCGCATGGACGAGGGCCTCCCCAAGCTCTGGGTCACGCGCCAGGCCCTCCGCTTGCGGCGGTTCCTGGGAGAGGAGAGCGGCTACACCCCTCTCACGGCAAAGGGGGAGAAGGCGGCGCATGCCTTCGCCTTCTCGCGGGGAGACGCGGTCGTCACCATCGTGCCCCGCCTGGTGATCGGGCTGGGGAAGGACTGGGGGGATACCCTTCTGGAGATTCCGCCCGGCCCCTGGCGCAACGAGCTGACAGGAGAGGAGATCGCCGGGGGAGAGGTCCGGCTCGCGGGCCTGTTCCGGCGTTTCCCGGTGGCGCTCCTTTCGCGCCTGGCATAGACTTCCATCTAATGAAAGAAGAGAAATGGCCCACTTTGTCCCAGGACCCGAGCTGGGTTCTGGAGCAGATCGAGATGGGCTACCGGCAGATCGAGCCCGAGGCCAAGAGGCCTCCCGCCGTGCCGAAGCTGGGTGGGGAGGAGATCGAGAGCGCGGTGACCCGCGCGCTGCAGGAAGAGCTGGCCCGCCTGGAAGAGAGAGAAACCCGCCGCCGAAAATAGTGACGCCCGGTTAAAGCCGGGCGTCAGGTTGAAGCAGGGGGCTGGAGAGCCGGCTATCGTACGTCCGGATCGAGCGGAGGTGCCGAGCGGCCGTCCAGCTTGCCGAGGGAGATGGAGATGAGGTGGAGCAGCTCCAGAGTGGCCTGCTGACACTCCACCGCATCCCGGAGGAGCAGCATCCCCGCCAGGGCTTCGCGCTCGACGCCGATCACCCGGAAGGTCCCGAGCAGCTCGGCCACCAGAGTCCGGATCTCGGGGACGCGGCCCTGGTGGAGCCAGACCGAGACGAGATCGAGGGAGGCCAGCGCGGCGCGGTAGCCGAGCCCGGCCTGGTCGAACTTCTCCCGCGCCTCCGAGAACGCCGCCTCGGCCTCTTCGAGCTCGCCGAGGCCGGCCGCGATCTTGCCCTCCACCCAGCGGACCTTCACCCACTCCAGGTCGCTGAGGAAGCGGTTGTAGAGCGGCTTCATGGTCCGCATCGTCCGCCGGGCCTCTTCATACTCGCCCAGCTCGACGCGGAGCAGGACGATGTTGTGCAGCGCCTGGAATGCCAGCTTGGGGTCCCGGACGCGGTCGATGGTGTTGAGCCCGTGCACGAGGAAGCGGATGCCCTCGAGGGGATCGCCCGTGTAGCCGGCATACAGGCCGCGGGCGATGAGGATCCTGCCCGCAGCGTGCGTATCGTCCAGCTTGTTGTAGATCGAGTAGGCGATGTCGAGGAGGCGGAAGGCCTCGTCGAACCGGCGCTGGGCGCAGGCCAGAGACGCGGCCAGGTCCGACAGGCGGGCGAGCAGCCGCGGGTCGCCGGTGCCGTGGGAGCGGCACTCGACAGCCCGGGCCATCATCCGGTCGGCCTTGGGGTGATCGCCGATCACGCGATAGGCGTTCGCCACCTCGGCCCAGGCCCGTGCCTGGAGGTCGGCCACCGGCTCGGCGCCGTAGACCTGCTCGTCGAGCTCCTCGGCCGAATGCGCAGCCAGCTCGGCGAGCCGGAGCATGGTCTCCGGATCGCTCAGGCGGACAGCGAAGGACCGCTCCAGGAGGACCTCGCAGACTTCGGGGGTCGCGAAGCCGGGATCGCCCGGCAGGGGGAGGCCCTCCGCCCCGCGGGGCGCGCGCGCCGACTCCCTCTTCCGTCCGCCCACTCCGCCTGTCTTCGCCAGGGCGGCCGCGTAGGCGTTCGAGATGGCGTTGTCGTACGCCGCGTCCAGCTCGGCGGAGAGCTCGATCTCTGCGGAGGCCGCAGAGGCCGGCTCGAACAACGGCTCCGTCAGCAGGGCCAGGGTCTCCCGGCACTGCGGACACCCACCCACGAGATGGGTGACTACCTTGTGAGCCTCAAGAGACGCAAGGCTGCCGTTCGTGAAGGCTTCCAACGTCTCACGGCCCGGGTGACGATCGCTCATCGTTCCCTCCGATGTCTGCTCAGTAATGCTCTCTGCATTCTCTCACAGCTCTTTACGGAAATCCAGCCACCGTGTTTCAGCTCACGCCGTTGGGGTCGAATCCGGCGCCCTCGTCAATGTTTACGCCGCCGCCCGGGATTCCGTTGGGCTGCGGGGCCCCATTGGGATCGAATCCGGCGCCCTCCATCTCAAAGACCGGAGTCAGCCCTCCGGAGTTCCCGTCAGAGCCCCACCCCAGATCGAACAATCCTGCGAACCAGTCCCAAACCGAGTCCCACCTACCGAGATTCCGCCCGCCTTCCATGGCGGCAGCCGGTGCCGCACCGGCCAGAGCGAGCGCCAGCACCAGAGCCAGCATCCCACCGCGACGAATCATCTTGCGCAGCATTCAGTCCTCCTTGATCCAGGGGAGATGTCGAGGGCCCTCATGGCCCCTGACGCCCATAGTGCGACAGGCTCTACCTATACAAGGTGCCGGAAGCCGGCAAAAAGGGGAATCTTCTTTGAAGCTAAGGTCGAGCCCCGACCTGACGACAGATTACGCTCAAGCGCTCTTGCCGTCAACGGGTTGGGGAGGAGAAAGCCTGCTGCGAGGAGTCGCTGCGGAGCGGATAGGCGCAACCCTGGAACCGGCCCTCGATCGAGCCCTTGCCCGCCGCCCCCTGGTAGGTGCCTGCGAACGAGCCTTCGAGGAGGAGCGGCCCCTCCGCGGGCCCGCTCTCCCGCCGCTCGGTCTGCAGCTCGGTCAGCTCGACGGTGGCCTCGCCGGCCGATCCGGCCAAGGCGCCGGCGCGGTTCCGGCCGGTCACGAACAGCCGCCCCCGGTGGGGTCCGCTCCCGTTGAGCTCGTCGATCCGCACGGCCACGGCCGGCAGGTCGGAGTCGCCGGTGCGGAGGTTGATCTGCAGGCCGTTCCCGTCGTGGACCGCGCAACGCACCGGCAGCGTCCCCTCGAACGACTGGCGGCCCGTGGCCACCAGCACGGCTCCGCTGGCGCCCGGCCGGTGGGGGCTCCGGGTGGAGATCTCGGCCGGCCGCGGTCCTGCGTCGCCCAGGCGGGGCTGGGTCTCGGGGCCGCACGCGGCCAGGGAAAGAAGAAGGGAGGTCAGGAGGGCGGCTCGGACCATGAGTAGAAAGTGAAATGAGGGTGCAACGTGTCGCGCTGGTCTTACACTCTTCCGCCCGTACCGGCTCACGCGTTGCACCCTCGGCAGATTCCTTTTGCAGAATGGATGCCACTCTCCTGCCTGCGTCCTACCTGCGCGCGAGCACCCCCCACAGGAAGGAGAGGGCGGAGAGCGCCAGCAGCCAGCGCCCGGCGGGCTCGTCCGGCCGGTCGAGCCGGACCATCACGCCCGAGATCAGGAGGGCGGCGGAGACGATCATCCACGAGGCGCGGCGGATGGAACGGTCCAGGCGCTGGATCGTCCTCCGGGCCTCGGGCGCGAGGGTCGACTGCACGGTGAGGGTGCCGCGCTCCACCCGCGACATCAGGGAGTCGAGCCGGCGGGGGAGGCCGAGCAGCGCCCGGAGCTGGAGCGTCCCCTCGCGCAGCAGGTCCCGCCATCCCAGGCGCAGCTCCTCCCGGGCCAGCCTCTCGGCGAAGGGTACGGTCTCGGCCCAGGGGTCGAACTCCGCGTCGAGCTGCGTGGTCATCCCCGCCAGCAGCCCCACGGCCCGCGAGGCGAAAAGGAGGTCGACCTGGACCTGGAACGGGATCTCGTAGAGGAGGTCCCGGTACTCCCGGAAGAAGTAGCCCGCCTCGGAGAAGGCCGCGTCCCGCAGGCTGCCGAGGCTCACCCCCCAGAAGCGCCGGAACAGCTCCTCGTGGATCTCCTCCAGCCGGACGAGGTCGGCCCCGGGCAGGAGCACTCCGGCGCTGACGTAGGACTGCACCAGGCGCGACGCGTCTCGGGTCCCGAGGCCGATGGCGTACTCGCGCAGGGCCGCCCGCAGGCGCTCGGGGATGGCCGCCACCATGCCGAAGTCCACGAACACGATCTGGAAAGGCCTCTCCGTCCCGGGTGGCGGAGCCGGGACCGGGTCGCCCGGCCGGAAGGGCTCCTCGCCGGGGAGCGGGAGCGGCTTGATGAACAGGTTCCCGGGATGGGGGTCCGCGTGCACGAAGTGGTGCACGAAGATCTGCTGCATGTAAATCCTATAAAGGACCCTCGCCACCTCGGCCCGGGAGATGCCGGTCCGGTCGATCGCGGCCAGGTCGCCGATCTTGAGGTAGCCGACGTTTTCCAGGGTCAGGGTGCGGCGGGCGCTGGCGGCCCAGAGCACCTTGGGGATGGTCACCCGCGGGTCGGCGGCAAAGTCCTCGGCGAAGCGCTCCGCGTTGCGCCCCTCGTTGGCGAGGTCGAGCTCGCGCCGGGTCGTGGTGGCGATCTCCTCGGCCAGGCGGTCGAGCTCGACCCGGCGCCGGATCTTGCGCGACACCTTGAGCAGCCGGAAAGCCAGGCCGGCCGCGGCGAGGTCGGTCTCCACCAGGACGTCGATCCCGGGCCGCAGGACCTTGACCACGACCGGCTCGCCCGAGGGGAGGCGGGCGGGATGGACCTGGGCGAGGGAGGCGGCGCCGACGGGCTCGGGAGAGACCCAGGAGAAGATCTCGCCCAGGGGACGGCCGAAGTCGCTCTCGATCTGGAGGACGATGTCCTCGAAGCGCTCGGGAGGGACTTCATCCTGGAGGCCGGCGAGCTCCCGGGTCACCTCCGGGGGGAGCAGGTCGACCCGCACGGAGAGGAACTGGCCGATCTTGATGAGGACGCCGCCCATCTCCCCGGCCAGGTTGCGGTAGCGCCGCGCGATGCGCGTCCAGCGCCCGACCGCGGGGGGCCGGAACCGGCGCAGCCCCGGCGTGCTGAGAAGGATGTCCCACCACAGGACGTGGAGAAAGGTCCGGGTGACGAACCTCCGCACCTTGCGATAGCGCCGGAAGTCGATGCGGACCGGCAGGGGGGTGTCCATCCTCGGGCAACCATATGACAAGATTCCCGGCCATGCCCGGTCACGACCAGGTCTCCTTCCGCCCGCTCTCGAGCCAGTCGGACTACGAAGCCTGCATCGAGCTGCAGCGGAAGACCTGGGGGCGCGACTTCTCCGACGTCGTGCCCCTCTCCATCCTCAAGATCACCCAGAAGGCAGGCGGAGTGGCCGCGGGCGCGTTCGCTCCGGACGGCCGCATCCTCGGCTTCGTCCACGGGCTGACCGGCGTGCGTGACGGGCAGGTCTTCCACTGGTCCCACATGCTGGCCGTGGACCCCGACGCCCGCGACCTGGGTCTCGGCTCCCGCCTCAAGCTCTATCAGCGCGAGCTGCTCCTGGCTCAGGGCATCGAGCGGGTGGAGTGGACCTACGACCCGCTGGAGGCGCGCAACGCGCACCTCAACCTGAACCATCTCGGCGCCAGGCCCGCCGAGTACGTGCGCAACATGTACGAGGGGGAGCTCTGGAGCGACCTCGCCAAGGGGATCGGGACCGACCGCTTTATCGCCGCCTGGCTCATCGCGAGCGACGAGGTGGTCCGGCGGCTGGCCGACGGTCCCCCGGACCTGTCCGAAATCCGGCGGCGCTTCGAAGATGCGCCCATTGTCAGCCCCGGAATTGGGCCTGGAGAGGACGCGCCCCTGCCCGGCGAACCCCTGGTGCGCGTCGAGATCCCGGCCAATGTCCAGGCCCTCAAGACGGAGAACGTTGATCTCGCCCGCGCCTACCGCGCCTCGACCCGGAGGGCCTTCGAGCACTACCTGGGGGAGGGCCGGCGGATCGACGCCTTTTACCGCGACCCGGACGGCGAGCGCTGCTTCTACGGAGTGTCGCAGTGAGAAAGATCAGCTCACGGACGGACACGGACCTGCATGGACGGACAGGGACGGGGCTCTTGCTGTCCGTGAAAGGCCGTGTCCGTCCGTGTCCGTCCGTGAGCTCTTCCAAGGGAGTGTCATGAGAATCGAAAGCATCACGCTGCGCGAGATCCGCCTCGCGCTGAAAGAGCCGTTCCAGATCTCCTCCGGCACCGTGACCCACCGCCGGATCTTCCTTCTCCAGGTCCGCTCCGCCGACGGCGTGGAGGGCTGGGGCGAGTGCGTGGCCGGCGAGCAGCCGAACTACGGGCCCGAGACCATCGACCTCGCCTGGGTGGCGGTCCGCGAGTATGTTGCGCCCCGGGTCCTGGGCCGGGACTTCGCCGGCCCGGAGGAGCTCCATCCCGCCCTGGAGGAGAACTTCCGCGGGAGCAACATGGCCAAGGCCGCGGTCGAGATGGCGGCCTGGGAGCTGGCGGCGCGCACCGAGGGGGTCTCGCTCGCCCGCAAGCTGGGGGGCACCCGGGAGCGCATCCAGGTGGGGATCTCCCTGGGCATCCAGAAGAGTCCGGAGGCCCTGGTGGAGAAGTCCCGGGCCGCCCTGGAGCGCGGCTACAAGAAGGTCAAGATCAAGATCAAGCCCGGCCAGGACGTGGAGTACGTGCGCGCCGTGCGCGAGGCCCTCGGCCCCGATGCTCCGCTCATGGCCGACGCCAACAACGCCTACACCCTGGACGACGTCGGCAGCCTGAAGGACCTGGACGGCCTCGGCCTGATGATGATCGAGCAGCCGCTGGCCTGGGACGACATCCTGCGGCACGCCGACCTGCAGAGGCGCCTGAAGACCGCGATCTGCCTGGACGAGTCGATCACGAGCTTGGACCGCGCCCAGGACATGATCGACCTGGGGAGCGGCCGCATCATCAACATCAAGCCCGGCCGGGTGGGCGGCTTCCGCGCCTCGAAGGCGATCCACGACCTCTGCGTGGCGCACGGAATCCCGGTCTGGTGCGGCGGCATGCTGGAGAGCGGAGTGGGGAGGGCGCACAACGTGGCCCTGGCCTCGCTGCCGAACTTCACCATGCCGGGAGACCTCTCGCCCAGCGAGCGCTACTGGGAGAAGGACGTCGTCATCCCAGAATGGACCATGGACCGGGAGGGATGGATCGACGTCCCGGTGGACAAGCCGGGCATGGGAGTCGAGGTGGATCTCAATCGCGTGGACGACCTCACGGTCCGCCGCGAGGAGCTGGCGAAGTAGGTGCTCTACCGAGTGCTCGCCGACGCGGTCGTCGTCCTGCACCTCCTCTTCGTCCTCTTTGTCGTTCTGGGTGGCCTCTTCGCCCTGCGCTGGCCGCGGGCATCCTGGTACCACCTGCCCGCCGCCATCTGGGGAGCCGGCATCGAATTCGTAGGCGGCATCTGCCCGCTGACCCCGCTGGAGAACCGTCTCCGCCGCCTGGGAGGGGAGGGCGGCTACGCGGGCGGCTTCGTCGAGCACTACGTGATCCCGGTCCTCTACCCCGAGGCCCTCACGCGGGACACCCAATACCTCCTCGGCGGGATCGTGATTGTGCTGAACGTGGCGATCTATGCCGTCGTCTTCCGGCGCTGGCGGCGAAGCCTCTGAAAGTACAGGATCGCTCCCGCGGCTGCAACGAGAACCACCCCCGCGATCCACGCCATCCTGAATCCCCTCCGCCCCCCCGGCACGGGCACCCGGTCGCCGTCTCCCAGGACGATGACCCCGGCCCAGGCATCGGCCGGGGCTCCGGCTTCCATGCGGTCGCGCTGGGCGGCCCGGAGGGCGGCGGCCACGGTCTCGCCCCGGGCGATGTGGTGGTAGAAGCGGTCGAAGAGGGCGGCGCCGTCGTCATCCCGGAGGCGCCAGAGGCTCGCGACGACGGTATGGGCTCCGGCCTGGAAGAAGGCCCTTGCCAGCCCCATCACCCCCTCGCCGCGCAGGATCTCCCCGGAGCCGCTCTCGCAGGAGGAGAGAACCACGATGCGGCTGTCGAGGTCGGCCTCCACGATCTCGCGCACCTGGAGCAGCCCGTCCTCTTTTCCGTCGCCGGGGCTCAGATAGACGCGAGAACGGTCGGGATTGACCTCATCCGTCTCGACATGGGTGGCGAAGTGGAGGAGGCGAAAACCGGCCGCCTCGCTGCTCTTGAAGTAGGACTCCGAAGCCTCTTTGCCCACAAGCAGCTTCCCTCCCCCAAGGTGGCGCTTCACGGACTTTCCCTCCCGCCGGGCGAAGGGGAGGGCTCCGAGCCGGGCAGGCGCAATGAAGGTGGCCGCCCGCTCCGTTGCGGCACCTTTCACGGTAGCCAGCGACTCCGGATCCGCGAAGATGAGCGCGGGGGTGACGGCCGGGGCCGGCCGCGCCTGCCGCCAGCGCAGCCACAGAGTCGCCGAAGGCGCCAGGGTAATCTCGTAGCGGACGATCAGGGGATCTGACCCCGGTTCCGGTCTGAGGGCAGCGAACGGGACGCGGTGGACGAAGTCATCCGGGACGATCACGAGCCGGCGGATTCCCGGGGACAGCTTCGCGAGAGCTGGACCCAGCAAGTCCTTGTAAAGGGTGGAGGCAGCCTTCGCCTCGGAGCCGTTCCGCGCCGGAAACATGCCGGTGAAGACGTTGATCTCCGGGCGCAGCTCGGTCCGGCCAGGCAGACGGTGGACCCGGGTTTCGTCGCGTGTGGAGGCCAGGAGCCAGGAGCCGCCCCCGAAGTCTCCCGCGAGGTCCTCCCACGGGGCGATCTGGAACGAGAGGAGGGCCTCATCCGGAGCCAGAGCGCGGCGTAACTTTTCCAGAGAGGCGAAGCCGGGCTTGCGGAGCCTGGCGACGTGCGGATCGATCCGCGCGCGGAGGCTCTCCTCCTCGATCTCCAGCCGGCCGAGCCTGGCCCTGGCCGACTCCTGCTCCTTCTCCCCCAGACCTGTCTTGAGGAGACGGCGCTGTGCCTGCGCGATCTCCAGGACGAGGTCGGCGCGCCGGGCCTTGAGGGCGGGCGACACGCCGGATTCCGAGCGGGAGAGCCCGATGGCATCCAGCAGGGTCCGGGACCGCATGCGCTCGATGACCTCGAAGGCGGCCTCCAGTTCATTCGATTCGAGCAGCCGGCCCGAGAGCCAGTAGTAGTCCTCGGCCCAGGTGGAGAAGAGGCCCGGCTGCCTCGCGGAGCCGCCCTGGAGGTCGCGCAGCGCCTCGATGGCGTCGAGCGCCGCCCGGGAGTCCTTCAGGGCCTCGCCGGGAGGGCGGATCTCCCAGCTCACCCTCATGTGCTCCTTCCAGGAAGAGGTCCGTGCCAGGACGTCGCCGGACTCCTGCGCCAGCGCAAGAGCCTCATGGATGGCCTCCTCGGCCTTACCGGGATCGGTGTCTGCCAGGCGCCGCGCGAGCGCGCTAAGGCAGTAGCTCCGATAACCGGGTGTTGCAGCAACGACAGAGCAACGCTTCAGGTAGGGCACGGCCTCCGTCTCGTCCTCCAGGGAGCCAAGTATCCAGAGGGGTTGGGCCTCCCAGGTAGAAAGGCCCGCAGTGCGGATCACTTCCAAGGCGCGGCGAGCCAGCTCGAGCACCTCCCGGCGCCCATCGGCCGTGGGCATCTCGCTGAGCTCGTCCAGGCGGATGGCCGCCAAGCCGTAACGGGCCACGGCCTCCGAGACGGTTTCACCCATGGAGGCGGTCAGCGCTGCGAGGCGGCCGTAGACTTCGCGCGCCTCTCCGAAGCGGCCGGTCTGCTGGGCCACGGCGCCGAGCGCGAAGAGATGGTCGCGGGTGAGGGTCGATGACCTCTCCGCCTCCACCGACCTCTCGATCCGGCGGAGCTTGACGTAAGCCCGGTCCATCTCCCCGAGCGCGGTCCATTGCGTCGACTGGAGAATGCCCGCCTTTGCCTGAAGAAGGCTGTCCCCGGAGGACTCGGCGAGCCGCACCGCCCGCTCCACTTCAGCCAAAGCCTCGTCCAGGTTGCCAGCGTCCTGCAGCATGCGGATGAGCCCCGCGCGAGCCGAGTACTCCGCCTGGACCACGCCGAGCCTGGAGGCCAACTGCGCCGTGTAGCGGTAAAGCCTCTCCGCTTCGCCCGCAGCCTTGGGCTCGCCACGGGTCCACTTGTACCTCGCGAGATAGAGAGAAAACCAGACGTTGTTCGGATGCTTTTCCTGGAGCTCCCGCAGCCGCCCGGCGGCGGCTGTCCGGGAAGGACCCTTACCAGTAGTAGCTACCCGGTAAAGACAGAGAGCTGGCTCCTCACCCCTGGGAGAGCGCGCGAGCACCGTTTCGCACGCCGCGATGTCCGGCGGGATCGAGGCCGTTGCCGGGGACATCGCCAGAGTCAGCAAGGCGAGATACGCGGACCTTCTGCAGGGCACCCAAAAATCATACATCCGAGCGGGTGCGCCGCGCTGCGCACCCGCTCGCCAGAGCTCACACCTGCTGGCCGCCGCCGCCGGGATTCGGATTCGGCGCCGGCGGGGTCCCGGACTGGGGAGTCTCGGATTGGGACGTCGGAGCTGATGGCATACTCGAATTCGTCAGGGTAGACATGACTCTCATCCTCCTTGGTTCTCTACTGGCGAATGTAGTCACGAAAACGTTTCATGACTACCTGCCGCATTCCGGGAACTCCTGATTTGTCTGCGGCTATCCCAGGAACGAAGGTGAGCGTGAGATCCCCTCAGGGGATGTGAGTATTCGTATCCTACATCTTGACAAGGTGGCTTGACGAGGCCGGCCTGCTCTGGCGGATCGGCCGCTGACCGCTGTGGCCTCACAACCGGGAGATACGACCATGTCCAGCATGCCAGTCCAGCTCCAGGCCTTGGAGGCCGAGGCCGCCGAGGTGCGCGAGCGCGCCCACCGGGTGGTCACGGCCCACCAGCGCCGCCACCTCTGGCTCGCCGGGAAGGTGCGGCAGGAGCTGGCGGTATGATCCCTGCCTTGACCCGGAAACCGGATGCCCCCGTATTCGAGGCCGAGGGGATCACCAAGGTCTACCGGATGGGCGAGGTCGAGGTGCACGCGCTGCGCGGGGTCGACCTCTCTCTTCTGGAAGGGGAGCTCCTCGTCCTCCTGGGACCGTCGGGCAGCGGCAAGTCCACGCTGCTCAACATCCTGGGCGGGCTCGACGTGCCCACCGCGGGGAGCGTCCGCTACCGGGGAGAGGACCTCACGGCCGCGGACGAGAGCCGGCTCACGCTCTACCGCCGGCACCACGTGGGCTTCGTCTTCCAGTTCTACAATCTGATCCCCAGCCTCACGGCGCGGGAGAACGTGGGCTTGGTCACCGAGATCACGGACGACCCCATGACACCCGAAGAGGCCCTGGCGATGGTGGGGCTCGGGGACCGCATGGACCACTTCCCGGCCCAGCTCTCCGGCGGCCAGCAGCAGCGCGTGGCCATCGCCCGCGCCATCGCCAAGCGGCCGGACGTGCTCCTCTGCGACGAGCCCACCGGAGCGCTCGACATCTCGACCGGCGTCGTGGTCCTGGAGGCGATCGAGACCGTGGGCCGCGAGCTGGGCACCTCCGTGGTGGTCATCACCCACAACGCTGCCATCGCGGAGATGGCCGACCGGGTGGTGACCATGGCCGACGGACGCATCGCGAGCGAGCGCCGCATCGAGAAGCGGCTCAGCCCGCGGGACCTGAGCTGGTGACGCCATGATCTCCTCCATAGACCGCAAGCTCCTCCGCGACCTCTGGCGCATCAAGGGCCAGGCCCTGGCGATCGCGTGTGTGATCGGCTCGGGCATCTGCATGTTCGTCATGTACCGGAGCACGTTCGACTCCCTGCAGTTGACGCTCGATTCCTACTACAGCGAGCAGCGCTTCGCGGAGGTCTTCGCCTCGGCCAAGCGGGTGCCCGAGAGCCTGGCCCCGCGCATCGCGGCGATTCCGGGCGTAGCCCTGTCCGAGACCCGGGTGGTGGCCGGCGTCACGCTCGACATGCCGGGGATGGACGAGCCCGCCATGGGCCGGCTGATCTCCGTCCCCGCCTCGGGCAGGCCGCGGCTCAACGACGTCTTCCTCCGCCGCGGCCGGTGGATCGCGCCGGGCCGTCCGGACGAGGTGGTCGTCAGCGAGTCGTTCGCCCTCGCCCACGGGCTGGCGCCGGGCGAGAGCCTGACCGCGGTGCTCAACGGCACCCGGCGCAGGCTCCGGGTCGTGGGCATCGGCCTGTCGCCCGAGTACATCTACAGCATCCGGCCGGGCGACCTCATGCCCGACCCCATGCGTTTCGGCATCCTGTGGATGGAGCGCAAGGCTCTGGCCGCGGCCTTCGACCTGGAGGGGAGCTTCAACGACGTGGCCCTGCGGCTCGTGCCCGGCGCGTCGGACAAGGAGGTCATCGCCCGGCTCGACCATCTGCTCGAGCCCTACGGCGGGCTGGGCGCGGTACCGCGCTCGCTCCAGGTCTCCCACTGGTTCCTCTCCAACGAGCTGGAGCAGCTCCGCAACATGGGGAACACTCTGCCGCTGCTCTTTCTGCTGATCGCGGCCTTCCTCCTCAACGTCGTCATGGCCCGGATCGTGGCCGTGCAGAGGGAGCAGATCGCCGCGCTCAAGGCGAACGGCTACTCGAACCGGACGCTCGGCTTCCACTACGCGAAGCTCGGGCTAGCCATCGCCGCGGTGGGGAGCCTCCTCGGCACCGTGGCCGGAGGCTGGCTGGCCGTGGAGGTCACGAAGCTGTACATCGAGATGTTCCAGTTCCCGGTGCTGCGCTACGAGCTCGCCCCCGTGCGCGTGGTCCAGGCCGTGATGGTCGCCCTGGGCGCGGCTGTGGCCGGGGTGCTCGGAGCGGTGCGGCGGGTCGCGGCCCTGCCGCCGGCCGAGGCCATGCGCCCCGAAGCTCCCGCGGACTACCGCGAGACCCTGCTGGAGCGGCTCGGCCTCGGACGCTTCCTGTCGGCGCCGTCCCGGATGATCCTGCGCAATCTCTCCAGGAAGCCGCTCCGCACCCTGATCGCGGTGGGCGGCATCGCGGCCGGATGCTCGCTGGTCATCATGGGCCGGTCGATCGGGGACGCGGTGCAGGTCCTCATGAACGACCAGTTCACCGTGATCGAGCGGCAGGACGCGACCGTGAGCTTCACCGAGCCCGCCTCGGCCCGGGCGCTCCACGAGCTCTCCCGTCTCCCCGGGGTGGTCTACGCCGAGCCCTTCCGGGCCGTGTCGGCGCGGGTGCGCCACGGCCACCGCTCGCGCCAGATCGCCATCCAGGGCCTCGTGGCCGAGCCCCGCCTCAGCCGCTTGGTGGACACCCGGCACCGGACCATCCCGTTGCCCGAGGAGGGGATCGTGCTCTCCGTGTCGCTCGCCGAGCTGCTGGACGCGGGGCCGGGCGACGAGCTGATCGTGGAGGTGCTGGAGGGCT
This sequence comes from Thermoanaerobaculia bacterium, assembly GCA_035556715.1. Lineage (GTDB taxonomy): Bacteria > Acidobacteriota > Thermoanaerobaculia > Multivoradales > UBA5704 > DATMER01. The sequence continues at coordinate 19,328 of DATMER010000013.1, forward strand.
CCCGGCCGGTGCGGCGCATCCGGGTGGCGCAGGTGGTGGACCAGTACATGGGCACCGCGGCCTACATGCGAATCGACGCGGTGCAGCGCCTGATGCGGGACGGCCGCTCGCTGTCGGGGGCGTACCTCCAGGTGGAGCCTTCGCGGGCCGACGAGCTCTATCGCCGGCTCAAGGAGACGCCCCGGGTGTCGGCGGTGGCCCGCAAGGCGGCTGCCCTCCGGAGCTTTCAGGAGAGCGTCGCCAAGAACCTCGGCGTGATGATCTTCTTCTTCACCCTGTTCGCGACCATCATCGCCTTCGGGGTGGTGTACAACAGCGCCCGCATCTCCCTCTCGGAGAGGAGCCGCGAGCTGGCGAGCCTGCGGGTGCTCGGCTTCCGGCGCTCCGAGATCTCGTACATTTTCCTGGGCGAGCTGACGGTCGTGACACTGCTCTCCCTGCCGGTGGGCTTCGCGCTCGGCTGGGCTCTCTCGGCCCTGACGCTGCAATCGTTCGCCACCGAGCTCTACCGTTTTCCGACCGTGATCACCCGCCAGGCGTTCGCCGCCGCGGGCCTGACCGTTGTCTTCGCCTCGCTGGTCTCAGGGCTGGCGGTGCGCCGCCAGCTCGACCGGCTCGACCTCATCGCCGTTCTCAAGACCCGGGAGTGATCCCCATGAAACCCCGTCGGAAGATATCCAAGAAGGTGCTGATGTACTCCGTCCCCGCGGCGCTGATCATCGCGCTCGCCCTGGGCATGCGCTCCAGCCCGCTCCCCGTGGACGTGGCGCCCGTGAGCCGCGGTCCGTTGCGAGTGACGCTCGACGAGGAGGGGGAGACGCGGGTCCGCGACCGCTTCGTGGTGTCCGCCCCGTTCACCGGCCGCATCCTGAGGATCGAGCTGGAGCCCGGCGAGCCGGTGCGCACCGGCGGGGTGGTCGCGGTTCTGCGCCCGGCCGCGCCCGACCTCCTGGACGCCCGCAGCCGGGCCGCCTCCGAAGCCCGCGTCCGCACCGCCGAGGCCGCCCTCGGGCGAGCCCGGGCCGACCGCGAGCGCGCCCGCGCCGAGCTGCGCTTCGCCAAGGCGGACCTCGGGCGTTCCGAAGCGCTCGGCAAGCAGGGGATCGTCTCCCGCGAGGAGGTGGAGGTCGCGCAGCTCGGAGTCGAGACGCGGGAGGAGAGCCTGAAGGCCGCCGAGTTCGAGGTCCAGGTGGCCCAGAACGAGCTGGCCGCGGCCCGCGCCAGCCTCCTGGAAGGAGGGGAAGGTGCGGGAGGAGGAGCCTACGAGGTCCGCTCGCCCGTGGACGGGGCGGTGCTGCGGAGGCTCCGCGAGAGCGAGACCGTGGTGCCCGTGGGTGAGCCGCTGCTGGAGATAGGCGATCCGCGCAACCTGGAGATCGTGGCCGACCTGCTGTCCACGGACGCCGCCCGGCTCCGTCCGGGCCAGCCGGTGGAGATCGAGCAGTGGGGAGGGGGCACGGTGCTGCCGGGCCGCGTGCGGAGGATCGAGCCCTCGGGCTTCCTCAAGATCTCGGCCCTGGGGGTCGAGGAGCAGCGGGTCAACGTGATCATCGACCTCGCGGCGCCCCCCGAGCAGCGGGCCAGCCTGGGGGACGGCTTCCGTGTCGAGGTCCGTGTCGTGGTCTGGGAGAGCCCGGACGCCCTCCAGGTGCCGACGAGCGCGCTCTTCCGCGACGAGCAGGGCTGGGCCGCCTTCGTCCTGGAGAACGGCAAGGCCATGCGCCGGAGGGTGGAGGTGGGACCGCAGAACGACCGGGCCGCCGTTGTGCTCGGCGGGCTGGAGGAGGGGGAGAAGGTGATCATCCACCCGGGCGCGGAGATCCAGGACGGGGTGGAGGTGGAGGAGCGGGGGAAGGGTTAGCCGGCGAGCCGTTTGCGCGGCGCGGGCGGGGGACCCCCTCTCCCGCGCAGCGGGGGAGGGCCGGGGAGGGGGTTTTCCGTTCCACGCACGAGGTACCGGCCTCGGGCCACCGGGTAGAGGGCTCTACCCATCGGGTAGAGGGGTCTACCCCATGGGTAGCTGCCTCCGGCCGCAGGGTAGCCAGGTCTCCCCACTGGGGAGAGGGGTCTCCCCGCCGGGTAGAGGGCGGTACCCATCGGGGAGAGGCCTCTCCCCACCGGGTAGAGGGGTCTACCCCGTCAATTCCGGACAGAATCCAGTCTATGCCGGACAAATCCAGGCAATGCCGGACCGTCCCCACTGGGTAGAGGGGTCTCCCCAGTGGGTAGAGGGGTCTCCCCACGTGTTTCAGGGCGCTGCAAGCAGGTCGGCCAGCAGCAGCACCCGCCGCCTCAAGGACCGCAGCTCCACGTACTCCTCCCGGGTGTGCATGCCCCCGCCTACAGGACCAAGGCCGTCGAGGACGGGCAGGCGTCCGGGATCGGGGAGGAAGTTGGGGAAGGAGATGCCGCCGCGCTCGCGCTCGACTTCCAGGGTCCAGCCGCGGGCAGCAGCCAGGGAGACGGCGCGGTCGCAAATATCGCGGTGGGGACCGTCCGGATCGACCGGAGGGATCGTGGGCTCGCGAGTGAAGGCCATCTCCGTGCCGGTGTCCCTGGCGATCTCCTCGGCCAGGGAGCGCAGGCGGCTCTCGATCTCCGGCTCTTCTTTCGGACGGAGGAAGCGCGCCTCGCCTTCCACGACCGCCCGATCCGGCACGACGTTGAGCTGCCGTTCCGTGCCGACGAGCGAGTGCGCGGTGGCCAGGTTCTCGACGAAGCTGGCGTCCCCGGCTACGAGCCGTCCGACGTTCACGGTCGGACCGCCGTCCCGCCGCGAAAGCGCCTGGGCCTCGACAGTCCAGCGGGCAGCGGAGGCCAGCGCTGAGCGGCCCTCCCAGTAGTGAAGGCCCGAGTGCGCGGCCTGACCTTTGACGATCAGCCGCCAGTCGAACATCCCCCGGCGGCCTGCCACCATGGTCTCGGCGTCCTCGGCGGGCTCGCCCGGTTCCAGGACCCAGAGAGCCCGCGCCCCCTCCCCCCAGCAAATCATCGAGGCGTGGGAGATCGGGCCCCCGACCTCCTCGTCCGGGACCACCACAAGGAGCAGGTCGTCCGGCGGCTCGACACCGCGATGGGCGAGCAGGTCGAGAGCACCCAGGAATGCCGCGAAGCCCCCCTTCATGTCGATGGCCCCCGTGGCGACGAGGCGATCCCCCTCCATCCGGGGCTCCGCAGCAGGAAGGACCGTGTCCATGTGGCCGATCAGCAGAAGATGACCGCGGGAGGTGTTCGGACCCCGGGCCACGAGCACCGGCTGGCGGACGCCTCCCTCGCCGCTCTCCTCGTGGACTTCCGGCGTCAGGCCACGGGCCGAAAGCTCTTCGGAGAGGCGCTCCGTCATCCGTCGTAGCCCCACAAGGTCGCCGCTGGGAGAGGAGATCGCGGCGAGCTCGCGCAGGAGCTGGACCGAGCTGTCGTAGATCGGGCCGGGGAGGTCTTCGCTCATGCGGGATAGCCTAGCAGCGGTGCTCCGGTGGCGGGGTAGTGTTGTAAAGTCAGGGCCGAGGAGAACCCGGTCATGGTCAATGCCGTCATTCTGCTGAGCGTGGAGAAGGGGAAGGTCAACGAGGTTGCGGAGCGGATGGTGGAGCTCCCGGGCATCTCGGAGGTGTTCTCGGTGGCCGGCCATTGGGATCTGGTCGCCATCGCCCGCGTCAAGACGAACGAGGACGTGGCCGACGCCGTCACCAACCAGATCCTCCGGATCGAGGGCATCGAGCGCTCCGAGACCCTCATCGCCTTCCGCGCCTTCTCGCGCTACAACATGGAGCGCATGTTCTCCATCGGCAACGAGGAGCCCCCTCCGGTCCGGTAGTAGGGGCGGCTCTTGTGGCCGCCCAGGGCACCCACAAGGGCCGCCCCTACTTCTTCCCGATCTCCGCCACCAGCTCCTTGTACCCCTTGTCCTGACGGAGCGCGGCGAACGCAGCCTCACCCTCCAGGCGGGGCAGGTCTGTCCAGCCCTTTTCGACCGCCTTGCGCAGGTTCTCCAGCGCCCGCTTCTTCGCCCCCTTCCGGGCGTGGGCAGCCGCCAGCTCGTACCAGACCTCCGCGCTGTCCGGCACGATCTCCGCGGCGACCGAGAGCACGAAGATCGCCCGGTCGTGGTTCCCCTGTTCCGTGAACATCCGCGGCAGGTAGGAGGTCGTCTGCCCCAACACCGTGCTCAGCAGCCGCTTCGCGGACAGGCTGTCCTGATGGTCGGAGGACTTCGCCAGCTCCTTCAGCTTCTGGATTTGCAGATTCTTCAGGGCCTCCGCCACATCGTTGGTGGCCAGGGCTTTCGGAGCTGCGGCGAGGTACTCCTTGTCCCGCTGCTCGCGCTGGTACCGGGCCTTTCTCTCTTTCTTGAAAGCCTCGGACGCGGCGATCCCCGAGACCTTCACCGCGATTTCATTGAGGGCTTCGGGATCGCGCAGCCCCCGGTAGTCCTCCGGAAGGTAGGCGAACATCCGGTGCGCCTCCTGGAGGTCTCCGGACGCTTCGAGGGCGCGGGCTCGGGCCAGGTCCTCGGACCAGAGCTTTTCGATCAGGGCCGTGTCCTTCTCCCTCGTCCCCTTCCTCATGGCCTGGAGCTCCATCCAGCCGAGGGCGCGGGTCGCCACATCCTCCGGCATCCAGGAGTGGGGGCCGGGGAAGACCTCGACCCGGTGGGGGAGGCCCAGCGCGGCGAGCTGCTCGTCGAGGTCCAGGACCTCGTAGAAATTGTAGTCGCGGTCTCCCACCCCCCCGTAGTAGAGGAAGGGAGTGTCCTTCGCCGGCTTGACGTCGAAGGGGAATCCGGCCCCGGCGGCGAGGATCCCGGCGATCGTCCCGGGAGCGGCCAAGGCCATCTGGCAGGCGGCGCGGACCGTCCCGGAGAAACCGGCGGCGTAGACCCTCCGGTCGTCGATCGAGAAGCGTGCGTGCGTGTCCGCCCACATGATCCGCATGGCCTTGAAGTTCGGTTCCATCGGCCCGTCGCTCATGGAGTTGTTCGAGCTGGCCACGAGGTAGCCGTAGCGCTCGGCCCCGGCCAGGAAGCGCACCGCCGCCGCCTTGCCGTTCTCCCTCGCGTCGAAGACGTAGAGGATCGGGTGCTTGCGGTCCGGCTGGTAGGACTTCGGAATGTACAGGGCGTAGCTCTGGCTCGGGTCGGCCTGGGCGACCACCTTGTCCACGAGCTGGCCGCGGGGGAAGTCCTGGGCTGTCGCCGGCAGAGCGATGACGAGGGCGGCGAGGAAGGCTCGGTGCCATCTCATGGGGTGGCTCATGGGGTGGCTCATGGGGTGAATGCTACACCGGACCGCCAGGCAAGGGAATTGCAAGGATTCGGCGGCATCACGAGGGGGATCTCCATGAGCCTGCCTGACCGCGTCCTCTCCCAGAAGTCGTCGTTCGGCCTGTACCGGAGCGCTCCACGCCGGGTGAGCCCGGCCGACCTCGACGCCACGCTGCCGCTGGCGCCCGAGCACCCCAAGGAGTCGCACGAGGTCCTGGTCATGAAGTGCCTGTACTGCCAGGCGCCGGTGGAACGAACGACCACGCAGGTCCGCGTGAATCGCAATGGTTACAACCTGTCGTGGCAATCCATTCCCGCCTGGGTCTGCACCCGCTGCGACCAGGCCTACTTCGAGCCCCGCGAGGTCCAACTGGTCAAGCAGGCGTTGACCTCCATGAAGCGGCTCGACAAGTAGCCCCCGGAATCCCGGGCACCCCGCCTGTGTTATTCTTCGCGCCCCCTTGAAGGGCGGGCCGCCACCGGCCTGCCCATTTTCCCATGAAGAGAAGCGAGGAACGCGTGAGTCAGCAGAGAAGAGAAGACGTCCGCAATCTGGCCATCATCGCCCACGTCGACCACGGCAAGACCACCCTGGTCGACGCCATGCTCTGGCAGAGCGGGATCTTCCGCGCCAACGAGAGCGTCATGGAGCGCGTCATGGACTCCATCGACCTGGAGCGCGAGAAGGGCATCACGATCATGGCCAAGAACACGTCCATCTATTACCGCGGCACGCGGATCAACATCGTGGACACCCCCGGCCATGCCGACTTCGGCGGCGAGGTCGAGCGCACCTTGAAGATGGTGGACGGCGTCCTCCTGCTGGTCGACGCCAGCGAAGGCCCGCTCCCCCAGACCCGCTTCGTGCTGCGCAAGGCCCTGGAGGCGAACCTTCAGCCGATCGTGGTCATCAACAAGATCGACCGGCCGGACGCCCGGATCGCCGAGGTGGTCGACGAGGTCTACGACCTGTTCATCGACCTGGACGCCAACGAGGATCAGCTCGACTTCCCAATCCTCTATTGCAATGCCCGGCAGGGCCTCGCCCGCCGTGAGCCGGACGCAGCCGACCAGACCCTGGAACCGCTCTTCGAGGAGATCGTGCGCAGCGTGCCGGCTCCGGTCTTCGACCCGGAGATGCCTCTGCAGCTCCAGTTCATCACCCTCGACTACGACGACTACGTCGGGCGGCTGGCGATCGGGCGGGTGTTCAACGGCCATGTCAAGAAGGGCCAGGAGGTGCTGCTTTGCCGCCTCGAGGGCGAGCCGACCCCGGTCAAGGTGACGATGCTCTACGGCTATGACGGCCTGAAGCGTGTCGAGATCTCCGAGGCCGGCCCCGGCGACATCGTGGCGGTCGCGGGCATCGCCGAGGTGAGCATCGGCGAGACGCTCTCCGACCGCGAGCGTCCCATGGCCCTGCCGCCCATCCAGATCGACGAGCCGACCATTTCCATGGTGTTCTCGATCAACGACTCGCCCTTCGCCGGCCGCGACGGCAAGCACGTGACCTCGCGCAAGCTCAAGGAGAGGCTGGACCGCGAATCGCTGGTCAACGTCTCGATCCGCATCGAGCCCACCGACACGCCGGAGGCGTTCAAGGTCTCCGGCCGCGGCGAGCTGCAGCTCGCGATCCTCATCGAGATCATGCGGCGCGAAGGCTACGAGCTGTCCGTGGGCAAGCCCGAGGTCATCCTCCGCCAGGTCGACGGCAAGGTCCACGAGCCCATGGAGATGGTGGTGGTCGACTGCCCGGAGGACTACATCGGCGTGGTCACCCAGAAGATCGGCATCCGCCGTGGGCGGATGATGAAGATGGTCAACCACGGGTCCGGCCGGGTGCGGATGGAGTTCCGGATGCCGTCGCGCGGCCTGATCGGGTTCCGCACCGAGTTCCTGACCGACACCCGCGGCACCGGCATCATGAACAGCCTGTTCGAAGGCTGGGATCCCTGGCACGGGGATATTGCGCACCGCGCCAACGGCGCCCTGGTCTCCGACCGCTCCGGCCGCACGACCGCCTATGCGATCGAGAACCTCCAGCCGCGCGGCGTGCTGTTCTGCGCGCCCACCGAGGAGGTCTACGAAGGCATGGTCGTGGGGGAGCACAACCGCAACAACGACCTCGACGTCAACATCACCAAGGAGAAGAAGCTCACCAACATGCGCGCCTCGGGCTCGGACGACACCATCCGCCTGGTGCCGCCGCTGGTCATGAACCTGGAGCAGGCCCTGGAGTTCATCCGCGAGGACGAGCAGGTCGAGGTCACCCCCGCCACGTTCCGCATCCGCAAGAAAATTCTGCAAGCCAATCGTAGAAAATAGATGAAGGACGATCCAGCCGCCACCGAGACCTTCCGGCAAAGGATCATGGAGATCCTGCGCCGGGAGGAGCTGAGCTTCGACGAGCTGCGGCGCGAGCTGGAGGTCCCGGCCCGCGCTCTGGAGGACGACCTCCGCCATGTCGAGCGGAGCCTGCGCCACGGCTCCGAGCGGCTGCGGATCGATCCGGCGCGGTGCCGCGCCTGCGGCTTCGTCTTCCGGGAGCGCACCTCCCGCCACCTGCACGCCCCGTCCCGCTGCCCTCACTGCCGCAGCGAGCGCATTGCCGAGCCCCGCTTCCGCATCGCCTGATCTGGCACGCCTGCTGCAACAGGCCACTCCTCAGCGGCGGACGAGCCCTTGCGGCGGCTCGTCTACGCCGACTGAGGGCCGAGCCTGTTGTCCGGCCCAGAAGCAGTAACCGAGTCGCAACTCCGTGGAGGGGATGGGTTGCGAGCAAGCACCGACGGAGGTGACATCATGAAAAAGACCATCCTGTTTGCAGCAGCCGCGCTGGCCATCCTGGCCGGACCCGCCGCGGCTACCGATTTCAGTGTTTTCGGCGCCTACTGGAACACGCAGGACGCCGACGAGGCCCTGGGCGCGGGCGCGAAGTTCCGCTTCGGCCGCTTCGTCGAGCTTCGGGGTACGTATTTCTCCGACGTCACGGCGGACACCGATCCGGAGCGTTTCGACTTCGAGGTCAGCGCGATCCCGATCGAGGCCGGACTGAGGTTCGACTTCGCCGAGGGGGCGGCCTTCAGCCCCTACGCGGGCGGCGGTGCCGGCTACTACATGCTGGACACTACCGAGGGTGACATCGACGACGAGGTGGGCTTCTACGCCGTCCTCGGCGCCGAGTTCGGCCAGCGGGATTCCGGCCTCTCGTTCATGGCCGAGGCGATCTACCGCAACATGGAAGCCACGGTCACCGAGGACGAGGACGGCTTCCCGGACGACCTCAACGAGGATGTCGCCCTCCGTCTCGACGGCCTGGGTGTGAACGCCGGCGTGGTCTGGCGCTTCTAGAGCAGCACTTATCATCCTGAAACGCGGCGCCGGGCCTTCCTGGCGCCGCGTTTCTTTTTGTAGGGATCAATCGTAGATGCCGTCCGCGAACCACTCCCCCGTGGCACAGTCCCGGTAGATCCGGTAGATCCCGCCTCCGGCCAGCTCCACGTCCCAGTAGTCCCTTCCCGCGGGCTCCTCGGTCCACCAGCCCTCTTCCAGGCCCCAGGGGCCGGACGCGACCTTGACCCGGCCTTCGACCCGGGGGCGCTTCTCCGACTCGTCGTGGACCACGGTGCGGATCTCAACGGGCTTTTCGCTTTCGGAGATCACCTCCAGGCCGAGCGGTGGACGGAGCACCCGCACGGCGAGAAGACCGCGGCCGGCGCGGGGCTCGCGCCGGACCTCCGGCGGGGGAGGCGGAGTGTACTCCACCAGCGAGAAGCGCTCGGGACGATGGCCGTCCACCGGCCGCGGGGAGCCGACCCGGTCGGGACCGAGCAGGGCGAAGAGGCGGGCTAGCGTGGTGGCCAGCTTGTCCGGCGAGAGCGCGGCCGGACCGTAGAGCGCGAGCTGGGCCTCCCGCGGACGGTCCGGCCAGGCGAGCAGGGTGAACCCGGCCACGGGCGCGCCCGGCGGCTTCTCCTCCAGGTCGAGCCGCAGCAGGGTGAGCAGCGTCTTCACGTCCCGCGTGGGGGCTGGCAGGTCGACTGCGCGCGTCTGGTGGCCGTCCGGCTCCAGGCGGAGCTCCAGGCCGAGACGCTGGCAGGCGAGGCCGGCCGACTCCAGCCTCTCGCAGAGGCGCTCGAGCGCGGCCCGGCCCACGAACAGGAAGGGCTCCAGGGAGACCAGTGGCCATTCCAGGTTCATCCCTTCGTGGAAGACCGGAGGCGGCTCGCGGGGGATCAGCGGCCGGGGATCGATCCCCCGCGCCGTGGCATGCAGCTCGCGGCCGGTGCGGCCGAGCCGGCTCGCCACCCGCGCTTTGGGCAGGCGGGCGAAGTCGCCGATGGAGCGCACCCCCCACTGCTCCAGGGTCGAGGCGATGTCCACCTCGGGAGAGAGCTTGGCCAGGGGAAGCGGCGCGAGGAACGCGGCCTCCTCGCCCTCGGGCACGACCACGGGCGAGTCCGGGAGCCCGGCGGCGACCCGGGCAGCCAGCTTGCTCGACGCGATCCCCACCCGCACCGGCAGCCCGGCCTTGTCCGCTGCGGCGATCAGGGAGCGTCCCATCTCCAGTTCGGGGGATGGGCTTCTGAAGTGGCGCTCCAGCCCTTCGAGGTCCACGTAGGTGACCCCTTCGCCGGCGTCCTCCACGCGGGGAGAGAAGGCCTCGGCCACCTCCATGAGCGCCTCCTGGCCCGCCCGCTCGCACTCCTCATCGCGGGGGCGGGCCACCAGCTTGGGGCAGAGGGCCCGCGCCTGGGGGAGGGTGTGGCCGGGCTTGACCCCGGCCTCGCGCGCCAGGCGTGTGCCGGCGACCACGCGGGCGGCGTTGCCGTTCCCCTCGGTGACGACCACGGCCTCGCGGATCAGCTCCGGCTCGCTCCGCAATCGGGCGGCCAGGGGGAAGAGTGGAAGATGGATGCAGGCGATGCGCGGGCCGGGCATGGATCAGTACCGATCAGTACCGGATGCCGCCGGCGGCCCGCAGGGGTTCCCAGTCCTCGACCCACTCCACCGGCTCTTCGCGCTTCTTCACGCGGGGCACTGAGGAAGGCACGGGCACCTCTCCAAGGGTAAGCTTCAGCTCCTCGGTCTGGCCGGGGAGCCGCCCGCGCTGCTTCTCCAGTTGCAGGTGGGACGAGGCGCCGCTCAGGAGCGGGAGGCTCTCGCCCTGCCAGGCGGCCCGGGCGCGCTCGGCCTTGAGGACCACGCCCGCGGCCGTGCCGCTCACCCGGTACGGGGTGGACACGAGGAGCGCCGCGTTGTGGGCGCGAGCGGCCCGGGCCAGCCGCAGCCAGGCAGCCTCGACGCCGCGCCCGCCGCGGACCGGCGGCGTCCCCAGGTCCAGGGCGACCAGGGGGAACCCGCTCGCCAGCACCATCTCCGCGGCGGCCAGGGCCTGCTTCAGGTTGTGGGGCCGGAGCCAGAGCAGGCGCCGGAGGTCGGCGCCGAGCGCCTCGGCCGCGGCGGGATCGAGGCCGTCGCCGAGGTCCACCAGGGCCGCGACCTCGCCCACGCTCGTGGCCGCGGCGAGCGCGGCGAGCACGGTGGAGAAGCGGCCGCTGGTGCGGGAGCCCACGAGCTCCACGAGCTGGCCGCGGGGGAGGCCGCCTTCGAGCAGGCGGTCCAGCGCGGGCACGGCGGTGCGGAAGGTCGCTTCGGTCTCCTGCGCCTCGCGCAGGTCCCGGTCCAGCTCCCGCGCGCTCCGGATGTGGCGCTGGAACCCCTGGGGGAGGGCCGAGCGCAGCCGGAGCAGGGCCGGGGACTGGAGACCGGGCTCCTCCAGCGGGCTGTCTTCGAGCGTCCTTCTCTGTAGATTGACCGCCATCGCGTCTCTCTCCCTCGACTCCTAATCTAAAGCGTAATATAGGCGTAAGTCAAGGCGATAGATCAACTTTAGAATGGCGCTAAACTCATTGTCGAAGCTGGTTTACGGGCGAATTGATCGATTGCAAACACCGGCAGTCCACGCGCGCACGTGTGATCGATACTTGTGGTGCAAAGGCCCGACTTCAAGAGCGGGAAGATGCGTCCGCGTTCGTGTCCGGGGAACACGGCCCCTTCCGTGGATACAATGCGTCTCCAGGGAGGCTTTTGGAATGAATGTGGCTGACATCCGGCGGGAGTACACCCGCGAAGGGCTCCGGCGGCGGGACCTCGATCCCGATCCCGTGGCCCAGTTCCTGAAGTGGCTCGGGGAGGCCCAGGCGGCCCATCCCGACGACTTCACCTCCATGGTCCTGGCCACGGCCGACGAATCCGGGAGGCCTTCCGCGCGCATCGTGCTGCTCAAGGCGTGCGACGACCGCGGCTTTGTCTTCTACTCCAACTACGCCAGCCGCAAGGGGCGGGAGCTGGAGGAGAATCCCCGCGCCGCGCTGGTCTTCTACTGGCCGGACTTCGACCGCCAGGTGCGGGTGGAGGGACGGGTGGAGAAGACCGCGAGGGAGGAGTCCGAGGCCTACTTCCGGTCGCGTCCCCTGGGTGCGCGGGTCAGCGCCTCGACCTCCCGGCAGAGCGAGGTGATCACGAGCCGCGACGAGCTCGAGAGCGCGATGCGGGAGACGGCGGAACGCTTCGGCGAGGAGATCCCCTGCCCCGACTCCTGGGGCGGCTACCGTGTCGTGCCGGACGAGATCGAGATCTGGCAGGGGAGGGAGAACCGCCTCCACGACCGCTTCCGCTACCGGCGCCAGCCCGGCGGCGACTGGAAGATCGACCGGCTCTCCCCGTGAGTGATTTTCGTTGTGACATCGCAGTGGTCGGCGGCGGACTGGTGGGGCTGGCCACGGCCATGGCCCTGGCCGGACGCGGGACCGGCGTGGCGGTGCTGGAGGCGGAGGACCGCCTGGCCGCGCACCAGAGCGGCCACAACAGCGGCGTCATCCACTCCGGCCTCTACTACAAGCCCGGCTCGCTCAAGGCCCGCCTGTGCGCGGAGGGCGCGCGCGAGGTCTACCGCCTCTGCGACGAGGAGGGCATCCCCTACCAGCGCTGCGGCAAGCTCGTGGTGGCCACCCAGGAAGAGGAGCTGCCGAGGCTGGACGAGTTGGAGCGCCGCGGCCAGGCCAACGGGCTGACCGGACTGAAGCGTCTCCATCCTGAAGAGATCCGCGACGTCGAGCCCCGCGCTGCGGGCATCGCGGCGCTGCACGTCCCGGAGACAGGCATCGTGGAATACACCAAGGTGGCCGCGGCCTACCGCCGCCGCATCGAGCGGGACGGCGGCCGCATCCTCACCAGCGCCCGGGTCAGCTCGGTGCGGCCCGACGGCTCCGGTCTGCTGATCGGGACCGCAAGGGGGACCATGGCCTGCGCGCGCCTGGTCAACTGCGCGGGCCTGCAGTCCGACCGCGTCGCCCGTCTCTGCGGCGCCGAACCGGATGTGCGGATTGTCCCGTTCCGCGGCGAGTACTACGAGCTGGTGCCGGAGAGGCGGGACCTCGTCCGTGGCCTCATCTACCCGGTGCCCGACCCCCGCTTCCCCTTCCTCGGCGTCCACCTGACGAAGAGGATCGACGGCGGGGTGGAGGCGGGTCCGAACGCCGTGCTGGCTTTGAAGCGCGAGGGCTACCGCTGGACCGACGTCTCGGTTCGGGACTCGCTCGCCACGGCCGGCTGGCCCGGCTTCTGGGCGCTGGCTGCCCGCTTCTGGAGGATCGGCGCTTACGAGGTCTGGCGCTCGCTCGTGAAATCCGCCTTCGTCCGCGACCTCCAGCGCCTAGTGCCCGAGATCGGCCCTCAAGATGTCCGCCGCGCCGGAGCGGGCGTGCGCGCCCAGGCCCTGGACCGGAACGGCGCGCTGGCGGATGACTTCCGCATCGTGGAGAGCCCGAACGCCGTCCACGTCCTGAACGCCCCGTCCCCCGGGGCAACCGCGTCCATCGCGATCGGCCGGACCATCGCGGGCATGATCCCTTAGAGCCTCTAACAAACCCGACCCAGGCCGGCAGAGCTCAGCCCAGGGCCGGAGCCCTCCCGAGTCGCGACTCCAGGTTTCGCCGCCCCGGCTACGGCGTGTCTGTCGCGACGAAAGACTTCTGCACCCTGCGCCGGGCTCTCCCACAGCAGCCACCGGCTTCCTTGTCGTGACTCCGACTTTCTTGACGCGACTCAACTCTTCTCTGTCGTGACGCAAGGCATAGTCGCGTCAAAAAAAGGATTCCTGTCGCGACGCAAGTCATCGTTGACGCGATATAAGGCTTCTTGACGCGACGAAGGGTTGTGGCGCGTCAGCCAACTCTTTGCCTGTCGCGACCATAACCTTCCTGATGTGACCTGGGGATTTCCTGTCGCGACGCAAGACTTCTCTGACGCGAGGACAAGCTTCATCGTGTCAGAATTTGTTTTCATGTCGCGACTCAGAGTTTTTCTGTCGTGACGAAGACTTTCTTCGCATCACCGAAAGGCTTTGCTGTCGTGACTTGAACCTGGTCGCGACGGCTTGAACCCTTTTGACGCGACGAAGACCGGAGTCGCGTCACGATGGGCTTTGCTGCCACGGCTATGCTCTGCGCCCTCGCGTCTCCAACCTCCGTCGCGACATCCGGCGGCTGC
>DATMER010000014.1:0-18596 GCA_035556715.1 Thermoanaerobaculia bacterium
AGATCGCCAAGGACATCCGGACGATCGACTTCAGCGTCCAGACGCGCAACCGCCTGGTCGACTTCCTCAAGGACATCGACCGGCAGTTCTCCCGCTTCGAGCAGGACATCAAGCGGGCGCAGACGGCGCTCAAGAAGGAGAACAGCGAGGAGCTCAAGGCCCTGCACCGCCGCCGCATCGAGAAGTACCGCGGCGCGCTGCGCGAGTTGGAGGAGCGCTACGACATCACGCACGCCGAGGTCGCCGCCACGATCGACAAGATCCGCCAGGGCGAGGCCATCTGCGAGCGCGCCAAGGAGGAGCTGATCGTGGCCAACCTCCGGCTCGTGGTGTCGATCGCCAAGAAGTACACCAACCGCGGCCTCCAGTTCCTCGACCTCATCCAGGAGGGGAACATCGGCCTGATGAAGGCGGTGGAGAAGTTCGAGTACCGCCGCGGCTACAAGTTCTCCACGTACGCCACGTGGTGGATCCGGCAGGCGATCACGCGGGCGATCGCGGACCAGGCGCGGACGATCCGCATCCCGGTCCACATGATCGAGACGATCAACAAGCTGACCCGCACCAGCCGCTCGCTGGTGCAGGAGCTGGGCCGGGAGCCCACGGCGGAGGAGATCGGCGAGCGCATGGACCTGCCCGCCTCTAAGGTGCGCAAGATCATGAAGATCGCCCAGGAGCCGATCTCGCTCGAGACCCCCATCGGCGAGGAGGAGGATTCGCACCTCGGCGATTTCATCGAGGACAAGAACGCCGTGTCGCCCATCGACTCGGTGATCTTCGCGAACCTCAAGGACCAGACCCGCAAGGTGCTGAAGACCCTCACCCCGCGGGAGGAGCTGGTCCTCAAGATGCGCTTCGGCGTGGGCGACGGCTCCGAGCACACCCTCGAAGAGGTGGGCCGGTCGTTCAACGTCACGCGCGAGCGCATCCGCCAGATCGAGTCCAAGGCGCTGCGCAAGCTTCGTCACCCCAGCCGGGCGATGAAGCTGAAGCCGTTCCTGGATTCCGCGTAGCCTGAGAGCCCAGCGGGGCGGCACGTGGCATTGACACGGCGTCCCGTTGGACCTAACATTCCGCGTCCCGGGCAAGCCCGGCAAGTTCCACACTCCTCGGTAGCTCAACGGTAGAGCGTTCGGCTGTTAACCGAAATGTTGGGGGTTCAAATCCCTCCCGAGGAGCCATTCCTCTTCTTCTCTACGCCTCCGCCAGAATCCTCCTCAGCAGAGTCACCAGCCAGACCGCCACGATCGTCACGCCAACCGGCATGACCCAGCGGCTCCACCAGGGTATCTCCGGCTGGGCTCCCCCGCTGCGGATCTCGGCTGCCTGCCAGGGTTGACCGAGCAGGGCCGGGGCGATATCTGCGATCTCGTACCGGGCCGCTTCGAGGTCCCGGGCTCCGGCTAGGAGCCGCACCGTGTCATCGTCTTCTATCTCCGGCCAGACGAAGAGCAGGACGTCCCTCCTTCGCCAGACCGATACACCCACAGACCGCAGCGGAGGCTCGTCGCCGTCGCGCAGCCGCACCGTGAGGAGCCGTGGGGCCGGTCCGGGGAGCGGCAGGAGCGTCCGGCAGGGGAGCGGGGGCTCGGGCTCGCACTCCCAGGTGGTGCGCGGGATCGACGGGGTGCTCCGGTCCGGGTCGACATAGAGGATGGTCACGGGTCTTTGCAGCGGAGTGGCGGGAGCGGTCAGGTGGATCTGGGTCAGCGGCAGGCTCTCGGATGGCAGCGACACCACGACGCGGCTCTCTCCCGGCCGGTCGGACCCGGATGGCCGCAGCCCCGGTCCTCCGCCGGTGTAGACAGGGTCCGGCGGAGACCACCGGAAGAAGGGGATCTGGCGGCCTTCCACCGCCAGCCGAAGATCCCCGAGGTCCTCCCGGGCAGCCCCGTAGACCGCCGGCGGAAGCTCCAGCCGGACCAGGTCCCCGGGTTCGGCATTCGAAGCCAGCGTCCAGGAACTGGAGAAGCGGGCGCGGTCCAGCGGCTCTCCGGAAGGAGACGGAAGCGGCGGGGGCTCCCCCTGCTGCTCGGGTCCGGGCTCCACCCAGAGGCCTCCGGCGTCGGTTCGCCGGCTCTCGGGAGGCTCTTCCCCTTCGATTCCGCCGTAGGCCAGGAGGTACCGGCCCGGACCCGGAGCCTGGAAGACGACCGTGGGAACCGCGAGGTCCATCCCATACCCCGTCAGGCGGGGACCTCCGGCGCCGTGGAGCTCGAGGCGCAGCGCGGAGCCGGCGATCGCCTGCGGCCCTCCCGCGAGAACGTGCCGTCCCGCCTCCTGCCAGACACCTTCGGCCAGAAGCTCCCACCGTGACTCGCGCGGCGCATAGAGCCGGTAGCCCGTCCTTCCCTGTCCCTCGATATCCAGGATGATCCGGCGCAGGACCTGCCCCGAGGGGAGCTCCAGCGTGCAGACCGAGGAGGACGGAGCAAGGCCGCACCGGGCGCCCTGAGTCGCGAGGGTGAGGAGAGGACCCGGGACGGTCTCCACCTCGGCCGCGGCAATCTGCGGAGCGGCCGGCCAGAGGAGACGCAGATACCGGGCCGGGGTCGTGGGGTAGGAGAGCGCTACTCTCTGAATCCCCTCTGCGGCCCGGAGCCGGGCCGGTGTTCCGGTAACGAGAGGCTCCCAAACCGTGCCATCCAGGCTCCCCTCCAAGTCCAGCGAAGGGACCGGTCCCTCGGAGGCGAGGTCCAGGACCAGCCGTTCATGAGGGACCGGATCGGCCCCCGTATCCAGGAGCAACCAGGCGTCCTGCCCCTTGGAAACCAGCGCCGGCCGGCGCCCGCTCTCGGGGAGGGAGACGGAGAGGCGGAAGGGGACGGCGCGGCCATCCGGCGCGAAGACGCGGAGGTCGGCTCCGCCCGGGGCCATGTGCCTCAGCGCGCCGATGTCGAGCGGGACGCGCACCCGGCCCGCGGCAGGGACATCCAAGTCCCGGGTATAGGTGAAGCCGTCGAGGGAGTGAAGCGGGCGGACGAGGGAGAACCCGGCGACCAGGACGATGGCCGGCAGGAACCCGAACGCTCGTTCCAGACGCACGGGAGTCCTCAGGATCTGCCGTACCAACCGGAGAGAGGGGCCTCTGTAGCAAAAAGCTGGAGCAATTCTAACACGACCTCCCTCCCTTTTTGTAAAGCCCCCCTCTTTATACGGACCGGGAGCGGTGATCGTCCACCAATTTTTCAACAACGCCGGGGTCCGCCAGGGTGGTGATGTCGCCCAGCTCCTCATATTCCCCGGCCGCGATCTTGCGCAGGATGCGGCGCATGATCTTGCCCGAGCGGGTCTTGGGCAGGCCCGTTACCACTTGAATGCGGTCCGGGGTGGCGATGGGGCCGATGGCGTGCCGCACCTGCTCCTTGAGGGCCCCCACCAGCTCCTCCTCGTCCCAGCTCTCGTAATCCGGCGTCACGTGCACGTAGGCGTAGATGCCGGTCCCCTTGATCTCGTGGGGGAAGCCGACCACCGCGGCCTCGGCCACGGCGTCGTGCGCCACCAGCGCGCTCTCCACCTCGGCCGTGCCCAGCCGGTGGCCGGAGACGTTGAGCACGTCGTCGACCCGCCCGGTGATCCAGTAGTAGCCGTCCACGTCCCTCCGGCAGCCGTCGCCGGTGAAGTAGAGGCCGGGGAACTGGGAGAAGTAGGTCTCCTTGAAACGCCGGTGGTCGCCGTAGATCGTGCGCGCCTGCCCGGGCCAGGTGCCCCGCAGGCAGAGGTTGCCGGACACGTCGTTCCCCGGCAGCTCCTTGCCCTGCTCGTCCACGAGCACCGGCCGGACGCCGAAGAAAGGCAGCGTCGCCGATCCCGGCTTGCAAGGGGTCGCGCCCGGCAGCGGGGTGATGAGGATGCCGCCGGTCTCGGTTTGCCACCAGGTGTCCACGACCGCGCACCGCCCCTCGCCCACCACGTTGTGGTACCACATCCAGACCTCGGGGTTGATCGGCTCGCCAACCGAGCCGAGGATGCGCAGCGACTTGCGGCTGTAGCGCTTGACCCACTCGTCACCGGACCGGGCGATGGCGCGGATGGCGGTCGGGGCCGTATAGAAGATGTTGACCCCGAGATCGTCCACGATCCTCCAGTACCGCCCCGCGTCGGGATAGGTGGGGATCGACTCGAACATCACCGTGGTGGCGCCGTTCGCGAGCGGGCCGTAGAGGATGTAGCTGTGGCCCGTGACCCAGCCGATGTCCGCGGCGCACATGTAGATGTCGCCCGGGTGGTAGTCGAAGACGTACTTGTGGGTCATGGCGGCGTAGAGGAGATAGCCGCCGGTCGTGTGGAGCACCCCCTTGGGCTTGCCCGTGGACCCCGAGGTGTAGAGGGTGAAGAGCGGGTCCTCGGCAGCCATCCACTCCACCGGGCAGGTGGAGCGCTGCTTCTGGGTCTCCTCCTCCATCCACAGGTCGCGCCCGTTGGTCATGGGCACGTCCTTCTCGGTGCGGCGCACGACCAGGACCGTCTCGATCATGCTCAGCCCCTCGACCGCCTGGTCGACCGTGTGCTTGAGCGGGATGCGCTTGCCGCCGCGGAGCCCCTCGTTGGCGGTGATGACCATCTTGCAGCCGGCGTCGAGGATACGCCCGCGCAGCGATTCGGCGGAGAAGCCGGCGAAGACCACGGAGTGGATGGCGCCGATGCGGGCACAGGCGAGCATCGAGTAGGCGAGCTCGGGGACCATGGGCAGGTAGATGCAGACCCGGTCGCCCTTGCGCACCCCCTGGGCGAGGAGCACGTTGGCGATGCGCGCCACGTTGTGCTTGACCTCGCGATAGGTGATGTACCGGTAGTCGCCCGGCTCGTCCCCGGCCCAGATGATGGCGGTCTTCTCGCCCTTGTCCGCCAGGTGCCGGTCCACGCAGTTGTAGCAGGCGTTCAGGCGTCCGCCCGAGAACCAGGAGAAGTCGACCTCGTCCATGTCGATGTCCATGATGCCGCGCGGCGGATGGAACCAGTCGAGCGTCTCCGACTGCTCGCGCCAGAACTCCTCGGGCTGCTCTACCGAGCGGCGGTACATCTCCTGATACTGCTCCAGGCTCTTGATGTGAGCCCTTTCGGCGATGTGGGGCTTGACGGGAATCATGGCAGGCCTCCTCGGCCGGAGATCTTACATCGCCCCCTCTCCCCCGCGCAGGCGGGGGAGAGGGTTGGGGAGAGGGGGGATGGGATCAAACCAGGTCGCTCAACTCTGCCCCGCTTTTTCGCTCCTCCGGCTCCCGGTCGTGGCGGAAGATGCGGGCTCCGTTGGCCCCTCCGAGCGTGGCGCGGTCCCCTTCGACCCGGATCCAGGAGCCTTCGCGGATTCCGACCACCGGAACCTCGTTCTCCTCGTGGAACTCCTTGATCCGCTGCTCGCGGGTCTCGCCCATGTGGGTCGAGCCCGGGGCCGGGTCGATGTAATGGGGGTTGATCTGGAAGGGGACCAGCCCCATGGCTTCGAAGGAGACGGGCTGGACGATGGGCATGTCGTTGGTCGTCCGGATCGTCGGGCAGGCGAGGTTCGTGCCCGCGCTGCTGCCGATGTAGGGCATGCCCGCCAGAGCGCGCTCCCGGAGGATCGGGAGGAGGCCGGCATCCTGAAGCGTCTTGAGCAGCCGGAAGGTGTTGCCGCCGCCGGCGAACACCGCCTCCGCTTCCCGGAGCATCCGCTGCCCCCGCTCGTCCGCGGTCAAGGTCGCGACCTCGATCCCGATGTCGACGAGGCGCGCCGCGACCCGCGCGCCGTAGCCCTTCCGGTCCTTCTGGGCGAAGGGGACGAAGACCAGGCCGTGGACGCCCTCCAGGAAGTCGTCCATCTCGGCCAGCACGTGGTCCAGGAATCCCTGGCCGTGGTTGACGGAGTTGCTGATCAGCAGAAGGCGTGGCTGCATGCAATTCCTCCCTCAGGTCGGGGGAATCGTATGCCAAGTCACAGCTCCGCCCACCTCCGCAGCAGGTTGTGGTAGATGCCGGTCAACTGAACGGCCGTGGGATGGTCCGGCAGGACCTGGCTCACCCGCTGGATCGACGAGTCGAGATCGAACAGCAGGGTCCGCTCGCCGTCGTCTCTCACCATGCTCTGGATCCAGAAGAAGGAGCTGATCCGCGCTCCCCTCGTCACAGTGCGGACGTGATGCAGGCTGGTGGAGGGATAGATCACCATGTGGCCCGCCGGCAGCTTGACGCTGTGCACGCCGTAGGTGTCCTCCACCACCAGCTCGCCGCCGTCGTACTCGTCCGGGCTGGCGAGGAAGAGCGTCGCCGAGATATCCGTGCGGATGCGGTGCGGGGTGCCGGTGACCTGGCGGATCGAGTTGTCCACATGGGTGCCGAACGACTGCCCTCCCTGGTAGCGGTTGAACAGCGGCGGAAAGACCTGGAGCGGCAGGGCGGCGGAGAGGAACATGGGGTGGCGCTGGAGCGCGGCGAGGATCACCTGGCCCAGCTCCCGGGCGGCGGCGCTGTCCTCGGGGAGCTGCTGGTTGTCCTTCGCCCGGGCCGATTGATGACCGGCGGTGACGCGCCCGTCCACCCATTCCGCCTGGTCCAGGACCCGGCGCGCGTGGGACACCTGCTCAGGGGTGAGAACGTCGGGGATGTGCAGAAGCATGTCGTCTCC
Source organism: Thermoanaerobaculia bacterium (assembly GCA_035556715.1). Classification (GTDB taxonomy): domain Bacteria; phylum Acidobacteriota; class Thermoanaerobaculia; order Multivoradales; family UBA5704; genus DATMER01. The sequence continues at coordinate 6,605 of DATMER010000014.1, forward strand.
CTCTTCCCCTAGAACTTCAGGGCGGTCGTCAGGGCCGCCGAGCGCCCGGCGCCCGGGATGAAGTGGCCGCCGCCGACCCGGTCGATGTACCGCTCGTCGGCGAGATTGCTGACGTTCAGCCGCAGCGTGATGCGCTCGCTCAGGTCGTAGGAGGCCATGGCATCGAACAGCAGGTAGTCGGGAGCGACCCGCGTGCCGGTGTTGTTGTTGAACCGGTCGCCGACGTACTGCGCGCCGCCGCCGACCTCGAAGCCGGAGCGCAGGCGGTAGGTCGTCCACAGGCTGGCCGAGTGCTCCGGCGTGTTGGCGAGCTCCCTCCCCACCTCGGCGGGGTTGTTGGACTCCACGACCTCGCTGTCCATCCAGGTGTAGCCGAGGAACGCCTGCCACCGGCTGCCGAGCGCGCCCGAGACACCGAGCTCCACGCCGTCGACCCGCTGCTTCCCCTGCAGAACGGTGAGCGGATCGCCCGGCAGGATGCCCGGGGTGCGGGCGTTGGTCTTCTCGGTGCGGAAGGCCGCGGCGCTCAGGCTCAGCCGCGAGCCGAGGAGATCCCACTTGGTGCCGATCTCGTATCCGCGGCTCTTCTCGGGCTCCAGATCCACGGTGCTCGCGCTCAGGTTGAGCCCGGTGGCCGCCTCGGCCGACGGGTTGAACGAGGTGCCGGCCCCTACATAGATACTGCCTTCGGGCCGCGGCTTGTAGACGGCTCCGGCCCGCCAGCTCAGCATCTCGTCGGTGCGCTCGAACGGGGTAAGCACTCCGGCGACGTCGACCGAATCGAACTCCATGTCGAAGCGGTCCCACCGCAGACCGCCGGTGAGCTGCCAGCTCTCCCCGAGCTTGACGGTATCGGAGACGTAGAGCGCTCCGGTGTCCGCCGTGCTCTCCGTCCGGGCGCCGGTGCGGGTGATCGGACCCTCGTACCGGGCTCCGGGATCGGGGTTGAAGAGATCGGCCTGCGGCGCGGCCGGGCCGGTGCGGCTGAAGTTGTCCGAGGTCTCGCGAGCGACCTCGATCCCGGCCACCACGGCATGACCGACTCCTCCGGTCTCGAAGGCGGCGGTCAGGTCGTTCTGGAGGATGGTGATCGTGTCTTCCAGGTCGCGGGACTGAAGCTGCCGGTTGATCAGGGTGCTGTCGTTGCCGGCAAAGCGGGGCGCGGTGATGATCGAGTCGCGGTCCGATTGACCGTAGCGCGCCAGGCTGCGGAGCGTGACCGAATCCCCCAGGTCGCGCTCGACCTCCGCGGTGGCCAGACTGGTGACGGTCTTCTCATAGTCGCGGTCGAGGAGCCCGTAGAAATTGTCGAAGTCCACCGGCGCGGGCTTGTCGGCGTGATCCGCGAGGGGGACGTTGGCCGGCGGCACCCAGGGGAGACCGTAGTCCGGTACGTTGTCCTGGTCCAGGTGGCTGTAGCTCAGGGTCACGCGGGTCGGCGTTCCCAGGCCGAAGGCGATCGACGGCGCGACTCCCCAGCGCCGGCTCTCGACCGCGTCGCGCCCCGGGGTGTCCGACTGGGTCCACATCAGGTTGGCGCGGAAGGCCGCGCCGTCGATCCCCTCGATGGGCTGATTGACGTCGAGGGTCGCGCGGCTGTGCTCGCCGGAACCCAGTCCAAACGTCGCGGAATGGGCGGTCCCGAGGTTCGGGGTCTTGCTCGCCAGGTTGAGCGAGCCGCCGGTCGAGCCGCGGCCGGCGTAGAGGGAGGCCGGTCCCTTCGCCACCTCCACCTGCTCGATGTTGAACGGGTCCCGCGTGTAGGAGCCGAAGTCGCGCACGCCGTCCACGAAGATGTCGTTGCGCGCCGCGAAACCGCGGATCGTCAGGTTGTCGCCGGGCAGGCCGCCCCCGCCCTCCCCCGCCTGAATGCTGATGCCGGTGACGTTGCGCAGCACGTCGCGGAGCGTGGTTGCGCCCTGCTCCTCGATCAGCGCCTGGGGGATGACCGTGAGGGTCTGCGGAATGTCGCGCAGCGGCTCCAGGTACTTGGGCGAGGAGGGCGAAGGCTGTGCGATCACGTCGACGGTCTCCGATAGCCGCAGCCCGAGCCTCACCGTGCGCGGATCGGTGAACTGATGGTCGACACCCGTTCCTTCCAGAAGGCCGGCGAGCGCCTGGTCGGGGGTGAGCAGGCCCGAGACGCCGGGCGAATCGAGGCTGCGGATCGCCTGGTCCTCGATCTCGATCCGCACCCCGGCCGCGGACTCGAAAGCGTCCAGCGCAGTTCCCAGGGGACCGGGGGGGATGTCGAAGCGGAGCGCCGGCATGCCGGAGGTCTGGACGGGCGCGAGCTTCGCCATCCAGGCCTCGTCCATCAGGGCGGCGAGGGAGGGTTTCGCGAGCTCCAACTCCTGGGCGAAGGCGTTCGGTGCGAGGCGCCCGGCCATCGAGGTGGAAGCCGCGAGGGCGCCGAGGAACAGCCAACGGGGACTGCGCGACCGCTTCCTGCTCTTGGGGTGCTTCCCTCTCTTGCTCATGCGTTCTCCTCCAGTTCCAAAGAAATCTGCTTGCGCGCCCCACGGCGCGAAAAGAACCGCTGTAAGAAACGTCTCCAGGAAAGGGCCAGGCCGGTCCAGACGAGCACGGCCGCGCCTCCCGATGCGATTCCGGCGACGGTCTGCCCGAGGAGGCCGCCGGCCTCTCCGGTGTGCACCCACCTCGCCCAGGAGCGCAGCCGGCGGCCGGGGGTCTGGCTCGCGAAGGGCTCCCAGGTCTCGATCTCACCAGTTCGCTTCAGGGTGAGTTGGGAGCGCAGGTCGGGGCGGCCCCGGTGGCCGGCGGCGATGGTGAAGGTCACGGGCGCCTCGGCGGTATCGGCGCCAGCCGGGATTCGAGCCGTGAGGCTCCGCCAGCCCGGCACCTGCCGCTCGGCCACGGCCCAGAGCCCGTTCAGTCCATCCAGGCTGACCTCCTCCTCCGGACCTCCAGGAGAAGGACCCGAGCGCGCCGGGGGAGGCTCGTCGCCCACCATCCGGTACAGGAGGTTGGTCGCCCAGGGATAGGAGATCGTGGCAGCGGTGAAGACCACGAAGAACAGAGGCACCGCCGTCCACAGACCGAGGACGTTGTGCCAGTTGAAGTCCCGCGCCTTGCCCGCGAGACTTCTCCGGAACCAGGCCACGTTCCGCACCTGGCGGCGGTTCCAGATCCTGGGCAGCCAGAGGTAGGGTCCCGTGACGACCAGGAAGAGAAAGGCGAGGTTGCAGGCGCCGGTGACCGCCTTGCCCGCATCGCGGTTCTCCTCCCCGGCCCCGAGCCAGCGGTGCCAGTCGGTGACCGCGCGGAAGAAGGCGCGGGCCTTCGGCGAGCCTTCGCCCAGGACCTCGCCCGTGTAGGGGTTCATATAAAGGTTGCGTCCTCTTCCGAGGCTGACCGCGGCCGGGGCCTCGAGGTCGGACTGCAGGGCGATCGAGGCGGGATGGACGCCGGGGCGCGCTTCGAGAGCCCGGGCAACCAGGGACTCGACCGGCAAACGCTCCGCTCCAGGAGCGGGAGGTCCGGACCGGTAGCCCCGGTCTGCCCATTCGAGGATCTGCCGCTCGTACATGAGCAGAACGCCGGTCACGGACATGACCAGGATCACCAGCCCCGCCACGACACCGGCGGCGAGGTGGAGCCAGAAGATGATCTTGCGGAAACGCTGCAAACGGTTCTCCTCCAGCGGGAGAGGTCCTGTTCCCCGCGGGCATGGAGAACCCATTTGCGCTAGACTGGAGCGCACGGCCGGCTTCTCCGGAAATCGGCCCGCCACGCGGCGATCGCCCCCTCTCCCCAGAGCCGACGGTCGCCGCTTGTTTTGTCCGGCTGGTTATTGAGATTTGATCGCAATAACCTTGAAAAGATACTGCACCGTTCTGGTCCTGTTTGTCAAGCGCGGTTCTGAATCAAGCTTTCCGGTGGAGAAACAGACCGCCGGGAAGGAACCCGGCGGCCTCCGGAGCGGTCAACGCAGGCTCAGCCGCGCTCCCAATCGGAATGTACGCGGGCCGAGAGTCTCGGTCACCCAGTCGCCCGTTCCCGTGCCCAGCACGTTCGAGCGCAGCAGGACGTAGCCGCTGTTCAGGGCGTTGAAGCAATCCAGGCTCAACGTGAGATCCGTCGGCTCCAGCCGGAAGCTCTTCGCGACCCTCAGGTCGAGCACGTGCGTGTCCGGGTAGCGGAAGGCGTTCACGTCCGAGCTCAGAGGGATGAAGCTGATCGGGGTGTCGTCGAGGGGACGGACGGCGCGGTAGGCGTAGCGGATGGGATAGCCCTCCCGGCCGCCGAGGATGCCTGCCAGGTCGAACCCCCACTTGCGGTTGCGCGCCACCTGAACGAGGCCGGTGAGGTTGTACGACCACCGGCTGTTGAGGAAGTACGCGTTCGTCCCGCCGAGCCCCTGGCCGGACAGCACCGGGCTGCCGTCCTTGATGCCGCCGGGGGCGAGGTCCGTGGGATCCTCGTTTTCCGTATCCGGGATGTCCCACCGCCAATCCTGCCAGCCGGCGAAGCCGCGCAGCATCCACCCGCCCGAAAGGCGCTTCTCCGCGGTCAGGAACACCCCTTTGAAATCCTGCGCCCGGTCGCCGTTGCGCAGGTACCGGCCGCCCCGCGATTGGAGACCGGGCCGGAGCCTGTACGAGACGTTCGTGGCCGGCTTTCCGTCCAGCCCGGTGACCGTGGTCGTCCTGTCGGGGATGTAATCCTCCGGGCGATGCAGCCGGCCGATGTGGGTCAGGTTCTCCGGCGAGTAGGGGCTGCCCTCGAACACCAGGCGCTCCCGCTCGAGCAGGAGGTCGAGGCGCCGCCAGTCCAGCCTCAGGCCGACGACGAAGTTCGGGCGCAGGGCATGCTCGATGCCCAGCAGCGCCTCCCTCGTGCGCGGCGCCCGCAGGTCCGGATCCACGCCGTTGGACTGGATGAACTCCAGCGTGTTCGGGTTGAGGCCGTTGGTCGGATTGGCCCACTCGTCCAGGATCTCGTCGCGGGTCAGCGTCGGGTCGCCGTTGTTCGAGGTGTAGAAGAACCGGTACTGCTGGTAGAGGACCGGGTTGTTCCAGCCGCCGGACCCGGTGTCGAGCTGGTCGGCGTACTGCGAGTAGCTGGCGCGCAGCAGCGTGCCCCGGTCCTTGCCCAGGGCGTAGGTGAGCCCGAGGCGCGGGACGATGTCCTCCCAGGTGAAGCCGGCGTCGCCGCCCGGATAGAAGTCCTCCGGCAGCAGGTCCGGGGCCACCGGATTGGCGGGGACCGTTGTCGGCAGGTTGCGGCCACCCTGATGGTCGTAGCGCACGCCGATGTTGGCCGTGAACCGTCCGGCGGAGAGAGTGTCCTGGACGTACGCCTCCCGGTACTCCCCCTCGAAGTTGGCCATGCCGGGACGGGTGAGGAAGAGCAGGCCGCCGTAGAACTCGAAGCCGCCGCCGAGATAGCTGGAGATGGACTGCACCTCCACCTGCCGGTAGCTCGCGCCGAACTTGAGCTCGTGGCTGAGATCTCCGGTGTTGAAGAAGGCTGTGCCCTCGCCCCGGGTCTGCTCCTGCGGCCGCTCTGAAACGAACATGATGTTGCTGTTGCGCGTCAGGCCGGCGTCGTCGAAGAAGGTGAGCACGTCTCCGCCCTGGGGATCGAGACGGAAGCCGCCGTTGACCTTGGACCATAGCACCGTGGCGTAGAAGCTGGGGCCGAAGATGTGCGAGTCCTCCAGCTTGAGGGCCGTGGGCCGGTCGCCCTCGCGGCGTTGCGTCCAGGTCGTCTCCGGCGGCCGGGTGGGGCCGGCGCCCCTGCCCTGCCTGAACTTCTCGTCGTCCCAGATGAAGAAAGTCGCCGAGTTCGCCGCGGTCACCTGGCCGTTGAGCTTCAGGTTGCCGGCCTCCAGCGTGCTCTCGTCCTTGAAGTCGCCGATGGTCAGCAGGTTCACCTTCGGCGCGCTGTACGACGCCCAGGCCCACAGGTGGTCGCGGATGATCGGGCCTCCGAGCTCGAGCCCGTAATCCTCCACCGCGACGATCCGGTTGCCCTGGGTGAACACCGGCTGCGCGCGGTTGTTGTTCCACGGCCCCGCCTTCGCGAGGTCGTCCTCGTCGATGTTGGAACCGACCATGCTGTCGTCCGTGTAATAGAAGTGGCCGCTTCCCCGCCAGTCGTTTGTCCCCCGGCGGGTGACCATGTTCACCACCACGCCGCCGGTGGCGACCGAGGCATCATTGCCGCCGGTGCTCACCTGGATCTCCTCGAACGCCTCGAAGTCGAAGTAGCCCGGCGGCGTGCCGACCGCGGTCATGTCCGTGATCACCATGCCGTCCAGCGACCAGACCGTCTGTCCGCTGGGCGCGCCCGGTCCGACGAAGCGGATCTGCTGGCCGCTCAGGTTGCCGCCCACGTTGATCCTCTCCATGAGCACGCCCGGCGCGGACTTGACGATGGACCATGGGTCCCGCATCGTGGGCACCCTCTCCAGCTCCGTCCGGTTGACCGTGGTGCCGCGGGAGAACCGGCGCTCGTCCAGCAACGGCGTCTCTCCTCCGTCGACGGTCACGGTCTCCTGCACCGCCGGGGCAAGAGTGATCTGCATCTCGGTGTTGCGCCCCACGCTGACCACAAGGCTGTCGACCTCCACAGGCGAGTGGCCGTCGAGCATGGCCTCCAGCCGGTACTCGCCCGGCGACAGGCCCGGGAAGCGGAACCGGCCCTCCTCGTCCGTGGTCTGCACCTGGGGCGCGCCTCCGCCCGAGAGAGTCACCGTGGCCCCGGGAAGAGTCTGTCCCTGCGGAGTCATCACCAACCCGAAGAGGCTTCCGGTCTGGAGCTGCGCGTCCGCCGGCGAGGACAGTGCCGCGAACAGAATGATGGCGAGGATGATGTGCAAGCGCTGAAATGGCTGCATCTCTTTCCCCCTTCTCAAAGGACTGTGGGATGTTGACCAGCAGCGGCGCAATCCTCATGCCCGAGGGGGAGCGAATTCGCTGAGAGGAGAGAGGAGAATATTTGCGCATCTGCGGTGTCATCCGCGGAGGGCGCAATCGTCCTGAGGAGAGTACGAGATAAGGGACTAAGGGGTAGAATCCCTCCTCGTCATCCATGCCCGTCTACCAGAAGACCCTGCTCGCGGCCGCGGCCGTCCTGATGGTGCTCAGCTCCTTCGGAGCGCCCTACCCCGAGCAGATGTACCTGCAGCACATCCCGACCGTGATCGCCCTGGCGCTTCTCGCGGTCACCTCGCGCCGGTATCCGCTCTCCAACGCGGCATTCGCCTGCCTGACCGTCTTCCTGCTCTTCCACATCCTGGGAGCGCGCTACATCTACTCCTACGTGCCCTACGACCGCTGGTCGCGGACCCTGTTCGGAGCGGACCTCACCTCGACCTTCGGCTTCCGGCGGAACCACTACGACCGCGTCGTCCACTTCGCCTTTGGGCTCCTCTGGGTGCGTCCGGTCCGGGAAATCTGCGCGCGCTGGTTCCGGATCCCCCCGAAGTTCGCCCGCTACACCGCCTTCGAGTTCGTGCTCGCCTTCAGCCTGATCTACGAGCTCTTCGAGTGGGGCCTCTCGATGCTCCTCTCGCCGCACGACGCCGAGGCCTACAACGGCCAGCAGGGGGACATCTGGGATGCCCACAAGGACATGTCCCTCGCCATGGTCGGGGCGCTGCTCGGGTTGTGCGTGATGGCAATCAGGGAAAGGCGAAAGACTATGATGAACGCGTGAAGGAGGTCCTGAGATGCCCTCGCTCCAGATTCGAGATATGCCTGAAGAAGTCTACGAGGCGTTGACCGTCCGGGCACGCCGCGAACACCGCAGCTTGGCTCAGCAGGCGGTCGTGGAGCTGCGCCGGATACCCGAGCTGGTTGCCCGGGGGCGCAGGCTGGATGTATTGGACCGATTGAGGAAGAGGATTGCGTCCGAGCCGCCCCGCTGTCTGCCGGTCGCACCGGCCGACCTGATTCGCGAGGATCGCCGACGTTGAGCGCGCCCCGACTTACCCGGATGCTTCGGCGGCTGTTCACCTGGTGGTGACGGCAGACCACGCGGCAAGCCTTGCCGACTCGGGACTTCGCCATACTGCTGCGGCGAATGGAGATCGACCTCTACTGTCCGATCGAGAAGGATTGAAAGGCGGTCCGTGGAGGGGGAACGGAGAGCAAGCCATTCTCAGCCGCTCAGAGCCGTTCTGAAAAACTCGGAGCGATTCTGAGCCGCTCAGAATGGCTTCGAGGAATCTCAGAATGATTCTGAGTCGCTGAGAATGACTTCGAGCCGTCTCGGAGCCATTCTCAGCCGCTCGGAACGACGCTGAAAATTTCAGAGCCGTTCTGAGAAACTCGGAACGATTCTGAGCTGCTCAGAATGACTTCGAGCTGGCTCGGAGCCATTCTCAGCCACTCAGAACGCCGCTGAGATTTTCAGAGCCATTCTGAGAAACTCGGAACGATTCCGAGCCGCTCAGAACGACGTCGAGGAACCTCAGAATGATTCTGAGCCGCTCAGAATCGCTTCGTGCCGTCTCGGAATCGTTCTGAGCCGCTCAGAACGGCGCTGAGAATTTCAGAATGACGACGGCCGGCCCAGCGTTTACTTCTTCGGCCGGTCGCGGAACCTGAGGGAGGGATCGAAGCGGGCGGCATCCAGATAGGCCGCGACCTCCCGGACGAACGCGGCCGTGACCTGCTCCTCCCGGACCGCCTCCTGAAAGAGGACCAGAGCGGCGACCGCCTCGCGGTGAACGTCCTGGGACCGGAAGATGGGCAGCATCTCCCGGGCAAGCGCCTTCAGCTCGGCCGTCCGCCCCTGCCGGAGATACACCAGCGCCAGATCCATGGAGACGATGGCGGCGTCATACCCGAGCCCTTCCTGGAGAAATCCGTCCCGCATCTGAAGAAAGGCCGCCTCGGCGGCGACGAAATCTCTCCGGGCGGCGGCGATCTTGCCGCGCAGCCCGATGAGCCGGAGCTGGACCCAGGGCTCCGGGTACCTCTTGTAGAGATCCGCATCGGCATCCAGCACCTCGGCTGCCTGTCCAGGCTCCCCGCTCTCCACCAGAAACAGCGCCAGGTTGTACCGCCCGTTCATGTAGAGCCGGGGTTCCCGCTCGGGGGAGAGCTCTGTCAGGGCAGCTCGCGCAACCTCCACAGCCTGCTCGGATTTCCCCTGAAGGTTGTACGTAGCCCCGAGCTTCAGAAGAACACGGGCCATGTCCACCCTGGACTCGGCGAGCCGGTAGAGCATCACAGCCCGGGTGAACAGCTCCTCGGCATGGGGTAGCTGCCTCTGGTCCTTGCGAAGTGAGCCCTCCAAGTCGTCAATCCGGGCGAGAACGGCGGTGTCCGTGACTGAGTGCTCAGTGACGAGATATCGGACGTGGCGGAAGTGCGTCTCGGCCCGTCGGCGATCCCCGCCGGCTCGGCTGGCGTTCGCCATGGAGGCGACGACCAAGGCCAAGAGCTCCGGCAGTTCTGGATTGAAGGGCGAGTGCTGGAGAGCAAGACGCGCCAACTCGGCGAGATGGTATGCCTCCCATGGGTGGGTGGTCAGTTGGCTCTGGCCTTCGTCTAGGAGGAGATAAGCAAGATGAGAGCCCCGGAACCGACTCCTTGACCGCTTGATTCTGCCGGCGCGCTCCTCTCGAGGAAGGGCAAGTAGATCTCGGAGGTCCTGCTTGGCCCGACGATGCTCCTTATCCAAGCGAACCAACTGCGCGCCGAAGGCAGCCGAGACCATTCCCGCGTCTGCCCCGGCTGGCTTGCCTCCAATCTCCCGGCGGAATGCCTCGAACTCCCGCCGGCAGTGGGGGCACAGGCTCAATAGATGCTGAAGACCGATCTGAGTCAGAAGTCGTGGAGGAAGCTCGCCTCGATGAACTCCCAGCAGCAACTCGCGCGTGACGTGGATGTCCGCCATCCGCTCCCCTTTTCCGCCGGTAAAGCATTCCAGGAGTACCGCGTATCGTGGATCGATATCGTGTCACAGAAAAAAAGCGGGTGCCATAGGCACCCGAGAAGGTGGCTGCTGGATCAAGACGCTAGCCGTCCGGGTCCATCTCCCAGCCGCTGTCAGGGGACTCCTCGGCGGAAGTGGGTAAGCCGTTCGGGTCGTACTCCCAGCTGGAGTCGGAGGAGAGCAGGTCCGCTGCAAACTGCGGGATGCCATTTCCGGCAGGGGTAGGGGTGACCAGCAGGCCGAGGGTCAGGAGCAGGAGGGTGAGACGGGGCATAGTGGGGCTTCCTTTCTGGACGGCTCCAGCTCCTGGCCCGGGGGTGGGCGGGGCGGGGCTGTCCTACTAGAAGAAGTTTCTGCGCGAGACACGATCCTACCCCGATCCAGAACGCTCGCTTCGAACAGAGCCAGAGCCAGAACGCTTGCAGAGATACTCGTGTTGCTCGGCTCTCTAATGATGATATGTTATGACCAGTGTAGCATGGCCCAAGGTAAAGGATTCTCGACATGAAACCAAAGATGTTTGTCGGTTCCTCATCAGAAGGCTTGCGGCTCGCCTATGCTGTGCAGCAAAACCTTCTGAACGTGGCTGAAGTCACTGTTTGGAGCCAAGGAGTCTTCAAGCCATCCTCGTCTGTTTCAGAGTCTCTTGCAGTGTATCTAGACTCTGACTTTGCGCTATTCGTCTTTAGCCCTGACGATAAGATCGTAAGCAGAGGAGAAGAGAACCCAGCTGCTCGCGATAATGTCGTCTTCGAACTCGGGCTCTTCACCGGACGATTGGGGCAGGAGCGGTGTTTTATCTTGGTACCGGAAGGGGAGAACCTAAGGATTCCGACCGATCTCCTTGGAATAACACTACTCAAGTATGAGCCCAAAAGGAGCGATGGTAACTTGGCAGCTGCAACCGGCTTCTCGATCTTGAGCTTTATGATCTTGCGCTGCGTGACTACAAGAGGGCCGATGAGTTGGCCAAGGGAAAACAAGCTTGGATCATAGCGAATATTGGTAACTTGTACAGAAATCGAGGCTTCTATCGTGAAGCTATCCACTACTTTAATCGCGCTCTAGATCTAATGCCAGAGAACGAGTACGCGCACGAACGATTAGCGCAATCAATGAAGCTTCGAGACGAGGAGGAGAAGAAGTTTGCCGAGCTTAGTAAGCAGGCCCGTCGCAAGCTTGCAGAGAGGAGATTGGTCGCAGGCAAGCCGGATGTTTAAGTATTCTCCTCGGAAACCGGTCCCTCGAAGATCAGATGTGGCAGCCCCTCCCGAGAAGAGGGAATCTTTTGGCAGTTGGGTGCCCCGCAGGGGCAGGGGCATGTAGCCCAGGGTCAGAGCGCCGCAGGCGCGGCGACCCTGGGTCAGCCGTTCAAAGAACCCAAGCCCCGCAGGGGCGGCGGCAGAGTCCCTGAACCCCCGCAAACCGAGAACGTCGGACCGGAGATCTGGTATCATGTCGACCACAGGTTACCTATGGCCGACACATTTACCAACCTCCTTTATCACCTCGTCTTCAGCACCAAAAACCGGCTCCCGCTGATCACGGACGACATTCGGGAGCGCCTGTATGAGTACGTCGGAGGAATCATCCGCGGAGAAGGAGGGTGCCTTTTGGAGATCGGGGGCATGCCCGACCATGTGCACCTCCTGGCGCGATTCAAATCCGATGCTTCTGTTGCGGAGATGGTCCGGCGGATCAAAGCGAAACCCCTCGAAATGGCTCAACGAGCAGCCTCGAAGGTCGGATCGCTTCCAATGGCAGGCTGGGTATGGAGCGTTCTCGGTCAGTGAGTCGAGAGTTTCCGCAGTTCGCGCGTATGTTCAGAACCAGCGCGAGCATCATGCTCGGGTGTCTCTGCGGGACGAGTTGATCGCATTGCTAGAGAAAAACCGGATTCAGTTCGACGAGCGGTATCTCCTCGGTTGACGGGCGCCGTCGCCCCTACCTTCCTGACATATGTCCGACCGGTACAATGTGCCGATTGGGGATACCTCAGGGAGGAGACTGACATGGGAATTCGTAACGCAGGCCTGGAGGAACTGGCGCGGCTGGAGAGCAAGACTCTGGATGCCCG
>DATMER010000015.1:0-4925 GCA_035556715.1 Thermoanaerobaculia bacterium
GCGGACGGCGCTCTCGCCCTGCCGGACGAGATAATCGCCATCGCTCCGCCGCAAAACGACGGTCGCGGCGAGATCGATGGCTACGTTGACGGTGCAGGCACCGGGATGGAGGAGGCCCAGCGGCCAGATGTCCAGGGTGCCGCCGGCCAGGTCGACACGGCACCAGGCACGCGCGGTGGTCACTTCCCGGGTCCTCCTGATCGCTGGCAAGTCAGCGGGCAGGTCAGCGGGCGAGCTGTCCGTCCGCCGGGTCGAGCTGATCGAGGAGACGACCGTCCTGCACGGCGAGAACGGTCTCGGCAGCCTTCGCCGCGCCGGGCATCCGGAGGTTCGGCGACGGCGTGCCGCGCTGCAGACTGGCCAGGACCTCGTTCTTCCAGGAGCGGAAGGAGGCGAGCTGGCTGCTCGGGATCGGCTCGTCGCGGACGCTCTTCAACGTCAGCGGATCGATCCAGCGCCCGTTCTGCTGCACCCGGTAGTCCAGATGGGGGCCGGAGGCCAGACCGGTGGCGCCGGTGTAGGCGACGATGTCCCCCTGCTGCACCCGCACGCCGGGGCGGATGCCCTTGGCGAAGCGCGACAGGTGGAGATAGGCCGTGACGAAGCCGCCGGCGTGCCGGACCTTCACCACATTGCCGCCGCCCCGGTCCCAGCCGGTGAACGTGACCACGCCGTTGGCCGTGACCTGGACCGGCGTGCCCACCGGCGCGCCGTAGTCGACGCCCCAATGAGGCCGGTAGGACTTCAGGACCGGATGGAAGCGGCGGGTGGTGAAGCGCGAAGTGATGCGGGAGTAGCGCAGAGGGGAGCGGAGGAACATCTTGCGCAGAGGCCGCCCCTCGCCGTCGTAATAGGTGCCGGAATCGCCGTAGCGGTACGCCTCGTGGCGCCGGTTCCGGCTGTCGTCGTAGACCAGGGCATAGACGCCGCCCACGGCGTGGGGCTCGCCCTCCAGCAGGACCTCCTCGAAGAGGATCTCGAACCGGTCACCCTTCTTGAGGTCGCGGGTGAAGTCGAGGTCCCACTGCAGCACCTCCGCCATGCGGAAGGAAAGCCCGGTGGGACCGCCGGCCTTGCGGATCGACGAATCCAGCGAACCGTCCACCGTCCCGCGCAGGGCCCGCATCCGGACGGTGCGCTCGAAAGGCCGCCAATCGACCTTCCAGCCCGAAGTATTTCCACCGGCGGTCTCGCCGGAGGCGCGGGAGGCCCGGGTCATTGCCACACGGCCGCTCCCCGCCAGGGTCAGCTCGAAGGAATCCAGCGTCGAATCGGGATTGAAGAAGGCCGAGTACTGGTTGCCTGCCTTGAGCCGGCGCAGGTTGACCCGCTCGGCAAGGGCGTCCGTGGCCTGGCGCGCCTCCACCCCTCCGAGGCCGAGCTTCTCGAACACGTCGGCCACCGTCTCCCCCCGCAGGAGCTTGAACTCGACCGGAATCCGCGCCTGGTCGATCAGGCCGGAAGCTTCGGTCGGGAGAGCGATGCGCTGGTGGAACCGGAGAGTGGGAGGAAGGGGGTAGGGCGACTGGTTGTAGGCTTCGAGGTCCCGGGTGGAAAGGGACAAGCCCACTGCCAGGAGGATGAGCCCGAGCGGAAGCCCCAGGCGGACAAAATGCAAAGCAAGCGTGACCCTCTTTAACTGCATCCCGTGCGGTCCTCCCTGGCAGACAAAGGGTGGCTTCAGGCACTCAGCTCGTTTGACAACCGGGGGATAGTACCAAGGACACGCAGGGCATTGCAACCCGCGCATGCGACGGCGGGAGAAGAGGAGAAAGTGCGGCGGAAAGATACGGCCTCAGGCTGGTTCGGTGACGCACCTGCCGCCCATGCCGAGATCCCGCAACAGCCCGTCCCGAAGGTCGTACACCCAACCGTGTACCGCCAGCTCCTGGCCCCGCGCCCAGGCGTCCCGCACGACCGTGGTCTGGCTGACGTTCACCACCTGCTCGACCACGTTCAATTCGCACAGGCGGCTGTGCCGGAGAGCCTCGGTCTCCAACGCGTCGAGCTGCGCCTGGTGCTTCCAGCGCACGTCCTGGACATGGCGCAGCCAGTTGTCGACCAACCCCAGCTTCTCCTCCCGCAGAGCGGCGAGCACCCCGCCGCAGCCATAGTGCCCGCAGACGATGATGTGGCCCACCCGGAGGACGTCCACGGCGAACTGGAGGGTCGAGAGGCAGTTCAGGTCGGTGTGGACCACCACGTTGGCGACGTTGCGGTGAACGAACATCTCGCCGGGCAGCAGTCCCACGATCTGGTTTGCCGGCACCCGGCTGTCCGAGCACCCGATCCAGAGGTACTGCGGTGCCTGCTGACCCGACAGGCGGCTGAAGAAGCCGGGATCCTGCCGGGTCATCTCGGCAGCCCATGCGCGGTTGTTCTCGAACAGGTGGCTCAGCTCGCGCATGGGTTCAGGGCTTGGTGCATGCCTCAGTCTATCGCACTTCCACGTAAGCTCCTGGAGCAGCGCGGCAACGCCAGACCCAGGGGAAAAACCGCTCAGGCTCAAGCCCAGCCGCTCGCGCGCAGCCTTTGGCGATTCGGGCTCAAGAAAAACGCCAGAACCAGCGGAAAAATGGCTCGGGCATAGCTTGCAACGATTCGGGCTGAAGAAAAATCAAAAAGCTGGAGGCCGAGCAGTCAGCGCAGAGGAAAAACCAGAATTCCGGAGGCGGAGCGCTTCGGGCGGCAGAAAAGCCGGACGAGCGCGAGAAAGATGGCAGCACTCAGAAGATCACAGCTCGCGCCGCAGCAGAAGCCGATTCTCCGCTAAAAGCCTGAGAGCCCTGACCGCCAAACGCTCTTTCCCCTCACCGGCGGACGGTGAAGCCGGCCGTCCGACTGTAGGCGCCGGGTTAGGTGTCAGTCTGCGACGCCTCTACTATGAGGCCTCCTCCAGCGCTTTTAGTTCCTTACAAAGGATCTCTTCAAGATGCCTAATCGATTTATACGTAAGACACTTCTGACCTCTAGCATCGAATTCCAGCTTCGCCGTATCACGCACAAGTAAGACTGTCGGACGACCACAGCCCCATGCATAGCCAACCTCAAGATATACATTTGGATTAGCAGTCGATAGATCTGCGATAACAAGCGTAGCGCCTGTTATACGCTGCTTTACCCATTCCATGACGTCACCTACGAAACTTGAAATATCGGCCCTCTCGCAAAGGAACCCAGCAGCGTTGACAGCTCCCTGTATCCCATAGTGGAACAAGTCGTCCATGGAATCCGCGAAGGGCATGGCAACAAAGACCCGAGGCTTACCGGCGGAGGTGTAGCCAGCGGTACGCAGTGTATCCTTTGGCTGTTCACCGAGGTTATCGAGCATTTGCTTGCCGCGATCAATAATACCTCCGGGGATGAGTTCGCCCAAGACATCCTTAAGACGCTCAGAACGTCCATGGTTTCGCTCTACAAAAGATATTATACTGAGGTCCAGTGGGTAGTCATCTGTGGCAATTGCGTCGAGAACACCAGCTACTTCAGACTGAAATGCCTCAACCTCGTCTAAACCGTAGCCAGGACCGTGGATCGTGAGTGCCAAATGTTTGGTTAGGGGAGCTTGGACCGCAAGGGAGATTAGAACGTTGCGCCCAAACTCACGAATCTGCTGGTAGCGAAACTGGCGCAGAGGAGGAACACCAACGAACAGTACATTTTCAGGAGCTATAATCCCCTCAGTACTGATAAATTTGAACGCGTTAACACTTGGAAGGGGTAGTGCCTCACGGCCGGACTCAGAAAGGAGTTCGTAAACGGCCAAGTCGGCTCCGTAAAGGCTCTGTGCGTATTTGAGAGCCAGGACATCGGCAGGAAATTCGAGGACATCGCCTTCCTGCACCTCGATACGAATTCTACGCGACCGGCTCATACCAGTTACCTCTGACATCTACGCCGTGGCACCTCAGCGGCAGGTGGCGAAGCCGACTGTCCGCTGGAGGTGAGGGTTGGGCGGCGTCGATGGCAATTTGCATCCTAGCCGCTCGACTGCGTGAGCGGGAGCCAGCTGCGGAGGAGTTCTCTGTTCCTAACAATCACGCGGTTGTCGGAAACTTCGATGGTTCCAAAGCTCTCAAGAGCAGCAAGAGATCTCCGCGCCTTATCGGTCGTGACGCCCTGAGTACTCAAGGTGGCTAAGAACTCTGCGATCACCGACCCTTGGGGCTCGAGATTCTCAACAAGGGCCCTAATCACACGCTTGTCGATTGGCGTCCCTAGCATCTTTCCAACTTTCGCGCTCAACTGCTTAGCCAAGTCTGTATACGATGCGTATTCGATTCTCTCCAGACCGGCCAAGTCAGCCGGAACTGGAGTTCCCACCTTCGAGACCAAGATGCACTCCTTCTCGCGTCCAAACGCATATCCCAGCTCTATGAACACGTTCGCCCGTGAATGGTCAGAAATTTCAAAGAGGCAAGCAAAGGCATCGTCGATCCCGGCTTTGACTTTGTCGAAGATGTGGCCGGTTCCAGGGTGTTGATCCGCGAACCATAGCGACGCACCTACCATTTGAATTCCCTTGGCAACCGCCTCGCGAAAGTCGTCCATCTGCTCGCGATTAAAAACGTGTCCAACGAACAGGTGCGTCATTGCAGTGCCTCCATGTTCTTCGCAGAGTGGTCCCGAGCCCGCCCTAACTCGGTGTCTATGTGCGTCGCTCGCAGGATTAGGACACCAAATCAGTGTCATATGGCGTCAGCAATTCCACGCGGTCGACCCTCAAAGGTTCACAGAAACTTAGACTTAGCAAGTCTACGCCCGGTACTGGAGGGTGTCAATCGGGACGCAGAAGCGCCGAACCGACGCGAGGAGGGGAGAACTCGGGGCCGGCGGAATCTTATTAGCTCTTGGTCATTGCCATATGGATGCCTCGCCGCGACAGCGGGAAGACAGGATCTCTCTTGAAGGAAAGGACTTGCCGC
>DATMER010000016.1:0-89384 GCA_035556715.1 Thermoanaerobaculia bacterium
GGATGGGGCCGCAACATCGAAGAGCCGCCGCTCTTCATTGATTTCGTCCACGCGGCGGCGGTGGAGATCCGGGCGCAGGCGCCGGGAACTCTGGTTGCCGCACCGGCCTTCATGAGCAGAAATAACGCCGCCGGTGCTGACAACCGCAAGCGGCGGATCCTGCAGCAGGCCGAGGCGACATTCTATCCCGATGGCCAGGGCTCCAGCTTCATTGACGTCATCTCGGTTCACAACAACGCGGGAGACACGGAAAGTGCAACGACGATGGGAACCCGGCTCAACTACGAGAACCTTGCCTATTTCTGGAATCACGCGCCCTCGATGCGCCACAAGCCAGTCTGGGTGACGGAATACGGGTGGAGGTCGAACGCGGTGACAGAGAGCGGTCAGCGCCAGAGGACGTGCGAGGTGACCAAGACGTACTCGGGATACCTCAATCCGCAGTCCACAAGACTCAACGACTGGGATGTCAGAAGGGCGTTCATCTACACGGACAGAGACCCCTACCAACAACATCAGTAACACCATCTATCGAGCTGACTCCAGCCCGAAACCGGTCGTGACCCAGTACCTCCAGTTCCTACCCTACCCGGCCGTCCAAAACCCGAACAATTCCCCGTCCTGCTCGGGTGCGGGGTTCGCTGCGTCAGCGGCGAGCAAATCGGAGGGCACTGGGGCGACGTTAATGAACCTCGGCCTCCGCGACCCGAGCGCGGCGATCCCCTCCGGCTTCAGCGAGCTCGCCGTGGAGCGCTCTCCCGACGGCCTGAGCACCGCGGCGCTCTTCAGCGACTCGGCAGGAGGCACGATCAGCATCGTCGTCTCGCAGGCGCCGGCCCGGGGCACAGGCCGAGGGCTCCTCAGTGAGGTAGGCGCGGAATGGACGAGCGGAGGTCTCCAGATCTCGGTTTCCGGTATGCGCGACGACCTGCCGATCGGCAAGAGCGTAGTGCGTTCGGTGGCAGCTGCCCTGGATGCTTCGTTCAACCGCACGTGCCTCCTCGAATCGGTCAACTCCGACGAGAACGCGGTCCGGCGCTTCGGCTTCTCGCCGCCGAAGGCGCCTCCCGGCTTCACCAGGACGGCAGAGCAGGCCGAGTACACGAGCCCGACCAGGGGCTGCGGCGCCGAACTCTCGGCACATACCCCGGACCTCGACTTCACCTGGAAGTTTGAGGACGCCGCGGGCCAGGTGATCCGGGCAGGCATCTACCGCTACGGCAAGAGCTTCGATGGCATGCACTCGAGCGAGCGGTCCCGGCACTGGCGAGGCAAGGGAGGAGCTCGCTATTGGGTCGCCGCCGATCCGGCGGTGGCAGCTCCGGATCAGGCGGCGCTCCGCGCCATCGCCGAGTCGATGGATCCTGCCTTCAGGCAGTAGGCTCGGCACCCATGCCGGGCCCATCCGGCCGGAGTGGGTGCCACCTCTTCCAACCCAGGCTCGGTCCGACGCCGCATCTCTTGACCGGGACCGGGTGAATGACACCTCGTACTAGATACCGTCCCTAAGTGGATTCATGAGAAGGAGGAACGATGCGACAGCTCGCGCTCATCACCGCAATGATTCTCACATTCTCGTTACCGCGCCTGGCTCATGCCTTGACAGAGATTGAAACAGGAGCCGTGACACAAGCGCTCCCGGGGCTCTACTACAATCCGACAGGCATTGTCATCGGCAATTATTTCTACCTCTACGCACAGGGAATCAATCCTGAGTGCAAAGCCGCCCTGAATAAACCACAGGGAGACGTCATCGATGCCTTCCGCGCTCCGCTGCAGGCCGATGGGACGCCTGGCACCTTCGTCAAGATTGGACGCATCAGCCCATGCGCCGTCTATCCGCCGAATCCAAATATCTTCGCGTCCTTCGGTCCAGGCCAGATTTTCAAGGCAACCTGGAAAGGGGTCACCGCCTATCACCTCCTCGCCGATATGTCGGACTTTTTCAACTTCCACGAAATCTGGCACGGCTGGACGACGGACGGTCTGAACTGGACGTGGGAAGTGACCGGCCAGTCGAACTGCCCGGCTGGTTCCACCTGCCCCGATCCGGTGACTCCCGGCGGGACACCGTCGCGGACGATCACCTGGAAGGGGGTGTCGCAACCCATCATCTCCATCGATCCGAGCCTAGGACGCCTCATCGTCAACCCCGTATTGCTGAGCACCCAGCCTTTGACAAACAATGCGGAGTGGTGGGGGTATCTAAAATTCTGGGACGGCCAATTCAACTCCACTGGCATACGAGTGACCTTCGATGCGGCGGGTACTCCCAGGCTGCATCTCCTCACGTCGACCACGCCGTCCTTCCAATACACCCAACTCCCCAATAACCGCATCACCTCTACCTCCCACCTCCTTCCCCTCATCCCTAACTTCAATGCCAAGTCGCTGCTCTTCGATTCGCAAAGCGGGGTATACCAACTGTGGGGATCCTCCGTGATGGGCGGTCTCTACGAGCAGTGGGTCAATTGCGCCCCGGGGTACACGACCAACTCCGTCATTACTTGCCAGCCGGGAAACAGATTCTTTTGCCCCTCTGGAAGCTGTCTGATCTTTGGCACCTGCCAACCGGTGGGAACCCAGGCAGTCGCCTTCGACTCCAACACCTATCAACAGCAGGCAGGATCGAGCTTCTACTGGTACGCTGCCACCCGCTTCAGCCTCGGATCTCAGCAAGGGGTTGGCAGCCACAGCCGCTTCATGCCGTCTGGCTATGGCGGGGCACGGGATTTCCCGTTCCGGTGGAACGCAGCCAACGGGAAGCGCTTCCTCTTCTCCTCTACGCACGATAAAGAGATCTGCTCGCGGTTCGCAGCGACGCCCTACGTGGTGAAGAGCGAGATTGTGCGACAGTAGGTCCGCAAGGCAAGGATAGGCGGGAGGGACGGGCCCTTCTCCAGGGCCCGTCCCCGGTTCTGATGAGGCAGGCCCGGCCGTACAGACCCGCCTCCTTTCGAAGGATTCAGTTGTCAAAGAGCCGGACGAGAGGTGCCAGGCGATCTTTCCGCTTGGCCTTCCGGACAAAAAGTCCCTTGCAATGCTCCGTACATTGCGCTGCAATCGTGCACGTCATGACTCGCGACGAATACGAGCGCCGCAAGCAGCGGATCGAGGAGCAGCTCCGGGCGGGCATCGAGCTGATGGAGGCGGCCTATCGGGCTCAGATGCGGGCCTTGGACCTGGTCTGGATGGTCCAGGCCGAGGAGGACGCCGAGACCCCACCAGCTCCTCCGAAGCAGGAGCCACCTCCTCCTCCGGACCTGCCCCGGCGCCGGAGCGCTCCCGAGGTGGACGCCGACGTTCGCGAGGCGTTCCCGAGACTGCCCGCGACGTTCACGCGCCGCGACGTGTGCGCTGTCCTCGGCTACGAGCCGGATCGCGGCGCCCTCTACCGGACTCTCCAGGACCTGACCCGCTCCGGCGCTCTCCGCATTGAGGAGCGCGGCGGCGGCCAGAGGGCTACGGCCTATCGCAAGACCGGGGCGGACCCTTCGCCCGCGCACGAATGGAGGTTGGCGCCAAGCTCCCGAACATTCGCTCCTGCGTCCGGAACATTCAGACACATTCGGCGACGGCTCCGGTACATTCCCGTGCCTCCCGTCCGGCATTCTGCGCCATTCATGCTGAGATGGGAGTCATTCGCCCCAAGAGACGAATGTTTCCCGCGCTGGGGCGAATGATTCGCCCCGACGTCGCTGTGTTCCGCCCCACTGAGATAATGATTCAGAGCGAGGTTGGAAACATTCGGAGCTCAGAGCGAATGTTCCGGAGCACGAGCGGAACATTCGGAGCTTGGGGCGAATGATTCCGAGACTGGGGCGAATGCTCCAAGAGCCGGGGCGAACGATTCCGACTTTGGGGCGAATGTCTCGCGAGACGGGGCGAAGGAGGTGCGGGAGCGGGCAGAAGGTCCGGGCGCAGGTCCAGACGCTCGGCGCTGGAAGTCTTGCCGTCGGCCGCGCCATGCGATACGGGTATCGCATGGCGCTTTCCGTAAGACTTCCCGAAGACGTTGAGGCTCGGCTCGACGAGCTGGCCCGGAAAACCGGGCGAACGAAGACGTTCTACATCCGGGAGGCGATCCTGGAGCACCTGGAGGATCTCGAAGACTACTATCTTGCACTGGAGCGGGTGCAAAATCCGGAAGGCGACCCTGTCTCCATTGAGGATGTGATCGCGCGCCTTGGTCTGGTCGATTCGGTTTGACCCACGGGAACTGGGCTCGGTCTCAATCCTCCGTCCCACCCGTTCCGGCCGAGATCCCCAGCTTCTTCATGTACCGGTGGAAGGTCACCTTGGGAAGCCCGAGGCTCTCCCGGGCGGCCTTCACGCTGCCGGCGTGGAGCTCCAGGCGCGACTGGATCAGCTCGCGCTGGAAGGCGTTGACGGCGTCACGCATCGTGGTCCCTTCCCCGAGGATGGGGCCGGCCTTGGGGTTGGGATCCGCGCGGCGGAGATCCGGGAGACAGGCGTCGAGGAGCGCGGGGGCGATCCAGGCTCCGGGCCGGGCGTGGATCACGAAGAGGGAGCAGGCGCGGGACAGCTCCCTCACGTTCCCGGGCCAGGCGTAGGCGACCAGCGCCTGCAGCGCCTTGCGGGTGAAGCCGAGCGTACGCTTGCGCTGCTTGCGCTCATGGTGCCGCCGGAAGTGATCGAGCAGCAGCGGGATGTCCCAGGGGCGATCGCGCAGGGGGAGGAGGCGGATCGCCAGGCTGCGGAAACGATCGTAGAAGTCGGCCCGCAGCGTGCGCTCGCGCACCGCCTCGTCCAGGTCGCGGTTGGTCGCGAGGATCACGGCCACGTCGATCCGGGTCTCCCGCGTCTGCCCGACCGGCACGATCGTGTGGTTTTCCAAAACCCGCAGCAGGTGGGCCTGGGCCCGCAGCGACAGCTCGGCGACTTCGTCGAGGAAGAGGACACCGCCTTCCGCGGCGCGGAAGAAGCCGGGCTCGTCCATCAGGGCGCCGGTGAAGGAGCCCCTCTTGTGGCCGAAGAAGCGGGAGGCCGCCAGCTCGTCGGTGATCTCGGCGCAGTTGACCACCACGAGCGGCCGGCGGTGGCGCGAGCTGTAGGCATGGAGGTAGCGGGCCACGAGGTCCTTGCCCGTGCCCCGCTCCCCGAGGATCAGGACCGGCTCCGGGTTCTCGGCGGAGAGCGACGGGATGTAGGTCTCGTGGAGGGCGCGCCGGAGCGCCTGGATGTGTGCCGAGTCGCCGAGGATCTCCGGCGCGTCGTCGGGTACCTCCCTCTCCAGCAGCTCCCGCAGCTCGCGCTCCTGGAGCCGGTGCCGGAAGTGGAACCCGAAGATCCGGCCGACCGCGGTCGCGTATCTCTCCAGCCATTCGCAATCCCGCTCGTCGTAGGCCTCGGTGATCCCGCTGCTCTGGAGGTAGACCAGGGCGAGCACCACCCCTTGCAGCGGATCTCGGATCGGCGCGCAGAGGACGCTGTACCCGCCCCCCTCCAGCGACGGGGTCAGGGCGGCGTCGGCCCGCAGCCTCGGATCCTTGATCAGCTCGGTCCGGCCGCTTTCGATCACCCGATCGATCACGGAGGGGCTCACGCCGCGGACCGACTCTCCTCTCTCGCAGGCCTTGATCTGCTCCGCCGTGAGGTTGCCCAGCGCGTGGATGCTGCGCAGTCGCAGGGGATCGCGGTCCTCGACCAGCAGCAGGAGGGCCTTGCGGGCGCCGAATCCGCGGGCGGCGGCTTCGAACGAGGCCCGCAGCGCGGTCTCCTGGTCGCCGTCGCTGGACAGCACGGCGAGGAGCTCGTTCATCGCTTCCAGAAGCTGGGCGTAGTCGCGCCCGGGCGGTGGGGATGAGGGTCTGGACATGCCGTCAAGGTATCCGGAACAAAGCGCTCGTGGCAAATCCGGAGCTGCGAGAACTTCCGCCCCCTGTTTTCCGTATCCAGTGCCAGTAGATCTGACCTCAATCGAGAGGAGACACGGCGTGAACACAATGCGGAGCACGTTGTCTGTACGGCTTTTCTTCCTCCTGGCGCTCGGTGGCCTGGCCGCCTCTTCGGCCGTGGCAGCGGGACCGCCGCCGGTCGCGGCTCTCCGTGCGGGTCCCGCCCTCGTGGAGTGGGCTCCCCTCGTCGAGTCCGCAAACACGGTGCTGTCCATCTCCGATCCGCGGGGCGTGGTGCGCACGTTCTCCTTTGCCGCGGGTGAGGCTCCCGCCCTGTCGCTCTTCGACGGTGCCGGAAAGCCCTTGCCCGACGGCACCTACACCTGGGAGATCGGGGTCAGGACGCGCTCCGGCGCCGACATGAAGCAGTCCGGCTATTTCACTCTCGCGGCTGGCAATGTCGTGGCCTCCAATCTGCCCGAGCGTTCCGAGGACCGGGTGCGCCGCAGGACCGCTCAGGACCAGGTGGTTCCCGACGACCTGATCGTCGACGGGAAAGGTTGCATCGGCCTGGGCTGCGCCAACAACGAGTCGTTCGGCGCGGAGGTCTTGCGGCTCAAGCAGTCGATCGTGCGGCTGCGGTTCGAGGACACCAGCGGGCAGGCGGGCTTCCCGGCCCGCGACTGGCAGCTCACCGCCAACGACCCGGGCTCCGGCGGCGCCGACCGGTTCTCGCTCGAGGATCTGACCGCGGGCACCACCCCGGTGACCGTGCGGGGCGGCGCGCCGGACAATTCGCTCTATGTTACCGGCAGCGGCTTCGTGGGCCTGGGCACCGCTACCCCGCAGTCGAGACTGCACATCCGCGCCGCGGATGCGGGCTTCGGCACCAAGCTGATCGTCGAGAGCACCGGCGCCGCGCAACCCCGCGAGCTGTTCGAGCTGCGCAACAACGGCGGCGCCACCTTCATCTTCGAGGACACCACGGTGCCCGAGCGCTGGGGCTTCGGGATCTTTGGGGCGAATTTCCTGATCGACAATCAGGCGAACACGGGGCTGGAGTACACCTTCGGCAACACGGGAAACCTTACCATTGCGGGCACGCTGACGCAGAACTCGGACCGGACCACGAAGACGGACATCCAGCGCGTCGACCCGCGGGCGGTGCTGTCCACGATCGCGGCACTGCCGATCAGCACCTGGCGCAAGATCGGCGACGTCTCCACCCACCTGGGTCCCATGGCACAGGACTTCCGCGCGGCTTTCGGTCTCGGAGAGGACGAGCGCTCGATCGCTCCCGGCGATCTCGCCGGCGTGAGCCTGGCCGCGATCCAGGGCCTTCATGAAGTCGTGGCGGAGCAGCGGCAGGTGATCGACAAGCAGCAGGAGATGATCGGCAAGCTGGAAGAGCGGTTGCGCCGGCTCGAGGCGCAGGAAGACCCGGAGTAGAGACGGGCGTCCCCGGGCGCTGCTAGGATGCCTCCCCAGGAGGCTGCACATGGACTTCTCCATCCCCGCTCCCGTGCGTGAGATCGCCGGCAGGGTCCGTTCTTTCCTCGACCGCGAGGTCATCCCTTTGGAGCGGGAGGTGCTCGCCCGCGGCTTCGGCTCGGCTCAGGGGGAGCTCGAACGGCTCCGGGAGGAGGCGAGGCGGATGGATCTCTTCCCTCCCCACCTGCCGCAGGAGTGGGGCGGCGGCGGGCTCTCCCTCTTGGAATTTGCCCATGTGGGCGAGGTCCTGGGCCGCAGCATCCTTGGCCATTACGTCTTCAACTGCCAGGCTCCGGATGCCGGCAACATGGAACTGCTCCTCCAGCAGGGGACGGACGAACAGCGGGAGCGCTGGCTCCGCCCCCTGGCGCGGGGCGAGGTGCGGAGCTGTTTCGGCATGACGGAGCCCGAGTTCGCGGGCTCGAACCCGGTCTGGCTCGGCACCACGGCCCAGCGCGAGGGGGACGACTACGTCCTCGACGGCCACAAGTGGTTCACCTCCTCGGCCGAGGGCGCAGCCTTCTGCGTGGTCATGGCGGTCACCAACCCCTCCGCGCAGCGCCACTCCCGGGCGAGCATGATCCTGGTCCCCACAGATACGCCCGGCTTCGGGATCGTGCGCAACCTGCCGGTGATGGGCGAGGCGGGTGAGGGTTGGATGAGCCACGCCGAGGTCCGCCTGGAGGGTGTCCGCGTGCCCGTGGCGAACCGGATCGGCGAGGAGGGGGCCGGCTTCGCCCTGGCCCAGGAGCGGCTCGGGCCGGGCCGCATCCACCACTGCATGCGCTGGATCGGCATCTGCGAGCGGGCTTTCGACCTGATGTGCTCCCGGGCCGCGGATCGCGAGATCTCGCCCGGCGAGCCCCTGGGGACCCGCCAGATCGTCCACGCCTGGATCGCGGAGAGCAGAGCCGCGATCGACGCCGCCCGGCTCATGGTGCTGCGCACGGCTTGGCGCATCGACAACGAAGGCGCCCGCGAGGCCCGGGACGACGTGTCTCTGATCAAGTTCCAGGTGGCCGGCGTGCTCCAGGAGGTGCTCGACCGGGCCATCCAGGTCCACGGCGGTTATGGCCTGCTCGACGAGCTGCCCCTCGCCTTCTGGTGGCGGCACGAGCGGGCCGCCCGGATCTATGACGGGCCGGACGAGGTCCACAAGACGTCCGTGGCCCGCCGCATCCTCGCCCGTTACGGCATGGAGAAGAAGGCATGAAGCCCTCACCCCCCCGGCCCCCCTCTCCCGCCTCCCCGTCCCCCTCCCCGGGAGAGGGGGGAGCCAAGACGAGCGACGGCACGCGCCCGGTGCGTCCCGGCGAGGAGCTGGACGCCGGTCCCCTCGAAGCCTGGCTGCGCGAGCGGCTGCCGGACCTCCCGCCGGGACCGCCGGAGATCGAGCAGTTCCCGGGCGGCCATTCGAACCTCACCTACCTGCTCCGGTTTGGAGGACGGGAGCTGGTCCTGAGGCGTCCGCCTTTCGGCTCCAAGGTGAAGACGGCCCACGACATGGGCCGCGAGTTCCGGGTGCTCTCCCGCCTGCGCGGGCACTACCCGAAGGCGCCAGGCACCCTGGCGCACTGCGAAGGTCCGGAGGTGATCGGCGCCCCGTTCTACGTCATGGAGCGGGTCCGCGGCGTCATCTTCCGCGACCAGCGCCCGCCCGCGGGGCTCGATCTGACGCCGGAGCGGATGCGCGGCCTGAGCGAAGCGGTCGTGGACGGTCTGATCGAGCTGCACGCCGTGGACTACGAAGCGGCCGGGCTCGCCGATTTCGGCCGGCCGGAGGGCTACGTCGAGCGGCAGGTGACCGGCTGGCGCAAGCGGTGGGAGGGCTCCAGGACCGACGACGTGCCAGACGTGGAGCGCGCCGCGGCCTGGCTCTCCGATCACCGGCCCCTGGAGCACGGAGCGGTCCTGGTCCATAACGACTACAAGTACGACAACGTGGTCTTCGCACCGGACCTCGCGCGCATCGGGGCGGTCCTGGACTGGGAGATGTCGACCATCGGCGATCCGCTGCTCGACCTTGGGACCACGCTCGGCTACTGGATCGATCCGGACGACGACCCCGCGCTGCGGATGCTCCCCTCGGGCCCCACGGTGCTCCCCGGCAATCTGAGCCGGGCCGAGGTGGTGCAGCGTTACGCCGGGGCGACCGGCCGCGACATTTCGGACATCGTCTTCGCCTTCGTCTTCGGGCTGTTCAAGATCGCGGTGATCGCCCAGCAGATCTATTACCGTTTCCAGCAGGGCCTCACGAAGGACCCCCGCTTCGCGGCCATGCTCCCCGCGGTGAAGCTGCTCGGCCGCACCGCGGTCTCGGCCATGGACAAGGGGCGGATCGACCGGCTGGCAGGATGACACCCCCGGCGCCCCCGCTGATCCTTCCCCTGCTCCGCTTCCACCTTCGCGTCGGTGCCCGGCTGGCGCTCCGGGTGATGGTGCCGGTCCTGGCGGCTACGGTCGGCGCCATGATGCTCCTGGGGGTGGACTTCATCAATTCCTTCGGAGCCCTACTGTTCGGCTCCCGCGAGGGGGGCGGGTCGGGGCTGCTGATCGCCTTGGCCTGCCTGGGCGTGGCCTGGGTCGCGGCGCCGCGGGTCTGCCGGGGGCTCGACGGCTGGATGCGGCACCTGCCGGTCGACGGGCTCGCCCACCGCCGAGCCGCGATGCTCGCGATCGCCGCGGCCCAGAGCTCGCTCCTCCTCCTCTTCCTCTTCTTTGCCATGGCCGCGGCGCGGAACGGGGCCGATCCGTACCCGAGCCTCGCCGGGTTGATCGTGGCCCTGCCCGCCACGGCGCTGGCTGCGATGCCGGTCCGCTTCCTGGCCCGGCCGCTGGGCCTGACGGCCGCGGTTGTCGCCTTCTCCGGCGGATGGATGCCGGTCGGACTCGGGGCCGTCCTCCTGATCGCCGCGGATAGGATCGCTGGTCCACTGCTGAAGAGTCCGCCGGGGATCGTCCTCAGCCGTTCCGCCCGGCGAAAGACCGGGCGCTGGCTCGAAGCGCGGATCGCCTGGCGCGCCCTGGGGGGATCGCTTGTGGGCTCGTATCTGGCCGGTCTCCTCCCCCTCGGCGCCGCGGTCCTGTTCGTCCGCAACAACGAGCTTCCCCTGGTCTACGTGCGGCTGGGCGCTCTCCTCGGCGGGGGCACCGCGGTGGTCCTCCTCCTCTCGAGCATGGCAGAGAGCCTGGCCGTCCGGCGTCCTGCCTGGCCCTGGTCGCGTTCCCTCCCCTGGACCGCCCGGCAGCGGGTGCTCTTCGACAGCCTGTTCCTGGGAGGGCACGCCCTCCCCCTGGTCCTGCTGACCGCCTGGATCGAGCCGCTCGCGGCCGTCGCGGTCCTCGGAGAGATCCCGCTCCTCGCCACGCGGGCGGCCGGGGCCGTGCGCCGCGCGCCGGAGCGCAGGACCGGGGCCTCGGGGGAGATCCTGATCGAGGGGATGCTCCTCGCCGCGGCCGTGGCCCTCCTCCCCTGGGTCTCCCTGATCGCCCTGCTTGGGACACCGCTGGCGATACGAGCGGCGGCCGAGCGCGAGCGGCGGCAGAAGGTGAGCCGCTGGCAGGAGATCCACCACCTGGCCGTGGGCGATCCTCAATCCTGGAGCTCCGGATGATCCGCTTCGAGGGAGTCGGCTTCTCCTATCGCGACGGCCAGCCGGTCCTGTCGGAGATCAGCCTGGAGATCCCCGCCGGGCTCACCCTGCTCCTGGGGCCGAACGGCTGCGGCAAGAGCACGCTGCTCAAGATCGCGGCCGGAGTCGAGCGCCCCGACCAGGGAAGGGTGGAGGTGGACGGCCGCGACCTCTGGATCGAGGAGGCGGAGGCACGCCGGACCCTGGCCTACGTGCCGGAGCAGCCGGACCTGACGCCCTATGCTACGGTGCGGGAGATCCTCGGCCTCGTCTGCCGGCTGAGAGGAGAGCCTCGGCAGGCCGCCGAAAGAGCTCTGGAGCTCGTCGGGCTCGACCGCCTGGCTCACCGATCGGTCCGGGAGCTGTCGATGGGACAGCGCAGAAGAGCGGTTCTCGCCGCGGCCCGGATCGGAACCCCGGCCCACCTCCTCCTCGACGAGCCGCTGGAAGCGATGGACCGCGGAGCGCGGGAGGACATCCTCGCCTGGATCGACAGCCGCCTCGCCGCGGGAGCCGCCGTGGTAGTGGTCTCCCACGACATCGAGCCCTTCGCGCCGAGCGCGGACCGCGCGTTCACGGTGAAGGACAGCCGATGCCTGGGGGCGGGAGAGCTGCCGCTCAATCCGGGAGAGCGGATGGGCTTACTGGAACGGCTGGCGCGGGGTCAGCCTTGAAGCTCGAGCGCAGAGCCCGGATTTACCGCCTGCTCCTCATGGCCCTGCTGTCCCTCGCCTGCCAAGCCCGGGAGCGAGCCTCCGGCCCCCTCCCGCAAGAGGCCTACGTCTGGCAGCGGGCTTGGACTCCAGCCGTGCGCGAGGCGGTCGGGCAGACATCCGACTTCGCGATCCTGGTGGTGCTCGCCGCCGAGGTCGACCTCTCTCAAGCCCCTCCCCGGATTTCCCGCGCGGGGATTGACTGGCCGACGCTACGGGAGGCAGGACGTCCGGTGGGACTGGCTCTCCGGATCGGACGCTTCCAGGGATGGGGCGGCGGGACCGGCAAGTTCGCGGAAGATCCGCAAACCGTTCGGCTCCTCGCGAGCCTCGCGGCGGAGATGGCGGCGCAGGCAGATTCCCAAGGCATCGACTTGCGGGAGATCCAGCTCGACTACGACTGCCCCGAATCCAAGCTCGCCGACTACCCCGTCCTGATCGAGGAGGTACGGCGGAGCGTGGCTCCTACCCCGGTGACGATCACAGCCTTGCCGAGCTGGCTTCGGCACCAGCGGGCGTTCCGGAACCTCTCCCGGAAGGCGGACGGCGTCGTCCTCCAGGTCCACTCCCTGCGGGCGCCATCGAAACCCGGAGAGCGGATTCCTCTGGTCGATCCCGAGGATGCCGTCCGAGCCGTGGAGAAGGCCGCGCGGGCGGGCAGGCCGTTCCGGGTCGCTCTGCCGACCTATGCGTACGGCGCGGTCTTCGACCCGCGAGGCAACGTGGTCGGCCTCGCCGCCGAGGGGACGGGAGGCGCGCCGAACGCGTCGGACACTGCGGCCGATCCCGAGGCCATGGCCGGGCTGGTGCGGGGCTGGACCGCTGACCGCCCGCGAGAGCTGTCCGGCCTGATCTGGTACCGGCTCCCTACCAGCGCCGATACCCGCAACTGGCCGCGGACCACCCTGAACGCCGTCATGGCGGGCCGCGCTCCCCGGCGGGAGATCCGGACCTCGCTCCGCCGCCCCGACCCCGCTCTCGTCGAGATCGATCTCGTGAACAGCGGCGAGGCCGAGGTCCTGTTGCCTTCCCCCGTTCACATCAGGTGGGATTCGGATAATCTGATCGTTGCCGACGGTCTGACTGGATACAGGCTCCTCCGAGCGGGTCCGCGCGAGATCCGGATGGAGGGGCCGGACCCGATCCGCTCCCTCCGGCCCGGGGAGCGGCGGACGATCGCCTGGCTGCGCTTTCGAGGCCCCGCGGAGGTTCACGTTGAGATCCCGTCTTCTCTGTAAGCTCGCCCTGTTCGCCGCCGGGCTGCTCGTCGCCATCCCGGTCGTCTGGGCCTGCGGCCCCTACCTTCCCAATTGGATCCTGGGGCCTGATCGACTGCTCTTCGAAGGTCCCATCGGGACGTTCAAGGACGAGGTGGAAAGGCTCCGTTCCGGAGGCGGGCCGTCCTTCAAGGCCATGCAGAGCGAGAGCAGCTACGAAGCCGAGATCCTCGAGGCCGAGCGCGCCGACCTGGAGCGGGCGCTCGCCGAGCACGGCACCTGGACCATGCTGCGCGGAAAGGTCGTGGAGAACGTCGTGCGACTGCGGCAAGACATGGCTCCGCACCAGGCAAGCCTCGGGGATCTCCTCACCTTCGGCATGGTCAAGCCCGGACCGACGCCCTCCGGCCTGACCGTCCCCAAGCCGTTGCTCCCCGAGTTCGCGGACTACCTCGAAGGGGCGATCGCCTACAACGACGGCCGGCTCAATGCCGCGGTCCAGGCCTGGGAGCGGCTGCGGCGGCGGCCGGCGGAGCAGCGGCGCTTCCGCTCCACCTGGGCGGCCTTCATGATCGGCAAGGCCCGCATCCGCACCGATCCGGACCGGGCGGTGAAATCCTTCCAACTCACCCGCGAGCTCGCCTCGAAAGGGTTCGTGGACAGCCTCGGCCTCGCCGCCTCCAGCCTCGGCTGGGAAGCCTGGGCCGAAGCCGAGCGGAAGCGCTACGACCGCGCCCTCGTCCTCTACGCGCAGCAGATGAGGACCGGCGACAAGACGGCCTACACCTCCCTGAAGCTCACCGCGCCCGAGGCCCTGGCCGCGGGTCCCGAAGCCCTCGCCGCCATCGCCCGCGACCCGGAGGCCCGGGCCATCCTCACGGCGTACTTCGTGTCGCACGACCCGGACGGGGGCGAGGACTGGCAGAAGGCGCTCGCGGATGCCGGGGTCCGCGACCTGCCCGGAGCCGACCGGCTGGCCTGGGCCGCCTACCTGGCCGGCGATTTCCAGGGAGCGGCGGCCTGGCTCGACCGGGCGCAGGAGCAGTCGCCGCCATCGCCATCATCCCCGATATTTCGCTGGGTGCGCGCTCGTCTGCTGCTCCGCGACGGCAAGCTCGACGAAGCCCGCGATCTCCTGGCCGGGGCATCCAGCGAGCTGCGAGACCTTGGCTTGGGTCTGGACGAGGCCTTCTGGATCTCCACGGAGACCGGCGAGATCAGCGCCGCTCCGCAAAGGGCCGTCGGCGAGGAGGCGGTGATCCGGCTCACTCAACGGGACTACACCGGCGCCCTCGACCGCTTCCTCCGCTCTGGCTACTGGCTGGACGCCGCCTATCTGGCCGAGCAGGTGCTCACTCTCGACGAGCTGAAGGCCTACGTGGATGCGACCTGGCCCGCGGACCTGGCCGCGAAGTACGAACCGCCGAAAGGAGAGGACGCCTGGGAGCCACTCCTCGTCGGCGGCTACACCGCGCCGCCTCCGGAGCGCCTCGCCCGCGACCTGCGCGATCTTCTCGGGCGGAGGCTGGCCCGCGAGGGCCGGCTCGCGGACGCCGGGGCCTACCTGAAGCCGGAACACCGGCCGGAGCTGGCCAGCCTGGGCTCCCGCCTCGCCGCGGGCCGGGACGGCAAACGCCCCGCCGCCGACCGAGCCCGCGAGCTCTTCCAGGCCGCCTGCCTCCTCCGGCACCAGGGGATGGAGATCACCGGCACCGTGGTCGAGCCCGATTGGGCCCTGCTCGACGGTTTCTACGAGATGCCCTGGGTCACGAACGATCGCGATGCCCGGCGGGAGAACCGCATCGTCCCGGTCACCCAGGACGAGACCCGGCGCGCCGAACGCCACCGGGGCCGTCCCTGGAAGCGCTTCCACTACCGCTACCGCGCCGCGGACCTGGCCTGGGACGCGGCGAAGCTCCTGCCCTCCGGCGATGAGAAGGCCGCCATGCTGGCCACGGCCGGGAGCTGGATCGGCTCGCGAGACCCCGAGGCCGCCGACCGCTTCTACAAGCAGCTCGTCCACTGCTGCGGATCGACCGACCTGGGCCGCCAGGCCGACGAGCTGCGCTGGTTCCCGGAGGCGGACGCTTGCGCTATGGCCCCGGAGCCGTGATCTCCACCTCGACGCTGCCGGTCACATTGGTATCCTGAGCGCCGACGATCACCCTCACTAGCCCCGGTGTCACGGCTCCGGGGAAGAAGTCGGCGGTCGCCTGGCCGTTCGTGGTGCGGGTGATGTTCGTGAAGCGGCCGACGGGAGTGCCGTCCGCCGCCTCGGCCCGGAACGTCACGAGCGTGCCGTCGGAAACGTTTCCAATGTTGCGCAGCAGCATGGCGGTGATCGTGATCTTGGAGTCCGCCGCGGACGGCACCGTCTCCGGCTGGGCGGTGACGACGATCGCGTTCGGTAGGGCGCGATCGAAGCTGACGGACACCTCCTGCGTCACCCCGTTGACCGTTGCCAGCACGCGGCCGGTGCCGATCTGGGCAGGGCTCTTCAGGTCCGCGGAGGCGCGGTTCCCGGCGTCGACCGGCACCTGGACGCTCGTCTGGCTGGACGGCGCGAACGTTCCATTGGTGGCCGTGAAGGTCACCGTGCGCGAGGCCTGGGGGATCGACGGCGAGACCTGGACCGTGTAGGTGGTGAGCGTCGCGCCGTCAGCCGGCGCACGCTCCGGCGCCCGGACGAACTCGATGATCCCATCCGGCTGCACCGGGCCGAATTGAACTGTCATCTGGACAGTGACCCCGGGCGCGCTCTGCGGCGCGGCAGTCACCACCGCGGAGCCGACGCGCTGCGAGCTGATCAGATCGATCACGGCGCGGCCGCTCCCGTCGGCCTCCACCTGCTGGCAGCCGGTGCAGTTGGCGACCGGCTGGCCACCTTCGAGCGTGCCGTCCGTGGTCGAAAAAGTGACCATCCGCCGATCGAAGGCCGGCGCGCCCAACAGCCGAGCCTCCAGTTGCAGGCGCGAGAAGCCGTCCGCGGGCAGGCTCGTGGCCCCGCTCACCGAGCTCAGGGTAACGATGTCGTCGACGCGCTGCTCCGTGGGCGAGTAATCCGACTTGTCATAGCAGCCAGCCAGGAGGACGCCGAGGATAACCGCGAGGAGTAGAGACTTCATGGAAGCACCTCATGGATGGATCGTAATGACGACGCTGTCATGGCAGGAATCCTCGATCCCCACGATATCCTGCTGAATCGGGATCTGTGCGGATTCCGGGGCGCCCCCGATCCAGACGAGCCCCATCGAGTCCTCCCGCTGCAGCGGCGATTCGGGGACGTGGACTCCGGCCACGTTGAACGTGGTGCCGCCGCCCTCGAAGAGGACCTTGCCGCCGCCCTGAACCGTATAAGTGATCTGTGCCGCCTCGCCGCCGGGAAAATTCGATTGGATCGTCTGGCGCAGCGTGATGCGCCCGGGGAGGCCGGTGTTCGAAGGATTGGCGATCAGGGGGCTGACGATCTTGAGTCCCATGGGTCCTCCTAAGTGCCCGTCTTGAAAAGACCGCCGATGCCCTGGAGCGTCGGCACCACGTCGATGTCGAAAGAGATCGAAAGGAACGGCGTGACCGCCACGGAGTCGTCGTCCACCAGCGGGTTGGGATCGGTTTCGAGGAAAACCAGGCCGCCCAGGGTCATGCGCACCGAGTTCGTCATGCGCGCCCCGATCCCCAGGACCAGGGACTGCTGGTTGAACAGGTCCTTGCGGGTCTTGCCGTCGTCGCCCACGCCCTGGGCCGTGAGGCCGATGGTCACCGACACGCGCCGGCTGAGCGTGTCGAAGAAGCCGCCGAACTGGTTGAGCGGCGCGGCCTTGTTCACGGGCCGGAAGTAGATGTTCGTGCCCGCGTAGGTCGGGAACTCGTCGATCTCCGGAGCGTAAGCCAGGCCGGTGTCGGCGCTCACGTAGTTCTTGTGCTGGGTGGCGAAGCTGCCAGTCGTCGAGCCCGCGATGGTCGTCCTGCCCACCACCTCGGTCCTGTACTGCTCCGCCACGGCCGCGACCGCCGCGGTCCGCTCGCTGAGCACGTTCTGCAGGCCCTGGAGGACGCTGGCTGCGCCGTCCACCGTCCGGGCAACCGTACCCGGCACGCTCCGCGGATTGCCCAGGCTGCGCAGCGCTTCCAGATCCGAGGCCGTGAGCGCTCCGGAGTCGACGAGAGGCTTCAGGAAGGCCGCGGGGCTGCCGTCCGAACCGAACATCTTGTTGGAGAGAAGGTCTGACAGAGCCATCAGCTTCTGGTCCGCGTCGGTGACGGCCGGGAGGCTGGTCGAGACGAAGGCGGCCAGGGCTGCCTGGTCCTTGCGGTCGTCCTGCGCCAGCACCGGCAGGTTGGGTACGGCGAGGGCGTCCGAGATCGTCTGGGCATAGTGCTGGACGCTTGGATCGGCAGTCGCGAAGACCTGCTGGAGCTTGATCAGGTTTGGATCGCCGCGCAGCTGCGCGAGCAGGCTGTTGGCGTTCGCCACCCGGTCCCGGTAGTCGCCGATGCCGTTGACGATCTTGCCCTGGTCCTCGCGGATGGGACGCAGCCGGGCGTTGAATTCATTGACCACCGCGGAGAAGTCCGTACCTTCGGAGAAGATGGTCCCGGGCTCCACGATCCGGTCGGACCCCGTGATCGTCTTGAGAGCGGCCCTCAGCTCGTCGTAGATCGCCTTGATCTCCGGCTCGAAGAGCGGCCCGCTCAACGGCAGTTGCTCCGGGGAGGAGATCTGGGGGTTGGCTGCCAGGTCGCCCCAGACGATGCGGTCGACGGTGTCCTCGACCTCCTGGGCGAAGGCCTGGGCCTCCGCGTCCGTGATCTGCTTCTGGTAGCGGAACTCGAAGGTGTAGTAGCTCTCGGCGTCGAGCCGCGGCGCGAGCACCCGGAAGGTGGGGTTCTGCGCGGCGGGATCGATCGTGTTCTGCCAGACCAGGGGGCCACCCTTCCAGCAGTTGCCATCCGGCATCCTCGCCAGGTCTTCGGCGCTGAGGATCACCGGCTCGCCGCTCTTCCGGTCCTTCCCGGAGCTGTCCAGCTTCCAGCACCGAACCTCCAGCGTCTTCGCCCCCGCGGGCACCGCGCCGTGGAGGAGGAACGGCACGTCGAAGGGGAGCGTCTCGTTGAAGAGCTGGCCTTCGAGATCGACCTCGACCTCGTCGAAGCCGGAATCGGGATCGGTCGTGTTCTGAGCGCACAAGGGCGCGGCCAGGCAGATAGCCAGCAGGAAGGCCGCCCCGGGGGATCTCTGCATCAACGTTCGGTTCAAGCCGCCTCCATCGCGGCCTCGACCGGCGCCGCGGATCACCTGCGGTGATGAGAACAGGACAGCGGCTAAGGTATCAGCCGCCTACCCGGGAGGCAAGATCCGGGGTTTGCTAGACTCCGCGCCGTGAACGTCGCGATTCTCGGTGGAGGCCCGGCCGGTCTCTATCTCGCCCTCCTCATGAAGAAGGCCGACCCGTCACACCGGATCACGGTCCTGGAGCGCAACCGGCCCGACGACACGTTCGGCTGGGGGGTGGTCTTCTCCGAGCAGACGCTCGGCAACCTCCAGGCCGCCGACCCGGAGACCCACGGCGCGATCATCTCCAACTTCGCCCGGTGGGACGACATCGACATCCACTACAAGGGGACGACGATCACGTCCGGGGGCCATGGGTTTGCCGGCATCGCCCGGCGCACCTTGCTCAACATTCTCCAGCGGCGCGCGGCCGGGCTCGGGGTCGAGCTTCGCTTCCAGACCGAGTTCAAGGATGACGCCGATCTTCCGGCCCTAGGCCTTGGCAATCTCGGGGAGGCCGACCTGATCGTGGGGGCGGACGGCGTCAACAGCGCGGTGCGTCGGCGGCATGCCGAGGTGTTCCAGCCCGACCTGGACGTGCGGCCCGCCAGGTTCATCTGGCTCGGCACCACGTTCCCCTTCGATGCCTTCACCTTCGTCATCGTCGAGAACGGGCACGGGGTGTTCCAGGCCCACGCCTACCGGTTCGAGGAGGGGCTCTCCACCTTCATCGTGGAGTGCGATCCGGTCTCCTGGAAGAACGCCGGCTTCGACCGGATGAACGTCGACGAGACCGTCGCCGCGTGCCAGGAGATGTTCGGCCCGTGGCTCGATGGCCATCCGCTCCTGGAAAACATCCCGCCGCACGTGCGCGAGCACCCGTGGATCAGCTTCAACCGCGTCCGCTGCCAGAAGTGGTACGACGGAAATGTCGTGCTCATGGGCGACGCGGCCCACACCGCCCACTTCTCCATCGGCTCGGGCACCAAGCTGGCCATGGAGGACTCGATCGCCCTCTCGCGCTGGCTCCATGCAGAGCCCTGTCTCGAAAAGGCGCTCGCCGCCTTCCAGGAGGAGCGCATGACCGACGCGCTCCGCCTCCAGAACGCGGCGCGCAACTCCATGGAGTGGTTCGAGAACGTCCGGCGCTACACGCGCCTCGATCCGCCGCAGTTCGCCTACAGCCTGCTCACCCGCAGCCAGCGCGTCAGCCATGAGAACCTGCGCCTGCGCGACAGCGCCTACCTCGAAGGGGTGGAGCGCTGGTTTGCGAGCCGGGTGCAGGAGGAGGCCAGACCCATCCCACCAATGTTCACCCCCTTCACCCTGCGGGGAATGACGCTCCAGAACCGGATCGTGGTCGCGCCCATGGACATGTACAGCGCCGAGGACGGCACGCCCAACGAGTTCCATCTCGTGCACCTCGGCGCCCGCGCCCTGGGCGGAGCAGGCCTGGTCATAACCGAGATGACCTGCGTCTCTCCCGAGGCGCGGATCAGCCTGGGCTGCACCGGCATGTACCGGCCCGAGCACGTCGAGGCCTTCCGCCGGGTCGTGGACTTCGTCCACACCTGGAGCCGGGCGAAGATCTGCCTCCAGCTCGGCCATTCGGGTCCCAAGGGCGCCACCAAGCGGATGTGGGAGGGGATGGACGAGCCCCTTGAGTCGGGCGGCTGGGAAGTGATCGGCCCCTCGCCCGTGCCCTGGAGCCCGCGCAACCCGGTGCCGCGGGAGATGACCCGGGCCGACATGGACATGATCCGCGAGCAGTTCGCGCAGGCCAGCCGCATGACGGTTGAGGCCGGCTTCGACATGATCGAGCTGCACTGCGCCCACGGCTACCTGCTGTCGAGCTTCCTCACCCCGCTGACCAACCGCCGGACCGACGAGTACGGCGGCCCGCTGGAGAACCGGCTGCGCTATCCGCTGGAGGTGTTCGCCGCCGTGCGCGAGGCCTGGCCGGAGGACCGCCCCATCTCCGTGCGCATCTCCGCGACGGACTGGGTCGAGGGCGGGGTCGATGGTCCCGAAGCCGTGGAGATCGCCCGCGCCTTTCACGCGGCGGGAGCGGACATCCTCCACATTTCCGCGGGCCAGACCTCGATCCTGGCGAAGCCGGTCTACGGCCGGATGTTCCAGACCCCGTTCTCGGACCGTGTCCGCAACGAGACCGGGATTCCCACGATCGCCGTGGGCAACATCACCGAGCCCGACCAGGTGAACTCGATCCTCGCCGCGGGCCGCGCCGACCTCTGCGCCCTGGCCCGTCCGCACCTGGCCGATCCGCAATGGACGCTCCGCGCCGCCGCCGAATACGGCCTGGGGGATTCCTTCTGGCCCGTTCAGTACCTCTCGGGCGCGAAGCAGCTCGAGCGCAACCTGGCGCGGGCCAAGCAGCAGGCGCAGGAGATGCTGGGGACGAGCACGGTGTGAGGCCCTCACCCCCCGGCCCCCTCTCCCGGGGCGGGTGTGCTTGGGCGGAGCGGGAGAGGGGTCGGGGGTGAGGGCTCCGGGTGGACGGACCGACTTGAGACCGTAAGGAGAAACCTTTTGCAAGACCGCATCCCCGTCGAAGACATCCGCCCCCAGAGCTTCGCCTGGAGCGTGGAGAACCGAGTCGCGACCATCACGCTCTCCCGCCCGGAGCGCAAGAACCCGCTCACGTTCGAGTCCTACCGCGAGCTGTCCGACACGTTCGACCGGCTGCGCCGGGTGGACGGGGTGCGGGCGATCGTCCTGACCGGCGCGGGGGAGAACTTCTGCTCGGGGGGCGACGTCCACGAGATCATCGGCCCGCTGGTCCAATGGCGCGAGGAGAAGCGCATGGACAAGCTGCTCGCCTTCACCCGCCTGACCGGCGAGCTGGTCCGCACCATGCGCGCCTGCCCGCAGCCCATCATCGCGGCCATCGACGGCATGTGCGTGGGCGCAGGCGCCATCCTCGCCATGGCCTCGGACATGCGCCTGGGCACGGCCCGCAGCCGGGTGGCGTTCCTCTTCGTGAAGGTCGGCCTCTCCGGCGCGGACATGGGCGCCTGCGCCATCCTGCCGCGCATCATCGGCCAGGGCCGCGCCGGCGAGCTGCTCTACACCGGACGCTTCCTGGAAGGCCCCGAGGCCGAGCGCTGGGGGTTCTACAACCGGATCGTGGAGCCCGGCCAGCTCCTTGCGGAAGCCCAGGCTCTGGCCGCCTCGATTGCCAAGGGTCCGAGCTTCGCCCACTCCATGACCAAGAAGTCCCTTCACCAGGAGTGGTCCATGGGGGTCGACGAGGCCATCGAGGCCGAAGCCCAGGCCCAGGCCATCTGCATGCAGACCGAGGACTTCGCCCGTGCCTACCGGGCGTTCGTGGCCAAGGAGAAGCCCGCCTTCCGGGGCGACTGATGGCGGATCAAACCTTTCTGTCCTGGCCGTTCTTCGACGAGCCTCACCGCGTTCTGGCCCGGGAGATGGCGGCGTGGACCGGGCGCGAGATCGTTCCCCTGACGGAGCTGGAGCACGACCTCGACGGCACCTGCCGCGAGATGGTGCGCCGGCTGGCTTCCGGAGGATGGCTGCGGTACGCGGTCCCTGCACCCTGGGGAGCGGCGGAGAGCCTGGACGTCCGCTCCCTCTGTCTCATCCGTGAGACCCTGGCGAGGACGTCCGGGCTCGCCGACTTCGTCTTCGCGCTCCAAGGCCTGGGCAGCGGTCCGATCTCTCTTTTCGGATCGGAAGCGCAGCGCCAGCAGTGGCTGCCGGGAGTCGCCTCCGGCGAGGTGATCCCGGCCTTCGCCCTGTCCGAGGCCGAGGCCGGGTCCGACGTCGGCGCCATGACCACGACCGCGCACCGCGGCGGACCGGGATATGTGATCGATGGGGAGAAGACCTGGATCTCCAACGCCGGGCTGGCGGACGTGTACGTGGTCTTCTGCCGCATGCCCGAGCTGGGAGAAAAAGGTTTCGGAGCCTTCGTAGTGGAGGCGGACAACCCCGGTCTCATCGTGACCGCCCGGCTCGATCTCCTCGCGCCGCACCCGCTCGGCACGATCCGTTTCGAGCGCTGCCGCGTGCCCGCTTCCGCGCTGATCGGCGAGCCCGGCCGCGGGCTGAGAGTCGCCCTCGGCACGCTCGACGTCTTCCGCTCCACCGTGGGCGCCGCGGCGCTCGGCTTCGCCCGCCGCGCCCTCGACGAAGCCGTGAATCATTCCCGGCGTAGAAAGGTTTTCGGCAAGCCGCTCGCCGACCTTCAGCTCACCCAGGCCCGCCTCGCGGACATGGCCGTGGGCGTCGATGCCAGCGCGCTCCTGGTCTACCGCGCGGCCTGGACGCGGGACGCGGGTGCGCCGCGGGTCACACGCGAGGCGGCCATGGCCAAGCTCTTCGCCACGGAGACCGCCCAGCGCGTGATCGACGACGCCGTGCAGCTCCTCGGCGGGCGCGGCGTGATCGCGGGCGCTCCGGTCGAGCGCCTCTATCGGGAGATCCGTGCCCTGCGCATCTATGAAGGGACGAGCGAGGTCCAGAAGCTGGTGATTGCCGCTCAATTGCTCAAGGAGATGCCCGATGCCTAGACCGCTCCCCGGGGGAGACACCGCCCACGTGGACACCTTCTGCCGCGACCTTCTCCCGCCGCCCGAGCTGTCGCCCGAGATGGATTACAGCGGCATCCCCGAGCTCGCCTACCCGGACCGGATCAACTGCGCCGCCGAGCTGCTCGACGCGAGGGTCGCCGCGGGTGACGGGGACCGCACCGTCTTCCACTTTTCCGGCGGCCGGTGGACCTACCGCGAGCTGCTGGAGAGAACCAACCGCATCGCCCGCGTGCTGGTGGAAGACCTCGGCCTCGTGCCGGGCAACCGCGTGCTCCTGCGCGGCTTCAACAACCCCATGATGGCGGCCTGCTGGCTCGCGGTCCTCAAGGCCGGCGGCATCGTGGTCTGCACCATGCCGCTGCTGCGCTCGCGGGAGCTCCTCTACACGGCCGACAAGGCGGGCATCCGCCTCGCCCTGACCGACGCCCGCATCTGCGCCGAGTGCGAGGAGGCCATGGCGAAGACCGGCGCCGGCCAGCCCCGGGAAGGCGCCCGGGTCGTCCACTTCAACTCCGACAAGCC
Source organism: Thermoanaerobaculia bacterium (assembly GCA_035556715.1). GTDB lineage: Bacteria > Acidobacteriota > Thermoanaerobaculia > Multivoradales > UBA5704 > DATMER01. The sequence goes on from DATMER010000016.1 coordinate 23,280, forward strand.
CGGCGGGCTCGAAGACCTGATGCGGGACAAGCCCGCCACCTTCGACAATTGCAATACTGCGGCGGACGACCCCGCGCTCATCGCCTTCACCTCCGGCACCACGGGCAACGCCAAGGGGACGGTCCACCTCCACCGAGACGTGATCGCGGTCTGCGACTGCTTCCCGCCCTACGTGCTCAAGCCCGAGCGCGACGACATCTTCGCAGGCTCGCCGCCCTTCGCCTTCACCTATGGCTTGGGCGGCCTGGTCCTGTTCCCGATGCGGATCGGCGCCTCTGCGGTGCTCCTGGAGCAGTCGGCGCCGCCGCAGCTCATCCAGGGCATCCAGGACTTCCGCGCCACGGTCCTGTTCACGGCGCCGACCGCCTACCGGGCCATGCTCCCGATGCTGGAGAAGCACGACACCTCCAGCCTGCGGGCCTGCGTATCCGCGGGCGAGCATCTGCCGCGCCCCACCTGGGAGGCCTGGAAGGAGGCGACCGGCCTCGGGATCATCGACGGCATCGGCTCGACCGAGATGCTGCACATCTTCATCAGCGAGTCCGGGGACGGCATCCGCCCCGGCTCCACGGGCCGCGTGGTCCCCGGCTACCGGGCAAAGATCGTGGACGAGGACGGCCGCGAGGTTCCGCTCGGTGCGGTGGGCAAGCTGGCAGTGAAGGGACCCACGGGCTGCCGCTATCTGGACGATCCCGAGCGGCAGAGGGGCTACGTGCAGAACGGCTGGAACCTGACCGGCGACTCGTTCACCCAGGACGAGGAAGGCTACTTCTGGTACCAGGCGCGCACGGACGACATGATCATCTCCTCGGGAATCAACATCTCGGGCGTGGAGATCGAGAACGTGCTCCTGGAGCATCCCAAGGTGCAGGAGTGCGGCGTCGTTGGAGTGCCCGACGACGAGCGCGGCCACGTGGTCAAGGCCTTCATCGTGCTCCGTCCCGGCAACGAAGGCGGCCCGGACGCGGTCAAAGAGCTGCAGGACCACGTGAAGAGCCAGATCGCGCCCTATAAATACCCGCGCCAGATCGAGTTCGTGGACAGCCTCCCCCGCACCCTGACCGGCAAGCTCCAGCGCTTCCGCCTGAGGGAGCAGGAAGCATGATTCTCCAACCGGAGAACTGGGCCGCCCCGATCGGCTACACGAACGGCGTGGCCGTCCAAGGCCGCCAGATCTTCGTCGCCGGCCAGGTGGGCTGGAACCCCGCCACCTGCCAGTTCGAGGCCGGCGACCTCACCGCCCAGGTGAGGCAGGCGCTCGAGAACATCGTGGCCGTCCTCAAGGAAGCCGGGGCCGGACCGGAGCACCTCGTCCGTCTCACCTGGTACATCACCGACAAATCCGCCTACAATGCCGCCCGCCGCGAGATCGGCCGCGCCTGGAAGGATGTGATCGGCCGCCACTACCCCCCGATGTCCTTGGTGGTCGTGGCCGCGCTGCTGGAAGACCGGGCGCTGGTGGAGATCGAAGCCACGGCGGTAGTGCCGGACGATTCCTCACCCGGCACAAGAATCCCATGAGCGGCGAGCCCGGCCCTCGGGCCTGCCGAACCTCATGAGCCCATCGGATGTCAAAGAGCGTGGGGAAGCGGCGAGCCACCACCCCTCCAATGTCATACCGTTCTACGAATCCGGATTCACCTCCGTCTAGACGCTTCTGCCCGTTGCCCCGTATGCCCCTACAGCAGGTCACAAGGAGGCGCGAGATGATGGCGACGGTACTTCTCTTCTATATGAGCTTTCCCACGCTGCCGACTCCGAGCAGCCAGGTACCCGGCTTGAGCGTGCAGCACACCGCCTTCGAGATCGATCAGGCAGCGTCCAACTCAGCAGATCATGGCAGTGCTCCGGCAAGGAGGAGCACAGCCGTTCCGCGGCCGGCCGCGGAAGACGGCGCCGGAGCCGCCTCCGGCTCTCCCTGAAGCTCCCTCCTCCGTTTCTGCCCCTAACACCGCGAAGCAGTCTGTCCTCCCGTGCCGCCGGCACCTTCCCGCTTTCCGCTCCCTTCCGCAAGCCGCCCTGTCCGTCCCGCGCACCGTTGACCCGTCAAAAGTTTGGTTGAGCCGTCGAAAGTTCCATTTAGCGATCCAGAGCAACTCTGGACGCCTAAATCTTCCGTTGAGCCGTTCAAAGTTTCTTTGACGCGTTCGGTGTGACTTTTACGCGTCGCGAGAAACTCTGACGCGTCGAAAATTTTTTTGAGCCGTCGATTCTCCCGTTTAGCCGTCGAAAGTTCCGCTGAGCGGTCCAGCGGAATTTTTAGCGATCCAGAGTAGCTCTGGACGCCTAAAAATTCCGTTTACGCGTCGAGTGAGCCAAACGAGCGCTCCGGGGCCGGGGAAACGTATGAACGTCTGGCAGATGAGCAGGCACATCCAGGAAGAAGGTTGCAGGTTCTTTGAAAATTGAAAAGGACGGCCGGCCTCCGAGCCCAAGGATGCCTCCGTCCGCATCCTCCTCCTGCTCGCGGGCGCCGAGCTGCCCGCTGCCGCCGCCATCCTGCCCGACGCAGGAAAGACCTCTGGGGTATAATGGCACTTCTCAACATGTTGCGAGGCGACACAGGTGGCGACACGGCGGTCTTCGTCGAGCCCGGAACCGCAGGGAGGAAGCTGATAGATCATGCTCAGCTCAGCAGATCCCGCAATGCTCAGCACCATCCTCTCGGCGATGGCTGCACTCGCATCTGCCTTGACGTCTGTCTTCGCTATCGCTCTCGCCTATTACACGTTTCAACACACTCTCCGCGCGGCGGTTCGGCCTGTCTTGGTTTTCACTCTAACACCCGATCTCATTTGGCAAGTCCAGAATGTCGGCACCGGGCCGGCGATCACGGTTACGATTGGAGACAAGTGGCTAGGTCAGGACTGGGGCACCGTGGTGACTTGCCATGCAATGGCGCCGCAGGCGGTCAAGTTGCTGCCATGGATTCACGAGGGTGCAGAGATTGCCGCCGTCTACAGCGATATTTTCAATCAATTCCACACAACGCGGTGCGTCAAGGGCCGCAATGAGACGCTGCGTGGCAACAGATTTGGCAACTGGACGCCGAAGAGAACGGAGTGGGAATTGGAGGTGGTGCGAGATCCGGAGCTGCTTCTGTACACGGAAAAGGATTTGCGGGGTAAAACGCCATTTCAATTGGACGTCATGCGCAATGAGTTCTACGCGCGGAAGGGGTATCGCTTTCGCCGCGCCGACCTCGCTGAATACTTCTCGCAACTGCCATGGTATAAGCCAACTACCAGCGATCAGGTCGAAGTCAACAGGAAGCTGTCACACGAAGAACGTCAAACGGCGCTGTTCATTCTCTACTTCCAGGACAGAAACAACCTGAGATCAAAGTGAGAGGAGCATGTACACTCTGGGTTCTTTCTCAAGCGTCATGTCTCTTGTGTAGGAGAGTGCATCGACCCAGTGGCCGCACCCGAGCTTCCTCGGCGTGGATAGATAGCTCCATGGCGCGCCGCCGGTTCCCTCGACAGATAGGCGCTGAGGGGATCGCCGAGACCGAAGTGCCAGAATTCACCAGGATGATTGGAGAAAAGCTCCGAATCACTCTTGAACACGATCCCCTCTGTGCACAACACGTGATAGAGGATTCGCCGATTGTACAGCGAGGTCACAAAGGTCTCGTCGCTGTGCCTCCTTGTGTCGAGAGCTAGCTTCTCCATCTCGTAGGCGTTGTAGATGTTCCGCTTTCCCTCTGTGTAATACATCTCAAGGCGCCCGCCGGTCTCGAGTGACCAGACTTCCAAATCAAAGGCAGCGCCGGTGGAATGCGGCGGCGGCGCTTGGCCGGCGACTGCCGGTGCGAACATTCGTCGCGCCTGATCCGCTCCGTGTTTCGTGGCAAAGTCCGCAGTTATCAGTTTCTGCAACTCGGGATGCCGCCACGCCGACGCGACAAACAAGAATAAGCCATTGGCCCGCAAGAACGCATCCGCACGGGCGAGCAACCGGGTGTGAAACCGTCTAGCCAGAGCGCGCGACCACAAATATCCATCTGCCAAAGCAGGCTCCAGGTAGCGATCACCGTTAAGCAACTGATCCATGTAGAAGTCGGAGCTGACCAGTCCATACGACGATACGTCAATTAACTCATCGCGACCATCGTCGGTCACCGGCATCTTGGGATAGTTGTTCTTATACGGTCCTCCGTTGTTTTCTCCAATCTGAATGTCCTTCCAGGTATCGATAGGGATCGGTGTGGACCGCAAAACGTCAATCGCAGATGTAAAGTTCATAAACACACGATTCCCGTTGCCGTTTGTGAAAGTCCTCGAGCCAGGCGGACAGACTTGCAATTCGCCGTGATTGTACAGCATCACCGGGAGATGGTTCCACCCGAATCCAGCGGCGCCGGCCAGATTCTGAAGCACTTCATGATTCCAGAACCGGAGAACCTGGAATCCATTCTCCACCAGCCACCGGTCCCGAGCCTCATCGGCAGCGCTTTCGAGGTGCTGCCCGCCATCCACCTCGATGACGAGAAGGCTCCGCATGCAGGCGAAGTCCACGATGAACGGGTCTCGCTAAGAAAAGATCCCCTCCTCGATCCTCCCCCGCTGCGCGGGAGAGGACGCCACCGCCCACTCGGGTGCTGGAATCCAGGGAAAGACGGGCCGCTCAACCCACCCGCTGCCCGCCCGCGTTCGGCCCTCCCACCTGGAGCTTGTAGCCGCCCGGGTCCAGGAAGTGGGTGCGGCCCTGCAGCGACTGCGGCTCGACACCGTCCTCGCGGGCGAGTCGCAAAATTCCGAGGGCGGGTCAGCGCATCAGGGGGGCGAGCCCGAAATTCGGCTCGGGCGCGCCCAGCGGAAGCTCGGGCTCTGCCTGAAGTCCATCGCCAGCTCCGGCGAGTAGGTGGTCCAGGCCTCCGGCGACTGGTACCTGATCCGCAGCGCCAGCGCGCCGGGCTGACGGAGCTGGAAGCCGCCGTTTGCAGGCATGGGGAATGCCTGGATGCCGTCGCCCAGCACGAAGGAGTATTTCCCGTCGCGGTACGGGCCGAGGGTCCAGTGCAGCGTTCTCCCGGCGGCGTGCATCTCGACGGTCAGCGGCGCCCCCTCGCGGATCGCGGAGCAGTGGCGGCGCCGGAGCCGGGGGAGGGACGCGGTCACGTTCTCCACCCGGCGATGCGCGGGGTCCCAGGTCCAGACCCTGCCCAGCTCCGAGTTCTTGCAGAGGAAGAAGTCGTCGTAGAACCAGCCGGCTCCCGGTCTCTTCTTGAGGAGGTCCTTCTTGAGCCATTCCAGCTCTCCCATGGAGGCTGGAGGGCCGAGGGGCTCGCGGAGGAAGTCGCCGGGGCCCATCTCCAGAAAGGCGCGGTTCTCGGCGGACATCCGCTCCACCTTCGCGAAGACCGCCTCCCTCGCGTCCAGGTGAGCGACGAGCGTTCCGGCCGCGGCGACGAGCGCAAGGCCGGCTCCCGCCAGCCGGACCGCGCCGTCCCGGTCCATCAGGCTCCGGACTGCGAAGGGGAAGGCGAGCACCAGGACCATCCAGGCAGGCATCGCGTACCGGGGCACCATCTCCGTGGAGACAGGCAGGATCGGAAGCAGGGCGAGGAGGACCGAGGCTCCCACGAGCAGCGCCACGGCTCGCCCTTTGAGCAGGACGATCCCGAGCCCGATAAGGAGGGCGGCCAGCATCGCCCAACTCGCCGCGGAGGGATGGCCGAGCAGCTCCTTGCCGATCTTGCCCGGCAGCAAGAGGGCCAGGCGCGGCAGGTCCACGGGATCGACCAGGAAGCCGTACCCCCCATTGAAGGTGCCGAGCATGTAGAGGCGGTAGGCGAAGTAGAGGACGAACGCCGCGGCGTGCGGCGCGGCCAGGGTGAGCCGGCGGCGGAGGGTCCCCTCAGGGAGCAGCAGGAGGAGGAAGACCAGCGGCACGGCGATCTCCTTGGCGAGCATGGCTAGGAGGTAAAGGACGGCGGAGAGGGTGGCCAGCGGCCAGGATCGAGCCCTCCGCAACGCCAGGACATAAAGGCCGACCGCGAGCAGGCTCAGCAGGGTCGCCTCCACGTAGTGGCGGACGAACAGCAGCGGCGCGATCGAGGCGATGACCGGGCCGAGGACGAAGAGCAGCGTTCCGAACGCGGCCCAGGAGCGCGGCAGCCAGAGGCGGAGGACCAGGTAGAGCGCGGCCACGCAGAGGGAGAAGGAGACGAGCTGGTGGACAAGGAACGCGTGCGCGTCCAGCCCGAAGAGCGCGAGGTCGAGGTCGAAGGAGAGGAAGAGCAGCGGCGTGATCATCTTGAACGGCAGCCGCTGCCAGACCTCGGGCTTCAGGAGGTACTCCGCCGGGGTCGAGGTGTGGAGGTAGTGGAGGTGGAAGAAGTCGTCGTAGGTCAGCCAGAGGCCCAGCGCACGGTGGTAGACGGCCCATCCGAGGGCCGCGAGCAGGGCGGCCAGGGCCAGGTCCGGAAGGATTCTCCGCATTGTGCGGGCAGTATATGGGACGGCCCCCTCTCCCCCGCGCAGGCGGGGGAGAGGGATGGGGAGAGGGGGGATGGGATCAACTACGGCACCCAGGCGTACCCGAGCTTTACGAAGAACGACCGGTTCTCCCGCGCCAAGTCGATCCTCTCGGTACCCAGGGCGTTGTCGCTGTAGCCGGCGAAGAGCACGGTCTGGGGGTTCAGCTTGTAGCTGAACAGGAGCTGGTTGAAGAGCTGCTGCGTCTTGCCGTTCACGTCGGCCGTGTACAGGGTCTGGTCGCGCCGGATGTCCGTGTACTGCGTGATCAGCCGGACGAACGTGCGGGCGTTGAATTGGTAGATGGTGGTGAGCTGGCTCAGGTTGGCCTCAAAGAGCCGGCCGCCTTCCACGTCGAGTTGCTGGAACAGGTGCGTGAGGCCGAACCGCAGGTGCCGGCCCACCAGGTAGCGGATGGTCGGCTCGAGGTGCAGGACCTCGCCCGGCCGCGTGTTGGCGAAGTCGATCTCGTCTCCCAATCTCACGAAGAGGCTGAGGAAGAGGTCGCCCGAGGGCTGGAACTCGCCGAAGCTGCTCGCGAAGGTCTCGTCGAAGGAGACGCCGTTGAAGACCCGCTTGCGTTGGCCGGTGATGAGCTCGACGTAGGACTGCAGCGGCCCGTTCAGGTTGCCACGCACCTCCACCTCCCGCTCCAGCAGGTTGCCGTTCTGATCCTTCCTTTCGTCCCAATCGCCGCCCACGGAGGCCCGGGTCCACCAGTCCCCCTGCGCGCCGTGCCAGATCCGGTCGCCGCCGGCGAGCATGAAGGAGTAGTCGACCTGGGGCAGAAAGCCCATGTCGGCCCGGAAGAGCTCCCCCACGTCCTCGTACTGGGCGTAGGCGCCCCAGTTGCGGGAGCTGTGGTTGTAGGAGAGGTAGAGCGCGTCGTCCTCCAGATCGCCGGACGACTGGCGGAGGTCCGTGTTACCGAAGATGGCCGCCGGGTACTCGGTCTGCGAACGCAGGAACTGGCCGCGGAAGGAGTTCGAGTCGCCGAGGCGGTAGAGGCCGTCCAGCCCGGCGAGCTGGTTGGAGTAGCCGTCCCCCTCGCGGCTGGTCATCAGGACCCCCAGGGCCGACGAGGCTCCGAAGTCGCGCCGGTAGCGCAGCACGGCGTCGGTGCTCTCCATGTCCAGGGAGGCCGTGGTGGAGGCCTGGGCGCCGGGGATCAGGAAGTCGGTGCGGTCGTCCTGGGCCACGAACACGCCCACGGCGTTCTTCCCCTCCTTGCCGGTGACCTTCAGGCCCCACTCGGGGTCGGCCACGTTGCGGGTGAAGACCGCCTCGATCGGGGTGCGGAAGAAGTCGGCGCCCTCCAGGAAGAACGGCCGCTTCTCCGGGAAGAAGAGGGCGAAGGTGGTGTTGATGTCGAGCTGCGCGGCGTCCGCCTCCACCTGGGAGAAGTCGGGGTTGATGGCCGCGTTCAGGGTCAGGTTGGGCGTCATTCCCCACTTGCCGGTGATGCCCAGCTCCGACTCCACATCCCCCTCGGCCAGGCTCCCCTGTGAGAACAGGTTGCGCGCGTCGGTGCGCCCGGCAGTCACGGTCGGGGTGAGCTCCATGTTGAGCCCGGGCGTGACACCGGCGAAGCCGGTCATCTTGGAGATCTGGCAGAGGTAGCAGCTCACGTTGCGGTCCATGGGCTGGCTGGCGAGGCGGTGGCGGTTGCTCCGCGGGTAGAAGCGGAGGGCGTCGAAGCCCCAGGTCTGGTCCCCCTCGGTCCGCGGGAAGCGGAGCGAGCTGAACGGGATCGCGATTTCGACTTCAAAGCCGGTTTCGGTGACCCGGCCGGCGGATGCCCAGATGGCGTCCCAGGTATCGCTCTCGTCTCCCCCCACGTCGTCCATGAAGAGGTCCATCTGGATGCCGAACGGGTTGACGAAGAACTCGAAGGCCCGGCGCTCGTCGTTGAACGGGTCGAGCACGATGCCGACGAAGTCGTCGTCGAAGGCGCGGTCGCGGTCGGACAGGTGGGCGCGGATCTGCGAGGGGTCGGGGTCGTGGGCGCGGAAGGCCACGTAGATACGGTCGTCGTCGTAGGTGATCAGGCACTCCGTCTTGACCGGGGGCGCCGTGTTCTCCGCGGGACGGGTCTCGTAGTTGAGCTCGACCACGGCCGCCCCCTGCCAGGCGGCGTCGTCGAGGTTGCCATCCACCTTGATCGGGGACGTGGCCCGGCTGACCGCATATGGGGGATGGATCGCCCCCGCGGCCCTTCCTTCCCCCTGCTTCGCGGCAAGCGGTGCGTCCATGTAGACAACCGCGAGCACCGCCAGCCCGGCGCTCCATCCCCTATGCTGAAACATGCAAAAATCTCCTCTCTCCGGCCTTACAGCCCTTTTAGACGCAGAAAGGGCGTAAAAGTTTGCCATCCCGTGCTACGAAGTTCGGGCCAGCTAACCGCCAAGCCAGGCTAACCGCCAGCCGCCGCCCGCGTCTAAAGGAGACGAATGGAGCCCGACGATGACGCCCTCGTGCAGCAAGCCCAGGAAGGAGACGCCGACGCCTTCCGCAAGCTGGTGGAACGCCACAGCGCCCGGGTCTTCCGCCTCTCCTGGCGGATCACGGGCGACGAGGCGTCCGCTGAGGACGCGGTCCAGGAGACCTTCTTCCGGGCCTACCGCTCCCTCCACCGCTTCGACGCCCGCGCCCGGTTCGGGACCTGGCTCCACCGCATCGCGGTCAACACGGCGATCGAGATCATGAGGAAGAGCCGCCGCACCCCGCTGGAAGCCCCCCTCGGCGGACATCAGGAGCCGGAGCCGCTGCCGTCGCCCGAGCCGGGGCCGGAGCGCGATGCCCTCAGCCAGGAGGTCCAGCGCTCGGTGCGGACCGCCCTCGCGGAGCTCAGCCCCATGGAGAGGACGGCGTTCGTCCTCCGCCACTTCGAAGGGCGGCCGATCGCCGAGATCTGCCGCCAACTCGGGCTGCGGGAGAGCGCCGGCAAACAGGCGATCTTCCGCGCCGTCCGCAAGCTGCGCCGCACCCTGGAGCCGCTCGTCCAGAGGTCGGCCGTGAGGTCCTCATCATGAAGTACACCGAAGACGATCTGGTCCTCTTCTTCTACGGAGAAGCCGACGATCCCACCGCGATCCGGGAGGCGCTCGCGGCCGATCCCGAGCTGCGCGCCCGCTTCGAAGCCCTGGACCGGGTGCTCTCCGCCGTGGACCTGCCCGTGCCCGAGCGGCCGGAGGCCTATGGCGCCCGGGTCTGGGCGCGCCTCCGGCCCCGCTTGGAGAAGAGGTCTTTCTGGAGCTTCCTCGCCGGACCCCGGCTGGCTTGGGCTGGAGCGGCGGCGGTCCTGCTCCTGCTGCTCCCGGTTGCCGGGTTCGTGGCCGGCCGTCTCTGGCAGCCCGAAGCCACGGTTGCCCGGGGGCTCCCGGAGCCGGCCCGCGACCGCATCCTGTCCGGCGAGGTGGCCACCCACCTGGAGAGCTCCGAGCGGCTGCTGGTGGAGCTCGCCAACGCGGACCCGGACGTTGCCATGGACCTTTCGGCTGAGCGCGCCTGGGCCCAGGATCTCCTGGCCGCGAACCGGCTCTACCGGCAATCAGCGCGCCACGGCGGCCGCAAGCGCCTGGCCTCCCTGCTGGACGACCTGGAGCCCTTCCTCCTGGAGCTCGCCCACACCCCGGACGAGACCTCCCCCGACGAAATGCTGGCGCTGCGCGACCGGATCGAGGAGCAGGCCCTGCTGTTCAAGGTTCGAATCCTGGGCGAGCGGCTGGAACGTTCGGTCCTGCAACCCCGGACCGGCAAGCAATCCCTCTAGGAGATTGAAAATGATGATCCTGAAAACTTTAGCCCTTCTGATCCCCTTCCTCCTGACCACCTGTCAGGGGGTTGCCTTCGCGGGAGAGATCCTCCCGATCGCCTTCGCCTCGTTCGCCAAGGACGACCTCTACCGCTCCGGCCAGAAGGCCATCGACGAGGGGCGCTGGAACGAGGCCGCGTCGATCTTCGGCAAGGTGTCCGAGCGCGGCGGCTCCGAGGCCGACGCCGGCCTCTATTGGAAGGCCTACGCCCAACACAAGGCGGGCAAGGGCTCCGAGTCGCTGGCCACGATCCGCCAGCTCGCCTCGACCTTCCCCAAAAGCGCCTGGCTCGACGACGCCCGCGCCCTGGAGGTGGAGATCCGCGGCGACCAGGGGCGGCCGGTCCAGCCCGGGGCCGAGGAGGACGACGAAATCAAGCTCTATGCCCTGGGCGGACTGATGGACAACAACCCGCAGAAAGCCCTGCCTCTGGTGCAGCAGTACCTGCGCGGCAAGCACTCCCCGGAGAGCAAGGAGAAGGCCCTGTTCCTCCTCACGCAGAGCGAGCTGCCCCAGGCGCGGCAGGCGCTGATGGAGATCGTCCGCGGCTCCGCGCACCCCGAGCTGCGCCTCAAGGCCATCGAGTACCTGGGGGTGAGCGCCGAGGACGACCCATCGCTGCTGCCCGCGCTGGAGTCCCTCTACGCCGGCTCGGACCCGCAGGTCCGGCGGGCCGTGCTGGAGGCCTATCTCATCGCCGAGCACCTGCCGGGCCTGGCGGCCGCGGCCCGGAACGAGAAGGACCCCCGGGTGCGCATCCAGGCGATCGAGTTGCTGAGCGCGGCGGAAGGCACGGCGGAGCTGCGCGCCCTGCTCGCCTCCGAGGAGGATCCCAGGGCGCGAATGGCCCTCTACCACGGGCTCGCCAACGCCGAGGACCTGGATGGCCTGCTCGCCGGACTCCGCGCGGAGAAGCTGCCGGGGGTCCGCGTCGAAGCCATCCACGCCCTCGGGAACGTGGAGTCCCCCAAGGCCACGGAGGCGCTCCTGTCCTTCTACGGCGCGGGCGCGGACCGGGCCACCCGCGAGGCCGTGGCCAACGCCCTGAGCAACCAGGAGAACGCCAAGGCGCTGATCGGCCTCTACCGCACCGAGAAAGACCGGGAGCTGCGCAAGCAGATCATCCGGATGCTCACCGACATGGACTCGCCGGAGGCCGAGGCCTTCGTGGGCAAGCTTTTCGAATCCAACGGACAGAGGTGATCCCATGAGAAAGCCCATTAGGAAGCCCATGAGAAAGCCCATTAGGAAGACAACCGCGCTCTGCTCGCTCCTCGGCCTCGCGCTCGCCACGGCGGCGGGGGCCCAGGTCCCCGGTCCTCCCAAGGTCGAGGACGCCCGCGTTGAAACCGTCCCGGCATCCGGCGATCTCTCAACGGTCGTGCGCCAGGCCGGGAGAGGGGGCCAGCCTGTGTGGGTGGCGTGGGCCGTGCCCGTGATCGAAGGCCAGGGCTACACCTGCTGCTGGAGCAGGGACTGGAAGCCCGGCGCCTGCAAGCTCGAAGCGAAGAATCAGAGCTGGGGCAGCTCCGACGATAAAGATCGCCGACTGCCGCCGCCCGATCCCTATCTTGCCGTCCTCGCCCGTGTCGAAGACGGCAAGGTGGGCAAGGTGCGGAGCTTCTCGCTGAACTGCCCGCTCGACGCCGGAGGCCGCCGCTTCGTGTGGCTGGAGGGGGTCAAGCCGGAGGAGAGCGTCCACTGGCTCCGCGAGCTGGCGCGCGGCGACAAGTCGCAAAACCCCGAGGAGACTACCGAGGAGGCCCTCGACTCGCTCGCCCTGCACCGCAACGCCTCCGCGACCGAGGCGCTGGCGCACTTCGCTGCCGGTCCCTACCCGCGGGAGCTGCGGGGTCACTCCCTGTTCTGGCTGGGCCAGGCCCGGGGCCGCGCCGGGTATGAGGCCGTCGCCCGCGTGCTGCGCGAGGACAAGGACGACGAGCTGCGGGAGAAGGCCCTCTTCGCCCTGAGCGAGAGCCCGGTGCCCGAGGCCGGCGAGACCCTGCTGCAGACGGCGCGGACGGACCACAGCTCCGAGATCCGGTCGGAGGCCCTCTTCTGGCTCGCCCAGATGGACCATCCGAAAGCCCCGGCGGCGATCCTGGAAGCGGTCGCGAAGGACCCCGACCCCGAGGTTCGCGAGCAGGCCGTCTTCGCCCTCTCCGAGTTGCCGGACGGCAAGGGCATCCCGCTCCTGATCAAGCTCGGCCGCGAGAGCAAGGACCGCGAGGTCCGCAAGCAGGCGGTCTTCTGGCTCTCCGAATCGGACCACCCCGAGGCGATGAGCTTCCTGGAGCGGCTCCTGGAGGATTGAGGGGGACTCCCTCTCCCCCGGCACGGGGGAGAGGGCCGGGGAGAGGGGGGATGGGATCGATATAAGCTCCGCGCATGAGCCAAGACCATCCGCTGGAGCTGACCGGAGACGAGATGCGCCGCCTGGTGGAGGCGGCGATGGAGCGGATCACGAAGTACGTGGACACCCTGCCCGAGCAGTCGGCCGGCTCCACGGAAGGGGGGCTCCGCCTGGCCCGGTCCCTGGCCGAGCCCCTCCCCGAGGAGGGCACCCCGTTCCCGAAGCTGCTGAGCCTGCTCTTCGACCGCGCCCTGGCGCGCTCCCTCAACACGGCCGGCCCCGGCTACCTCGCCTACGTCCCCGGCGGCGGCCTCCTCCACGCCGCCGTCGCCGACCTGATCGCCGACAGCATCAACCGCTACGTGGGGATTGCGGGCGGCGCCCCCGGGCTGGTCCGGATCGAGACCAACGTCGTCGACTGGTTCCGGGAGATCGTGGGCTATCCGCCCGAGGCGCGGGGCATCCTGACCAGCGGCGGATCGCTCTCGGCGCTGACCGCCCTGATCACGGCCCGGCAGGAGCGCCTGCCCGAGGACTTCCTTCGCGGCGTCCTCTACCTCTCGGACCAGACCCACCATTCGGTAGCCAAGTGCGCCCGGCTCGCGGGCTTCCCGGCCGCGAACGTGCGCGCCGTGCCCTCGGACGAGCGCTTCCGTATCCGACTGGATACCCTCGAAGCCATGATCGCGGAGGACCGGCAGCGGGGGCTCACCCCCTTCCTGGTAGTGGGGAGCGCCGGCACCACCAACACCGGCGCGGTCGATCCGCTGGAGGAGCTGGCGGAGCTGAGCCGCCTCCACGGCCTCTGGCTGCACGTGGACGCGGCGTACGGCGGTTTTTTCCTTTTGACCGAGGAGGGACGGCGGACGCTGCGGGGGATCGAGCTGGCGGACTCGGTGGTCCTCGACCCGCACAAGAGCCTTTTCCTCCCCTACGGCACGGGCGCGCTGCTGGTCCGGGACGGCGAGGCCCTGCGGCGCACCCACAGCGCGGAGGCCGACTACCTCCCCGCCACGCGGGACGACGCGGACCTGGTGGACTTCAGCGCCATCTCGCCGGAGCTGACCCGGCCCTTCCGCGGGCTGCGGGTCTGGCTGCCCCTGAAGATGCACGGCGTCGGCCCCTTCCGGGAAGCCCTGGAGGAGAAGCTGGCGCTGGCCCGTTGGGCATCGGAAGAGCTGAAGACGATCGAGGGGATCGAAGTGGTAGCCGAGCCCCAGCTCTCGGCCCTGGCCTTCCGTCTGAACCCGGGAGGGATGGACAGCGACGGGCTGAACCGGCTCAACCACCGGCTCATGAAGGGGATCAACGACCGCAAGCGGGTCATCCTCACGGGGACGAAGCTCGGCGACCGCTTCGTGATCCGTATCTGCGTGCTCTCCTTCCGGACCCATCAGGACCGGGTGGAGGCCTGCCTGGAGGACATCCGGGAGGCGGTGCGGGAGGTCGGGGGGTGACTGGGAGCGCCGGCGTCCCGCCGGCGCTCCCAGTGAAAAGCTACTCTGTAGGCGGCTTCTCAGGCTCAGCCTGGGGCTTCTCGCCCTGGGGCTGGATCTGCGTGACCGGCTCGGCGGGTGTCTTGTCGATCGAGATCAGCTCGACCTCGAAGACCAGCGCCTGGTTGGGGCCGATCTGCTCGCCGGCTCCCCGCTCGGCATAGGCCAGCGCGGGCGGGATGACAAGCTTGTACTTCGCGCCCGGCTTCATGAGCTGCAGCGCCTCAACCCAGCCCTGGATCACGCCGTTGACCGGGAACGTGGCCGGCTGGTTGCGGTCATAGGAGCTGTCGAACACGGTGCCGTCGGGCAGCGTGCCGCGGTAGTGGACCGTGACCTTGTCAGTCGCCTTCGGGGACTCGCCGCTCCCCGGCTGCAGAACCTCGTATTGGAGGCCGCTCGCCGTGACTGTGACCCCGGCCTTCGCCTTGTTCTGGTCGAGGAAGGCCTGGCTGGCCTTCATGTTCGCTTCGCCCATGACCTGCGCCTTCGCCTGCTGCGCGGTCATGAGCTGCTGCTGGAACTCCTGCATGGCCGCCTGGATCTCCTCCTGGGTGAGGAGGGGAGTGGCGCCGCCAAGGCCGTCACGCAGGCCCTGGATGATCATGTCCACCGCGACGGGGACGTCCTGACCGGTGAGCGACTGGCCGAGGTTGAGGCCGATGATGTAGCTGGCGCGGTCCTGGAGAGCCGCGGGCTTCTGGCCCTGGGAGGCCTGGGGCTGGGCCTGGGCCGGCTGGTCGGTGGCCGCCTTGGGCTGGTCCTGCGCAATGGCCGCGGGGGTCGCACCGGTCGCAAGCAAGGCGGTGACGAAGAGGATGGAAAGCTGTTTCATGACGTCTCCGTGTCGGTGGCTCTATGGATTGAGCCGGTGGTATTTCCTCCCCCACCGGAACACACACGACTGTCAGTCGATTCCTCCGGCCATGACCGGCGGCATCAGTTGGTCCCAAAGCGGAGGATGCTAGCATGACGAGCCTGCCATGGCCCTCTGGAAAGACCGCATCCTCCCCTGGTTCGTCCACGCCGCGCTGCGGACGACGGAGTTCCAGGAGGTGCGGTCGGAGTACCTGGGAAAGGCCGAGGGGCAGGTTCTGGAGATCGGGTTCGGCTCCGGGCTCAACCTTCCCCACCTCTCTGACCGGGTCCGGAAGCTCTACGCGGTGGAACCGGCCGACGCAGCCTGGAGGATCGCCCGCGCCACGGTCGAGCGAGCTCCCTTCCCGGTGGAGCGGACCGGCACGACGGCCGAGGCCATCCCTCTCCCGGACGGCTCCGTGGACGAGGTGATCTCCTCCTTCTCGCTCTGCACGATCCCTGACGCGGAGAAGGCCCTGCGCGAGGTCCGGCGGGTGCTCCGG
The DNA here is from genome assembly GCA_035556715.1 of Thermoanaerobaculia bacterium. Classification (GTDB taxonomy): domain Bacteria; phylum Acidobacteriota; class Thermoanaerobaculia; order Multivoradales; family UBA5704; genus DATMER01. The sequence continues at coordinate 38,787 of DATMER010000016.1, forward strand.
CCCGGGGGGACCTTCCGCTTCGTGGAGCACGGCCGCTCGGAGGATGCCCGGATCGCGAAATGGCAGGACCGCCTCGATCCGGTCCAGCAGTGGCTCGCCGGCGGGTGCCACCTGAACCGCGAGCCCGACCGCCTGCTCCGCGAGGCCGGCTTCCGGATCGAGCGGCTCGACCGCTTTGAGATCCCCGGTCCCCGGGTCATCATGTCGTTGTACGGAGGCGCCGCTATAATCTCGTCATGTTCGACCTCGAAGAGCGCCGTATCGGAGGATTGACGATCACGATCGACCGCATGACCTGCATCGGCAGCCGCAACTGCATCAAGGTGGCGCCGGAGGTCTTCCAGCTCGACGCCGACGGCATCGTCACCTTCACCAAGGATTCTCCGGATATCGGGCGCGAGCGGCTGATCGAATCCTGCCTGGTCTGCCCCGTCGATGCCCTGCGCTACCACGAGTAGTGTTCCACGTCAGCGTCCACGGACCCGTCACCCGCATCCGCATGGCCCGGACCTTCCTGGGCCGGCCCCTGTACGGGGTCTCCGCCTATGCGTACGGCGGGCTCCTGATCGACTCCGGCCCTCCGCCAACGGACAGGCAGCTCGTCGAATGGTGCCGGGCTCATCCCGAGGTCCGGAGGGTGGTCCTCACCCATCATCACGAGGACCACGTGGGCGGGGCGGCGGCGCTGCGCGAGGAACTGGGCCTGCCGGTCCACGCTCCGGCCTCGGCCGTGCCGATCCTCGCCGAAGGCTTGCGGATGCCCCTCTACCGCAGGGTGATCTGGAGCACGCCCCGGCGGTTCCGGGCCGAGCCGCTCGGGGACTGGATCGAGGGGGAAGGCTGCCGGCTGTGGGTCATCCCCACGCCGGGGCACGCAGCCACCCACGTCTGCCTGTTCGACGAGGAGCGCCGCTGGCTGTTCTCGGGCGACCTCTACGTCCACGAGAAGGTGCGCTATCTGAGGCGGATCGAGGACGCCCGGGAGCACATCGCCTCGCTGCGCCGGGTCCTGGCGCTGGAGCCGGAGCTCCTCCTCTGCGACCACGCCGGCATCCTGGAGCATGCTCCCGAGCGGCTGGAGCGCAAGATCCGGTTCTGGGAAGACCTCGCTGGAAAAGCGCGGGAGCTGCGCGACCAGGGCTGCTCCGTGGACGACATCGCCCTCCGCCTCCTCGGCCGGGACGGCTTTATCTCCTGGGCCAGCTTCGGGGACTTCTCGCACCGGAACCTGATCGAGTCCCTGCTCGCCGAGTAACCGGGGCTGAGACGGGTCCGAGAAGCAGAGAGATGATATCTTGTCCCGGATTCAGGAAACTGAGAACCCGGTTGAGAGAAGAGCCGGGGAGGAGTATCGCCGCCCATGCCCTCGATGGCCCACGAGATCCTCCTCATATGCGCGTCCTTTCAGAAGATGACCTGGGTGCGGACCAGGATCTTATTCTGGTCGTCCTGCCCGTCCTGGCGAACCCGTAGATAGTTCAGGAGCAGCTTGAGGTCGTGTCCCTTGAGATACCAGCTCGCTCCCGCCGTCCCGATCTCCACCGGATCGGTCGCATCGTCGGTGACCGGGTCGAAGGTCTCGGCCTTGAGCACCAGTTGCAGGCGGTTCGGGATCACGTAGTACGAGCCCTGGACGTACCAGCCGTCGGACTCGATCTCGCTGAGGGGGCGGCCCGACGATGGCTCCCAGTCTACGGCCAGGTACTCGGCCCACAGCTCGAACCGCCCTGCCATGAGCTGGGTGTCGAAGCCGGTCCCTAGGCGCTCACCCGCGAAGACGTTCGAGTCGAAGCCGAAGTCCGGCGCCTGGGCGACGCTGGTGTCCTCGGACGAGAAGACGTTGCCACCCACCGCCCAGGTCGTCGACTGCCCCAGCAGCTTCCCCTGCCAGAGCACACCCGAGAGCCTGGCGGTGGAGAGGAAGGAGTCATCGTCGTTGAAGTTGTTGTTGGCCCCGTTGCCGTTGAACACGCCCGCCGCGTAGCTCATCCGCTTTTCAAAGAGATCGCCGCCCACCTGCACCCCGAGCTGCCGGCTCAGGGTCAGGCGGTCGTTGACCAGGCTGCGCTCGATGGTGACCAGCCGCGGATCGCTGAAGAGTTGCTCGAACCCGAACGGGGTCTTGAACTGGCCCATCCGGACGTTGGCCTCGGGGTAGCGGTTCCAGTTGATGAAGCCGTCGGTGAGCTGCGCCCGCAGCCCGGAGGTGTTCGTGAGCGTGCCCCCGAATTCCCCCTCCAGGCGGAAGTCGAACTCTTCCAGGAACTTGCCCGTGGCATTGATGCGGGCACGGCGGAGATAGAAACGGTCGTTGTCGTTGCCGAAGCGGGTGTCCCCCCGGTCGCCGAATTCCGCCTGGACCTGGAGCAGGCCGCCGATGGTCAGCGTCGGCTCCTTGCCCGCGGGCTTGATGGTACCCAGGGTTTGAGCCTCGACAGCGGAAGCGGCGAGAGCGCAGAGGCAAAGCACAGCGGCACGGCCAAGGGGTCGCTCCATCATGTCCTCCCGGTCCTGGATTGGGGCGGAGCCTAGACGGGGCGACCTATCTTGTCAAGGATATCGGGGACAGGGCTCTACCCCTTGGGGAGAGGGCTCTACCCGCCGGGGAGAAGGGTCTACCCAGTCCCTGCTACTCCGCCAGGTATCCCTGCAGCTCCCGCCACGCCGGGTCCATGGCCTGGCGGCTCTCGGCCTCCATCCGCCGATAGAGATCGCGCACCGCCCTTCCCGTCTCCGTCAGTGAAGCATGGCCGTGGCCGGTGCCTCCTCGGGATGTCTCCACGAGAGGCTCGCGGAAGCAGGCGTTCATGGCCTGGACCAGCTTCCAGGCGCGCATGTAGGACATGCCCAGCCGCTGGGCCGCGCCCCCCAGCGTGCCGGTCTCTTCGATCGCGTCCAGGAGGTCCACCTTGCCCGGACCGAGGGCGATGGCGGAGCCGCGGAGGACCCGGATGCGGGGGCGTAGATCGGTCATGGCGCCCCTCGGGGCCGCAGGCGCCGCTCGTCGCGGTAGGGGAAGAAGTCGATGATCTCGCCCGCGAGGTTGCGCTCCTGCATGCGCCGCCAGAAGCCCACCTCGAAAAGGTCGCCGTGCTCCTGGAGGAAGGCCTCGCGGCGCGCCCCCTCCAGCCCGAGGAAGCGGCCGAGCTCCTCGGGGAAGACGTCGTCCTCCCCCACCGCGAACCAGGCCTCGGCCGACAGCTCCTCGAAGTCGTGCCGCGCCTGGGGGAACGGGCGGAAACGATAGTCGGTGAGCCGCCCCACCTCGTCGTAGTCATAGAAGACCACCCGGCCGTGGCGGGTCACCCCGAAGTTCTTGAGCAGGACGTCACCGGGGAAGATGTTGGCCGCGGCCAGATCCTTGACGCAGCGCCCCCAATCGGAGACCGCCGCGGCTGCCAGGTCCTCCTCGGCGCCCCGCAGGTAGACGTCCAGGGGCGTGACCCGCCGCTCCACGTACACGTGACGGATCACCACGTCCTCCCCCTGGACTCCGACGTTCTTCGACGACTCCCGCAGCAGCTCCTCCAGCAGGCCGGGATCGAAGCGGGAGCGCGGGACCTTCAGGTGCTCGTACTCCTGGAAGTCCACCAGCCGTCCCACGCGGTCGTTCTGGAGGACCTCGCGGTACTTCTCCTTGACCTCCTCGCGGGTGACAGTCTTCTGCGGCGGGAAGCGGTCCTTGATGACCTTGAACACGAAGGGATAGGAGGGCAGGTCGAACACCGACATCACCAGCCCCCGCTGGCCGCGGGAGACCACGAACGGCTCCTCCGAGGAGGCGATGTGCCGCATCAGGTCCCGGTAGAGCTCGGTCTTGCCGTGCTTGGTGTAGCCCAGGGAGATGTAGAGCTCGGCGATCCGCTTGCGCGGCAGGATGGAACGGAGGAAGCCGATGACCTCCCGCGGGCTCTCCACGTCGGCGTGGAAGTACCAGCGGGCGAAGCTGAAGACCACGCTGGCCTCGTCCTCGGTGTGGAGAACCGCGTCCAGTTCCAGGCCCGCCTCCCCGTTCACGATGGGCAGGAGCAGGGGGAGGAGGCGCTCCTTGCCGTTCTCTCGTAAACGCGCCCGGCCGATGACATAGGCGGCCTTGTTACGGAAGAAGAGGGGCCGCAGCACGTCGAGGGCCTCGACCTCCGAGGTCCCGAACCTCTCGGACAGCCCCTGCCGGATGCGCTCGGCGGCCAGAGCCGCGTCCCTCTCCAGGTCGAGGAACTGCACCTGGAACCCGGCGTCCTCCAGTATCCTGCGCACGACGCCGGCATCCACGCGCCGGACCGCGTACATCCGCGCGCTGGACATCTCCCATCCACGGTACGGCAGGGGGAATTCGTCCGAGGCGAAGTCGATGGTGGGATCGACGCCGTCGTGGCCGAACACCCGCCGCGACAGGGAGTTGAACCAGGTCTGGGCAAGCTCGAAGTCGTTGCGCCCCAGGATGGTGGCGGTGTACGCCTCCTTGAGGCCGGCCCAGACCGGGCGGTCCTTCAGATGCCCGCCGAGCTGCTCGGCCAGGACCTCGCAGGCTCGGACGACGCTCCGGGTCTGAAGACCCAGGCGCTCGACCGTGTCCTGGCGGATGCCCGCCCAGTCCCGGCGCTCGAAGCGCTGCTGGACCCGGCGGGTGACCGCCTGGACGCGCTGCCGGTGCTCGTCGAAAGCCCAATGGATGGTGTCGGCCGCATGGGCGACGGCGCTTTCGAGGTCCACGGGGAAGGATGATATGCCAGACCGGAGCCCCCTCCCCAGCCCTCCCCCGCTTCGCGGGAGAGGGAGCCCGCCCTCCCTCGAACGGACGGAATCTTGTGGGCGGGCGGGGGAACCCCCTCTCCCGCGAAGCGGGGGAGGGCTGGGGAGGGGGTCTCCTTCAAGCCGCCGGGGCTTGCTCCGCCTGAACCTCTCCCTTGAGATAGTTCTCCGGGCTGAAGTCGAACATCGAACTGAACGGCGGCGGAGCCACGGTCCTTCCCCACTTGATGAGCCCTACCAGCTTCTCGGGCAGGAAGTCCAGGTGGTGCTGGCCCGGGTCCCCCCAGGCGTGGACCGGCGGCAGCGGCGCGGAGCGCAGCATCTCGAAGATCCGCTCCGAGGCCTCCTCCGCCCGCATCCCTCCGGCCTCGACCGCGGTCAGCATGCCGTCCGTGGCATTGATCAGATCCTGGACCGGGTTGTCCCCGGGCTTGCCCTCGCCGTGGAGCGGCATCTCGTCCAGCAGGTCGAACATGCCGGTATCCCCCGCCTCCAGCGACTTCACGATGACCCGGAAGTGCCGGAAGTCGTTGAACATCGTGCTGAGCAGCCAGAGCCGGATCCAGGAGTTCCACAGCGGGTACGACCCGAACGCCTGGTACGAGCAGTGGACCATCTGATCGTTGCTGTTGAGCAGCGCGGCCTGCTGGCGCTCGGGGAAGGCGAAGCGCTCGCGGGAGAAGTCGTCGTCCCGGAGCGCCTCCATCAGCCGCGGCGTCAGGGTGCGCAGCGTATCGAGCGTGCTGATGAGGCCGCGAGAGTAGAGCGCATCCACGAAGCCATAGGCGTGGGCGGCCAGGAACCAGCGGTCACCCGCGCAGGAGGTCGAGGAGTACTGGAGGCGGCCCGTGGACACCCAGGGACGCACGGTGCGCGCGTCCGCGAAGTGGGCCGCGACGCTCGGGAAGCGGCGCACGATCTCCCGGAACTCGTCCTCGGGCAAGACCCCCGGCCGCCGCGGGTACTTCCGCATGTCGAGAGTCAGACCCACGCTGCAGAGCGGGTTCTTGCCATCCTCGTGATTGTTGAACGGGATCACCCAGAACCAGCCGCCGTCGAACACGTGGTGCACCGTGCCCTCGTTCCAGCGCGCGGAGAGCTTGGGGTCCTCCCAATCCTCCAGGAGGTCGTCGTAGCGCTTGATTCCCTCGAAATGGTTGAAGAGAGTGCGGGATTGGGTGCGCAGCCGCGAAGGCTCCTCGCGCAGGCCGAAGCGGCTGGCGAGGACCGACTTGTAGCCCGAGCCGTCCACGAGGTAGCGGGCGCGGTACTCCTCCCCCGTGTCCAGGGTCAGCTTCACCCCGCGGCGGTCGACCTCCACCTCCCTGGCGTCGACGTGGTCCCGGTAGGTGACGCCGTAGCGGAGGGCGGCATTGAGCAGATAGAGATCGATGTCCTGGCGGAAGAGGTGGCTCTCGGAGGTGATGGGGGTCACCGGCGGCACCAGCAGGTGCGCCTCCGAGGGGTCCTGCCGCCGGCCGTCGCGGTGATAGAGGAAGCCGATCGTGCGCTTGACCCCGCAGGAAGGCGCCACGTGCTCGGTGATAGATTGCGTGCGGCTCAGGTTGAGGATCTCGGGCACGTCGTAGCGCTGGCCGAGCATCCACATGAGCATGGAGCTCTGCGGCAGCATGGCCTCGCCCACGGCGAAGCGCGGATGGGCCTCCCTCTCCAGCAGCAGGACGTCGATCCCGTGCCGCGCCAGGATGCAGGCGAGCACTCCGCCGCCGATCCCGGAGCCCAGGATGGCGACATCATACGTCTTCGGATCGCTCATGTACGTCTCCCCTCTGCGGTACGGCGACCGCGTTGAATCGGACGAAGCGATCCTCCTCAGACAGCGCTGAAACCAGCGCTCAGACCAGCTACAACAGAAATTCAGTGAACGGATGATACTGCATTCCGGACAAAAGATGAAACGAATTGCTTGACCTCTGCGGATCGGGCTGTTACTATCCTCCCTGCCGCGGATCCCAAGGTGGGGTCTGTCCGCACGCCAGCGAACACGGTTTCGGGGGACCTGGTAGCCAGGTCCCTTTCGTGTGTCTGGGAATCCAAGAGAAAGAGAGAACACAGCATGCGTATCACCGGAAGAGTGAAGTGGTTCAACGACACCAAGGGCTTCGGTTTCATCACGCCGGAGGACGGACAGAAGGATTGCTTCGTCCATCACTCGGCGATCCAGGGCAACGGCTTCAAGTCGCTGTCCGAGGGTGACCGGGTGGAGTTCGAGGTCATCCAGGGCCAGAAGGGCCCCGCGGCCCAGAACGTCGTCCGGCTGGCCTGAACCCCTTCCCTCCCGAAACACCTGGGGCCGCTTCCGATGTTGTCGGAGCGGCCCTTGTTGTTTCTGTCCTCCGCCTCAGTATCCGCGCCAGAGAATCCCCCCCTATAATCCCCGCCATGCTTTCGACCCTGGACTGGGGAATCGACGACGACATCCGCCGCGCCTCGACCCTTCCGGCAGGCGCCTACGCCGACCCGCGGGTCTACGATCTCGCCCGCGAGCGGGTCTTCGCGCGGAGCTGGCAGATCGCGGGTGACACGGATATGGTCCGCGTGCCCGGCCAAGTCCATCCCGTCACGCTCCTCGAAGGGATGCTCGACGAGCCGCTGGTCCTGACCCGCGACGCGCAGGACCGCCTGCACTGCCTGTCGAACGTCTGCACCCACCGTGGCGCGCTGCTCTGCGAGCACCCCGGCGTGGAGCCGGCCATGCGCTGCCGCTACCACGGCCGGCGCTTCGCGCTCGACGGCCGCTTCCTCTCCATGCCCGAGTTCGAGGGCGCGGAGGGGTTCCCATCCGAGGCGGACCACCTGACCCGGGTCTCCTTTGGGAGCTGGGGCAAGCTCGTGTTCGTCTCCCTGGACCCGGCCTTCCCCCTGGCCGAGCTGATCGCGGAGATGGACGCGCGGGTCTCGTTCCTCCCCCTCTCGGAAGCCAGCTTCGACCCCACCCGCTCCCGCGACTATCTCGTGCGGGCCAACTGGGCGCTCTACTGCGACAACTACCTGGAGGGGTTCCACATCCCCTACGTCCACGCCGCCCTGGCCGGCGCCCTGGATTACGGCGAGTACCGCACCGAGCTGTTCCCGTACGCCAACGTCCAGGTCGGGGTCGCGAGCGGCGGCGAGGAGGTGTTCGACCTCCCCGCCGGGCATCCGGACCATGGACTGCAGGTGGCGGCCTGGTACTTCTGGCTCTTCCCGAACACGATGATCAACGTCTACCCCTGGGGGATTTCCGTCAACGTGGTGCGGCCCCTGGCCCCGGACCGGACCAAGATCTCCTTCCTCTCCTATGTCTGGGACCCGAGCCGGCTGGACCGCGGCGCGGGCTCGGGGCTGGACCGGGTGGAGCGGGAGGACGAGGCCGTGGTCGAAAGCGTGCAGCGCGGCATCCGCTCCCGGCTCTACCACCGGGGTCGCTACTCTCCCACGCGGGAGACCGGGGTCCACCACTTCCACCGGCTGCTCACCCGGTTCCTGCATGGCGCGTCCTGAGGCCACGCCCACAGAAGCCCGCCCCGGACTGGTCCGCGGCCTGGGCGCCTGGGACGGCGCGCTCCTCACGATCGGCTCGATCGTGGGCACGGGCATCTTCCTGACCACGTCCGACATGGCCCGGGTCCTGCCCCACCCTGGCCTGATCCTCGCGGTCTGGCTGGCGGGCGGGCTGCTGACCCTGGCCGGCGCGCTCTCCTATGGCGAGCTCGGGGCCATGTTCCCCCGCGCCGGCGGCATGTATCACTACCTGCGAGAGGCCTACGGCCCGCTCTGGGGCTTCCTCTTCGGCTGGGCCGCGTTCCTGGTCATCATGTCCGGCGGCATCGCCGCTCTCGGAGTGGCCTTCGGCACCTATCTCGGGAGCTTCCTCCCCTTCTTCTCCACGGACAACGTGCTGGCCGCGGTGCCGGTCGGAGGGTGGACCTGGACCCTCTCCGGGGGCCAGGTGGCGGCCTGCCTGGCCATCCTCGTCCTCACCGCCATCAATCATCTGGGGCTCAAGGAGGGGGCCGCGGTCCAGAACGCGCTCACGGTCCTGAAGATCGGCTCCATCGCCGCCTTCATCCTGCTGGGCCTGCTCGCTCCGGCCCACACCAGCCCCGAAGTGCTCTCCCGGATCGGGATACCGGGCGGAGCCCTCCTCACCGCCTTCGGCGTGGCCATGATCGCCGCGCTCTGGACGTATGACGGCTGGTACGGGCTCACCTGCTCGGCCGGCGAGCTGCGCGATCCCGGCCGCAACCTGCCGCTCGGGCTCATCCTGGGGACGGCGATCGTCACCGCGCTCTACGTCCTCCTCAACCTGGTCTACATCCGGGCGCTCCCGGTGCCTGCCATGGCCGAGGCGGCGCGCATCGGCGAGGCCGCGGCCGAGGTCCTCTTCGGTCCCACGGGCGCGAGGCTCGTCTCGCTCGCGGTGCTGGTCTCGACCTTCGGGTGCCTGTCCGCGACGATCCTCTACAGCTCGCGGATCTACCAGCCCATGGCCGAGGACGGCGTCTTCTTCCGCTCCCTCGCCGAGGTACACCCGCGCTACCGCACCCCGGTCCGCTCCCTCTGGGCGCAGACCGTCTGGGCCTTGCTGCTGACGCTCTCAGGGACCTACGAGCAGCTCTACACCTACGTGGTCTTCGTGTCGGTGATGTTCCACGCCGCCACGACCGCGGGCGTGATCGTCCTGCGCCGCACCCGTCCGGACCACCCGCGCCCCTACCGCACCTGGGGCTACCCCGCCGTCCCCGTCCTGTTCATCCTCGCCTGCCTGCTCCTGATCGGGAACACGCTCCTGGAGAGGCCCGTGGAGTCGCTCCTCGGGCTCGGTCTCCTGGCCCTGGGACTGCCGGCATACCTGTGGTTCCGGAAGCGGACGGACGCGAGCCAACCTTGATGCCATTCCACCTGCTGTATTCCCTGGCGATGATCGCCATGGTGAACGACCCGTCTTCCATGGGGCAGTGGAGCGGCGTCATCCCCTTCGAGGTCGTCGCCGTCCATGCCCACCTGCTCCCTACCGGCAAAGTCCTGTACTGGGACCGCCACGACCAGGGCGACGGCACACCCCGCCTCTGGGACCCGGAGTCGGGGACGATCATGACGGTCTCCGGCCCCGGCGGCCACGAGTACGACATCTTCTGCAGCGGCCACTCCTTCCTCAAGGACGGGAAGCTCCTGGTGGCCGGCGGCCATGTCGTCGACTACGCGGGCCTGGCGACCGCCAGCACCTACGATCCCTTCACCAACACCTGGACCCGCCACCCTGACATGAACGCGGGCCGCTGGTACCCCACCAACACCACCCTGGCCAGCGGGGATGTCCTCACCATATCGGGCAACATCGACCTGGAAGAGGGGGTAAACCTCCTGCCCCAGGTGTTCCAGGCCAACACCCGCACCTGGCGGGACCTCTCCGGGGCGGAGCGCAGCCTCCCTCTCTATCCGTTCATGTACCTGGCGCCGAATGGCAAGGTTTTCACGGCCGGCCCGCAACCGCTCACGAGCTATCTCGACACCTCCGGGACCGGCGCCTGGACGGACGTCGCGCCGAGCCTCTACGGCTTCCGCGACTACGGCTCGTCGGTGATGTACGGCGAAGGCAAGATCCTCATCGCCGGCGGCAGCCCGCCGCCCCACGTCCTCCCGCCCACCGCGAGCGCCGAGGTGATCGACCTGGGAGCCCTGGTCCCGGCGTGGACCCCGACGGGCTCCATGGCCCATGCCCGGCGCCAGCTCAATACCACGCTCCTGCCGGACGGCACCGTCCTGGTCACCGGCGGCACCAGCGCCACGGGCTTCAACAACTCGACCGGCGCAGTGCTGGACGCGGAGCTCTGGGACCCGGCGACCGGGGCCTGGCGAACCCTTGCCTCCATGCAGGTGCCGCGGATCTACCACTCCGTCGCCCTGCTGCTCCCCGACGGCCGGGTCCTGTCCGCGGGCGGCGGCCATCCGAGCGACGCCGTGAACGGCGACCCCGACCATCCCGACGCCGAGATCTACTCACCGCCCTACCTCTTCCAGGGGCCGCGACCCTTGATCACCTCCGCACCAGAGGCGGTGCCCTACGGCACAACGTTCTTCGTGGGCACGTCCGACTCGATCGCGAGCGTTACTCTGATCCGCCTCTCGTCCGTGACCCACGGTTTCAACCAGGACCAGAGGATCGTCCGGTTGAGCTTCGACGAGGCGGACGGCGGCCTGGCCGTGACGGCGCCGTCCGATCCCAACCTCTGCCCCCCTGGGTACTACATGCTGTTTCTGCTCAACGGCAGCGGCGTGCCCTCGGTCGCCAGCATCCTCCGCATCGATCCCGATCTCGTCGGCGCCGACCTCGACTTCCACACCCTGGAGCCCTGCCGCCTCGTGGACACGCGCGATCCCGACGGTCCCCTAGGCGGACCGGACCTGCAGCCCTACGCCCAGCGAACCTTCATACTGGCCGGGACCTGCGGCGTGCCCCCGGATGCCAAGGCGCTGTCAGTCAACCTGACGACTGTGATCCCGGGCGCCGGAGGCCATCTGTCCGTCTTCCCAGCCGACCGTCCCGACCCCATGACCAGCACGATCAGCTTCACGGCCGGCCAGAACCGGGCCAACAACGCCTTGCTGCCCCTCTCCGGCGACGGGACCGGGTCCATCAGTATCACCGTCACCTCGGCTGACGCGCTGCACTTCGTGCTGGATGTGAACGGCTACTTCCAGTAAGCCGGGGCGAGGGCCCCGCAACCTTCCCCCTCCCTGGACGTATGCGTCTACAATCGGGCGGCCGAACGCAGGTGAGGTCTGTCTGGACGGGGCGGCAGGGAGGGCCGCAATAGAGAGGCCTTCCGCCGCTGTTCTTCCCAAAGCGATGGGCAACTGCCCATCCTGAAATAGATTGGAGGATATCCTGTGAAACGAATCTCTGCAGCGATCGCTCTGCTGTCGCTCCTGCTGGCGGGGAACCCCACCTTCGCCGCGCAGACGCAGAAGGCCGACAAGAAGGGCAAGGCCGAGAAGTCCGCCGACGCCAAGAAGGACGAGAAGAAAGAGCTGCTCTCCGCCGGCACCTTCGCCGGCCTTCAGCTCCGCGGCATCGGCCCCGCCCTCACCTCGGGCCGGGTCATCGACCTCGCCGTCGATCCCAAGAAGCCCAGCACGTACTTCGTCGCGGTGGCCTCCGGCGGCGTCTGGAAGACCACCAACGGCGGTGCCACCTTCAACCCCGTCTTCGACAGCCAGCCCTCATACTCCATCGGCAGCATCACCCTCGACCCGAACAACTCCCTCGTGGTCTGGGTCGGCACCGGCGAGAACAACAGCCAGCGCAGCGTCTCCTACGGCGACGGCGTCTACAAGTCCATCGACGGCGGCAAGACCTGGGCCAACGTGGGTCTCAAGAGCTCCGAGCACATCGGCAAGATCCTGGTCGACCCGCGCGACTCCGATACCGTCTACGTCGCGGCCCAGGGCCCGCTGTGGAATGCCGGCGGTGACCGCGGCCTCTACAAGACCACCGACGGCGGCAAGACCTGGAAGGCCGTGCTGTCCATCAGCCCGAACACGGGCGTGAGCGACGTGGTCATGGACCCCCGGGACCCCGATGTGCTCTACGCGTCGTCCTACCAGCGCCGGCGCCACGTCTGGACCGTGGTCAACGGCGGCCCGGAGAGCGGCCTCCACAAGTCCACCGACGGCGGCGCCACCTGGAAGAAGATCGAGGCTGGCCTGCCCAAGGAGGACAAGGGAAGAATCGGCCTCGCCATCGCCCCCTCTCAGCCCGATACCGTCTACGCGATCGTCGAGGCAGCCCGCAGGTCCGGCGGCTTCTACCGCTCCCGCGACGGCGGCGCCAACTGGGAGAAGCGCGGCAGCTACACCAGCAACAGCGGCCAGTACTACCAGGAGATCTTCGTCGACCCCTACGATGCCGACCGGATCTACTCCATGGACGTCTTCCTCCAGGTGACCGACGACGCCGGCAAGAGCTGGCGGAACCTGGGCGAGCGCTCCAAGCACGTGGACAATCACGCGCTCTGGATCAACCCGGAGAACACCGACCACCTGCTGGTGGGCTGCGACGGCGGCCTCTACGAGAGCTTCGACCGCGGCGCCAACTGGATCTACAAGCCCAACCTGCCCGTCACCCAGTTCTACCGCGTCAGCGTGGACAACGCGAAACCTTTCTATAACGTCTACGGCGGCACCCAGGACAACTTCAGCCTCGGCGGCCCGTCGCGCACCAACAACAACCACGGCATCATGAACGCCGACTGGTTCATCACCAACGGCGGCGACGGCTTCGAGACCGTGGTCGACCCGACCGATCCGAACATCATCTACGCCCAGGCGCAGCACGCCGGCATCGTGCGCTTCGACCGCAAGAGCGGCGAGGCCGTGGACATCCAGCCGCAGCCCGCGCCGGACGAGCCCGGCCTGCGCTACAACTGGGATTCGCCGCTGATCATCAGCCCGCACCTCCACACCCGGCTCTACCTGGCCGCCCAGCGCGTGTTCCGCAGCGACGACCGCGGCAACTCCTGGCGTCCGGTCAGCCCCGACCTCACCCGCCAGATCGACCGCAACAAGCTCAAGGTCATGGACAGGGTCTGGGGCATCGACGCGGTGGCCAAGAACGCCTCCACGTCGTTCTACGGCAACATCGTGTCGCTCTCGGAGTCGCCGAAGAAAGAAGGCCTGCTCTACGTCGGCACCGACGACGGTCTGATCCAGGTCTCCGAGGACGGCGGCACCAACTGGCGCAAGACGGACAAGCTCCCGGGCATCCCCGACATGACCTACGTCTCGGACCTGGAGGCCTCGCAGTTCGACGACGCCACTGTCTACGCTTCCTTCGACAACCACAAGATGGGCGACTTCAAGCCCTACGTGCTCAAGAGCACCGACCGCGGCAAGACCTGGACCTCCATCGCCGGCGACCTGCCGCAGCGGGGCACGGTCTACACCCTGGCCGAGGACCACGTGAACCGGGACCTGCTCTTCGCGGGCACCGAGTTCGGCGTCTTCTTCACGGTTGACGGCGGCAAAAAGTGGATCCCGCTCACCGGCGGCATGCCCACGATCGCCGTGCGCGACCTCGCCATCCATCAGCGGGAGAACGACCTCGTGCTGGCCACCTTCGGCCGCGGCTTCTACATCCTCGACGACTACACCCCCCTGCGCCGCATCCGCACCGAGGCGGACCTGGAGAAGGACGCCATCCTCTTCCCGATCAAGCAAACCTGGATGTACGTCGAGGCCTCGCCCCTTGGCCTGCCCGCCAAGGGGTTCATGGGCGAGAGCCACTTCACCGCTCCCAACCCGCCGTACGGCGCGGTCTTCACCTACTACCTCAAGGAGGACATGAGGACCCGCAAGAAACTGCGCTACGAGGCCGAGGCCGCCACCGAGAAGGAGGGCGGCACCCTCGAGTACCCGAAGTGGGAGGACCTCCGGGCCGAGGAGCGGGAGAAGGACCCCATCGTCATCCTGACGATCACGGACGCCGAGGGCCAGGTCGTTCGCCGGATCACCGGTCCGACCGCCGCCGGCTTTCACCGGGTCTCCTGGGACCTGCGCTACCCCACGACCATGCCGACCAACCTCGAGGGCGGGCCGACGGACAACCCGTTCTTCACACCGCCCCAGGGCCCTCTGGTCGCGCCCGGCAAGTACACCGTGAGCCTGGTCAAGCGGGTGGGCGACGTGACCACGCCGCTGGCCGAGCCGCAAACCTTCGAGACCGTGCCCCTGGGCAATGCCACGCTCGCCGCCGAGAACCGGGAGGCCACGCTGGAGTTCCAGCGCAAGGTCGCCCGGCTGCAGCGAGCCGTGGCCGGCTCCATCGGCGCCCTCGAAGAAGGCCTCACCCGGATCAATCACATCCAGAGAGCCCTGCTCGACACGCCGGCCGCCGATCCCGCGATGCTGGACGAGGCGCGGAAGATCGAAGACCGGATCAAGGACCTGGGCGAGCAGCTCACCGGCGACCCGATCAAGAACGCCCGCTTCGAGCCGACCTCCCCGTCCATCACCGACCGGGTCTTCCAGGTCGTCGGCGGGGCCTGGGGCTCCACCTCGGCGCCCACGCAGACGCACCAGAACAACTACACCCAGGCCGCCCAGGCCTTCTCTCCGATCCTCGAGCAGATCCGCAAGACGGTCGGCGAGGACCTGGTGAACCTGGAGAGCCGGATGGAGGCCGCAGGCGCACCCTGGACGCCGAGCCGCATCCCGACCTGGCAGCCGGAATAACAACACTCCTCCTCGCTACAAAAAAAGAGGGACCCGTTCGCGGGTCCCTCTTTTTTTCAGGTATCGTCCGGGCTCATGAGAGTCTGGATCGATGCCGACGCCGCTCCCCGCGAAGTCAAGGAGATCGTCTTCCGCGCCGCGAAACGTCTGACCGTGGAGGCGGTGCTCGTGGCCAACCAGTGGCTGTCGGCGCCTCCCGGCAACCCTTTCGTCACGGCCGTCCGGGTGGAGGGAGGAGCGGACGTGGCCGACCTCCACATCGCGAAGCACGCCGAGCCGGGGGACGTGGCCGTGACCGCGGACATCCCCCTGGCCGCCCGCCTGGTCGAGAAAGGGGTCACGGCAATCGATCCGCGCGGCGACGAGTACACCGAAGAGAACGTCGGCGAGCGGCTCGCCGTGCGCGACCTGATGGACGGCCTCAGGGGAGCGGGACTGCTCGATCCCGGTGGACCGCGCCCCTACGGCCCCAAGGACAGGCAGGCCTTCGCCGCCACCCTGGACCGGGTGCTCACCCGCGTGCTGCGCGGCCGTTGAGCGTTGTCTGTAACGTTTTCCTTTCGCACCGCGCCTGATCCTGTGAAACCCGACCGGACTGTAGACCGGTCGCAACCCACACGAATCCAGACAGACTGCGAAAGGAGACGAACATGGCAACAGAAGGTTGGGACCTCGAAGGCATTCCCAAGCCGTGGTGGCCCTACGTGCGCGACTTCCTGGTGGCGCGTGACCTGTACAAGTATTCGACGCTGGTCAGCGACCGCAAGATCGCCCGCTCCCTGGCCGAGACCGCCGAGGGGCTCATCAAGAACAGCGCCCGGAACCTCGCCGAAGGCAAGGCCAAGGCGTAAAGACGAATGCTCGGGGGCGCGCCTTCGGGACGCTCCCGAGCCTCTGTCAGCGCCGGATCACCAGCACCCCGATCCCCGCCAGGAGCGCCGCCATGGCCACCAGGCCGATCTCCGAGAGGGATGGGACCGCGAGCGCGCTCTCCACGGCCTGCTCCTCGAACGAACCGACATCGATCCGCCCGCCTACGATCCGGGCAAAGCCCGGACCCCTCTGATCCGTGGCGGGAGCACTGGCGATCAACGGATTGCCGGCATTGAGAGCCGGACTGTCCGGCAGCAGCGCGTGGGTCTGCGTCGGGCCGCCGTTGTCCGCCAGCGGAGCGAGACGGGCGTCGACCCCCAGGAGATTGTTCGCGTTCAGGCCGTTGATCGCGCCAGCCGGGGCCTCGATCAGGCTCCAGACGGCGCTGATGCTGCTGCCGACCTGGACCAGGTCCTGGGGCGTGCCGTTGGCTACGATGGCATGATCGAGCGCGAGGATGCCCTGGGCCTGGAGGTAGAAGCTCCCGCCCGCGCTCCCCGCCGTGTTGCCGCTCACGGTCGTGTGCCGGACCTCGAAGGTGGAAAGCGCCTCGCCGAAGAAGCCGCCGCCGTTGGATGTGGCGCTGTTGCCCGAGATCGTGGAGCTCACGATCTGCGCCAGCGTATTGGCAGTGTGGATCGCCCCGCCATTGTCCGCCTGATTGTCGCTCACCGTGCTCCGGTCGATCACCAGCAGCCCCTCGTCCACGGCGATCCCGCCTCCGTCGTCCGTCACCCCGCCGGAGACCGTGCTGTCCTGGACGGTGAGAGACCCGGCCTGCACGTACACGTTGCCGCCCGAAAACAGCGCTTCGCTGTCGGACACCACCACGCTGCGGAGGGTGAGGCTCTCGCCGAAGACCGCCACCGCCCCGCCGAACCTTTCGGAGCCGTGGGTGAGGGTGAGGCCGGACACGGTCGCGTTGACGCCGACCAGAGCGTTCTGCACGCGGAAGATGCGGGAGGTGTCGTTGCCGTGGACTGCGAGCACCCCGGCCCCGGGACCGGTGATCTCGACGCTGTCGGTGATCAGGATCTCGTCCGAGGTCAGTGTGATGGTGCCGGTCAGCCCGGCCTGGAAGATGATGAAGTCCGCACCGACAGCCGCGTTGGCGTCGAGGACCGCCTGGCGGAGGCTGCCCGGCCCGGAGTCGGAGAGATTGTCGACGGTGAAGGTCGCTGCCGCAGCCGGACCCGCCAGAACGAAACCCAGGATCAAAGAGGTGAGCGGTCCGCGGAACGGCCAGAGCCGCGACTTCGACTGCATCAGCCGATTATACGGCCAAGCGCGGTAACCCCCACATGGGCCGCACCGCCTCCTTGCACTTGGGGCAGCCGACCAGAAGGTGGCGTACCACGTCCCGGGTCACTTCCGGGGAGGCCTCTCCCTTCACGAAGCGCTCGATCTCCTGCCTGGCGGGATGACTCTGGGTCTTGGCCGGGGTCTCCATCGGAATCGCCTCCTTCGCGACGAGGGGCCGTGCCCCTGCCAGTACCTACGCAAAAGGAGGGACGGACCCGCCAACTGGTTTCCGGCCGAAGGTGGCGAGCGAGTTCCCAATCGCGTGCACGAAACGAAAGAGCCGCTGGGAGCGCAGCGTGCTGCGCTCCCAGCGAGCCTGTCATTCACGCCAACTCGAAGGCCAGCCGAACCGACCGGCTCCCATCCGGGAGCGGGATCTCGATCGCCCCACCGGCTTCCTCCGGAAGCTCGGGCTCGATCGGCACGCCCTGGCTCCGGTAGATCATCCGGAAAACGATCGGGACATGATCGGAGACCCTGCCGCTGAAATCCCGCACCGAGCGGTCCAGGCGCACGATGGCGGCATCGTCGCCCGAGATCTCTCCCAACTGCACGTCACTGCTCACCAGGACGTGATCGATCAGGGAGCGGTGGGTGGTGCCGACGTAAGAGATCGCCCCGTCGTTGGCGTCATCCGCCGTGAGGGCGAGCAGGTCCGGTGCACCGGTCAGGGGATCGAGAACGTCCGTGGTGAGCTGCTCATTGAAATCTCCGCCGAGGACCACCGGCAGCCCTTCGACCTCCCGGAGATCCTTGATGATCTCCGCCAGGATCCGCGCGGCCAACTGGCGGCGGGCGACGCTCTGCGGATCTCCGAACGCCTTGAGGTGCACCAGGATGAGCAGGAATCTCTGCTCGCCCAGGCTGCCCTCTCCCCGGATCGTGCAGGACGCGAAGAGAGGCGCACGCGGGAACGCCGACCGGCCTGAACGGGTACGCGCCGCCAGCAGGTTGGCATACCGCGCTGCCAGATCCGGCCGCAGAAGGACCCGCGTCGTCTCCCGGTCGTAGAGGACGGCGAGGTCTTGCCGCCCATCCGTGTCCAGCAGCTCGAAGCCTACGGCCAACCCATGCCTGCTCAAGGCCTCCTTGAGGCGCTCGAGAGCCCCCTTCTCCACCTCAGTGAGCCCCAGGACGTCCATCGAAAGCCGGGAGACCACCTCTGCCACCGCCGCCACCCTCTCCTCGGAAACGTCGCTGCGGAAATGCTCGATGTTCCAGAAGCCCACGTCCGCGAACTGCACCGAGCCTCGGAAATCGGGGACCTCGACCTCGAGGCTCCCTGCCGGCGCGACACCCTGGACGTCGAAGAAGCCGAGGAAAGGCGACGTGCCCAGGAGGACCATGCCATCCCGTCCCAGAGCCTCTCGAACCACGCTGTCCCCCTGTCCCACGGCGATGAGATGGGCCACGATCGCCGAGATCCGGATTCCTTCGTTCTCCGCCGTTCCGTCGGGGAGCTGCGTACCGGAGTGATGGAGAGCCACCAGGTCCCAGTTGTTGTTGAAGACGGGCGAGCCCGAGGAGCCCCGCTCCGTATCAGTCTCATAGTGGATGAGCTTGTCTTGGACCCGAGTCACTGTGTTCTCCTGCAGGGCGACCTCCTTGGGGCGGCCGGCGGGATGCTGGATGATGTTGACAAACTCGTGGCGGGTAACCGTCACCGGGCTCCGCCGAAGCGGGATCGGCCGGACGTCGCCGAGCCGGCTTGCGTCACAGGCCACGATGGTGAAATCCAGGTCCTCGTCAGTCATGAAGAACCGATCAGGGAGCAGGGCCGCAGTGATCGGGACCGAGGCACTGTCATTCAGGCCGAACTCGGCAATAGCGCCCTGCGCGGCCTCCCGCCTGTCGATCACGTGGTTGTTGGTCATCAGCAGGCCGGGACCGACCAGGAAGCCCGTTCCCAGCGACTCATTCGTCACGATCCGGCACACCGCCTTGGCGCGCTCGACGCCATCCCCCAGGAAGCGGACGGGAAGGAAGTTGCGGCGCAGATGGATCCTTTCCATCTCGGCCTTGATCCGCGCCTCGATTAGATGGCGTTCGGCGGTCGTCTCGGGAACCGCCACCGGCTCGTGGAGGATCTGGCGGGCTCGATGGGCCACCAGAAGACGGTACTGGTCGGGTGTAAGGTCCTTCGCTTCGACATTCGGAATCGGGGCGGACATCGCGACTACCTCCGTAACTCGGGTTTTGGGAACCGTCGGAGCCATTCGGCCGGCGAGTTGACTGCCCCTCTGGACGGACCCCTGGCAAGATTTCCGAAGGCTGAGAGGCCTCGGGTGCATTTTTTCCCCTTGTCCGGTCTAAGCATGGCGTTCGAGTGAAGCAAGTCTCCCCCTCTCCCGGGGAGGGGATCGGGGAGGCGGGAGAGGGGGCCGGGGGGTGAGGGCCCTCACCCCCGCGTGTACTCCGTCCCCTCCCCCGGCCAGCCGATCCGCACCTTGTGCTTGACCTTGATCCAGCCCCGGGTGCGGACGCCCGGCTCGTAGATGGAGGCGGGGTCCTTCGCGATCAGGCCCTCCCAGCCTTGGGCGACAACTTCCTTCCAGGCTTCCAGGCCGTCGTCCGCCAGCCGGCGGGCCAGGACGATCGGGCCTTCCGCTCCCCTCACCTCCCGCTCCAGCACGGTCCGGCGGCGGCGCAGGGGCTCGCGCATCAGATCCTTCCCCCTTGACCAGAGGCAGTCGAAGGCCACGTACATCGGCGGCGTGAAGAGCTGCTCTTCGGGAGCGCCCCTCAGATAGCCGAGGTGGGAGACCAGACGCTCGTCGAAGACCGCGACCTCGCCGTCCAGGATCAGGGTCTTCGCCTTGAGTCCGGCGATCGCCAGGGCGATGTCCGCGAACTGGCGGGTGAAGTCCTTCCGGTTGCGGCTGATGAGCTGGACGCGGCCGCCGTCCTTGAAGGCGAGCATGCGATAACCGTCGTACTTCTCCTCGTAGATCCAGCCCGGCTTGTGAAACGGTCGCTTCACCTCGTCAAGCAACATCGGGGGGAACGGCTCCGGAAAATTGGCCATGGCAGCGGCCAATCCGCAATTTTTGTGCCTGAAACGTTACTAAAGAACCTTCTTTATCCTATTCCAACAATCGTACCCCCTTCCTACGACCGGGAATTGGCCAGATGTGACCAGTACTTGGCTCATATCTACGCAATCTTGGTGAAATTATCCTTCACCTATTGACATCAAATCTCTAGACTCCTATCCTAAGCCGCATTCAGAGCAGTTCAACCGTGATATTCGGCTGAATAAAACGAGGTTATCCTCCGTAGGCGCCAATCAAGGCGCCACCGGTCTTCCCTCAGGGGAAAGGAGAACGAAGATGGCCCGTATCCGGCAGTACATGCACCGTATCAACGCTTGGATTCAGGGGACGTCGGCCGTAGACGCGAACGCGACTGACCTCCCGCACCTGATCGAGCCCAAGACGAGGCTGCAGGACCTCACCACCGAGGTCCAGGGTCTCTCCTTCGAGCAGGCCACTCTCGATGCGAGAAAGGGGGAGGTGACGAAGCTCCTGCAGCAGAGGCTCCAGGAGGGGGACACTCTCCTGGACTTCCTGCGGACCGGAGTGCGGGAGCACTACGGCTACCGCAGCGACAAGCTGATCGAGTTCGGGATCCAGCCGCTCCGCCCCCGGAGCAAGGCGCCGAAGGCGCCTGAGCCTCCGCCGGGTCCGGAGACGATGGCTCCCCCCACCTTCGCTCCTGACACTGCGCTGTAGTCTGTCGTTCCCGGGGGGCGCGCTGTCACGCGCCCCCCTTTTCCAGCCTCCC
Organism: Thermoanaerobaculia bacterium; assembly: GCA_035556715.1. Classification (GTDB taxonomy): domain Bacteria; phylum Acidobacteriota; class Thermoanaerobaculia; order Multivoradales; family UBA5704; genus DATMER01. Next base: position 59,733 of record DATMER010000016.1, read on the forward strand.
CCGTCACACGACGCCCGCCCCCTCCCTACCCGTTGGCCGGTCATACGTGATCCCGAACACAGTGTCGGCCAGCCAACGTCGGAAGGAGTCGTTGTCGCTGAACTGTTTGAAAAGCTCGGTGTCGTCCTTGAGGACGGCGGTCATGACCCGGGCAAGCGCCTTGTCGTGCTCGATGCGGGCGTTCTGCGGGTCCGAGTTCTGCTTGGCATTTTGATACGCCGGATCGGCTGCCACTCTCGCCGGGATGTCCTCCGTGATCAGCCGGTGCACGCGGTCCCGGTCGGTCCAGTCGACGTTGCCGAACTGGTCGTTGAAAACCTTGAGGATGTTTGAGAGACGGTCCAGTTCAGGATCCGGCTTGTGACCACCTCCAGTCGTTGGAGCCGGTGCGATCTCGGCATTCTCGTCCGGTAACTGGATCTTCATCGCGGCCTGCTTCTCGGCCCGGTAGCTGTCCATGTCGATCGCTTCGAGGATACCCTTGGCGAGGTCCTCCTCCTTGGGGGCGGGCAGCTTGGGCACGAGGAAGGTTAGGAAGATGGACAGCTTCTCCCAACCCGCATTCGTGTACGGCAGGATCGAGGCGAGAAAGCCGTAGGTGCGGAGGAAGGCCTTGGCGTTGCCCTTGAATTCGACCTGTCCGTCCTCATCGAGCCGCTCCCGGTAAATGGCCACGCAGGCATCCAGGATTGGATCGAGCCGCTCGCGGCCGGCGTTCTCCAGGAAGCTCTCGACGACGGCGTCGATATCGGCGTCCGTGTACACCTGGGCGTCGTCGAGCGTGGCCTTCAAGTCGTGCAGCTTGTTCGGATCGGTCTCCTCGCTGAGGACCGTCGTCCGGTAGTAGTCGGCGAACGCCAACTGGATCGTGTCCACGTTGTTCATGAAGTCGAGCACGAACACATCGTGCTTCTTCGGGTGCGCCCGGTTCAGTCGCGACAGGGTCTGGACCGCCTTGATTCCGGCAAGCGTTTTATCCACGTACATGGTGTGAAGGAGCGGCTCGTCGTAGCCAGTCTGGAACTTGTCGGCGCAGACGAGGAAGCGGTACGGGTGTTCGCGGATGCGGTCAACGATCGCGCTGCTGGGAAAGCCATTCAGGGAAGCTTCGGTGACCTTCCTGTCCCCATACTCGTGCTCGCCGGAAAAGGCAACGATCGCACGATAGGGGCTCTTCCGCTCTTCCAGATAGTCGCGGATGGCCAGGTAATATTGAATGGCGCGCTCGATGCCGCTGGTCACGACCATCGCCCGCGCTTCTCCGCCGATCTTGTTGAGATCGAGCACCTGTTCGTGGAAGTGATCGACCATGATCTCGGCCTTGAGACGGATCGCGTGATCGTGGCTCTCCACGTAGCGCCGCAGCTTCTTCTTGGCCTTCTTGGTGTCGAACTCGGGATCGCTCTCGACCTTCTTGACCAGCTTGTAATAGCTCTCGACCGGCGTGTAGCTCTGCAGCACGTCGAGGATGAACCCTTCCTGGATCGCCTGCTTCATCGTGTAGCTGTGGAAGGGGCGGTGCTTGACCTTCCCATCCTCCTCGAAGGCTTCGCCGAAGATCTCCAGCGTCTTGCCCTTGGGCGTCGCGGTGAAGGCGAAGTAGCTTGCGTTCGGCAGGAGCTTGCGCGACTCCATGATGCGGATGACCTTGTCTTCGGTGGTCTCCTCTTCCTCCTCCGCACCGACCTCCGAGAGGGCCATGCTGACCGCCGCCGAGGCTTGGCCTCCCTGGCTCGAATGGGCCTCGTCGATAATGATGGCAAATCGCCGTCCGCGGTGCTCGCTGCCGATCTCGTCGAGGATGAACGGGAACTTCTGCACCGTAGAGATGATGATCTTCTTGCCGCTCTCGATGAACCTCCGCAGGTCCCCGGAGTGGTCCGCGTGGCCGACCGTGGCGCCCACCTGGGCGAACTGCTTGATCGTGTCTCGGATCTGCTGGTCGAGGATGCGGCGATCGGTGACCACGAGAATGGAATCGAAGACTGGCGCATCGTCCTTGCGCAGGCTGATGAGCTGATGAGCGAGCCAGGCGATCGAATTGGACTTGCCGCTCCCTGCCGAGTGTTGAATCAGGTAGCGCTGGCCCACACCGTGCCATTCGGCATCGGCCAGAAGCCGGCGCACCACGTCGAGCTGATGATAGCGGGGGAAGATCGGCACCTGCCGCTTGCGGCCGGTCTTCTCCTCCCGAGTTTCGATAATCTGAGCGTAATTCTCGAGGATGTCGGTGAGGCCATCCCGGGTGAGGATACGCCGCCAGAGATAATCGGTCTTGAGGCCGATGGGATTCGGCGGATTGCCCGCGCCATGGTTCCAGCCTTGATTGAACGGCAGGAACCACGACTCCTTGCCCTTGAGATGGGTGCAGAACCGCACCTCGTGCTCGTCCAGCGCGAAGTGGACGACGCAGCGCCCGAGCTCGAAAAGCCGCTCGCGTGCATCGCGGTCCCGTATGTACTGCTGCACCGCGTCGTCTACCGTCTGCTTGGTGAGGCTGTTCTTGAGCTCGAAGGTCGCGACCGGCAATCCGTTGATGAAAAGGGCCAGATCGAGCGCGAGCTGGGTCTCGTCGCGGCTGTAGCGCAGTTGCCGGGTGATGCTGAAGCGGTTCTGCGCGTAGCGCTCGGCGGCTGCCGGGTTGCCCGGGGATGGCGTACCGTAGAAGAGATCAAGATCGAGCGGTCCGTGCTTGACCCCGCGGCGCAGGACGTCCACGACACCGCGCCGGCTCACCTCGCCTTGGAGACGGGAGAGGAACTTGTGGCGGGTGGGGCTCTCCTGGTCGAGGTCCAGAGATTCCGCCGCCTTGGGCTGGGTCTCGCGCAGGAAGGCGCTGAGCTGAACGAGATCGACCGCGTACTCTCGGTTGTAGTCCTTGGGGTTGCCGAGAAGCCAGCCGGGAGCGTAGGCGGAGGGCCGCTCGCGGACCTCGCCCTCGGCCGATCCCGCCGGAGCAGCGCCCTCGGTCATGGCCGCGATGATGAGGTCCTCGAGGCCCTTTTCAGTGATGTCGGTGGGCATGCTTGACGGTACCCGTCAGTTACCGGCAGTAGAAGTAAGCCATCCTCCCGACCGCAACCGCTCCGCCGCCAGGTCAATCTGCGCATGAGTGAACTGCTGTTTTCTTGGCGCCCACGAGTAGACCGCCTTCAATATGTCCTCACGATCTTGCGCCTTCTCCTGAGTGGCGACCCAATGAACTGTCGTGAGGAGCTCCAGGCCGAACGGAGTTTCAAAGCCCTCGACCAAGTGTGCCACCCGGTCGAAGCGCTCATGAGTGTCCGGGTGAGCTTCCAGAAAAGACTCCGCATCCCGCACCGCACCGGGTACCGGAGCCAGTTGCTTGCCTGGTGCATCGCCTCCATCGGCGTAACCCGAGATCAGGTGCCCTTCGATCTCGCGCAACACGTGGCGCAAGTTCTCCGCGTAGGGGCCGTAAGGGCCCTTTACATACCGCAGACGCAGCGGCTCACCAGCAGCCTGAAGGAAGTACATCAGCTTGTGTACTTCCAAGAGCGAGATCGACGGGTCCATCAAAGCAGCGAGATAACGGTCCATGAGGCCCAGCAAGGCGGCGCGGCCTGCCGTCATCTTGGGAACGTCGCTCGATCGGTTGGCGCGCGTGTCTGCCGGACCGCCCCCCGGTTCGAACACTACCGCCTCCACCTCCGGCACAGCCGCCAGCGCACGCTCGATCAGGGGCCGAACTCCGGCCCAGTCGAGCCCTCCCAACCCGCTACCCAAAGGTGGAATGGCTATGGAACGGATGTTGCGTGCCCGGATTTCCTTTACTAGAGCCTCAAGCCCTGTCTCGATATCCTCGATACGGCTCTTGCCCCTCCAGTGGCGTTTGGTGGGGAAGTTGATGATGTAGCGCGGGGAGGTTAGCTTGCCGGTATCGAATACGAACATGCGCCCCGGTTCCACCTCTTTCTTCAGGCAAGCCACCTCGTAAGCCTTGAAGTTTTCCGGGAAGGTGTTCTTGAACTGGAGAGCAATACCCCGCCCCATAACGCCCACACAGTTGACGGTGTTGACCAGGGCTTCGGCATCAGCCTTCAGGATGTCGCCTTGCGTAAACCGGATCATGCGTCCTCCAATCTCAATAGTACCAGTCTCGGCGAACCTCGACGATAGGCCGGTGCTTCGATCCTGACAATGCCCGGAGCACACGGTTCCGAATCGCCTCAGACTGCACCCCGATGCGCCTCACGAGATGCCACGGAAAGAACTCACGCACCAGAAATTCGGCCTGCTTCCCTTCCTTGACGTCTGGATCACGGAAGTCGGTCGAGGCCACGGCCGCCCAGTTGATTTCGCCAAGTTGGTCAAGCTGACGGCGGAACTCGGCGTAAATTGCTCCAGCATTCGACAGAGTGAAGGCCCAGCGCCGTCTCTCGCTCTCGGCCCAGGTCACGACTTCGTGAAGATCTGCCTCCAAGTGGATGATGGGCGTCTGTCCCTCTTGGTAGGTTAGCTCCGGATGATTGGCGCGATGGATCAGGTAAAGCATGATCGAGCGGGGACAAAAGTAGAAGGGCACGTACTCACCGACTTTGTCGGGGAGGTGGCATTTAACAGTCAACCCCAAGCGCCGCTGCTTGATGCTGCTCATGCCGATTGAAGCCGCTGGGCCACCTCGGGCGATCATCGCCGCGTCCGACCACAAGCCACCGTCAGCCAAGACAGACATCAGGTTATCCAAGTGGGTGATGTGGTAGATGCGGGTTTCGCCCTGTAGGCCCGTCATGCCACGGCCTCTTCAGGCAAAGCGTCAAGATCCCCGCCCTCGTCCTCTGCTTCATCCTCCCCCATCGCCTCGCCCTCGTCCAGTAGCTCCGGCTCCTCAGCCTCCTCCGGCAGCCGCGCCACCGCCTCGCGCACGTCGAGCTTGCCGGTCACCACGTCGGCGATTAGTCGAGTGCGGTATTCCCTCACGAAGTCGATCTCGCGCTGAGTGGCTCGGCTTGCTACATCAATCACAGCTGTGTCGGCTTCTATGCGTTGGACAAGTGCATCTTGCTCTTCTCGGGGAGGCAGCAAGACGACATGATTCCTCACGTCGTCGAGCGATAGGCCTTGCTTCGTTCCACCATACATGCAGAGCGTGCCGTGGATCTTTCCGATCGGTGAAAGAAGCACGTACCCCACCCATCTCGCGTTTGCGGCACCGGGCGCAAGCCGGCAGCAGGCTACATGCTGGCTTACGTATGCCTCGCCGATGTCTGAAGGAACTATCGCGACGGAGCCAATAAACGCCGTAATCGAGAGTAAAACGTCATCCGGTGCAACCCGGGTTCGGGTAGTCTCACCCAGCACCGAAGTCGGCAGGTTGAGTCTCACAGTATCCGAAAGATCCAACTCGATCGAGGCCCGCGTCAGATTCCCGATTCGGATAAAGAGGGGGCCGGAGTCAGCTGCATAATTTGACCACCCTCTTGACCCACTCGTCACGTTCGCCGTCAGATTTCTGAGCCGCTTTATCTCCCAATGCTTCGGCACCTCCCCCAGCCACTCCACCCCCGAGGGCTTCAGATGGTCGTTGGGGCCGAGGCCGCGGGTCACGGCGCGGTGAATGATGGCCTGCTTCTGCTCGTTCAGCAGCGCGATCAGCTTCTTCTTGGCGCGGATGTAGCGCCGGATGCGGCGGTCGGTGTGGTCGAGGAAGCGGACGATGGCGGATTGTTCTCGGAGGGGCGGAAAAGCCGCAGGTTCACTGAGATAGGCGGACGAGTCAAGATTCTGAATACCTGTAGTCTGCTTGATAGACCGCAGGTTGAGACGAATTGCGTACAGATGAGAGTGCAAGTAGGCTAGGTAGCCCGAGTCGAAAGCCGCAGAGACAGGCACCCGTGCAACAAAATTCGAGCAGACAGCGGGTATGTCGTGGTCATACAGCATCACAACACCAACCGGCTGCTGGTCACCGCCGCCCGACTTCTCTAGGAGTAAGTCGCCACGCACAAGCATTCTTCTCCGACGCTCGTTCATCGCAACGGAACGCATCGTGGGCTTCGTCAATCTAACCCGAAGACGCTGCCTATCGAAGTCCGCTACACGAACACATGGCAGGTCGTTAAGGCCATTTGGCTCGTTCCCCCAAATGCCTGCGATGCAGCCTTCGGTAGAATCCCTCAGCCGCCGCACATCCCAATGCACCGGCACCTGTCCCAGCCATGGCACGCCAGAGTCTTTGTACGCGGGATAGGGTTTGAGGCCGTCAATCATGGAGCCGCCTCGGTGTCGCCAGATCCCCGTCTCCATGTCCGGGCCGTAGAGACGCCCCAGTCCGCTGGCATGAACCTTTCGGGTGTACAGGGTCGGGGCGTCTCCCCACGGTAGATCCGACCACCCCAGGCCCCCCGCCGGGACCACAGGCTGAATATCCGGCCGCGTAACGAGATTCCCACGATGTGCTGCCGGTGTTGGTGGTGACTGCGGCCATGAGACGCCCCGACACTGTACACCCGGCAGATTGGTGACAGCGGACTGGGGCGTCTACCCGGAATTCGTGGAATTCGGAGAATTCGTGGCCTGGGGCGGTCTTGCCATGGGTGCAGCTCGGTCATATGGCCGCCCCTCCCCCACCGACGATCTCCGCCAATAATCCTTCTGTCTCCTTCTCCAGGGCCAGAATGTCAGCGCGGATCTCCTCCAGTGTGCGGAGCGGTTTGGGCTTGTAGAAATAGCGTGTGAAGCTGACCTCGTAGCCGGTCTTCACGCTCTCCGGGTCGTACCAGGCATCGGGGGCGTGCGGCAGCACCTCGCGTTGCAGGAACGCCTCGATGCCGCCCTCTTCCAGCAGCGGCACCTGCTCGGTGTCACGCAGGTCCGGATCCGGCTCGTACTCCACGACGGCCGGCTTGCGGTCGATGGTCGTCTCGAACAGGCCGCGTAGCGGATCGTGCTCGGTGCCTTTCTTATGGATCTTGCGGATCACGGGCGGCGCGTTGTCGTCGCGCTTGGTCTCCTTGATTGCTTTGATCTCTTTCGGTGTGTAGGCGCGCTCCGGGTCGATGCCTTTGAGGCGTAGCGGACGCTCGACGGTCACCTTCCAGTAGCCGAAGGCGGCGTTGGGGAAGATTTTTGACTGCTCGGTCTCCTCGAAGGCGAGGAAGGTGTCACAGATCGTCCGGATGTCATCCTTGGACAGCTCGCAGTTCTTCTTGCCCAGGTTCTTGCGGAGCGGCTTGTACCATTGCGTCGCGTCGATGAGCTGCACCTTGCCGCGTCGGCGTGCGGGCTTGCGGTTGGTGAGCACCCAGATGTAGGTCGCGATGCCGGTATTGTAGAACATGTTCAGCGGCAGGGCGACGATGGCTTCGAGCCAGTCGTTCTCGATGATCCAGCGGCGGATGTTGCTCTCTCCCTGGCCGGCGTCGCCGGTGAAGAGGGAAGAGCCGTTGTGCACCTCCGCGATACGACTGCCGAGCTTTGTCTTGTGCTTCATCTTGGAGAGCATGTTGGCCAGGAAGAGCATCTGGCCGTCGCTCGAGCGAGTGAGCAGCGAGTACTCGGGGTCTCCCGCGTGCTCGATTACGAAGCGCGGATCCTTGATGCCGTTCTTTCCCCCCATGCGTTCGAGGTCGCTCTTCCAGCTCTTGCCATACGGTGGATTGGAGAGCATGAAGTCGAACTCGCGCGAGGGGAAGGCGTCGTTGGCGAGCGTCGAGTGCTCGGGGCCGCCCACGATGTTGTCCGCGGCTTCGCCTTCGCCCTTGAGCAGGAGGTCGGCCTTGCAGATGGCATAGGTCTCGGCGTTGATTTCCTGACCGTAGAGGTGGGTGGCCACCTGTTTTTTGTGCTCCGCGGCCAAATCCCGGAGCGTGTCTTCCGCCACGGTCAGCATGCCGCCAGTGCCGCAGGCGCCGTCGTAGAGCAGGTAGGTGCCCGATTCGATGTCGTTCGCGATGGGCAGGAGGATCAGCTTGGCCATCAGCTTGACGGCGTCGCGCGGCGTCCAGTGCTCTCCTGCCTCTTCGTTGTTCTCTTCGTTGAAGCGCCGGACCAGCTCCTCGAAAATCGTGCCCATGGCGTGGTTGTCCAGGCCGGGGTGCTTGACCGAACCGTCGCCGTAGAGGACGGGGTTGGGGCTGAGGTTGATGTCCGGCGAGAGTAGCTTTTCGATGAGGGTGCCCAGCGCGTCGGCTTTGGACAGCCTCGGGATCTGATTGCGGAATTCGAAGCTCTCCAGGATGTCCTGGACGTTGGGGGAGAAGCCGTTCAGCCAGGCTTCGAAGTCGGCCTTGAGCTGTTGCTGGCTCGTGCGGGATTTGAGATCGCGCAAGGTGAACTTCGAGGTGTTGTAGAAGGCCTGGCCCGCGGCCTGCCTCAGGGCCTGGTCCTGGTGGACGATGCCCGCCTTGTCGAGCGAGGCTTTCATGTCGAGCACGGCTTTCTGGCTCCCTTCGAGGAGGGAGTCGAGCCGCCGCAGGACGGTCATGGGGAGGATGACGTCGCGGTACTTGCCGCGGACGTAGAGGTCGCGCAGGACATCGTCCGCGATGCCCCAGATGAAGCTGGTGATCCAGTTGAGCTGAGCCTGTTCCATTCTTTCCTCAGAGCGTGTCTGCGAGCTCCTCACCCCCGTCCCCTCTCCCATCGCACGCCCTTCCTCCGGGAGAGGGGCGCCCCCTCCCATTTTTCCCCCCCTCCCGGCCGGCGGGAGGGGATGGGAGAGGGGGCCAGGGGGTGAGGGGGCAGGGACCTCCGCAGGTGGTGGCGTGGACGGGGCGTGCCCATCCCGCCCCGCGAGCCGGTCGATGAGCACGGCCTTCTCGCGGCCGGAGTCGTCCAGATCCAGGGCGCGGCAGATCTCCTTGAGCCGATACCGGGAAAGGCCTTCGAGGATACCGGCCAGCCCGGCCTTCCGCGAGCCGGCCAGGGCATCGATTAGATCATCCCGGACCCGGCGGTCACGGACAAACACGCCGAAACGGTCGGCGGCGGCCAGGAGCTCGTCCCGTTTCAAGGGTTCCAGAACGTCACGTTTCCGGGGCATGGGGCTCCCGAGGAGGTCCGGCGGGGCCGGACGGGTGGTTCTTGCTTCGGGTCTGTCAGCGGTCCGCCGACATTATAGCGGATGGAGCTCGACGACGCGCCAGGTAGCCTGCCGCCGCGTCCCGGAGGACACGGACCGCGATCCGGATCACGCGGGCAGGGATCCGAACGGCTCTGACCCTTGTCCTGACGACACTGACCGCGGTACGAGCAATGCGGACCACGGTCCGTGCCGTCCCGATTATGGTCCGGGCGCCTCCAACAGCGATCCGAATCACTCCGGCCACGATCCGAGCCACGCGGACGGCGGTCTGAGCCATGCGTACCGCGGTACGGGCCGCACGGACACCGATCTGGACGGCTCCAACCGCGGTACGAGCCGTCCGGACCCGGGTCCGAGTCACGCGGACAGCGGTCCGGATCATCCTGACCCCGGTCCGAACCGCAGGGACCGGGAGCTGGATCGTACGGACCAGGGTCCGGATGGCACGGACAGGTGTCCCTGAGGCGCGGACGCAGGTCCGGATCACGCGTACCGCTGTCCCTGAGGCACGGACCCATGTCCGCGCCGTCCGGATCGCGGTCCGCGCCTGCGATAGAGTGGCCTCCTCTATGAGTGCCAACGTCTTTCGCCGTCTCGCGCTCGCCCTCTACCTCCTGAGCGCCGTCCCTTCCATCCGCGCCCAGGCACCTCCCGCCGAGCCTGCGAAACCTCCCGAGCCCGTCATGTCCTTCGAGGAGTACGAGCCGCGCTCTACGCTCGTGGTCCCGGAGCATCCGGTCACGCGGGCGCGCTTCCCCTTCATCGACGTCCACAACCACCAGGATGCCGAGGAGATGACGTCCGAGCAGGTGGACCAGCTCGTCAAGGACATGGACGGGCTCAACATGGCCGTCATGGTCAACCTGAGCGGCGGCAGCGGCGAGCTGTTCCAGAAGGGCTTGGCCACGCTTACTGCGAAGCACTCGAAGCGCTTCGTCCAGTTCGCCAATGTGGACTTCCGCAAGATCTCCGAGCCGAATTTCGGAGAGGATGCGGCCCGGCAGCTCGAGGCGGACGTGAAGAACGGCGCCCGCGGCCTCAAGGTCTTCAAGAACCTCGGGATGTTCGTGAAGGACGCGGACGGCAAGCGGGTGCAGACCGACGATCCGCGCCTCGATCCGATCTGGGCCAAGGCCGGAGAGCTGGGCATTCCGGTGCTGATCCACGTGGGCGAGCCCATGGCGTTCTGGCTGCCCTGGGACCGCTTCAACGAGCGCTGGCTGGAGCTCAAGCAGTTCCCGAACCGCCGCCGCGACTCCCCCGAGTTCGCCTCGTTCGAGCAGACGATCGGCGAGCTGCACAACGTGATCCGCCGCCATCCGAAGACGGTCTTCGTCAATGCCCACCTGGGCTGGCTGGGTCACGACCTCGCCCGGCTGGGCCGGCTGATGGACCAGATGCCGAACATGATGACCGAGATCGGCGCCGTGCTCCACGAGCTGGGGCGCCAGCCCCGCGCCGCCCGTGACTTCCTGATCCGCCACCAGGACCGCGTGCTGTTCGGCAAGGACATCTGGGAGCCGTCCGAGTACCACACCTACTTCCGGACGCTGGAGACCGCGGACGAGTACTTCCCCTACTACCGCAAGCGCCACGCCTTCTGGAGCCTCTACGGCCTGGACCTGCCGGAAGAGGTCCTGAAGAAGCTGTACTACAAGAACGCGCTGCGGATCATCCCCGGGATCGACAAGTCGCTATTCCCGGAATGATCCCGAGCCCTTATGGGTCAAGCCGTCACCGGTCGCACTGCAAGAGGTCCAGCCGCCTCCGCATCCTCTTCACGCCTTCGGCAAAGATCTCCTCGCGAACCGCGAAGGTGATCCGGAAGTAGCCGCGCATGCCGCAGTCGGTGCCGTTGACCACCGACACCCCGGGCGGAAGCCCGGCTATTTGCACCTTCAGGTAGGTGGCGAGATCCTTGTCATCCCGGATGACTTTCACATTTCCCTCGCCATCGACATAGCGGCAGCCGAACCAGCCGCTGACATCCACCCAGTAGTAGTAGCCGGCCTGCGGCGGAATGAAGTGGAAGTGCGGGACCGTGGCCAGGAGCTCGCCCGCCTTCTTCCGCCTCGGCACCAGCTCGCTGTTGATCCCGCCGACGATCTCGCCCGTGGCCTCGATGGCGGCGACGGCACCCGCCTGGAGATAGAGATTGACCCCCAGGGATGTGAAGCGCTGCCGCTGGGTGATCAGGATCAGCCGCGACGGATCGGTGGTGGCGGCGTACCCGACCCGCAGGCCCGACATCGCGAAGTTCTTGGCGAAGCTGTTGACGACGACGACCCGGTCGGCGATCTCGCGGAAGCTGCACAGGCTCGGCGCGGCCTCGTAGCCGGAGGTCCCGGGAAACAGGAGGTTGTAGACCTCGTCCGAGGCCACGACGAGGTTCGGGTGGAGCTTCAGGACTTCCACCAGGTCCGCCAGCTCGTCGCGGCTGTAGACGGCGCCCGTGGGGTTGTTCGGGTTCGTGAGGATCAGCAGGCGGCTGCGCGGCGTGATGGCCTCATGGAGCAGCTTCGGCGTGAGCTTGAAGTTGTTCCCGCGGAAGGTGGGGATGTCCCTGGGCACGGCCCCGTTGAGCCGCACGATGAACGGGAACTGGAACCAGTACGGGGTCGGCAGGAGCACCTCTTCTCCGGGCGCGGCCACGGCGCCGACGACGTCCGAGAGGGCCTGCATGGCACCGTAGGTGATGACGACCTCGTCGGGACCGTACGGCGCCCGGAGGTGCTCGCGGTCGAACTCGGCGATGGCCGTACGCAAGACCTTGTCGCCGTTCGTGGGCGGGTACTCCAGATGGACGAGCTCCCGCACCCGGGCCTCGATGGCTTCCTTGACCGCGCGATGGACCGGGAACGGCGGCGAACCCGTGGACAGGTCGATCTCGCCAACCTCGGCAGTCTCCAGAATTTCCGGGGAGAGACGCGCGAGCCAGAGCTTGCGCTCGGCATCTCTCCACTCCGTGCTCATCGGTTTGGACGGCCAATCCATCTCGGTCATGGGATCTCCTCCTTGGCTTCGCTACGGAGCATAGTGCGGGAAAGAGAAGGAAAATTGCGCCGCTGCCGAGTGGGAAGGCCGCAGTAGCGAGCCGATTGTCATCCCTTGAGCGCGCCCGCGGTCAGCCCCTGGACGATCCGTCTCTGGAAAAGCAGCACGAGGAACGCCACAGGTGCCGTGGCCACCACGGATGCGGCCAGGATCTGACCCCAGGGCACCTGGTACTGGCCCCGGAAGAGCGCGATGGCCACGGGCACGGTCTGCCGCTCGGGGCCGAGCGTGAAGGAGAGGGCGAAGAGGAACTCGTTCCAGCAGTAGAGGAAGGTCAGGATCCCCGTGGCCGCCAGGCCGGGCACAGCCAGGGGGAGCACGACCCGCGTGAAGACCTGCCAGCGGGTGGCGCCGTCCACCCGGGCCGCCTCTTCCAAGTCGGCCGGGATCTGCCGGAAGTAGCCCACCAGGAGCCAGACGGTAAGCGGCATGGCAAAGGTCAGGTACGGCAGGATCAGCCCCGGGTAGGTGTCGATCAGACCGAGCGACCGCAGCAGCAGGAAGAGCGGACTCACGATGGAGATCTGCGGGAACATGGAGACGGCCAGGATCAATCCCAGGATGGCGCTCTTTCCCCTCATCTCCAGCCGGGCCAGCGCATAGGCGGCGAGCGAGCCCACGATCACGCAGAAGAGGGTCGTGGTCCCCGCCACCACCAGGGAGTTGCGGATCGGCACCCAGAAGTCGCGCTCTTCGAACAGGGCGGCGTAGTGCTCGGCCGTGAGCCGCTCCGGAAGGAGCGACGGGCCGCGGAAGAGCTCCGCCTCCGGCCTGAGGGAGGCCGCGACCGCCCAGAGGAACGGGAACAGGGCGAAGGCCAGCAGCAGCGCAAGCACCACAACCGGAAGGACGCGCTTCACTCCTGCCTCCTCAGCAGGCGGATGTAGAGCAGCGCCAGCCCGAAGGTGACCAGGAACACGACCACGGACAGGGCCGCGCCGTACCCGAATCGGAGGTTCTGGAACAGGGTGTTGAAGGTGTAGAGCGCGATCGGCTCGGTGGCCGTGCCCGGTCCTCCTCCTGTCAGGACGTAGATCAGGTCGAACACGCGGAAGGCATCCAGGGTGCGGAAGATCAGCGCCACGAGGATGGCCGGCCGGAGCAGGGGAAGCGTCACACGGCGGAACCGGGTCCAGGGGCCGACGCCGTCCACCGCGGCCGATTCGTAGAGGTCCCGCGGGATGCCCTGGAGCCCGGCCAGCAGGAGAAGGGCCACGAAGGGCGTGGTCTTCCAGACGTCGGCCAGAACCACGGGGACCCAAGCGGCAAACGGGTGGACGAACCAGACCAGGGGCTCGTTCAGGATGGAGTTGACGATCCCCGCCTGGGAGTCGAAGAGGAAACGCCAGAGGAGAGCGGCCACGACCGTGGGCAGGGCCCAGGGGAGCAGCAGGGCGGCGCGGACGAAGCCCCGGCCGCGGAAGGTCCGGTCCATGGCCAGGGCGAGGACGAGGCCGAGGAGGATCTCCAGCGCGACGCTCGCGGCCGTGAAGAAAACGGTATGCCCCAGGGCAGCCCGGAAGCGGATGTCCGCGGCGATGTCTGCGTAGTTCTCCAGCCCGACAAAGGGGCGTCCGAGCCAGGGCATCCGCAGGTCGTGCCGGTGGAGCGACTCCCAGGCCGCCCAGCCCAGGGGGAAGAGCGCGACCAGGGCGAGGACGGCGAGGGCAGGGGCCACGAAGGCCCAGGCGAGCCGGCGGTCGGACAGGCCCCTCACCCCCTTGGTCCCCCTCTCCCATCCCCTCCCGCCCAACCGGGAGAGGGGGGAAGACCGCTCTGAAGGAGGATGGCCTTCATCTCTCTCGCCGCCTGGCGCAGGGCCTCTTCCGAGGAAACCTGGCCGGAAAGGGCTCGGTGCAGGTGGATCTGGAGGGCTTCGGAGAGCTCGCTGTAGACGGGGGTGACGGGCCGGGGTATCGCTGCGTCCACGATTCCGCGGATGTCGCTCAACGTGCCGGGCGGCACGCCCAGGGCTTCGGCGAGCCGGGGGTCGGACCAGAGGGAGCGGCGGGGCGGATATTGGCCGACCACCTTCGCCCGCTCGAGCATCTGTTCGGGCGCGGTGAGGAAGGCGATCAGGCTCCACGCGAGGTCCGGGTGGCGGCTGTGGGCGTTGATGGCGAGTTGGGCGCCGCCGAGCGCCGCGCTCGGTCTCCCGCCGGGCGCGGCTGGCATGGGTGCGACCGCAAACTTCCCCGCCACCTTCGACTTCCCCCGGTCGCTCAGGAGGGGGTACGCGTAGGGCCAGTTGCGGAGGAACACGGAGGTCCCGTTCTGAAAGGCGAAGCGAGCCTCTTCCTCGTGCCAGGTGAGCACCTCGGGGGGTGCAATCGATCCGATCTGTCCGCGAAGGAAGTCGAGAGCGCGCACGCCGGCCGGAGAGGCCACCGCCACCCGTCCGTCTTTCGTGAGGATCTCGCCCCCGAAGGCGCCGAGGACCTCCAGGAACACGGTGACGAGCCCCTCGTAACGCGCTCCCTGCCAGACGATCCCGCGGGGGACCTCGTCCGAGATGCCGGCGCGGGCGAAGCGGGCCAACTCGTCCAAGGAAGCCGGAGCTCGGGCCATGAGATCGGTCCGCCAGTAGAGCATGCCCACATCCGCGAACCAGGGAAGGGCGAAAAGCCGCCCCTGCCACCGGTTGGCCGCCAGGGTAGCCGGGACGAAATCATCCGTGAAGGGTTGGAAGCGGTCGAGGGGGAGGACCCAGCCGGCGGCGGCGAACTCGGCGGTCCAGACCACGTCGAGCTGCAGGATGTCCGGCCGGCCCACGTGCGCGTTGAGCCATTGGACATAGAGCTGATGCCGCTGGGTGGCGTCGTCGGGAGTGCGTTGGATTTCGACCCGGACTCCAGGGTTGGCTGCCATGAAGCGGCCAACCTGCCGCGTCAGGACCTCCCCCTCAGCCCCCAACGCACTGCCCGAGATCCGCAGCACGGTCCCGGCCTCCTCGCCGGCACAGGCGATGAGGAGGAACGGGATCAGCCCGAGGGCGATACGGAGAAAATACCCGGCCCCGCGCACGGAGTCAGGGTAGCACTCAGTACCGCCCCGCCGCCGCCCGCATCCGGCTCAGCGCGAAGAGGAAGAGGACGGCGGCGAAGACGGCCAGGAGCAGCAGGCTCCGGGCCGCGGGCATCTCGCCGAAGAGGAGCGCGCCTCGCCAGGCGTCCACAGCCAGGGTGAGGGGGTTGAAGCGCGAGACGGCAGCGAGCCAGCCGGGCATCTGGGCCCTCGGCACCAGGGCGGTGCTGGTGAAGAGGAGCGGCATGTTGACCAGGTGGACGAAGGTGGCCATGGCTTCCTGGGCGCGGACCTGGAGGGCCACGGCGGCGGAAAGACAGGAGAAGGCCGCGGCGAAGAGAAGGAGACAGACCAGGGCCACTCCCAACGCCGCGGGATCGGGACGCAGCCGGGCTCCGAGGAGGAGCGCCAGCAGCAGCACGGCCGCAGCCTGGAGGAGCAGCCGCGTCACGTCGGCCAGGACCTTGCCGCCCAGGATCGCGGCGGGGCTCGCGGGCGTGCTCAGCATTCGCGGCAGAAAGCCGGTTCCGAGGTCGCGGATCCAGCCGATGCCCGATTGCGAGGCTCCGAAGAGCACGGTCATCACGCTCACGCCCGGAGCGAGGAAGTCCAGGTAGCCAATCCCCTCCAAGGGGAACTTGTGGAAGAGGAAGCCGAAGAAGAGCATCCAGACCAGCGGCTGGCCCAGGGAGAAGGTCAGGAGCACGGGCCGGCGCCAGGTGATCGTCCATGTGCGCCAGCCCACGGCGCGAACGACATCCAACATCCCGCTCATCCTGCGCCCCTCCCCCGCCGTCCTCCCCCGCCTCCCCCGCCGGTGCGCGGACCTTCGGGGTCCCTGCCCGTGAGCCTTCGGTAGGTCTGTACCAGCGCCGGTCCAAGCTCCTCCGGCGCTCCGGACGCCACGATTTTTCCCTTGTCAAGAATGATGACCTGATGTGCATGGCGCTCGGCCGCGGCGAGGTCGTGCGTCACCACGGCCACGGCGCGGCCGGCCGCGGCCCGGCGCTCCAACTCGGTCCAGAGGAAGTCGGTCCCTTCCAGGTCGAGACCGACCGTGGGCTCGTCGAGCAGCAGCAGCTCCGGATCGTGGATCATCCCCGCGGCCAGATGAAGCCTGCGCTTCAATCCTCCCGACCAGACGGCCACGGGACGCGGCAGGTGCTCCTCGGTGCCGAAGGACTCGGCGAGCCGGGCGATGCGTTCGTCCCGCTCCCTTCTGGGCACACCGTGGAGCGCGGCGAGCAGCCACAGGGTCTCGCGGCCGGTCATCTCGGGATCGAGCGCAACCTCCTGGGGGATGTAGCCCATCCGGCGGCGGAGACTGCGCCGGTCACCAGGGATCTCCACGGTCCCCGAATCGGGGACGAGAAGCCCGGCGAGGATGCGCAGGAGCGTGGTCTTGCCCGCGCCGTTGGGTCCGACCAGGACGGTCAGACCCGGGAGGAGGTCGAGGTCGATCTGGGCGAGGGCCCACGATGCGGATGACGCGTTCGCGAAGCGCACACCCACGTCACGCAGCGATGCGGCACGGGGGGCGCTCTCGATCTCCATCACGCGCCTAGGGGCGGGCCGGCGGCGCCGGAGGGCAGACCGGCGCGGCCTGGATGAAGTTGTTCGGCACGCACTCGGCCTCGTTCGGCCGCGGCTTGCCGAAGGAGTCCGGCTTGTCCTTGCACACGGTCTGCACGGCGAACATCATGCCCTGGTCCCCGTGGAGCTGGCAGTGCAGCACGGACTCGCCCGTGAAGTCCAGGTAGCGCTGCCGCAGGTGCACCCAGCCCGGATTCGTCGCGGTGCCGGCCGTCTGCGCCACGGGCAGGGCGATCGTGTCCTGCCAGACATAGGGCGGATCGAGCTTCCGCACCTGGCCGCTGACGGTCGGATCGAAAACCTCGACCACCTGGAATGGATTGGTGTGGATGTGGAACGGATGAGCAAGCGCGCTGGTGTTCCGGATCTTCCACGCGTCCGCCGTGTTCAGCGTGGTGGTCACGTTGACGCAGGACGGGTCGAACTGCGTGTCGTTGATGAAGAAGGCCGACCGGGGATCGACCGGACCGAAGGTCATGCCGAAGGTGAGGTCATTGGTCTTCGCTACCTCGGACTCGGGGATGTCCGCCAGGAACCTGGGCATCCTGGGGAACTGCGCCTTCGTGGGGAGCTTCTGACCCTGGACCGGCTCGCCCTCGATCTCGATGAAGAAGAGCGGCGGGGCGCCCTCGGCGGCGGGGACGGAGAGGCTGGCCGGCGACTCCGCGGCCCGGACGAGAAAGTCCGCGCGGTTGCCCGGGGAGAGCGCCAGAGGGAGCAGCGGCTGGCGCTCGTAGTTCTCCGGCGCGAACTGGATGCCGTCCATGGCGATCTGCCGCGCCTCTACCCCTTCGGGGAAGCGGAGCTGGACCGGCGCCTCGGCCTGCAGGGAGGCGTTGACGAAGCGCCAGCGCTGGACCTCCCCGGGGCGGAGGGTGATCCTGGGCTGGGGCTGGCCGTTGACGAGGAAGGCCGGCACGGTCGCCGCGGGGTTGAACAGGCTCGAGTCCCCCTGGATCTGCTGGAGGAACAGGATCTTCTCCGTCAGCTCGCCGCCGTAGAGGTTGCGCAGCTCGTCGTCGAACGGCCCCTCGATGATCAAGGCACCGGGCATGCCGTTGGCCACCTGCAGCGAGATGGAGCCCTGCTTGTGCGGGTGGTACCAGTGTGTGCCCTCCGCCTGGTTCGCGGGGAAGGGGTCGAGCCGGTAGCGGTAGTCGCCATGGGCCACCGCGCCGCGCCCGCGGTCGTAGGAGGGGTACACGTGGTTCCTCCGCGGCCGGAGCTCCAGCAGCACGTAGTCCTGGGGCGCCTGCGGGGAGACGTGGCTGCCGTGGAAGTGGAGGTTCGTGGTGTTGTCCCCGTGGAAGCAGTCCGGGAAGATCTGGCTGCTCCGAGTGTAGCAGCAGCAGCGCACGTCGCCGTTCGGGTTGCCGCAGTCCCGCGGCTGGGGGAAGCCCTGGACCGTGCCCGGGTCCCTGGGGCAGAGGGTGCCCGCCGGGCAGACCGGCGAGCAGACGCCGCCCAGGTCGGCGGAGAGGTTGTTGGTCAGGTAGACGGTGAGACGGTCTCCCTTGATGCCCTTCTCCGGGTCGGCCCTGCGGACACGCAGGGTGGGACCGGGAAAGCCCCAGCTCCACTCCCCCGACGGCCGGGCCGGATCGGGATAGACGTAGGTGCGCAGCATCTCCGGCTGCGAGAACCAGGACTGCGTGGCGGGGTCGTACACCGGCACGCAGGCACGCAGGGCCTCCACCCTGAAGATCGTTCCGAGCTCGCCCCCCTGCGCCCGGAGCTCGGGTACGGTCCGCAGCTCCTCCTTGACCTTCGGCGGCGGGCAGGGCTCGGGCACGTTCTGCGCCTGGACGGCGGCGCCGGACAGGAGCAGCAGGGACGGCAGCAGGTAGTTGAGCATGCGGGCGTTCTCAGCACGCCGCCTTCCGACCGGATCGTCGGAATCGTCCAGAGACCCTGCGACTTGATCGGAACACACTTGACCGTCTCGCTGCAGGGCGGCTGCCCCCAGGCGATCCTGCCAGGACGAGCAACGCTGCCCAGACCCCGGGCATCCTGCGCTTCATGAATTCCCTCCATATCTCCGCGGCAGCGCCGCGGGGGCGGCGGAAAGATCGGCAAGCAGCAGGACAGGGCCGAGCCGGGCCCTGTCCTGGGCTCAATCACCTTTCGGGCGGCGACGTCACGGGCAGGTGTTCGACGTGCAGGCTTTCAACGCATCGTCGCCGTAGACCCCCTTGCACTCGGGCTTGCTGATGCTCGGCACGCCATACTTGGCCGGGTTGTCCTGGCAGACCGTCTGCACGGAGAACATCATGCCGCGGTCCTCGTGCCCCAGGAAGTGGCAGTGCAGCACGTACTCGCCCGTGAAGTCCTCATAGCGCTGCCGGATGACGAAGTTCGTGCGCGTGATCTTGATCGGGGTTGTCGGGTCCGCGGGCGGGCTTTTCGGATCGGCCGTGGCGTTGGGCATGGAGAGCGTGTCCATCCAGACCGGCTCCGCCCCGTTCTCCCCGATGGACTTGCCCTTGATGCTGAACAGTTGGAACGGGTTCGTGTGGATGTGGAACGGGTGCGGGATCACCGTGTCGTTGCTCACCGTCCACTCCGCGGCCGTGCCCATCTGCGTGGTCACGTTGGCGCAGGTGGGACAGAATTGGCGGCCGTCGATCGTGAACTTGGAGAGAGGGCTCTGGTTGTACGGCCAGGGCTGGGGCGGCTCCATCCCCTGGATGAACTGCTGGAAGGTCATCTTGACCTCGCGCTTCTGCCCGGTGGCCGGGTCGGTCACCTCCTGGTCGGTGATGTTCTGCAGGTAGGCGGGCATGGGCGGCCACTCGGCCTGCGTCGGGCGCCACGGCGGCGCCGCGGCAGCCACGCCCCTGCGCCGCCGCCGCTCGTTGCCCGGGATGCCGTCGTCGACAACGACCGTGAACAGCGCGGGCTCCGCGGACCCGGGAGCGATCTGCTCCTCCCGCTGCATGAGCAGCTTCCTGCCGCCGCCGCTCCTGCCCCCCTCGTCGCCCGAGATGGGGATGATCTGGCGCTCCACGCGGAGGCCCTTGCCCTTCGGAGTCTCCGTCTGGGGGAAGCGGACCAGGAAGTCGGCCCGGTTGCCCGGCGCGAACCGCAGCGACGGATTGCCGGTCGGATTCGGGTTGCAGGGGAAGTTGGGATTGTTCACGTTGAAGTTGATCAGCGGCTGGCAGCCGTAGTTCACGGGCGAGAAGCGGACCCCGTCCATGGCGATCTGGCGGAACTCCAGGCCAGCGGGGAGCGTGAGGTTGATCAGCGCCCCGGAGCTCATGGTGGCATTGACGAACCGCCAGCGCTGGACTTCGCCGGGCTTGCCGGTGATCGTGGGCTGGAGCTGTCCGCTGACCAGGATCTGCGGCGCCGCCCCTTGCGGACCGGCGTAGAAGTTGTCCCTGATGTTGATCTGCTGGATGACGATCAGCTTCTCCTTCGCGTAGAACTGCTTGAGCCAGTCGTCGAAGGGTCCGTCGATGATGATCGTGCCCGCCATGCCGTTGGCGATCTGCCCGCCCACGGACCCGTGCTTGTGCGGGTGGTACCAGTGGGTCCCCTCGGGCTGCTTCCAGCCGAACGGATCGACGTTGTACTGGTACTGCCCTTCCTCGACCTCGCCATGGACTCCGTGCGAGCCGTGCGAGCCGGGCGGCGAGCCTTTCGGCTTCAGGTCCAGCAGGACGTAGTCCTGCGGCGGCTGGGGGGAGGCATGGCTGCCGTGGAAGTGGAGGTTCGTCGTGTTCGAGCCGTGCAGGCAGTTCGGCGATGTCTGGGTGCACTTCGCGACGCAGCAGCACTCCTGCGGGGGCCGGACGGCCGTGCACTTCTTGATGAGAGCGGCCACCGCGGCAGGGCTGCAGTCGCACGGCTGGCTGGCTGGGCAGGGGTTGTTGCACGCGTTGTTGTCGGCTTCGGGCTGGAGCTCGTTGACCAGCAGGATCTTGAGCCTCTGCCCGCCCTTGCCGTCCTCGTTCGCCTTGCGCAGGCGCAGGGTGGGGCCGGGGAAGCCCCAGCGCACCTGTCCGGTCTTGGGGTCCGTGTAGACATAGGTCCGCAAGGGCATTTCCTTCGTGTTGAACGAGTTGTCGGAGTTCTTCGTCGTGGGCACGCAGAGCGGCTTCGTCTGCACGGTGAACGTCGTGCTCAGCTCGGGGGCGCCGACGGCGTTGAGCTCCGTGACGTCCTGCAACTCGTCCCCCGGCTTGATCTTGCCGCATGGCGGGCTCTGGCCGGGAAGCGTCTGGCCCACGGCGGCCGTCCAGGACAAGGATGTTCCGAGTACCAGGATGGGGACCCATCTCCACGGCATGCGTCTCATGAATTCCCTCCATCTCTCCACGGCAGCGCCGCGGGTTGGTGGTTGATGAGCTCAAGGAATCTGCAGAGCTTAGACGGTCCTGGATCAAACGGCAAGCGGGCCGGCCAGGGCCGAGCCAGGCTCGGCCCTGGAGGCTCTCGCGGTCACTTGCAGGTGGGAATCTTGGGCAGGAGCTGGCCCGCGCACTCGGGCGTGCCGTCCGCCTTGCCGTAGAAGTCCGGCTTGTCCTTGCACACCGTCTGGACGGAGAACATCATGCCGCGGTCCTCGTGCCCCAGGAAGTGGCAGTGCAGCACGTACTGGCCGGTGAAATTTTCGTAACGCTGGCGCAGCTTGAGCGACACCGGGGTGATCTGGATTGGCGTCGTCAGGTTCTTGGGCGCGGCGTTCGGGTTCAGGATCGCCTGCGGGAGGGCGATGGTGTCCATCCAGACCGGCTCCGGCTCGGCTTGGCCCTGCGGCGGCAGCGTCGCTCCGTTGAAGCTGACCAGTTGCACGGGGTTCGTATGGATGTGGAACGGGTGGTTGAGCTTCGTGGCGTTGCTGATCGTCCATTCCGCGGCCGTGTCCAGCTTCGTCGTCACGTTGGCGCAGCTCGAATCGAACTGCTTCCCGTTGATGAAGAACTGGGTGAAGGCCCTCACGCCATAGGGCCAGGGCATCGCAGGCTGGCTGTCCGCCACGATCTGCTGCCAGGCGATGGAGATCGGCGGGTTCGCCGCCACCTCGGCGTCGGTGATGTTGCTCAGATAGGCGGGCTTCGGCCATTTCGTCCAGTCGGGAAAGTCAGCCGCGGCAGCCCGGAGCTGCTTCTTCTCGGCAGCCCCGTCGTCGATGACCACGGTGAAGAGCGCGGGCTCTTCGGGCCCCGGCGCCAGCGCGTCGTCGCGGAGCAGGATCTTGCGCCTGCCCTCCTCCCCCATGCCGCCGACCACCTGGCGCCGGACCGTGAGCTTCCTCTCCTTCTGCGCCTGCGGTGCCTTCGCCGCCTCCACCCTCACGAGGAAATCCACCCTGTTCCCGGGGGAGATCACCGGGGCCGGCGGGGCGGACGGGTTGGTCGTGCAGGAGAAAGCGGGCTGGTTCGCCGGATTCGTCGGGTCGGCCGGATTGTACGGATTGAACTTCTGGGTCGGATTGAAGTTGTAGAACGGCTGGCACTTGAGGTTCACCGGCGAGAAGGTGATCCCGTCCTGGGCGATCTGGCGATACTCCAGTCCGGCTGGAAAGTAGGTCTTGACCTGCGCGCTCTGCTGCATGGTGGCGTTGATGATCCGCCACCTCTGGATCTCGCCGGACTTGATCGTGATCGTGGGATTGACCTGTCCGTTGACCAGGGTCTGGGGTGCCTTCGCGGTCGGCGAATAGAGGTTCACCGTCGGGGCGATCTGCTGGAGCACGAGGAGCTGCTCCGTGATCTTGTCGCCATAGAGCGTCTTCAGGTAGTCGTCGATCCCGCCCGTGATGATCAGCGCGCCCGCCATGCCGTTCAGGATCTGGATCGACGTCGATCCGTGCTTGTGCGGGTGGTACCAGTGGGTCCCCTCCGGCTGGTTCGGACCGAACTCCGGAATCAGGTAGTCGTAGTGCCCATACACGACCTGGCTGTACTCGCCGTGCGCTCCGTGCTCAGGTCCGGCCGCCGCCCCCTCTTTGGGCCTTGAGCTCTCCGGCTTCAGCTCCAGCAGGATGAAGTCCTGGTGCTCCTGCGGCGAGACATGGCTGCCGTGGAAGTGGAGGTTGGTCGTTTCATTCCCATGGAAGCAGTTCGGCTCCTTCTGGGTGCAATCGACGATGCAGCAGCAGTTGGAGGGGAGGTTGTCGGTGTTCGCGCAGGCGTTGATGAGATTGGTCAGATTGGGGGAGTCGCAGGTGCCGGCAGGACAGGATGTCGCTGAATCCGCGCAGGCGGAATTGCACTCGCCGCCGGATGCCGTGAGGTTGTTCCTGAGCACGAGCTTGAGGGTATCTCCCTTGTGGGCCGGCTTCCCTTCACTCGCCGCTTCCCCCTTGCGTAGGCGCAGCGTGGGCCCGGGAAAGACCATCAGATTCCCGGTTGTCGGATCCTTGTAGCCCCAGGCCGGCTTGCCGTCCGGACCCGGATACACATAGGTCCGCAGGCACTGCGCCGCAGTGTTCCAGATGCCGCTTCCTGTCGACGTCTCCGTCGTCGGCACGCACAGGCTCTTCATCTGAACGTCCAGCTCCGTGCTCAGCACGCCGCCCTGCTTGGGCTCGATCGTCGGAATCGTCCAGAGATCCTGCGCCTCGATCGGAACGCACTTGACCGTCTCTGCGCATGGCGGCTGCCCCCAGGACGGTCCCCCCAGGACGAGCAGCGCCGCCCAAGCCACAGCTCCCAGTGACACTCCTGAGTTTTTCTTCATGAGTTCCTCTCTTGCACCGGTCGCCTGAAGGCGAGATGACGAAATGGAATAGTTGCTTTGCGGACGAAAGAAGGGTAGCCCGGCCGCAGCGCCGGGTCAAGATCGGCCGCCCGCCGGCACAAAGGTCATTCCACGGCCCGGGGTGTGGATTGGAGCCAGGCCACGCCGATCACCCCGCCGAGCGTCAGCACGCTTCCCCACACCTGGGACGGAGTCAGCCGGTCGCTCAGGAGCACCACCCCGAGGAGCATGGAGACCACGACCGTGAGCTGTGAGATGACGCCGGCCTGGAGGTTGGTGACCCACCGGTAGGCCCATGTCATGAGGAGCTGGGCCACCACGGAGGTGCCGCCCACCACGGCCAGCAGGAGCCACTCCCGCGCGGTGGGGGCCAGGAACCCGGGCAGCGCGAACGGCGCCGTGGCAAGCAGGCCGCAGAGCGAGAAGCTGCCGTAGATCGCCCACGATCCCTCGGTGCGGCGGGCGGCGCGGATCGCCGTGAGCGCCGCGCCCGAAAGGATCGAAGAGCCCACGCCCACCAGTTCCCAGATGCCGAAATGCAGGGCACCGGAGGAGCCTGCGGTCGCGACGAAGAAGAGACCGACGAGAGCGGCGGCCAGGGGGATCAGGAGCCTGCGGTCCACCCGCTCACCGAGGAAGAGCGCGGCAAACGGCACGCTGAAGATCGGCGAGGAGTAGTTGAGCAGCGTGGCGATACCCACCGGGACGTGCGCGATGGCCAGGAAGTAGAGCAGCACGGCCACGCCGCCGAACACGCCGCGGTAGGCGAGCAGGTCCAGGCGCTGGAACTCCATCGCCTTGCGCGCCAGCCGAGGCACGAGCAGCACCGGCAGCAGCATGATGGCGAAGCGGATGAACGCGATCTCGCCGCCCGGGAGCCGCGCCGACGCGAGCTTGGCCGCGAAAGCCATCAGCGCGAAGCAGACCGCGGAAGCGGCCATCAGCAGGAGAGGGCGGCGCATCGGGCGGAGTCTACAGGGCTCTTTCCACGTTCTTGTCTCCGTTTCATCCCCCCAGAGCACTGAGTTGGGTACGGTAGTGTACGCGCGCACGCCCGCTCATCGCCAAGCGCACAATGAATCGATTGAAAACGGAGAGTCGCTCTTGATCACATCCCTTGCATCCGAGCCCCTGCCCCTGGACACTGCGATCGACGACACGGTGCCTGCCGTGTGCTCCTATAACGAGTGGGATCCCCTCGAAGAAGTGGTCGTCGGCGTCATCGATGGCGCGGCCGTGCCGCCTTGGAGCGCCGAGCTCGAGGTCACCATGCCCTTGGACCAGAAGCCGTTCTACCTGGACCGGGCCGGGCGGCCGTTCCCGGCAGAGCGGATCGCGGCCGCGCGCCGGGACCTGGAGGAGCTCGTCCACATTTTGGAGGCCGAAGGTGTCACCGTGACGCGGCCCGAGCCCCTGGACTTCACGCGCCGCTACGCCACTCCGGAGTGGGAGAGCACGGGCCTCTACGCGGCCATGCCGCGCGACCTGCTGCTGGTCGTCGGCGACGAAATCATCGAGTGCCCGCTCGCGTGGAGGTCGCGCCACTTCGAGGTGCACGCCTACCGGCCGTTGCTCAAGGAGTACTTCCGGAGAGGCGCGCGCTGGACCTCCGCTCCGTCGCCGCAGCTCAGCGACGAGCTGTACAACTTGCCGCCGGAAGACCCGGACTCGGCCGAGACCTTCGACTCGATCCTCACCGAGTACGAGCCCACGTTCGACGCCGCCGACTTCATCCGCTGCGGACGCGACCTGTTCGTGCAGCGCAGCCACGTGACCAACGCCTTCGGCATCGAGTGGCTGCGCCGCCATCTCGGCGACGCCTATCGCATTCACGAGGTGGAGGTGTCCGACGTCCACCCCATGCACATCGACGCGACTCTGATGCCGCTCGCCCCGGGCAAGGTCCTGATCAACCCGGAGCGCATCAAGAAGCTCCCCGACCAGTTCCACGGCTGGGAGGTGCTGGAGGCGCCGCGGCCGGCCTTCTCCATCGACCATCCGCTCTACATGAGCAGCCGCTGGCTGAGCATGAACATCGTGATGCTCGACGAAGAGCGGGTGATGGTGGAGCGGCAGGAGGAGGAGCTGGCCCGCAAGCTCCGCGACTGGGGGATGAAGCCGATCCCCTGCACCTTCACCAACTTCTACGCTTTCGGTGGCTCCTTCCACTGTGCCACGCTGGACGTGCGGCGCCGGGGCGAGCTGAAGTCGTACTTCTAGGGGAAGAGCCGGATTTCCGATTGCCGCGGGAGGGGGCCCGCCGGGGGTTCGCCCCTCCCGGCCGCTTTTCCTGACGGCCTCCCCCACCCCGCCGCACCGGCTCCCCCGGATTCCGCAGCCCGTGCTCCAACTTCCCGGGCCCCTGCTCCGCTTTCCACGCCGGCTCCCCTGAATTCCGGACGTCTTCCCCCAATCACCGGAGCTGCTCCCTCAAGTTCCCGAGCTGCTGCTCCAGCTTCCCGAGCTGCTGCTCCACTTTCCTGAGCGGCTGCTCCGATCTCCTGGGCTGGTGCTCCAAGTTCCTCGGCTGATGCTCCGGCTTCCCCGCGAGCGCCCGAGGATGGAGGAGAGCGTCCTTTTTCTGGAGGATGAGCCAGTCAATGCACTTCATCTCGCCAGGAAAGCGGGCCAAGAGGCCGTCCTACGGCGGGAGTCCGTCTTCCACTGTGACCAGCAGTTGGTATCCCCAACGGGATTCGAACCCGTGTTGCCGCCTTGAAAGGGGATTGTTCGGGTTCGCCGAGTTCCGCGCTTCTCCACTATATCCTATACAGACATACAGGTTTATCCTCGACCTTCCGCCATTGCCCGCGAGCTTCCGCCGTGCTATATTCGGTGCGTATTTGGTGCACTCATCTGCTCCGGAGCTACGATGCCAAGGAAGAGCCGCGACACCGATCTCTCTACGCCAACCGCCCGGCGCCGCCTCAAGCCCAAGGCGAACAGGGCTCCCTACTACCGGAGCATCGCCAAGGGGCAGTTCGTAGGCTACCGGAAACCAAAGTCCGGGCCGGGCACCTGGACGGGTCGGGTATACAGGGGAGACGGCGAGTACGACGAAACGGCACTCGGTACGGCGGACGACGAAGCCTCGCCGGATGGTTCCATTGTCCTCAACTACTCGCAAGCCGTTCAGGCCGCGCTCTCTTGGTGTGTCTCCGGGGCCGCGAAACTGATGCTTCCGCCCCCGGCCGCCCGTTACACCGTGGGCGCGGCCATGTCCGCCTACCTCGATTGGTACAAGGCCCACAGGAAGTCCGCGGGGTACGAATCGACCAGGGTTATGGTCACCGGGAGCATCCTGCCCAGCTGGCGGGACAAGCCTGTCGAGGAACTCACGACCACCGCTGTGCGGAAATGGCACCAGGACATCGCGGCGGCCCCTGGCCGCTTTCGACCTGGCCGAGATTCTCAAAGGACGCGGGAATTGAATACGGACGACCCGGAGCAACTCCGGAAACGGAAGGCGACGGCCAACCGTATCTTAACGGTCTTCAAGGCGGCCCTGAATTTCGGTGTTGGCGACGAACGGATCCCAGCCGAGCTGGCGCCCCGCTGGCGGTCTGTGAAGCCGTTCCGAGGAGTCGACATGCCGAAGCTTCGCTTCTTCGAAGCGCAGGAGATAGCCCGGCTGATGAACCAGTGCGACCGGGATTTCCGTCAGATGGTCACAGGAGCTCTCCTCACGGGAGCCAGGTGGGGAGAGCTGACGAATATGGACATCCGCGACTTCATAGCACTCAGCCGATCCGTCAGGGTGTCCGGAAAGACCGATACCCGTCTCATCTACTTAAACGAGGAGGGTATCGCCTTCTTCTCGGCCTTGACAGCCGGCCGCCCTGCCGACGCGCCCATGTTCGTCCGTGCAGATGGGGAGAGGTGGGCTCGCTCGCATCAGACCCGCCGCATGGCGGAGGCGGTAAAGGCTGCGGAAATCCCGTCCCCCAACAGCTACCATATCTTGCGCCATACATATGCATCACACTATTTGATGAACGGTGGAACAGTAGAGGGGCTCTCGAAGCAGCTCGGCCATTCCGACACCCGGATGACCATCCGCAGCTACGCGCACCTCGCCAGTTCCTGGCGCAAAACCGAGGCAGCAGCATACGCTCCCAGCTTCGCGGCCGCTCCGCCCACGAATGTCAATACGCTGCGCCTCGTACGGGAAAGCTGAACCGACTCTCTCTTCGCTCTGGCGACTTCGTTCGCCAGTTTGGGTGGGTCGCATGAGTGGCCTACCCGAGCAAAACCTCGCGCCACGTCAGTTGCCGTTGAGCGAAGATACGCTCTTCCCCGCCTTTGAAGGGAATGAGCATCATCTCGGCTTTCTTGCGCGAGCCTTCATTGTCGCCACTCTACCTCACAGCCAACCGACGGCTAATGAATTCACCCGCATCAAACGGATACTACCGTCTTACACTACTTGCCCCCACAGACATTGGGCTACCCTACGGTCGCTACCCTCGCCTCGCCTTGGCTTGGATGACAACGAGAGCCGTCAAGACGAAGTCTCCCTACCTCGAACTCGGCCCCTCCTTCAACAGATTCGCCCAGCTCCTTGGCATCCCCCACGACAGGGCCACGTGGCACGCTCAACGGACTCCGCGAACAGATCCATCGCCTGCTCAGCGTTACCGTTTCTTGCCACTGGGATACTACCAGGACTCCCAATTCAGGCAAGGTCAAGGGCCGCACCGGCTACAGCATCTGCTATCAACACCAACTCTGGTGGGATCAAACTAAACCCCAAGGGAGTTCCCCCGGCTCTGCCGGGGTGGCAGTAGAAGTTTGACATTTCCGGGGGTAGCCATTGCGCGGACGACCCCGGGAGCCGCCCAGCTCATGAAGGCAAAGGACCGCGATGACGAGGGGTGGAAAGTTTTCTCGCCAGTGGGTGAGGAGAAGGTCGCCGAGTCGCCGAGTAGTGGCGAGAAGAAGGAGGGCAAGCCGCTCGGCTCGGCGTTGGGCGGTGGGCCGCTACGGCAGTGGCGAAAGAGCGACTCTTCCAGCCGCTTTGAGCGGCCCATACACGTAAAGCCCCCGGCTCTGCCGGGGGATACTTACTAAGTCCAAGTCTTCCTGGCTCCTCCTCAGCACCAACTTCTTTGAAGAGCTAGTCAGCCGGCCTGTTCCGATCGACCTCAACGTGATTCAACAGCTTCGTGCACCCCTGGAGATCGACCTCTACACTTGGCTCACGTGGCGCTCCATCCGGACCTCTCGCGTCGCCCGCCCCGAAGTCGTACCCTGGGCCGACCTCCACCAGCAATTCGGCTCCGACTATGCCGATCTGCAGGTCTTCGTACCTCCAGCGGAGCAAATCCGACGGGAGGACCACAGTGAGCCAAGTGGCGCCGAGCCGACAGATGTTCCGCGTCAACTACTTTGGCCGGTCGCACCGACTTATCCCTTTGCTACTGAGAGGGCTGTTGCCTCACGAAGTCTGCTACCAATAGCGGGCTCAAGGAGGCCACAATGCCAAGGGAAGGTAAGCACCGAGACGCGCCAGGCGTTGCTGAAGGCGATTGGGGACCTCTTGGAAAACACTACGCGTTTTCCACAGCCGGCCAGCCACGACGGCGGCGAGGGAAAGAGGAGTGATTAGCGCAGAGAAGAGGGGGGTCCGCTGGTAACATTCCCCAGCGAGGCAATACGACCGGCCAAAGTAAAAGTAATTGTCGTAGGTCAGACAGCTACGCCTCGGCCAGTGCATGACCCTTCCCGCGTGTCTACGATTCCAACAAGGGTCGAAAGGAGGCCAACCAACTACCGTACCGGGAGGGCTTAGCGACCAACAAGGGATTGTAGGATGGAGTCCAATTTTTTCGCCGACAGTAGTAACTCCGCTGAATTACTCCCACCTCCCCGAGGGATTGGCGTACCCTCTCCAGGCATGCCAGCCAATGCCTAGATCTCCCCCTCACTCAGGATAGTGGCCTCCACATACCCGCAGACGCGGTGGGCACTACCTTGTGCCTGACTTAGGGGTGAGTTCCCGTAAATCAGAAAGGAACTCCCCTGGTCGCGGTTGAGGCCTTCCGGATTCGTCGATGCGAGCGGTATATGGCTCGAAGTTCCCGAGAGTGGAGCTTTTGATCTACCCTCAAATAGTTGTTGTCCTGACAGGGAACTCTACGCTGCACTTTCAACGGCGTATAGGTGAGTCGAGTTCAAATACTCTCGGAAGAACCATACGTAAGTATCCCCCGGCAGAGCCGGGG
>DATMER010000017.1:0-61111 GCA_035556715.1 Thermoanaerobaculia bacterium
AGGAGCTGGTTCAGGGTCTGCTCGCGCTCGTCGTGACCGCCGCCCAGGCCGGCGCCGCGATGGCGGCCGACGGCGTCGATCTCGTCGATGAAGATGATGCAGGGGGCGTTCTTCTTGCCCTGCTCGAACAGGTCGCGGACGCGGGAGGCGCCCACGCCTACGAACATCTCGACGAAGTCCGAGCCGGAGATCGAGAAGAAGGGGACGTTGGCCTCGCCGGCGATGGCGCGGGCGAGGAGCGTCTTGCCGGTTCCCGGCGGGCCCATGAGGAGCACGCCCTTGGGGATGCGGCCGCCCAGCTTCTGGAACTTCTGGGGCTCCTTGAGGAACTCGACGATCTCCTGCAGCTCCTCCTTGGCCTCCTCGACGCCGGCCACGTCCTTGAACGTCACCTTCTTGCCGGAGGTGTTCAGGAGCTTGGCCTTGCTCTTGCCGAACGAGAGCGCCTTGTTGCCCCCGGTCTGCATCTGGCGCATGAAGAGGATCCAGAGGACCACGATGAGCAGGATGGGCGCCCAGGTGAAGAGGATCGCGATGATCGGGTTCTCTCGCGCCAGCTTGGCCGTGGTCTCGACGTTGTGGGCCTCGAGCTCCTTGACGAGCTCATCCGCGTAGTCGGGCGGCAGCAGGCTCGTGAACTCCTGCCCCTCGTTGTACTCGGCGCCCCCTCTGAACTTGCCAGTGACCTGCTGGTCGGTGATGGTCACTTCCGCGACCTTCCCCGCGCGCACCTTCTCCATGAACGTCGTGAAAGACAGCTCCTCCCGGTTGGCCTTGCCCCCCTGGAAGGTCTGCCAGAGCAGGATGACCACGACGAAGATGGCCATCCAGAGAAACAGAGTTTTGACGGTAGAGTTCAATGCTTGCTACCTCACGCAGGCAGAAAGGACGGAAAGTCCCTTCACTGTGTCAACCGCATGGCCGGCCGGGCGATTCCCGGCGGCGGCCGTCACGAGGTCCCCCGGATGCGCCCGACGTAGGGGAGGTTGCCGTAGAGGCCGTCGTGCTTGAGGCCGTAGCCCACGAGCAGCCCCTGGCGGCCGGTCTGGAACGCGGCGTAGCCGACCTGGAAGTCGGTCTTGCGCTCGTCCGGGATGTCGATCAGGGCGGCGAAGCGGACCTCGCGCGCGCCGTGGTCCCGGAGCTGCTGCTCCAGGTAGGGCTCGGTCACTCCCGAGGTGACGACGTCCTTGAGGACCAGGATGGTCTTGCCGGCCAGGTCGAGGGGGAGGGGATAGCGGATCTGGAGCACGTCCTGCTCCGCGGCTTCTCCAGATGGTCCCGACGGCCCGGACTCCACCTGGATGAACTCGAAGCGGACAGGACGCTCGATGGCCCGCACGAGGTCGGCCAGGAAGATGACCGAGCCGCCCAGCAGGGCGATCAGGAGCGGGTCTTCCCCGGCCAGCTCCGTGCCGATGCGCCGCCCCAGGTCCTGCACGTGGGCGCGCACGGCCTCGGCGTCGAACAGCGGCTCGATGTCTTCAAGGATGGCTTGATTCATGTCTCGGTGATCTCCTCGATCTGGGCGATCCATGCGCTCGGTTCTCCGGCGATCCGGAAGCGCTGGTCGATCGTCACGCCCGGAACCCAGGCGATGCGCTCTCCCACGCAAATCAGAGGCAGCCGGTCCCGCTCCCGCCGCGGCACCCGGCGGTCGATCAGCAGATCCTTGAGCTTCCGGCTGCCGCTCGCTCCCAGCGGATGGATGCGGTCCCCCGGGCGGCGATTGCGAACCGTCACGCGGTCCCCCTCGGCCAGAGGCAGCGCGAGGGCCGCGCGGCGGGGGGAGCCCTCGAACATCCAGGGCTCCACGGGATGGCGCGACAGGCCAACCCGCACGGCGATCTCCGGGATCTCCACCTCGCCCGGAATTCCGAGAGTATATGAGAAATACCCCACTCTCTCTTCTTTCGGGAAGACGCGGCGCAGGACCAGGAGCTCTCCGGATGTCTCCCAGCGCCATCCGCCGCCGCAGTCGCACGCGGCGCGATCGTGCTGCAACTGACGCAGCAGCTCGGTCCGGGCGGGGCTCCCGGCGGGGTAGGGAGCCCCGGCGCGGCGGTGGAGCCAAGCCAGGGCGAAGGGTTGCAGCTCGGCGGGGAGCCTTTCCATCGCGGCCCGCTCGACCGCAATCCCTTCCTCCATCTCCTGTACGTCCAGGTGCGCGGAAACTTTCCGTTCGATCCGGGCGGAGGCGGCGCGGGCGCGGCCGGCGACCCGGGCGAGCAGGGCGGGAGGGGCGAGGGACGGAAGCAGCCGATGCCGCACGCGGTTCCGCGGCATTCTCAGGTCCTGGTTGGTGGGGTCCTGAACCGGCTCCAGGTCTCCGAGGGCGGCAAGCAGGTCCCGGCGGGGGAGTGCAAGCAGGGGGCGGACCACGGCGCCGTGCACCGGGCGGATGCCGCCGAGCCCCTCCAGGCCGCTGCCGAAGAGCAGGCGGAGGAGCACGGTTTCGGCCTGGTCGTCCCGGTGATGGCCGGTAGCGATCCAGCGGGCATTCTCCCGGCGGCGGACCTCTTCCAGGAACTCGTAGCGCACCCGGCGGGCCGCGGCTTCCGGACTCTCCGAGGCCTGCCGGACCTCCCGGCGCTCCATCACGAAGGGGACTTGCAGGTGCGCGGCGATGCGCGCGGCGGCCTCGGCCCGTTCCGCGGAGCCCCGGTCCATGGCATGATCGAGGTGCGCAGCGGTGAGACGGCAGCCGAGGCCGGCGGCGAGGCGCGCCAAGCCGACGAGCAGGGCCGTGGAGTCGGGTCCGCCCGAGAAGGCGGCGATCAGGCCGTCGCCGGGATCGAGGGGGGCCTCATCCCGGAAGAACGCCTCCAGTGTGGGGAGAATCTCCATACAAGAGAATGGTGGCGGTGAAGGGACTTGAACCCATGACCTAGCGATTATGAGTCGCTCGCTCTAACCAACTGAGCTACACCGCCGAAGGTGCAGATGAGAAACGAGATGGCTGCGAGGGGAATGTCCGACCCGCGAAGCGCGCGCGGATTGTACCGTTCCCGCGGCGGAAAGCAAAACAGAAGCCCGGAGCACCCTCATCCCTCTGCGGATGCTCCGGGCGACAGAAAGCCGGCCGGATTTAGCGGAGAACTTCCTGGCAGCTGCGGAACTGGCCGAAGAACTCCTGCATGGAGGTCGACAGGGCCGGTTCGTTCAGCCGGTAGATCACGTTCTGGCCCTGGCGCTGGTCGACGACCAGGTCGGCCTCCTTGAGGACCGAAAGGTGCCGCGAGATCGTGGGCTGGGAGAGGTTGAAGTTGCCGACAATCTCACCGACCGTGCGCTGCCGCCCCTCGAGCAGCCGCAGGATCTCCTGGCGGGTGCCGTCCGACAGCGCTTTGAAGACCTTGGTCAGGTGCCGCTCCTCCCGCCTGAACATGTGGGTGCTGCGGTCGATGTTTGCCATGGTTTCGTCGCTCCTCCTAAGGGGTGTCTCGGAATCTAGGAATCTCTGCCCCCGTTATGTTGGGACCTATTCTAAAGGTAGGATACTTGACCAAGACTTGCTATGCGCGTTTGGGGATACATCTTCGTGCGCATCTTGTGAGCAGGCAGTTGCAAACTTCTCTATAACCAAAATTTAGGCCGGGTTGCCTCTACCAGGAAGTGCACTTCCGGGGCGGAGTCTTTCAGGGGAAAACAGCGAAAGAGGAGGAGAAGGGAGGGCAGGGCGGCCATATGCGTGGCCGCCCCTGCGGAATCAGCCGGTCAACCCTTGGCCTTGCGGTAGCGGTCGTTCACAGCCTGCCAGTTGATCGTGTTCCACCAGGCCGTGAGGTAGTCGGGCCGCCGGTTCTGGTACCTCAGATAGTAGGCGTGCTCCCACACGTCCACGCCCAGCAGAGGGGTTTTGCCCTCCATGAGCGGGCTGTCCTGGTTCGGACGGGCGATCACGTCGAGCTTGCCGTCGCTCGCCACGAGCCAGCCCCAGCCGGAGCCGAACTGGTTGGTGGCCGCGTTGGTCAGCTTCTCCTTGAAGGCTTGGAAGCTGCCGAAGTCGCGGGAAATGGCCTCGCCGATCTCCCCGGAGGCATCGCCGCCGCCGTTCGGCCCCATGATTTCCCAGAACAGGGTGTGGTTGGCGTGGCCGCCGCCGTGGTTGCGGACGGCGGTGCGGATCGACTCGGGCACCTCGTCGATGCCGCGCAGCAGGTCCTCGAGCTTCCGGTCGCCCAGGCCGGACTCTTTGTCGAGGGCCTCGTTCAGCTTGGTGACATAGGTTGCGTGATGCTTGTCGTGGTGGATCTGCATCGTCTGCGCGTCGATATGGGGCTCCAGCGCATCGAAGGCATAAGGCAATGGGGGCAACTCGTGCTTGGGCATCGTGCGTCTCCTCCTTTTCAGCCTTGGGGGATCGGGATGCGGTGGGATCGGAACGGTCTCTCTCGCGCTCCCGCTCTCAGGGATGCATTCTTCCACGAAGCCTGAAAACACGAAAGCCCCCGGACGGGGGCTTCCCAGGAACGCGGAGGAGGAGGGGAGATGCCTAGCGCAGCTTCTCCTCGACGAACTCCACGTGCTTGCGGACCTTGGGGTCGTACTTCTTCAGCCGGAGCTTCTCGGTGGAGAGCTTCTTGTTCTTGTCCGTGGTGTAGAAGTAGCCGGTGCCGGCCGTGGATACCAGTTTGATCTTGTCGCGCATCTGCGTTTTTCCCTATTCGATTGGCGGGGCCGACGGGGCTCGAACCCGCGACCTCCGGCGTGACAGGCCGGCGTTCTAACCAACTGAACTACAGCCCCGCGTTGTGCTGCTTGCGCTTCCTTGCGGGCGTTCCCTCACTTCTTTGGTGGGAGGTGAGGGATTTGAACCCGCGACCCCCTGCGTGTAAGGCAGGTGCTCTAACCAGCTGAGCTAACCTCCCCGACCGCGCGGAAGGATGCAGATAGTACGCAGGGGGAGGGTGCCTGTCAAGTGGGGGCCGTCAGTCCTTCTTCCCTCTGCGCCCGCCTGCCACGTACCCCAACGCCTCCAGCTCTTTCCGCATTTCCTCGTCGATGTCCTGGTCTCCGGCGCGGCTCTTCAGGCCTGCGTAGCGCTGGCGGATCAGCCGCTCCATCTCGGCCACCCTGGCGGGCTGGCTTCCGGCGAGGTTCCGCGTCTCTCCCGGGTCCTGGCCCAGGTCGTAGAGTTCGGCGCGGCCGATCGGATAGTGGCCGGGAGGCGCGTCCGGGATGCAGACGGGCGCGATCCTCTTGGGGTTGTGGACCAGCTTCCAGCCGTCCCGCACCACGGTGTGGATCGGCGCGGAGCCGTACTCGGAGAAGGCCGGCTTGCCCGCGCCCCCCGCTCCCGGCCTCTCCAGGTAGGGCACCAGCGACCGCCCGTGCTGCTCCTCCGGGACCGCCACGCCGAGCATCGAGAGCACCGTGGGCAGCACGTCGATCAGCTCCACCACCTGCGGCACCCTGCCCCCTGGAGGAATCAGCCCCGGCGCGGAGATCCCCAGGGGGACGTGCAGGCCCGTCTGGTAGACCGAGCAGGCATGGTAGAGATAGCCGTTGTGGTCGTACAGCTCCTCGCCATGGTCGGCGGAGACGACGATCACGGTCTTCTCCATGCGTCCGGCGGCCCGCAGCCCGTCCAGGAGGGAGCCGGAGAGGCGGTCGCTCCCCATGACCGCCGCGTCGTAGATCGCGTCCAGGTGGCGGACGTCCCCTTCGGCAAGAGAGACCTTCTCGGTCATCACCCGGTTGAGCTGCCACTTCTTCGTGCCCAGGGGACCCTGGTAGCCCGGGTCGAGCTCGCGGATTGCGAGGTCGCCGCCGTTGTAGTAAGGGCCGTGGGCGCCGAACAGGTGGACCCAGAGGAAGAAGGGCTTCTGGCCGTCGAGCCCCCTGGCCCAGTCCAGGGCGCCCTGGATGGCCTTGCCGTCCCGGCCGCCGCTGCACGAGAAGGTATCCCACCCCTGGTGGTTCGCCTTGCACATGTTGCTGAGGAAGGCGCCCGTGCGGTAGCCGGCCTGGTGGAGGAGCCTGGGCAGCGTGGGCAGGTCGTCGGGGAAGCCGTAGCCGTTCTCCACCACGCCGTGCCCGCTGGGATAGAGGCCGGTCAGGAGAGAGGCCAGGGAGGGCCACGTCTCGGACCGCTGCGCCTGGGCGCGCTCGAACAGCACCCCGGAGCCGAGCTGGGCGTCCAGCCTTGGGCTGTTGGGATGATCCGGCCACCGCTGGTAGCCATAGGCGCCCAGGCGATCGGCGCGCAGCGTGTCCACCGTGAGGAGGATCACGTTCCACCCGCGGGCGGCGCCGTCCAGCCGGACGCGCTGCTTCTCCGGCGCGGCCTCGGGCCTGCAGGCCAGGCAAAGGACGAAAAGGACGGCGAGGACGGGTCTGGGCACGGCGCGAGATTGTAGCGGAACGGACCCGGGCCTTGCGGTCCGTTCCCGGATCGGGATATAAATGCCGTACCCCCTTGTATCTGCCCGGGCATTCCGGTCCGGGTCGCCCTGCGTTCATCTGTCGTCCGCCGCCTCGCTCCTTTTCGCGTGAGGAGCGGACATGATCCCCGAGCTACAAGCCCAGGAGGAGACCACCGAGGAGTGGGAGACGGTTGTCGGAGCCCACGACCTCTGGCTGCGCAAGCGGGTGCGCGACATCATGATGAGAGTGGGGCTGCGGCCCCTCCGTGACCAGGTCGTGGAGAGCGTCCAGGAGGTGTATTGCCGGCTGCTGGAAGGCGGCCCGGCTCGCCTGCGGCAGCTCCACAGGTTTCCGCACTCGCGGCTGCTCTCCTACCTCGGCCGGGTGGCCGAGAACGTCATCCTCGACCAGATCCGGGCGGCCCGGGCGGCCAAGCGAGGGGGCGGCTGGCGGGCCAACCCCTCCCGCATGTGCGCGTTGCGGCTGGTCGACCCGGACGCGGACCCGGAGCGGGTCCTCCTGAGGTCCGAGCGCCGCCGCCTGCTCGCCCGGCACCTCCTGGCTCTGGCCGACCATGACGGGGTGCCCCGGCGCGACGTCCGCATCCTCTGGCTGGCGGTGGTGGAAGGATGGCAGAGCCGCGAGATCGCCCGCCTGTTCGAGCTCAAGCCGCGGACGATCGACACCCGCCTGCACCAGATCCGGCGCCGCCTCGCCCATGGCGGGCTGGAGCTGCGCAGGAGGTGAACTATCATGCTTGCCATGCGCGTCTTCACCGACCCCCGATGCCTCCAGCACCGCTCGCCGCGCGGCTATCCCGAAAGGCCCGAGCGGCTCTCGGGGATCGTGGACCACCTCCGCGGCGGGGGCTGGGCTCTCTCTGAAAAGACCTCCTGGGATGGGGACGCGCGCCAAGCCGTCCTCGCCCTGCACGAGGAGCTCTATGTCGAGCGCTTCGAGCGGGCCGTCCAGCGCGGGGATTCCCTGCTCGACTCCGCCGACAACCCGCTGTCGGACGGCACCTGGGAGGCCGCCTGGGCCGCGGTGGAGACGACCCTGGCCGCGGCGGACTGGGCCGTAGATGGAAACCAGGCCTTCGCCGCGGTCCGACCGCCGGGCCACCACGCCGAGCGGTCCGTGGCCATGGGCTTCTGCTTCTTCAACAACGTGGCCGTGGCCGCCGGGTACCTGCGGAGCAAGGGCGCGGAACGGGTCGCGATCTTCGACTTCGACGTCCATCACGGCAACGGCACCCAGCACCTGTTCGAGCGCCGGGCCGACGTCTTCTACGCCAGCACCCACCAGTACCCCTTCTATCCCGGCACGGGCGCGGCCTCCGAGATCGGGATCGGGGACGGGGAAGGAGCCACGCTGAACGTGCCCCTGCCGGCGGGGACGGATGACGAGGGCTACGCCGAGGCGATCCAGGGGCGGGTGATCCCGGCCCTGCGCGCCTTCGCCCCGGACATCCTCCTGGTCTCAGCCGGGTTCGACGCCTGGCGCAACGACCCCCTCGGCGGCATGAGAGTGACGGAGGACGGCTTCCGGAGCTGGGGAGACTGGCTGCGCGCCCTCGCCGACGAGGTCTGCGGCGGCCGTCTCCTGGCGGTGCTCGAAGGTGGCTACGACCTCGCCAGCCTGCCGCGGCTGGTGGAGGCCAGCCTGGAAGGATTCGCAGGAGGGCGGCCATAGGACCTCACCCCCTGTCCCCCTCTCCCGGCGGGGGTTGGAGTGGGAGATGGGAGAGGGGGACAGGGGGTGAGGTTTCCCATTGACTTTCGTCTATGTCTCCCTTTACAATCCGTGAAAGTTCACGTAATACTTGAGAAATCAGCGGCTTTCGTTGGATTCCGGCGTGGGTGCCGGGTCGCGAGGAGAAGACGACGATGAAGCGCAACGTCATCCTGGGAATCGTGGTGTTGGCGCTGGCCGCGGTGGCCCCCGTGTGGGCGGCTGCACCGTTCGGCCAGTTCGGAGGCATTGTAGGCGGGGGCAACTCCGGAGCCGGTCTCCTGCCGATCCACGGCTGGGCGCTGGACGACGACGGCGTCGAGGCGGTCGACCTCTACGTCGACGGCAAGCCCGCGGGGCGGGCCAACTATGGCCGCGGCCGGCCGGGGGTGACCCAGAAGCACCCCAACTTCCCCGACTCGGCGGCCCCCGGCTTCGCCTTCCAGATCGACACCACCCGTTATCTGAACGGGCTGCACACGGTCGAAGCCCGGGTGCGCAGCAAGACGGGCGAGGTCCGCTCCCTCAACACCCGGGTGATCGAGTTCCTCAACCACACCCACAACCTGAAGCCCTTCGGCCGGATCGAGTTCCCGGCGCACCAGGCCGAGCTGCGAGGCAACTGCTCCCTGACCGACCCGGCCCGCCGGTTCAGCGTCATCACCGGCTATGCCATGGACCTGGGCCTGAACGAGGATGACACCGGCGTGGGTTACGTGGAGCTGCTGATCGACCGCGCCCTGTTCTCCAACAGCAAGTCCGACTGCCGCTTCTCGGCGGTGGAGGGCGGCCTGGCCGACTGCTACGGCCTGCGCCGGGTCGATCTCGAGCCGCTCTTCCCGCACGTCAAGGACGCCCCGCACAGCGGCTTCCGGTTCGTGCTCGACGTGGGCGTGCTGATGAGCTTCTTCGGCTATGCCCCGGGCTCCCACCTGCTCACGATCCGCGCCGGCGACCATGCCGACCAGACGAACAACATCGCCGAGCTCGTGGTCACCTTCATGTGCGACGAGGACATTGCCAACGAGGCGGCCTTCGGCGACATCTACCTGCCGAAGAACGGCCTGGTCTACTCGGGCACCGTGCAGGTCCAGGGCTGGGCCCTCGACTGGGAGGGCGTCCACCAGGTCTTCCTGATCGTGGACGGCGACATCGTGGGCGAGGCCACCTACGGCCTGTCGCGCCCCGGCGTCTCCGCGCTCTTCCCGGGCTACCCGGACAGCCCGGCGCCGGGCTGGACCGTCAACCTCGACACCAGGAAGCTCTCCGAGGGCCGGCACGACCTGGAGGTGCTGGTGCGCGACGACGTCGGCAACGAGACCTTCATCGGCAAGCGCCCGTTCTCGGTATTCAATCCATAGGCAACCGGTAAGCCGGACCCCGCCCCGGTTTCCCCCCAGACGCCCCGCCACCCGGCGGGGCGTTCGCTTTGAGGGGTGCTATCCTTCGCGGCCATGCCGGCGATCGAGCGGATCCTCTTCTTCGGCACGCCGGAGTTCGCTGTCCCCACTCTGGCGGCGCTGGTCGAAGCGGGACGGCGGCCGGTGACGGTGGTGACGCAGCCCGCGCGGCCCGTTGGCCGCGGCCACAAGCTCCAGGCCCCCCCTGTGGCAGCCTGGGCGCGGGAGCACGGGATCGAGGTCCTGCAGCCGGAGAAGGTCCGCGACCCGGCCTTCCTCGCGCAGGCCGCGGAGCTCGGCCCGGACGCGGCCGTGGTCGTGGCCTTCGGGCAGATCTTCCCGTCCGCCCTCCTCCGGCTGCCGAAGCACGGCTGCATCAACCTCCACGCCTCGCTCCTGCCGCGCTGGCGCGGAGCCGCGCCCATCCAGGCCGCGCTCGCGGCCGGCGATGCCCGCACCGGCGTCACCATCATGCTCATGGAAGAGGGGCTCGACACCGGGCCGATGCTGCTCCGCGAGGAGACGGAGATCGGTCCTGGCGAAACCGCGGGGGAGCTGTCGCGGCGCCTCGCGGAGATGGGCGGACACCTCATGGTGAGGACCCTGGAGGGGCTGGAGCGGGGGGACCTGTCCGCGCAGCCGCAGGACCCCGCGGTTGCGACCTATGCGCCGCGCCTCACCCGCGAGAGCGGACGGGTCGACTGGACCCGGACCTCCGGCGAGATCTCGAACCGCCTGCGCGCCTACACGCCCTGGCCCGGCCTGACCGCGGAGCTGCGCGGCGAGCCGGTCAAGCTGGCGCGGGTGGAGGTCTTGCAGGAGCCCGGGGGAGCCGCGCCTGGGACCTTCCTCGGTCTTTCAGGGGTTATGCTGGCCGTGGCCTGCGGCGGGGGGACGGTGCTCGGAATCGCCGAGCTCCAGCGGCCGGGCCGCAAGCCGCTGCGCGCGTCCGACTTCGCCAACGGCGAGCGCCTCCGGAGCGGCGAAGCATTCACATGACCCGACGAACATGACCCGACGTCGAGAGCCAGTTCCCCAGTTGGGCAGCGGCCGCAGCCGGCGCATGACGCCGCGGCGGACGCCGCAGGACAACGTGCGTGCCGCCGCCGGCTGGGTGCTGGAGCGCACGCTCCAGTCGCAGGCGCCGGTCGACTCGTTCCTCGACTCGGCCCTGGAGCGTTTCGACGAGCGCGACCAGGGCCTGCTGCGCGAGCTGGTGATGGGGAGCCTGCGCTGGCTCCGCCGCCTCGACCACATCATCGCCATGGCGAGCAGCCGGCGCTTCGACCAGATCGAGACCGCGCTCCATTCGCCGCTGCGCATCGCCGTCTACCAGCTCCTCTTCCTCGACCGCGTGCCCGACCACGCCGCGGTCCACGAGGCCGTGGAGCAGGCTCACCAGCTCACGCACCGCGGCGGCGCGAGCTTCGTCAACGGCGTGCTGCGGAACATCGCGCGGGCTCCGCGCCTGGAGGACTGGCCGGTCGAGGAGCCCGATCCCGTGCGCCGGCTGGCGATCGAGCACAGCCATCCCGACTTTCTCGTGGCGCGCTGGATCGAGCGCTTCGGGCGCGACCAGGCGCTGGCGCTGATGGAAGCCAACAACCGCCCCAAGCCGATGCAGGTCCTCGCCTTCCGCGACCGTGGCGGGCGCGAGCTGCTCGCCGAGTCGCTCATCGATGAAGGGCTGGAGGTGGAGCCCGCGACGCTCTCCCCCCTCGGCCTCATCGTGCGCCGCGGCAGCCCGCTGGCCACGGCGGCCTTCCGCCGCGGCGACTTCTACATCCAGGATGAGGCGAGCCAGGTCTCGGCGCTGATCCCGCCTCCGCGGCCGGGCGAGAGGGTGCTGGACGCGGCCGCGGCGCCGGGCGGCAAGAGCTTCTCCCTGATCGCCCGCGAGCCCGGGGTCCGCATCACGGCCGCGGACGTGTCGCTGCAGCGCGCCCTGGTGCTGCGCTCGAACCTCCGCCGGCTGCGGCGCGACCTGCCGTTGCTCGTGTCCGACGCGGGCGCTCCGGCGCTGCGCGGCCCCTTCGACCGCGTGATCCTCGACCTGCCCTGCAGCGGCACGGGAACCCTCCGCCGCCACCCGGAGCTCAAGTGGCGGATCAGCGAGGGCGAGATCGGACGCCTGACGCGCCAGGCGCTGCGGCTGCTCGAAGGGGGCGCGCCGCTGGTGGCGGCCGGAGGCGTGCTCGTGGCCATCACCTGCTCGCTCGAGCGCGAGGAGAACGAGGACGTGGTGTCGCGGTTTCTCTCGGCGCGCTCCGGCTTCGCGCCGATGCCTCTCGAAGAGGTGCTCGAGAGCCCTGTCACGAGCGGCATCCTCGGACCCGGAGCGTGGCGCGTGATGAGCGGCGGAGACCACGACGGCTTCACCGTCAACGTGCTCGCGAAAGCCCGTGTCTAAACGGCTCTTGCGCGTTGTCTCGTATTGACAGCCCCCTCTCCTTGCCATATCGTTTCGGCCGGTCACTTTCGCCCAAAAGACACGTAAGGAGGAGAGGAGAATGGCTGGCAAGGCTGACTTGGTCAATGGAATTGTGGATCGTGTAGAAGGGCTCACGCGAAGGCAGGCCGCCGAAGCGCTCGAGGCGGTGTTCGACGTGATCGTGGAAGCCGTCCGGACGGGCGAGGGCGCCAAGGTCCCCGGGTTCGGCAGCTTCGCTTTGTCCGAGCGCGCCGCCCGCAAGGGCCGCAACCCCGCCACCGGCGAGTCCATCAACATTAAGGCCAGCAAGACGGTCCGCTTCAAGGTCGGCAAGGAGCTGAAGGAGGCGGTCAACAAGAAGCGGCGCGGCTCGAAGTAACCCCTCCTCCGTCATCGTTTCGCTGCGCGTCTCTCTGCGTCCCATGCGGATATCGAGCCCTGTGGCCAGCCAGCGCCACAGGGCTTTGGCGTTTCAGGGCGTCTAGCGGACATGCCGGTAGAGCCTCGCCAGGCGGTGAGGCGAGACACCCAGCGCGAAAAGCAGCCAGATCAGCCAGTTCAGCGCCACGGTGCGCGCCGGGCCCTGCTTGTCGAAGCGGCGGGACGACGTGACCACCGGGTCTTCGAGCACGGCGAGCCGTCGCCGGCCCCAGCGCCGCCGCATCCGCTTCGCGAAGTCGAGGTCCTCCAGGATCGGCCATTCGCGGAAGCCGCCGAGCTCGCGGAACCCGTCCCGCGTCACGAACTGGGCCTGGTCGCCCAGCGGCGTGAAGGCCAGCTTCGTGCGCAGGTTCACCACCCGGCCGCCCAATCGGTACACGAAGCCGTCGAGGTCGAAGCGGATGAGGAAGGCGCCGCCCGGCGAGCCCGCTGCCACGGCCTCCCTGATCGCTTTACCGGCTCCCTTCGGAAGCACTGTGTCGGCGTGGAGGAAGAGGAGGATGTCGGCGTCCGTGGCCATTGCGGCGGTGGCTCCCCGGTTGAGCTGGCCGCCGCGGCAGGCCGGACCGGAGACGACATGGGCGCCGAGAGCGCGGGCCACCTCCACGGTGCGGTCCGTGCTGCCGCCATCCGAGACCACGACCTCGTCCGCGTGCTCCATCGCCAGGGGCAGGTTGTGCCGCAGAGTCCCCTCTTCGTTAAGGGTAGGGACTACGATCGCCAACTTCATGCAGGGTGCTAGCATACGGCACTCCATGAGCTCGCAAGGTTCCTTCAGCCACCTCGACCCGCAGGGCAACGCCCACATGGTGGACGTGTCCGAGAAGCCGGTGACGCGCCGCATGGCGGAGGCCTCGTGCCGGGTCCTCATCTCCGCCCAGACCCTGATCCGCCTGGCCAACCTGCCGAAAGGGGACGCCTTCGCCGTCGCCCGGCTCGCGGGCATCCAGGGGGCCAAGCGCACGTCCGAGCTGATCCCGCTCGCGCACCAGCTCCCTCTCGACCAGGTGGAGGTGGACCTGCGTCCGATCCCCGAGGGGATCGAGATCCGCAGCCGCGTGGTCTGCATCGCGCGCACCGGCGCCGAGATGGAAGCGATGATCGCCTGCTCGACCGCGGCCCTTGCCCTCTATGACATGGTCAAGGGGCTGGAGCGCGGCGTGGTCATCACCGACCTCCGCCTGGAGGCCAAGAGCGGCGGCCAGAGCGGGACGTACCGGCGCAAATGATCCGCACCGGGCTCGACCGTCTGCTCGCCGACCCGTCCCGCCTTGCCGGGCGCCGCTACGGCCTCCTGGCGCACGGCGCCTCGATTACGGGAGACGCCCGCCCCATCCACCGCGCTCTGGCCGCGAGCCCGGCAGGTCCGCCGCGGGCCCTGTTCGGTCCCGAGCACGGCTTCTACGGCATCGAGCAGGACATGGTCGCGGCCGAGAGCCAGACCGATCCCTGGACGGGCGCGCCCATCGTGTCGCTCTACGGCGACTCGGAAGAGACGCTGAAGCCGTGCCCCTGCGCCTTCAACGGCCTCGACCTGCTGGTGATCGACCTTCAAGACGTGGGCTCGCGCTACTACACCTATGCGGCCACCGCGGTCTGGGCTGCCGAGGCCGCGCTCGCATCACGCTGCGAGGTCTGGGTCCTGGACCGTCCGAACCCGATCGGCGGCGAGGTGGTCGAAGGGGACCTCCTGCGCCCCGGCTACGAGTCCTTCGTCGGCGCCTTTCGCCTGCCCGTGCGGCACGGGCTCACCCTCGGCGAGCTGATGCGGCTGGAGGCCGTCCGGCGCGGCTGGGACGGGCCGCTGGAGATCTGGAAGATGGAGGGCTGGCGGCGCAACATGACGTGGGAGGAGACGGGGCTGTCCTGGATCGCGCCGTCGCCGAACATGCCCACGACGGTTACGGCCCTGGTCTATCCCGGCGGCTGCCTAGTGGAAGCCACGGAGCTGTCCGAGGGGCGGGGCACCACGCGGCCCTTCCAGCTCACCGGCGCGCCGCACGTCGATCCCGCGGCCCTCGCGGACGGCATGAACGCCCGCGGCCTGCCGGGGATCACCTTCGTCCCCACCTGGTTCCGCCCGCAGT
Source organism: Thermoanaerobaculia bacterium (assembly GCA_035556715.1). GTDB lineage: Bacteria > Acidobacteriota > Thermoanaerobaculia > Multivoradales > UBA5704 > DATMER01. The sequence continues at coordinate 14,460 of DATMER010000017.1, forward strand.
TCCAGAAGCACGCGAAGCAGGTCTGCGGAGGCGTGGAGCTGGTGGTGACCGACCCCCTCACTTTCCAGTCCTACCGCACGGGCGTCGAGCTGCTGGACGAGGTGTATCGGCTCGATCCTGAGCGTTTCGAGTGGCGCGAGAAGCCCTACGAGTTCGTGTCCGACCGGCTGGCGATCGACCTGTTGACCGGCGGCCCCGAGTGCCGCGAGGCCATGGAGAGCGGAGACGGCCTCCAGGACTGGATCGCGAGCTGGGCCGCGGACGAGCAGGCCTTCCGCGAGGAGCGGCGGGAGATCCTTCTCTATCCCGAGGAGACCCGTTGAAGGCACCCCATCTGCTCCGCGTCGAAGATCCTCCTGAGTCTTTCTCCTCTCTCGTCGAGGCCGCCCGCGCCGAGGGCCTGCGCATCGGCTGGCTGGAGCTGGCCGAGGTCTCGCCGCTTCCCGAGGTGCTCGAATCCGCAGCCGGGCTTGGAGTCCTGCGAGCCGTGTCGGTCGGCGGCGGCCGGACCGTGGCGGTCAAGCCGCTGCGAGGCGCGCCGGTCCTCAAGGACGTCCTCCGCGAGCACTTCCTCGGCTGCGCGCTCGTGCTGGTGCGGGGAGAGGAGGCCGCGCCGCGTCTCCGGCCCGAGGGAGAGGGATGGGTGATGGAGATCCCGGAGCAGGCGGCGCAGCCGCTGACGATGGAGCAGCTCCTGGGGAAGCTCCGGAGCCCGCTCCCTCTGACCTGATTCTGCGCGCCTCCGGAGCTTGAGCCTTGCGAGCTCGTGAACGCCGTCGGAGAGGCTTTCTCCCCGGGAGCGCCGTCACCCCTGCCGGCCTTTGCAGAGGAAAGATGCCGGCGCGGACGTCGGCGTTCCCACCTGGCGCGTCCCGCCCGCGAATCGGAGCGTCTCGTCCTCGGGGACTTGCCTCTCGCCCCCGGGGGCGAGCCACAAGTCCCCGGGGGCGAGCCACAAAGTTTCGAGGGCGAGAGGCAAGTCCCCGAGGGTGAGAGGCTCATTTTCGGTCCCCGGCGGCATCATCTCAGGGCTCCCGGTGAGTAACTCGGATCCCTCGCTTGCCACCCCGCGGTGGTTTTGCCACAATGCGGCAATGGTGATGGGGCGCGGCGAGCGGTGAGGTTCAGCGAGTTGGTCCGGTTGCTCGAGAGCAACGGCTTCTCCCTGGCCGGCCGCGGAGCTCAAGTCTTAGGAGATCTCGACATGCTCGACCTGCCGTACTCTCTGGTGATCGAAGCCACGGACGAGCCGGACTACTTCGGCTTCTTCTCCCCGGAGGTGACGGGATTCTCGGGCATCGGGCACTCGGTCGAAGACTGCCTCTACAAGGCCAGGTGGGGCATGAAGGAGCACGTGGACCTGCTCCGGGAGCGGCAGCTCCCCGTGCCGCCGGCCAACCCGGCTCCGACTGTCATGATCCAGAACGAGCAACGCCGTTCCGTTGCCTGACCTGAAGCTCCTCCCATCGTTCCTTTCTTGTGAATCCGAGGCTCCCCGTGACCGAAAAGATCCAGTTCTTCCTCCCCGGACCGAGTTATGTGACCGAGGCCGCCCGTCAGGCGATGACGAAGCCCATGGTCGGCCACCGCTCGGCTCTGTTCAAGAACTTCCGCCTCTCGCTCGGCGAGCGGCTCCCCAAGGTGCTCCGCACCGCGGGCGACGGCATGATCGCCACCGGCAGCTCCACCCTCATCATGGAGAGCGCCGTGATCTCCTGCGCCGCCTCCGAGGTGCTCAACCTCGTCAACGGCGCCTTCTCCGACCGCTGGCACTCCATCACCAGGTCCGTCGGCCGGTCCGCGGACAAGATCTCCTTCCCCTGGGGCGAGGCCGTGGATCCCGGCGTGGTGCGGACCGCCCTGCGCCGCAAGAAGTACGACGCGGTCACCGTGGTCCACAACGAAACTTCCACCGGTGTCATGAGCCCGCTCGCCGAGATCGCCCGCGCCATCCGCGAGGAGAGCGACGCCCTGATCCTGGTGGACACGGTCTCCTCCCTCGGCGGCGCCCGGATCGAGACCGACGAGTGGGGGCTCGACGTGGTGCTCGGCGGCACCCAGAAGGCCCTGGCCCTGCCGCCCGGTCTGGTCGTGTTCGCCATGTCCGAGCGCGCAGGCCAGCGCGCCGCGAAGATCCCGCACCGCGGCTTCTACACCGACCTGCTGCGCTACCGCGACAAGCACCGCGAAGGGGGCGACATCACCACGCCGGCGATCCCGCTCTACTACGCGCTCGACGTGCAGCTCGACAGCATGCTCGCCGAGGGCATGGAGGCGCGCTGGGCCCGGCACGAGGCGCTCCTGAAGCGCACCGCGGCCTGGGCCGAGTCGCGCGGCATCACCTACGCCTCGGCTCCGGACGCCCGCTCCGTCACCGTGAGCTGCCTGCGGCCGCCCCAGGGAGTTGATCCCCAGACGATCGTCAAGAAGCTCGCCGAGCGCGGCTGGACCATCGGCGGCGGCTACGGTGACTGGAAGCCGTCCACGTTCCGCATCGGCCACATGGGCGAGGTGCGGGACTCGGACCTGGAGGCGCTGCTCGCCGAGATCGACCGCATCCTGGAGGGGGCATGAGCGACACCGGCGAGAAACATCGCATCCTGATCGCCGACCAGCTCGATCCCTCCGGCCTGGAGCTGCTCCAGCAGGCCGGCGCCGAGATCCACCAGCTCAAGAAGGAGGAGCGCGAGCGCCTGCCCGAGATCCTGGCGGACTTCGACGCCTTGGTCGTGCGCAGCGCGACCAAGGTGACGGCCGACCTCCTCCGCGCCGGCAAGAAGCTCAAGGTGGTGGGCCGCGCCGGCATCGGCGTGGACAACGTGGACGTCAACGCGGCCACCGAGCTGGGCATCCTGGTGGTGAACGCGCCCACGGCCAACCTGATGTCGGCCACGGAGCACACCTTCGCGCTGCTCCTCTCCCTGGCTCGCCGGGTGCCGATGGCTGACGCGTCCACGAAGGCAGGGGAGTGGAACCGCAAGATCACCGGTGTCGAGCTGCAGGGGAAGACGCTGGGCGTTGTCGGCTTCGGCCGCATCGGCCAGCGGGTGGCCGACCGCGCCCGCGGATTCGAGATGCAGGTCGTGGCATTCGATCCCTTTCTCGACCGCGCCGCCGCGCAGCGCCTGGGAGCGGAGCTGTTGCCGCTCGACGAGCTCCTCCAGCGGGCGGATGTGATCACCCTGCATACGCCGTTCACGCCCGAGACGCGCAACCTGATCAGCCGCGAGCGCCTGGCCCTGATGAAGCCGGGAGCGCTGCTGGTCAACTGCGCCCGCGGCGGGATCGTGGACGAGGAGGCGCTGCTGGAGGCCCTGGAGTCCGGCACCCTGGGAGGCGCGGCCCTCGACGTGTTTGCCGAGGAGCCGCCCACCGACCTGCGGCTCGTGCGGCATCCGAAGGTAGTCGCTACGCCGCACCTCGGCGCCCAGACCCACGAGGCCCAGGAGCGGATCTCCCGCGAGACGGCCGAGATGGTGCTGGCCGCTCTCGCGGGGTCCATGGCCGTGGCCGCGGTGAACCTGCCGTTCCGTCCGGCGGGCGGGCGCGCCGAGCCCTACCTGGCCCTGGGGGAGAGGCTCGGCCGGATGGCGGGCCAGCTCCTGGGAGCCGCGCCACAGCTCCTCCGGGTGGACAACTGGGGGATCGAGGAGGCGTTCCGCGCGCCGGTGTCCGTGGCGGTCCTCAAGGGAGTCCTGATGCCCTTCCTCGGCGAGGGGGTCAACTACGTCAACGCCGAGCGCATCGCCGGCAGCCGCGGGATCGAGGTCGTGGGCTCGACCCACAGCGCGCCCGGGGACTACCCGCACCTGGTGAGCGTGACGCTCTCCGGCGGCGGCCGGACCGTGGAAATCGACGGCACCCTGGTGCGCGAGCGCGACCCGCGCGTGGTCCGCCTGGGCGGTTATCCCCTGGAGTTCCGGCCGGAGGGCAAGCTCCTGTTCCTGGAGAACCGGGACGTGCCCGGCGTGGTGGGGAGGATCGGCACGCTGCTCGCCTCGGCGCAGGTCAACATCGCCGACATCCATCTGGCCCGCCGTCCCGCGGACGGCCAGGGCGAGCGCGAGGCGCTGGCGGTCCTGCGCCTGGACCAGAGCGCGGACGACGCCCTCCTGTCCGAGCTCGGCTCCCTGCCCGAGGTGCGCAGCGTGCGGCGGGTGGATCTGGGGGGGTGAGCGGTCCACGGATTGCACGGGCACATCCGGATCGGAATGTAGGGGCGGGGCTTGCCCCCGCCCCTACGAAAAGCCACAGCTAGAGGAGAAACCGCATGGCCCACGTGGGCGTCATCTTCGGAGGCCGGAGCGTTGAGCACCAGGTCTCCATCCGCTCGGCCCGGACGGTGGTGGAAGGGCTCCGCGCCGCCGGCCACCAAGTCACACCCCTCGGCATTGCCCAGGACGGCTGCTGGATCGACGCCGTAGCCTCGGAGGCCGTGCTCTCCGGCGGCATCGCGGTCATCGCTCCCATCGAGCTGCCGATCGCGCCGACCCTGCGGCACCTGCTCGCCTCGGGCGTGGACGTGCTGTTCCCCATCGTCCACGGCACCTGGGGCGAGGACGGCACTCTCCAGGGGCTCTGCGAGATGATCGACGTGCCCTACGTCGGGGCTGGCGTGACCGCGAGCGCCCTGGCCATGGACAAGCTGCTGTTCAAGCGGCAGATGGAGGCGGCCGGCGTGCCGGTGGTCGAGTACGAGGCGGTCCGGCGGAGCGACTTCGAGGCCGACCCCGCGGCGTTCCTGCGCAAGGCAGCCCAACTGCCGTTCCCGGTCTTCGTCAAGCCGAGCGTGGGAGGGTCGAGCGTCGGCGTGAAGAAGGTGATGAGCCCGGACTGTCTGGAGACCGGCGTCCGCTTCGCGCTGCAGTTCGACGACACCGCCATCGTAGAGCGCGGAGTCCGGGGCCGGGAGTTGGAGTGCGCCGTCCTGGGCTATCAGAAGATCGAGGCCTCGGCCGTAGGGGAGATCGTCCCCGGCAACGAGTTCTACGACTACTCGGACAAGTACCTGCAGGACACCGCCCAGCTCATCGCCCCGGCCGAGCTGCGGCCGGACGTGGCCGACCGCCTGCGCGAGAGCGCCGTCCGCGCCTTCGAGGCCATCGGCGGCGTGGGACTGGCGCGGGTCGACTTCCTGGTCGAGGGGGAGGAGAGCGTCTACGTCAACGAGATCAACACCCTCCCAGGCTTCACCAGCATCTCCATGTACCCCCGCCTCTGGGCTCTCTCGGGAGTCCCCCTCCCTCAGCTCGTGGACCGCCTGGTCCGGATCGCCATCGACCGCCACCGCGATCGGCGGCGGCTGGATGAGGGGATCAAGGAGTTTCTGGAGAGCCTGTAAGGATCAGCGGGCCAGCGGCGCCACTTCGACCTGAGCCGTGCCTGACGCGACCATTGCAATCTCCTGGGCGGCGGCGTAGGAGAGGTCGATCGTGCGGCGGCGGGCGTGGGGGCCGCGGTCGTTGATCCGGACCACCACGCTGCGGCCGTTGTCCAGGTTCCTCACCTGGGCATAGCTGCCAAGGGGCAGGGAGCGGTGGGCGGCCGTGAGGGCGTGCATGTTGAATGGCTCGCCGCTGGCGGTGGGGGAGCCCTGGAATTCGCGGCCGTACCAGGAGGCCCGGCCGCGGTGGGCGGGACCGGTGGACCAGTACGCGGGCGCGGTCTCGGAGACGACCGCCGCGGTATTCGGCGGGGTCGGCGCTGCCGGCGGCGCCGGTCTTCCGGCATCGGAGATGACCACCCCGCTGTAGACGAGCAGGGCCAGGGCGGCGCTTCCCAGGGCCCAGGGACGGCGGGCTGGCGGCGGGGGAGTATTCACAATGCGGGCTCGTCTCGCCATCATCCGGTCTCCTTTCTCAGCAGGCTCAAGAGCTTATAACCGGATTGCGGGGCCGGGGATTCCCCCGGGCGAGGCTCTCAGCGCGTCGCCAGGACTACGGACGTCATGCCGAGCACGGCGAGCTCGCGCCGGAGCGCCTCCGCCTGATCGCGGTCGGTGAAGAGACCGACCTGCACCCGGTTCCAGGTGCCGTCCGAGTGGACGAAGACCTCGGGATAGATGCGCGAGACCTCGCGGTGAAGATCGACCGCCCGGCCGGCGTCGCTGAAGGCGCCCACCTGTACGGTGTAGCGCGACGGCATCGCCGATCCCGCCGATGCCAGCACCACGCTGGGGACCAGCTCGGGCTGTGGCGGCTGGACCCGGCCCGCCGGGTAGATCTCGACGTAGGCCGTGCCTGGACCGAAGACGCCAACCTCGCGGGCGGCGGTGTAGGAGAGGTCGAGGATCCGCTGCTTCTTGAAGGGGCCGCGGTCGTTGACCCGCACCACCACGGTCTGGCCGGTGCGCGCGTTGCGCACCAGGAGACGCGTCCCGAACGGAAGGGTGGGGTGCGCCGCGGTCAGGTCATACATGTTGTACCGCTCCCCGCTGGCGGTGCGGCGGCCATGGAAGCCGGGGCCGTACCAGGAGGCCATGCCGCTCTGCATCGGTCTGGTGAGGGAGGAGGCCGCGTCCCCGGAACGCCGGTTGGCCGAGCAGGCCACGGTGAGGAGAAGGGGGAGCGTGGCGATCAGAAAGCGCGAGGCCGAGGTGCGACCCGAATTGTCTCGTGTGCGCATGGGCTTGCTGTTCTCCGTAAGGTGGTTTTACGAGCCATCTTCGTGAGAGCTCTAGGTCCGAAGCGCTGAAACAGCTTGCGCTGGAGCACATCTTAGCACATCGATAAATCTGTCTAGATCCGGGGGGCGGACACCTCCGCGGCTTCCGTGCCGGCGAGCGCGGGCTCGGCGACTTCTTCGAGGAATTCGTCCACCTGGGCGGCCGACCGTCCGGTGAAGCCGACCGGATCGAGCCAGGGCTCCACCTCCTCCTGGGTCAAGCGGAAGTCGGGGTCGCCGGTGATCCGCTTGACCAAGGGGTTGTTGCCACCACGGGCCACAGTCTCCTGCGCCTCCAGGCTGTAGCCGCGGATCCGCTCATGGAGCTCCTGCCGGTCGCCGCCGCGCAGCGACGCTTCCATGAGCAGGGTCTCCGTGGCCATGAAGGGGAGCTCCCGCGCCACCCGGGCTGCCACCATTTCCTCGCGCACGGTCAGGCCGGCCGCGATATGCGCGGCCAGGCCCAGGACCGCGTCGGCGCAGAGGAAGGAATCGGGCAGGACCAGCCGGCGGTTCGCCGAGTCGTCCAGACTCCGCTCCAGCCATTGGACGGAGGCGTTCAGGGGACCGTTGAGCGAGTCAGTGATGAGCCGCCGGGCCAGCCCGCACATGCGCTCGGCGCGCACCGGGTTGCGCTTGTAGGCCATGGCCGACGAGCCCACCTGCTCGGCGTCGAAGGGCTCGGACAGCTCGCCCACGCCCTGCAGCAGCCGCAGGTCCGTGCCGTACTTGTGGCAGGTCTCGGCGATGCCGGCCAGGGTCTGGAGGATCTGGCTGTCCTGCTTGCGCGAGTAGGTCTGGCCGGTGACCGGGAAGCTCTCCGCGAAGCCGAAGCTCCGGGCCAGGCGCCGGTCGAGCTCGCGCACCTTCTGGTGGTCCCCCTGGAACAGGGTCAGGAAGCTCGCCTGCGTGCCGGTCGTCCCCTTGACCCCGCGGGCACGCAGGGTGGCCAGCCGGTGGCGCACCTCGGCCAGGTCCATCAGGAAGTCCTGGAGCCAGAGGCAGGCGCGCTTGCCCACGGTGGTGAGCTGGGCCGGCTGGAAGTGGGTATAGGCCAGGCAGGGGATCGCCCGCGTGCGGCGAGCGAAGCCGGCCAGCTCGCGGCCGGCCGCGGTCAGCCGGCCCTCCAGGAGCTGCAGGGCCTCCCGGAACAGGAGGACGTCCGTGTTGTCCGTGATGAAGGCGCTCGTCGCGCCGAGATGGAGGATGCCGCCGGCCCCGGGGTGGACCCGGTCGGCCTGCTCCGCGTAGTGGCGCAGGTGGGCGACCACGTCGTGGCGGGTGCGGCGCTCCAGCTCCGCGACCCGCTCCAGGTCCACGTCCCCCGAGACCTTCCTGAGGGCATCGACCTGCTCGGCGGTGATGGGCAGGCCCAGCTCCCTCTGGTGCTCGGCGAGAGCGACCCACAGCTCGCGCCAGCGGCCGAAGCGGTGGGAGGCCGAGAAGATCCTCGCCATCTCTGGCGAGGCGTAGCGCTCGTAGAGGGGGTTCTGGGGCGTGTCCGTCATGATCGGGCGGATTCTATCTCTTCTGGTACAATCCGCCGCCGCCCGGCCGCGCGCCTGTTGGGAGGCACCTTTCTTCTGGCCGGAGACCGTCGTCATGCCCCTGAGAGTCGACTCCGAAATCGGACGCCTGAAGCGCGTCCTGGTCCATCGGCCGGGACACGAGATCGATTGGATGGTCCCCTCCATGATGGAGACCCTCCTGTTCGACGACATCCTGGACGGGGACGACGCGCGCCTGGAGCACGATGGTTTTCAGCAGGTACTGCGGCAGGCCGGGGTCGAGGTCCTCGACGCCCAGGACCTGCTCGCGGACGTGGTCGGCGAGGAAGAGGCCCGCAAGCGCCTGCTCGACGAGCTGGAGGCCGAGTACAGCGTCCCCTACAGCGTGGTGCGCGACCTCTACGAGCTGCCGGCCCGCGAGCTGGCCTCCACCCTGGTCCAGGGCATTCGCACCCCGAGCGAGGTCCTGGACATGGATCGCCAGCACTTCTTCGACCTCTACCCGGTGCCCAACTACTTCTTCCAGCGCGATCCCCAGGTCGTCATCGGCAACCGGGTGGTGATCTCCTCCATGGCTACGGGCGCCCGCGAGCGCGAGCCGCTGCTGTCGCGGACCGTCTTCGAGAACCATCCGCAGGCCGCGGGCCTGGCCGGCCTGTTCGAGATCGACGTGCCCCCCTCGGGCGCGCCGCAGCACAACCCACACTTCCCGTATCCGTCGCTCGAAGGCGGGGACGTGCTGGTGCCGAGCCCCGAGGTCGTCCTGGTCGGCCTCACCGAGCGCACGAACCGGCGGGGGATCGAAGTGCTCGCCGAATACCTGCGGATGGAGGAGACCTCCTTCCGCCACCTGATCATGGTCGAGGTGCCTCGCAAGCGCTCGTACATGCACCTGGATACGGTCTTCACCTTCATCGACCGCGGTCTCTGCCTCGCCTACCTGCCGGTGATCCTGCCCCGCGGTCCGGAGTCGGCGCACGTCTACCACGTCGATCTCACGGCGCGGCAGCTCACCTTCACCGTGGCGGGGTCGCTGCTCCAGGTGCTCAAGGACGTCGGGATCGAGCTGGACGTGGTGCCGTGCGGCGGGGGTGTGGAGGCCATCGACCAGCAGCGCGAGCAGTGGACCGACGGCGCCAACGCCTTCGCCATCGCGCCCGGGCTGATCGTGCTCTACAAGCGCAACCGCAAGACCGTGGAGGAGCTGGCGAAGCGCGGCTGGCGCGTGCTCGACGAGGCCGAGGTGGCGGCCGGCAAGCACGACCTCATCGGCGGCGGCCCGGCCGTGATCGCGCTCGACTGCAGCGAGCTGTCACGGGCCCGGGGAGGCCCGCGCTGCATGACCATGCCCCTGGAGCGCGACCCGCTTTGAACCTGCTTCCATCCGAGGAGACTATGACCCGTCATCTGATCTCGATCCACGACCTCTCCGCGGCGGAGGTGGCCGGCCTCTTCCGGCTCGCCGCCGACGTCAAGGCCACTCCTGACAAGTACGCCGACGCCCTGAGGCGCAAGAGCCTCGGCATGATCTTCGAGAAATCCTCGACCCGCACCCGCGTGAGCTTCGAGGTCGGCATGGTGCAGATGGGCGGCCACGCCCTCTTCCTGTCGAGCCGCGATATCCAACTCGGCCGCGGCGAGCCGATCTCGGACACGGCCCAGGTGCTCTCCCGCTACGTTGATGGCATCATGGCCCGCACCTTCGCCCACCAGACCGTGCTCGACCTGGCGAAGTACGGCACCGTGCCGGTGGTCAACGGCCTGACCGACGACCTCCACCCCTGCCAGGGGCTGACCGACTACTTCACCCTGCTGGAGGTCTTCGGCAGTACCGGCGAGGAGGAGGCCCTGCGAGGTCGCAAGCTCGCCTACGTGGGCGACGGCAACAACATGGCCCACTCGCTGATGTTCGGAGCGGCCAAGGTGGGGATGGACGTGGCCATCGCCTCGCCCAGGGGCTACGAGGTCAAGCCTCACTACTTGGAGCTGGCCCGGCAGGACCACCAGGCGGCGGGGACCACCATGATGATCACGAACGATCCGCGCGAGGCGGTCGAGGGTGCCTCGGCGGTCTACACGGATGTCTGGGCCTCGATGGGGCAGGAGGCCGAGGCTGAAGCGCGGCTTGAGGCCTTCCAGGGCTTCATGGTGGACAGCGCGCTGATGTCCGCAGCCCGGCCCGAGGCGGTCTTCCTCCACTGCCTCCCCGCCCACCGCGGCGAAGAGGTCGCCGCCGAGGTCGCGGACGGTCCCCAGAGCCGCATCTACGACGAGGCGGAGAACCGCCTGCACGTCCAGAAGGCGATCCTGCTCTGGGCCATGGCCGGCTACGAGGTGGGGTAGAGCTTCGGAAGCAAATCCCGCCACGCCTTGCCGCGGTGGCTGACGGCGTCCTTCTCTTTTCCGGTGAGCTCCGCGAAAGTACGGGACTCGCCATCAGGAAGAAAGACGGGGTCCCAGCCGAAGCCGTGCTCGCCGCGGCCGGGGAGGATGAGGGTGCCGGGGGTCGTGCCCTCGGCGATCACGGTGCGGTCTGCGTCGCGGTAGAGAAGGGCGCAGCGGGCAACGGCGCGAGGATCGCCGAGGGCATGGGCGGTCTTCGCAATCCCCTCGGCGCCCACGGCCATCAGCATCCACTTGACCAGAGGGCCGGGGAAGCCGTTCAGGGCCAGGAGCTCCAGGCCGGCATCCTCGACCACGAGAGGGCGGCGGAGCGCCTGCCAGGCCACCTCAGCCTTCTCTTTCAGGATATCCAGGAGATCGAGTCCCTGGATCTCGGGCAGCTCCACCTCGATCGCCTCGACCTCCATCCCGAGGGCGAGACGCGCCTCCGCGATCTTGCCTCGGTTGCCGGTGACGAGGGCGAAGGGGGCGGTCTCAATCACGAGCCGCCATCCGGGACAGCTCCTCGATGAGCTCGTCCACCTGGCGGCGGAGGGAGGGGAGGTCGCGGCAGTTGTCTATCACCCGGTGGGCGGCCTCCTTGCGCTCCTCGCCGTCCCCCTGGGCCACGAGGCGGGCTCGCGCCGAGGCCTCGTCCAGGCCGCGCTCGATGGCCCGCCGCAGCCGGGTCTCGGCGTCCGCTTCCACCGTGACGATGAAGTCGAACAGCGGACCGTAGCCGGCCTCGACCAGCAGCGTGGCCTCCAGGACCACCACCCCTTCGGACCGGGCCGCGATCTCCTCGAAGCGCCTGCGCACCAGCGGGTGGATGGCCCGCTCCAGGGCCCGGCGTGCCTCGTGGTCCGCGAAGACCCGGGCGGCGACCTTGGCGCGGTCCACCCCGCCCTCCGCGTCGATCACCTCGGAGCCGAGAAGGCTCCGCACCGCCTCCACCCCTTCTCCTCCTGGCCGGTACATGTCCGCCACCATGCGGTCCGCGTCGATCACCGTGAAGCCGGCGTCCCGCAGCCAGCCGGCCACGGTCGACTTGCCGCCGGCGAGCCCGCCGGTGAGGCCGACCTTGAGGACGCGGCTCATGACACCGGCACCCCCTGTCGCATCCGCGCGGCGTGGAGCGTGTTGACCAGGAGCATGGCCACGGTCAGGAGCCCGACCCCGCCCGGTACGGGCGTGATCGCCGCGGCCCTGGGCGCCACCCGGTGGAAGTCCACGTCGCCGGTGAGGACCGATCCCCTGGTTTCGAACTGGCGGCGGCGCTCCTCGTCGCCCGGGAACAGCCGCTCAAGCTCGGCAGGATCGGTCACCCGGTTGATCCCCACGTCGACGACGACCGCGCCCTCCTTGACATGCTCGACGCCGATCATCCCGGGGCGGCCGATGGCGGCGACGAGGACGTCCGCCTCGCGGCACACGGCGGCGAGGTCCGCGGTGCGGGAGTGGCAGACGGTCACCGTGCAGTTCTCCCGCAGGAGCAACGCGGCCATGGGCTTGCCCACGATCGCGCTACGGCCCACGATCACGGCCCGCTTTCCCGCCAGCGGGAAGCTGTTGCGCTTGAGAAGCTCGATGACCCCCGAGGGGGTGGCCGGCGCGAACCCGGGCTCGTCCAGCCAGAGCCGGCCGACGTTTACCGAGTGGAAGCCGTCCACGTCCTTCTTGGGCGAGACCCGCTCCAGGACACGGCGCTCGTGGATCTGGCGGGGGAGGGGGAGCTGGACGAGGATGCCGTCGATCTCCTCGTCGCGGTTCAGGCTGTCCACGACGCCGATCAGCTCCTCCTCCGAGAGGCTGGCGGGCAGGCGGATCGTGCGGCTGGCGATACCGGCCTCGGCACACGCTTTGATCTTGCTCCCCACGTAGACCAGGGATGCCGGGTTGTCGCCCACCAGAACGGCGGCAAGGCCGGGCGGACGGAGACCGGCCTCCGTCATCTCGCGCACGCCCGCGGCTACCTCGGCGCGGAGGTCGGCGGCGAGGGTCTTCCCTTCGAGAATCGTGGTCATGACGAGACCTCCCCGCGATAGATGCAGACAGTCCCGGCCGAGAGGTCCTTCCAGGAGAGATTGGTGAAGCCCGCGGCGGCCATGCGGTCGAGAAAGCCCTGGCGCTGGGGGAACTCCAGGACGGAGCTCGGCAGGTATTCATAGGCCGAGCCGCGCTGCGAAATCATGCGTCCGATCCAGGGGAGGAGCCGGCGGAAGTAGAAGAGGTAGAGCCCCTGGAGAACGGGCAGCTCGGGGACGGCGAACTCCAGGACCACGAGCCGTCCGCCGGGCCGCAGCACACCCGCGAGCTGGCGCAGGGCCGCATCCAGGTCGGCCACGTTGCGCAGGCCGAACGAGACGGTGGCGCCGTCGAAGCGATGCTGTGGGAAGGGGAGGGCCAGGGCGTCGGCGGCGAGGGCGGCCGGACGGGGCGATCCCAGCCGTCCGAACTTGCGCCGGGCGAGCGCGAGCATGGGCACGCAGAAGTCCGCGGCCGCGACCCGGGCCCCGCGCTTGCGCAGGGCCACCGACTGGTCGCCGGTGCCGCAGCACAGGTCGAGCGCCTCGGCCCCAGCGGGGAGATCGAGGGCCGCTGCGGCCTTGCGCCGCCAGACCACGTCGAGGCTGGCGGACAGCAGGTGGTTGAGCAGGTCGTAGCGCGGAGCCACGCCAGCGAACATGTCCTGGATGGTCCGGCCGGATTTGTCGAGACGGGCTGTGCTAACGTCGGTCACGAGAGAAGTGTATCGGTGTTGGGCCGGATCGTGTACAATGGCCTCCTCTCGCGGTGCGGGGCGCCGTTGGCATCACGTTGGTATCGGGTACTGCGCCCGCCTCTTGACAAGACCGTCTGCTCCGCCTACCATTCGGGGTCCTTTGCGTCGCAAGGACGAGTTTCGTTTGCCGAGCGACGCCATCCGCGAGTTCCGACGGAGAGATCTGAGATGCTGATGAAGAAGACCTACAGCCCGAAGCTCGCCGAGATCGAGCGCCGGTGGTTCATCGTGGATGCTGCCGGGATCCCTCTCGGGCGGCTGGCGTCCGTGATCGCGACCCGGCTGCGCGGCAAGCACAAGCCGACCTTCGCTCCGCACATCGACACCGGGGACTTCGTGATCGTCCTCAACGCGGAAAAGGTCGTGCTCACCGGGCGCAAGGAAGAGAACAAGATCTACCACCGTCATACTGGCTACCCCGGCGGGCTCAAGAGCGAGACCGCGGCGAAGCGCCGGCAGCGACGGCCCATCAAGCTGGTCGAAGAGGCCGTCTGGGGCATGCTCCCCAAGGGTCCCCTCGGCCGCCGGCAGATCCGCAAGCTGAAGGTCTACGCCGGATCGGACCACCCGCACCAGGCCCAGCAGCCCGCCGTCCTCGACGTGGCCGAAGTCCTCGGTCGATAGCCTCAAGGTTAGCCAGGAGAGATCGCAGTGGTAAACGACACCCAGTACTACGGAACGGGACGGCGCAAGACGGCTGCGGCCCGCGTCTACCTGCGCCCCGGCGCGGGCAACGTGAAGGTCAACGGCAGGCCGATCGACACGTACTTTCCGAATGAAGTCCTCAAGATGGTCATCAAGCAGCCCCTGATGCTGACCGAGACGACCGAGCGGTTCGACATCGTCGTCTCCGTCGCCGGGGGTGGCAGCGCGGGTCAGGCGGGTGCCATCCGCCACGGCATCTCGCGCGCCCTGCTCCAGTTCAATGCCGAGCTGCGCGACCGCCTCAAGTCCGCCGGCCTCCTCACGCGCGACCCGCGCAAGAAGGAGCGCAAGAAGTACGGTCAGAAGGGCGCCCGCGCCCGGTTCCAGTTCAGCAAGCGCTAAGGCGAAGGAAGAAGGAAGGAGAATTCGCTTGGTCGAAGTAACCATGAAGGAGTTGCTCGAGGCCGGTGTCCACTTCGGGCACCAGACCCGGCGCTGGAACCCGAAGATGAAGCCGTACATCTTCGGCAAGCGCAACGGGATCTACATCATCGACTTGCAGAAGACGGTCAAGCTCTTCGAGCAGGTCGTGGAGTTCGTCCAGCAGCTGGCGGCCGAGGGCAAGCGCATCTTGTTCGTGGGCACGAAGCGGCAGGCCCAGGAGGCGATCGCCGAGGAGGCGAGCCGCTGCGGCGAGTTCTACATCACCAACCGGTGGCTCGGCGGCACGCTGACCAACTTCGTCACGCTGCGCACCTCCATCGAGCGCCTCAAGGAGATCGAGTCCCGGCTCGGTGACGAAGCCAGCCCGCTCACCAAGAAGGAGCGGCTGCGTCTCGACCGCGAGCGCGACCGGATGATCAAGAACCTCGAGGGCATCCGCGACATGGAGGGGCTGCCGGACGCCCTGTTCGTGGTCGATCCCAAGAAGGAGTCCATCGCGATCGCCGAGGCGAACAAGCTGGGCATCCCGGTCATCGCCATCGTCGACACGAACTGCGATCCGGAGCAGATCGACTACATCATCCCCGGCAATGACGACGCCATCCGCGCCATCCGGCTCTTCGCCTCCCGCGTCGCCGACGCCTACATCGAGGGCTCGGGACAGGCCTCGGAAGGCGGCATGATGAGCAAGGACATGGGCATGCCCATGCACGTCGTCGACAAGGACATGGCCGGCGCGCCCGCCCACTAGGAAACCCTGGTTCCAAGGCGCGCCGCTCGAAAGCAACCCGGCGGCGCGGAGACAAGGTCAGCCGAACCCGCGTCGACTGGCCTTTTCTTTTGCCCGCCGGGAGACAGATACAGCCCTGCAAGGAGATCCGAGATGGAAATCACAGCCCAGATGGTCAAGCAGCTCAGGGAGCGCACCGGCGCCGGGATGTTGGACTGCAAGTCCGCCCTCGCCGAGACGAAGGGGGAGATGGAGGCCGCCGTCGACTTCCTGCGCAAGAAGGGCCTCGCCGCAGCCGCCAAGAAGGCCGGCCGCGTCACGGCCGAGGGGGCCGTCGGCTCCTACATCCACGCCGGCGGCAAGATCGGCGTGCTCGTCGAGGTCAACTGCGAGACCGACTTCGTCGCCCGCACCGAGCATTTCCAGGAGCTCGTCCGCGACATCGCCATGCACATCGCCGCCGCCGATCCCCGCGCCGTGCGGCGCGAGGAGGTCACCCAGGCTGACCTCGACCGCGAGCGCACCATCTTCCGCGACCAGGCCCTCGCCTCCGGCAAGCCGGCCAACATCGTGGACAAGATCGTCGACGGCAAGATCGAGAAGTACTTCTCCGAGTTCGTGCTGCTCGAGCAGCCGTTCGTGAAGGATCCCGACAAGACCGTGGGGCAGCTCGTCTCCGAAGCGGTCGCCAAGATCGGCGAGAACATCCAGGTGCGGCGCTTCTCCCGCTTCAAGCTCGGCGAGGGTATTGAGAAGCGGCAGGACGACTTCGCCGCGGAGGTCATGGCGCAGGCGGGGCGCGGATGACGGCAGGCGAGTCCTCCGGCGGTTCAGCCTACCGCCGGATCCTGCTCAAGCTCTCCGGCGAGGCCCTGATGGGCTCGCAGCCGTTCGGCATCGACGAGAAGGTCGTTTCGGCCATCGCCGACGAGGTGTGCGCGGTCCATGCCCTGAGCGTGGAGATCGCCATCGTCGTCGGCGGCGGCAACATCATCCGCGGCCTCGCGGCCAGCCACCGCGGCATCGACCGCGTGACCGGCGACCACATGGGCATGCTCGCCACGGTGATCAACGCCCTCGCCCTCCAGGATGCCCTGGAGAAGCGCGGCGTCCCCACCCGGGTCCAGACCGCCATCGACATCAACACGGTGGCGGAGCCCTTCATCCGCCGGCGGGCCATCCGCCACCTGGAGAAGAAGCGGGTGGTGATCTTCGCGGCCGGCACGGGCAATCCATACTTCACCACGGACAGCGCCGCGGCCCTGCGCGCCAACGAGATCCACGCCGAGATCCTGCTCAAGGCCACCAAGGTCGACGGCCTCTACACCGCCGACCCGAAGAAGGATCCGAGCGCGGAGAAGCTCGGCGAGGTTACCTACCAGGAAGTCCTGGAAAGGGGACTGGAGGTGATGGACACCGCCGCCATCGCCCTCTGCCGCGACAACGGGCTCCCCATCGGCATCTTCGAGATGATGACCCCTGGCAACATCCGCCGCGTGGTCTGCGGCGAGCGCATCGGTTCGATCGTGCGGGCGGAGTAGCCTCTCCCCGAATTGACAGCCCGCGCCGGGCCGGTAGAAGATTCTCGCCGGCCGGAGACATCATTGCATCCGGAGTGCCTCAGGAGGGGAAACATGAAAGAGGTCTTTCGCGACGTCGAGCAGCGCATGAAGCACGCCGTGGAACACTTCCACACCGAGCTGAAGCACCTGCGCACGGGCCGGGCGTCGCTGGCGCTCCTCGAAGGCGTCACCGTCGAGTACTACGGCACACCGATGCCGATCAACCAGCTCGCCACGCTCTCCGTGGCCGACGCCACGATGATCGTGGCCCAGCCCTACGATCCGAGCCAGATCCCAGCGATCGAGCGCGCCATCATGAAGTCCGACCTCGGGCTCAACCCATCCTCCGACGGCCGCATGATCCGCATCCCCGTGCCACAGCTCACCGAAGACCGCCGCAAGGAGATCGTCAAGAAGGCGCACGACATGGCCGAGCACGCCCGCAACGCCGTCCGCCAGATCCGCCGCGAGGGCAACGACAAGCTCAAGAAGAAAGAGAAGGACAAGGAGATCAGCCAGGACGACGAGCGCCGCGGGCTCGACGAGGTCCAGAAGCTCCATGATCAGTACATCGGAGAGGTGAACACCTCGCTGCACAAAAAAGAGCAGCAGATCATGGAGGTTTGACCCCGTCCCCCCTCTCCCCAGCCCTCTCCCCCGTGCCGGGGGAGAGGGAGCCCTCCCGCCCTCGGTCTAGTCATGTTCTTGTACGGCTACCATCCTGTCCGAGAAGCCCTCCGGCACCGTCCCCAGGAAGTCGTCCGCGTCCTGGTGAGCTCCAGCCGGACCGGCCGGCGGCGAGAGGAGGTCGAGGACCTCTGCCGCCGCCACCAAGTCCCCTTCGAGGTCGTTCCCGACCGCGTCCTTTCGGAGAGAGCCGGTCCTGCCCACAACGGCATGGCCGCGGAGGTGCGGCAGAGCGCGGCCGCCCCGGCTCAGGGAGCCGATCCCGATCTTGTCGTGCTCCTGGAAGACGTCCAGGACCCCCGCAACCTCGGGGCGGTGCTCCGGGTCTGCGAGGGCACTGGCGTCGGCCGGGTGCTCATCCGTGACCGCGGCTCCGCGCCGGTCTCCCCGACCGTGGCCAAGACCTCCGCCGGTGCCAGCGAATGGCTGGAGATCGAGCGCATCCCCAACACCGCCGCCGAGGTCGAGCGGCTCAAGGACCAGGGCTACTGGGTCTACGGCACCGCCGCCGGCGGAGAGCCCCCCTGGGACATCGAGCTCACGGGCAAGGTCCTCATCCTGCTCGGCGGAGAGGAGAAGGGCCTCCGCGCCCGCACCCGCCAGATCTGCGACCGGATGATCGGGCTCCCCATGCGCGGCCGCGTCGGCTCTCTCAACATCGCCACCGCTGCAGCCGCCGTGCTCTACGAAGCAGTTCGCCAGCGCTCCAAGACCTGAATCGAGCCTCCTTCTCCCTCTTGCTCTCCGCTCAGCGGTGTGGCAGTATGGATGTTATATCGCCGAGAATTTGTCGGGTTATTGCAGTCTTTGCTGTTTCTGGGTTGTAACGGACCTCAGTGCCACAACGCCCCAAGAAGGTGGCAAATGTCCAACTGCAAAGGAGGAGTGGTATGAAGAAGTTTTCGAGCATTTTCGTGGTTCTGACCGGTCTGTTGGCGATCACCGGCCCTGCGGCCTGGGCCGGCGCTGCCAAGATGAGCACCGATCCCGGTCGGGTGCAGTGGGACGCTCAGGTGGAGTATGAGCGCGCGGTCCTGACCGTCTCCATGCCGGGTGGGGAGGTGGTCCGCCAGGAGTTCGACGCGAGGCAGGCCCTGATCTTCGACCTGGCTACCGTGGAAGGCGCCAAGGATGGCGCGTACAAGTTCGAGCTGCGGCTGATGCCGCAGATCGACGCGTCCCTGCGCAAGGCGCTGGCGGATGCCCGCAAGAGCGGCGACGAGGCCGCGATGGCGCGCCTGCGTGCGCAGTTGCCCGAGAGCGCGGTGCAGTCCGGCGGGTTCATGGTCCAGGCCGGTACCGTCGTGATGCAGGAAGGCCGCGAGCCCCAGGGTGACAAGAAGTCGGCGACAGCGGCCGGCTCGGTGCGCAATGTCACGGCCGAGGACCAGGTCATCCCGGACGACCTGATCGTCCAGGGGAGCGCCTGCGTCGGTCTCGACTGCGTCAACAACGAGAACTTCGGCTTCGACACGATCCGGCTCAAGGAGAACAACCTCCGCATCCACTTCGACGACACCAGCACCCAGGCCGGCTTCCCCGCCAACGACTGGCGCCTGATCGCCAACGATTCGGCGGGCGGTGGCATCAGCAAGTTTTCCATCGAGGACTCCACCGGCGCCAGGACTCCGTTCACCGTCGAGGCGGGCGCGACCACCAACTCGATCTACGTCGACAGCACCGGCCGGGTCGGCTTCCGCACCTCGACCCCGGTCCTCGATCTGCACGTCAACACCAGCAACACTCCGTCCATCCGGTTGGAGCAGAACAACTCGGGTGGCTTCACGGCCCAGACCTGGGACGTGGCCGGCAACGAGGCCAACTTCTTTGTCCGCGACGTGACCGGCGGCTCGCGCCTGCCCTTCCGCATCCGGCCCGGCGCGCCGACCAGCTCGATCGACATCTCGGCGGACGGCGACGTAGGCATCGGCACGGCCGGCCCCGAGTCCAAGCTCCACGTGTTCGGAGGCAATACCTCGGACGTCATCGTCGGCATGGGCCCGAACCCGGATGGAAGCCCCGGAACTGAGTCGGCGTTCAACCTCTTCTATGCCGGCGCTACCATCGGGCGCGCCGCGGCCATCCTCAACGTCCGTCCCGATAGTGGCGCTACGGCTCCGAATCCGTCGCTGCGTTTCTGGACTGCCAACGTCGAGCACATGATCATCGACAACCAGGGTTTCGTCGGCTTGGGGGGCATAGCCAACCCCACGAGCCCGATCCACCACTTGAACGGCGCGACGCTGAGCGCCGGCGGCGCTTGGCTGAATGGCTCCAGCCGCGGCACCAAGCAGGACATCGCCGAGCTGGCGGCCGACGAGGCGCTCTCGACTCTGCAGAACCTCGCGCCGGTCAAGTTCGCCTACAAGGTGGATCCCAACGAGGGGTACGTCGGCTTCATCGCCGAGGATGTGCCGGCCCTGGTCGCCACCTCGGACCGCAAGAACCTGAGCTCGATGGACATCGTGGCCGTGCTCACCAAGGTCGTGCAGGAGCAGCAGAAGACGATCGACGAGCTGGCGGCGAAGGTGGCCGAGCTCGAAAAGAAGAAGTAAAAGCCAAGTCTGTTGCTCTCGGCCGCCGGTTGTTTCCACCGGCGGCCGTCTGCTTTTTTCAGAGGCTACGGCGAAACTCATCGTAGACAGCGATCTCCGGATCGAAAGTCTCGTTCTTGTCTACGAAGAGGGTGAATTCGAAGGGCATGTAGTCGTTGCGCAGGGTAATGCGGTTCGAGAACCGGTAGGCCATCTCCACGATCTGGCCAGGGTTGGCGTGGTAGGCGTGCTCCAAGGGATAGTCGACCTTGTCGGACAGGAAGTTGACCGCAAAACCCCGGCGGGCGTGGCGATTGAACAGCTCGAAACTGGCCTCGATGAAAGACCAGTTATCCTCGAGCTTTGTGTTGTGCACTCCCGAAGAGAAGACATAGTCATAGTCGCGGGGGAGCCCATCGCGTAGCGCGTCATGGACGAAGAGCCGAGCCGAAGGGTGCTGCTGGAGTCCTTCGGCGATCAGGTCCGGATTGATGTCCATCCCCTCATAATCCATCTCGAGGCCCTGCTCGCGGCAGTAGGCGTACATGTCTCCGAAGCCGCAGCCGAAGTCGAGGATCTCCGTTCCGGCGAGCGGCCAGTGGGACAGGAGGATGAAGTAGCGCAGGCGGTGCCGGCCCTTGGGCCAGCCCAGGGTGCGCGGACTGTAGCCGTACTTTTTGAGGCGCTCGCTATAGGTGGCGAGAATGCGTTGCTTTTCCGCTTCGTTCATGGCAGGGAAGCCATCTGCACGCCGAGGAAGGTTTCCAGGTTACGATGGGCGATGTTGCGCGCCTTGTCTTGCCCCAGGCCGGCGGTCAACTCGTCGAACCGCGCCCGCAAAGCGCAATGAGTGAACTCGGGGTGATCGACCCCGATGCAAATCCGGCGGTCGAACTCTCGGCACAGAAAGGATATGTCCGCGTCGAGCGAGCTGCCGCGGTATTTGAGGAGGGTGAAGGAAAGATCGAGCAGCAAGTCGGGGTTGAAGCGGACGAGCTCAGCATAGCGTAGTGCCTGGACATCACCTCCGTGCACGAGGACCACCTTGGCTCCGGGAGAGCGCTTCAGGCCGCCGACGAGCGCGTAGAACGGGTCCGCCGCCGGGTAGCGGTCGATGCTAGTGTGAAGATACGTGCAGTAGAAGATGACAAGTCCTCGCGAGGAGGCGGCCTGGAAGATCGCTCCCAGGATCTCCGCAGTGGGCTCGAAGCACGACAGGCGTGGGTGAACCTTGACCGCGCGGTAGCCGAGGTCCGCGATCCGATCGATCTCGGTGGCGAGCGGCGCCGGGCCCGTTGGATCCAGCCCTGCCACTGGTACGAGGGCAGGATAGCTCCTGCAGGCACGCAAAAACAGCTCGTGGGAGTAGCCTGCGGTCCCGGCGAGCCCGACCGCACATGCGCCGCAAAAGCCCGCAGCGCGCAAATTCCGGTCGAGAGTGCCGAACGACGCGTCAAAATCCCCGGTGATCCAGAGCCCGGTGAGCGTGGGATGGCTGAGGGAGTCGAAGATCGGAATCGTCGCCGTCATGGCAGGGCTCCCGCCTGCCTGCCGGTTGCGGCTGACGCCCAGTCGACCAGGCAGTGCGCGGGCATGTCCCGGATCATCTGGTGCATCTGCTGCGATGAATCAAAGCGCAGGATCAGGTTGCCGATGGCCTCGCTGGCCTTGGTGAAGGCGCCAACCTTGTCACCGGGATTCAGGTAAAGGTTGGTTGCTGCGAGGTGACCGCGCAACTTCTGGCTCAACCGCAACCCCTCGAAGATCCCGCCTGTCCGTGAATGGATCATGTAGCAGGCGACGTATTCTTCAGACTGTTCCTGGCGCGGTGGCAGGCGATATCCGGGGTCGAGGCAGGACTCGACGGCCGCGGCGACCAGATCCGTGCCTGTGCGCAGGGAGATTGCCGTTGGGATGAAGTTGCCTCCGGCTCTGGGACCGATCTCGATGACGAACGGCTTGCCCGAATCGGTGATCAAGACATCCAGATTGATCGGTCCCTGGCGATAACCCGTCGCGCTGAGGATACGATCCAAAGCCTGCCTGGCTTCGGCCAATACTGCGAGTGGGTGGAGTGAAGGGAAGGTCTCCGCGAACGGGGCGAAGAAACGTCCGTCGTCGTAAAAGTGACCGTCACCGAAGTCGACAAAGGTGAGCTCCCCATCCTCCACAAAACCGTCGCCGCAGACCTGGTGACCGGACTTCGGAACGAACTCCTCGACTACGACGGTGCGGGAGCGCGATTCGTCGAAGGCCTGGTCGACCTGCCTGGAGTCGAAGCAGTCCGGGTCGAGCAAAGAGACCCCTTTGCTGCCGGAGGCGTCCGCGGGCTTGATGATCATCACCCGTGCCGCCTGCTCCACATAGGAGCGGACCGCGTCCCGCTCTCCGGCGCAGAAGCTGCGATACAGGAGAGATTGGAGCCCAGCGCGGGCAAGGAAGGCTCGGAAGGAGTCCTTTCGAGTCAGAAGCTCGACAGCGGCCGGGGGATTTCCTGGAAGTCTCAACTCCCAGGCGACCCGCGCCGCCGTGGGAGCGGAGACATCGGAGGCGTACGCCAGAACACCATCGACCTGCTCGCGCTCGGCGATGCCCAGCACGGCGGCGGTATCTACGGTGCTCACGCCGTAGCTGCAGTGCGCCAGGCGGTGCCCGGGGTTATCAGGGCGATTGTCGCAGGTAATGACCTGATAACCGCACTGGAGAGCATAGTAGATGGGAGGGAGCTGGAAGGGGGCAGCACCCAGGAAAAGGATCTTTCTGCCCGGCGTGCGACGCAAAGTCTACTCCTCCCGCTTGTCAGGCATCGAGGATCACCTCAATCGCTTGTGCCTGCTCGATCTCGGTCAGACCGCTGAACAGCGGCAGGCGCAGCAGCCGGTCGCTTACGCTCTCGGTCACCGGGCAATCCCCAGGCCGTCCACCGAAGCGTCGGCCCATCTGCGACAGGTGGAGCGGCAGGTAATGGAATGTCGTATACACGCCGGCATGCCGCAGCCGGTCGCTGAACTGCTCGCGCTCGGCCAGCGTAGGAAACAGGAGGTAGAAGAGGTGGTAGGGCTGCTGGCAATGGTCCGGCACCACAGGCAGGCATATATCGCGAGCGGCGGCCCAGTCACCCAGCCTGGCAGCATAGGTCTCCCAGATCTCGCGCCGCCGGCGCTGGCTCTCCTCGCGCGCTTCGAGCTGGGCGAGGAGAACGGCTGCCAACAAGTCCGAGGGGAGATAGCTCGATCCAACGTCCATCCAGGTATACCTGTCGACCTCACCGCGGAAGAAGCGGCTGCGGTTCGTGCCTTTCTCGCGCAGGATCTCGGCGCGCTCGATGAGCGCCGGATCATTGATCACCAGGGCGCCGCCCTCGCCGCAGGTGACATTCTTGGTCTCGTGAAAGCTCAGGGCCGCCAGGGAGCCGAAGGTGCCGAGCGACCGGTTTCGATAGGAGCCGAACAGGGCATGGGCAGCGTCCTCGACGAGCGTTGCACCAGCCTGCCGTGCGACCTCGTGCAGGGACTCCATCTCGCAGCCGACCCCCGCATAGTGGACGGGGACGATGGCCCGGGTGCGCGGCGTCACCTTCCTGGCCACATCCTCTTCGTCCAGGTTCAAGGTGTCGGGTCTGATATCGGCGAAGACGGGATGAGCGCCCCGGAGCACGAACGCATTGGCGGTCGAGACGAAAGTGAAGGCGGGTAGGATTACTTCGTCCCCAGGGCCGACTTCGAGCAGCATCGCTGCCAGCTCGAGCGCGTGGGTGCACGACGTGGTGAGCAGGACCTGCGGCGCGCCCAGGATCTCGCGCAGCAACTCGTGGCAACGGCGCGTATACCAGCCGTCGCCGGAGAGGTGGCCACGCCGCACCGCGTCCTGGATGTACTCCATCTCCCGCCCGGCAAGTGCCGGCCGGTTGAACGGAACCCGTAACGAGGCTGTATGGCGCGCCTCCCCTCCCTCCGGGCTTGCGCCGCTCATCGCCCTTCAATGGCAGCGAGCGCAGCCTCTGTTGCGCTCTCTCTGCCAGCCGCATGCGGATAGACTTGACGGATCACGGTGTACGGGCGCTCTTTGGTCTCGCTGAACACCTTGGCGAGATAGATCCCCACGATACCCACGCAGAACAGGTTGAGCCCGCCCATGAAGCATAGCGCTACCATCATGGAGGCCCAGCCCGGGAGCAGTTGTCCGAAAAACAGCCGGCGGACGATCAGGAAGGTCGCCGCGGTGAATGACAGCACCAGGATCACTGCGCCGAGATAGAAAATCATCTCCAGTGGGCGGTTGCTGAACGAGGTGATGGAGTTGACCGCCAGGGAGATCTTGCGCCCCAGACTGTAGCTGCTGACCCCTTTGCAGTGTTTCCGCACCGGCACGGGGACCTGCTGGTAGCCGGTCGCCGCCCAGAGCCCGGCCAGGAAGATCTCCCGGTCGCGGTGGGCGACCAGGCTATCGACGTACCGGCGCGTCATCAACCGGGCGGAGAGTTGGTTCGGCGGTACCGCCTGCGCCGAGAGCCAGTTGAACAGGCGATAGAAAAGGTCCCCGGTCACGCGCTCCGTGAAGCCACCTTTGCGGCTTTGCTGCACGCCATAGGCCACGTCGGCCCCGGTTCGCTCCAGGGTCTCGGCGAAAGGGAGCAGCAGCTCGGGCTCCTCTTCCAGGTCGGCGTCGAGCAGGAAGACCCGGCTCCCGCGGGTGTGCGCGAGACCGGTCATCATCGCCTTGTGATGGCCGAAGTTGCGAGACAGGTCGATGACGCAGAGTCGCGGGTCGCTGCGCCGCAGCTCCAAGGCGATCGTCAGGGATTCGTCCGGGGAACCGTCGTTGACCAGGATGATCTCGTAGTCCAGGCCGAGCTGCTGGGCGGTAGCGGAAGCTCGCCGGTGGAACTCTCTCAGGTAGGGAGCCGAGTGGTAGAGGGAAGAGACGATGGAGAGGTCCATGAGCGGCCGACGATTGTGCAATTCTAGTCTGCTCCTGCGACCGGCGCAACCGGGGGTATACTGCGCGGAGCGCCGATGAGCCATCGTTCCACCGGCATCTACCGCATCTTCGAATCGGCGGCGGTCTACGAGCGCTTCCAGCGCCTGCTCGGCAGCGATGCCGCCCGGCGCCGCTTCGTGAGGGACTTCCTGCGCCCCTCTCCAGGGGACAGGATCCTGGACATCGGCTGCGGCACCGGCACGATCCTCGACTACCTGCCCGGGGACGTGGATTACGTGGGTTACGACCTCAATCCCGGATACGTCGAGGAGGCGCGCCGCAGGTACTCCGGACGGGGGCGGTTCTTCTGCGCCCGGGTCGACGAGGCGCCGGAGGAGCCCGGAGGTTTCGATCTGGTGCTCGCTGCGGCGATCCTTCACCATCTGGAGGATCTCGAGGCCGACCGTCTGATCGCGAGCGCCCGCGGGCACCTGCGGCCCGGAGGCTCTCTCGTCACCCTGGACCCGGTCCGCCATCCGGGACAGCCGCTGGTGGCGCGCCTGCTCGCCGCCCTGGACCGCGGCCGGCGGGTGAGGACCCCGGAAGGGTACCGCGCCCTCGCGTCGGCGCGCTTCCCCTCGGTCGAGACCACCCTGCTCACCGACCTGATGCCGATCCCGTACAGCCATTTCCTGATGCGGGCGAGCACTCCGTCCGGAGATACGTGATCGCGAACCCGCGGGAGGGGCCTGTGATCTCCTCCCGCGCCAGGAAGCGGGCCGAAAGCCCAATCCCCCGGATCGCCGCATCGGCCTTCTCGAAGGCTGCCGGGTCCGCCGAGAGGACCGCGACCGGCACTCCCGGCCCGAGCTCGATCCCATCGCACATCCGGGCATCCGGGAGCTTGGGAAAATCGAGGTTGATCATGCGCGGACAAAGGAGGAACGCAGAGGCGACGGCATCGTAGATAAAGCCATCCTTCTCTCCCGAGCCGTACCAGATGCGCGCGTTGTGCGAGGGGTCGAACCTCTCGATGGCCCTCACGGCCTGGCTCATCTGCATGAAGAGCCCGCGTCCGTCGCTGTCATGGCGTTCGAACTCCCAGAAGATGGAGCCTCCCTGCCGGACCAGGAGCTGGGAGAGCGACAGGCAGAGGAATACGAACAGGACCGCGCCGGTCCCGGCCGGTTTCCGCACGAGCACCAGGACGGCACCGAGCCCGGCGAGGAAGGCGAGGAGCGCCGTGGCTGGAAAGAGGGTGCTCATCGGCGAGAGGGCGAGAAGCAGAGGGATGCACAGGGGCAGGATCTGAAGGAGGGCCACGGCCGCTGCCAGCGCCGCGAACCGCCGGCCGGGGAGGCCCGCGGTCATCTGCGACACTTGGCCGGCGAACGCCAGGAAGGCGACGGGGATCAGCAGAGTCGGATAGTAGAAGTACTGGAGGATCGGGCGGTCCAGGGCGAGTTGGAGAAAGAGCATCAGCAGGGTCAGGTAGAGGAGCGGGACCTGGGACCAGCGGAGCAGGCGGTCCTGCCGCGCCCGGGCGAGGACGATCGCGCTGCCCAGGAGGACGAGGGCTGGGAAGACGAGCCAGACCGCGTCAGGAATCCAGGTATGGATGGGGGAGTAAAAGATGTTCGGAGTCCCGACAGACGCGACGATCGGCAGCGAGGAGCCCAGGTAGAAGAAATCCCTGCCCAGCGCCCGGGGGAAGAAACCGAAGAGGACGAACAGGAGGGCGGCTCCCAGGCCCGCCCAGAGCGCGGCCGCGAGCAGCGGGACTCGCCGTCCGTGCTCCCGGCCGAGGACCATGAGCTGCCCCGCGAGCAGAGGCAGGTAGACCCCGTAGAAGAGGTTGGTCGAGAGGAGGGCGGTGGCCATGGCTCCCGCCGCCAGGAGGAGGGGACGCCAGGCCGGCGACTCCGCGGCGAGCGTCACCAGCAGCAGCGCCACCAGGAAATAGGCGATGCCGAAGCCGTCCACGTAGTTCCAGCCGATCTCCCGCAGGAAATAGGGGTGGCACCCGAGGGCAAGCCCCGCGAGCAGCGCCACGCGCGAACCGAACATCCTCGTGACGACGAAGTAGAAGGACAGGAGAGCGGCCCAGTAGAGCGCCAGATGGAGCGCGAGGTTGGCGAGCAGGGTCGGCAGCAGGTGGTGCAGCGCGAAGCCGGGCAGGATCACCGCCAGGCGGGAGGCGTAGTAGTGCTCGGGGAACTGCCTGAGCAGGTAGATCGCGTTCTCGTAGTAGCCGTAGTAGACCCAGGCGTCCCGGTGGGGACCGCTGAAGATCCAGTCCGAATCGATCATGAGGAGGAGGAGGGGCAACGCTGCCAATGCCGCCAATTCCGCCGGCACGGCGCGCCTCGTCCGGTCCCCCGCCTCTGCATTGTGGAGGGCTAGGGCGTCCATCGGAAGTATCCGTGCAGCATACCGCAACCGGGCGCGCTTGCCAGACGGACCGCCAGCGGCTAGACTCTCCCGCGCTCCTGGAATAGGGGCCCGCCCGGAAAAGTTTACAGGGGCACCGCCGGCATAGCTCAGCGGTAGAGCTACTGTCTTGTAAACAGTAGGTCCCCGGTTCGATTCCGGGTGCCGGCTCCAAGGCCCGGCGGCGGTAGTCAGCGAAGTGGCGAAAGTTCTTTGGAGGCGTACCCGAGTGGCCAAAGGGGGCAGACTGTAAATCTGCTGGGCCATGCCCTACGGTGGTTCGAATCCATCCGCCTCCACCAAATTTTCTCCCCAGCGGGAGTAACTCAGGGGTAGAGTCACAGCCTTCCAAGCTGTTGGTCGCGGGTTCGAATCCCGTCTCCCGCTCCATCATCCTCCCTTGTCCCAACCGCTCCCCGTGACCTCCTCTCAGTCCCGCGGTTGGCTCTGGCTCGCCTGCTTCGCGTGGGTGCTGCCCCTCTGGGTCATCCCCTACCTACCCATGGTCGATTACCCGCAGCAGCTCGCGGTGGCCTCGATCCTGAGGCACTACGGCGACGCTTCGCGGATGCTCCAGCAGGCCTACGAGCCCGCCCTGCTCCGCCCCCAGGGCCTCTTCGAGGTGATCACCGCCGGACTGGCCTGGCTCATGCCCATCGGTCTGGCGGGCAAGCTGCTGCTCTCCTTCTGCCTCGCGGCCGTGGCGCCGGCCACCGTGGCGCTCTGCCGCCGCACCGGCCGGCCGGACTGGTACGCGCTCTTCGCCCTGGCCGTGACCTACAACCACGCTTTCTTCTGGGGGTTCGCCGACAACCTCCTGGCCTACCCCCTGGTGCTGGGCGGCGGCGCCCTGGCCGACCGGCTGTTCGACCGGCCCCGGTTCGGATGGCGCGAGTGGCTCCCCCTGGCTGGCTGCGGCTTGCTCTTCTACGGCATCCATCTCCAGTTCCTGCTCGTCTTCGCCGGCCTCGTCGGCTGGCTCGCCATCGCCCGCGTCGGCAGAAAACCGGGGTGGAAGCGGCTGGCGCTCTGGCTTTCGACCCTCGTGCCGGGGCTGGTCCTGGGCGTGGGCGTCCTCGCCTGGGCCCACCTCCACGCGCAGGAGGTCATGACGGGGTACCAGGCGCGCCTGCAGGGCACGCAGCCGTACCACAAGCCGTTCCTCGACAAGGCCGGGAGCCTCGCGGAGAACTTCTTCGGCAAGTACACCGAAGGCGCGCAGTTCCTGCTCCTGGCCATCCTGCTGCTGGCGCTCCTCGTCCTGATCGTGCCGTTCTCCCGGCCAGGGGAGCGGCGGGAGGACCGCGAGGGGAGGGAGAGCTACCTCTACCGGTCGCGGTTCCTGATCTCGGCGCTGGGGCTGGTCGTCCTCTTCTTCACCCTGCCCGACTTTGCGAGCGGGTACTTCGTCGCGGAGAGGATCCTCGCCCTGGCTTTCATGCTGATGGTGCCGGCCCTCCCGGTCCCCTCCTCCGCAGCGCGGCGGCGCGTGGCGGCGCTCCTCCTGGCCGGGCTCCTCACCGTGCAGGCCGGCCAGACCCTGGCCGGCTTCCTGAGCTTCGGCGCCGAGACCGCCGGCCTGGAGGAGCTCCTGGCGTCGACGGAGCCGGGCCAGCCGCTGGCCGGGCTGATCTACCAGAAGCTCGTCTCCGAGTACGAGTGGCCCCCGTTCCTCGTCCACTTCCCCGCCTACTACCAGGTCGAGAAGGGGGGAAGGGTCCACTTCTCCTTCGTCCAGTTCTTCAACTCCCCGGTGCGCTACCGGCCGGGGCAGAACTGGGAGGATGGCCTGCTCGCGGAGTGGGACGAGTGGAGCCCGAACAAGTTCTCCTATCCGCGGCACGGAAGGCACTTCCGCTACTTCCTCGTGCGCGGCGGGCCGGAGCACCTGGTGAATGCGTTCGGCCCCTACCTGGACAAGCTGCGCGTGAGCACGGCCGGCCGCTGGTTCCTGATCGAGCGGCTGCCGGACGGGAAGCCCCCGGCCGGGGCTCCGGGGGTTCTTCCACTGGGCAAGGCTCTGCCCGTCCCCGAGCGGGACGCGGAACGTCCTTTCGATCAGTGAAGCCGGTCAGCGAACGCGTCTGGCGGTCTGCGGCGGAGGGGGAGGCGGGACCTGGGACATGTCTTCCGCGGTCTTGCCCCCGAGCGAGCGGATGACGGCTTCGTCCTCGCCCGTCAGCTCGAGCCGGTTCGTGTGCTCCAGGATCACCCTGCGGCCTCCGTCCTTGTATTGGAGCGCGGTCCGGAACCGGTAGGTCAGGGTCTTTCCGTCGACGCGCAGGTCATAGGCCGGGACGGCGTGCGAGCTCATCGTCAGGATGGCCTCGGGCTGTCCATTGGTGACGCGGATCTCCAGGTCGGTTCCGGGGATCTCGGAGTGCCAGACTCCCAGGAAGGGCTCCCAGCTCTTCTGTGCCGCTCCTGCCGGGGCCGCCGGGGAATTGAGAGCCAGCGAGGAGGCCGCGATGCCCGTCCCGGCCAGCAGGAGGAGGGCGACGGCGAGGGAGGCGAGCGCGGGGCGCGCGCCCAGGCTTGAGCGCGGATCGGTCAGCCGTTTCATGCGTTCCTCCAGAAGATCGGCATCGTGCACGCCGAGAGTGAACACCGGCCGGGGGAGACCGGCGATCGAAGCGGCCAGGGAGAGGAGCGACCTGGCATAGGCGCGGGCGCCGATCAGCCTCTCCACCGTGGCCTCGTCGCAGGCCATCTCCCGGGTCTCCGCGAGCCGCCTCCTGAGATGGCGGACGGCAGGGTGGAAGGAGACGGGGACGAGCAGGGCTTCTGCCGCAAGATGCAGGGCATAGTCCCTCCGCCGGACATGCGCCATCTCGTGTCCCAGGGTCGAGACCAGCTCATCCGGGGTTGAATTCTCCAGGAACGCCGGAGGGAGCAGGATGACCGGGCGGAGCGCCCCCACCGTGACCGGGCCTGGAATCCGGTCGGAGACGAGGAGAGCGACCCCGTCCAGTCCGAAAGCCTCCCCGCATCGAGCTGCGATGGAGAGAGCCTCCTCCGAAAGTGGGGGAGGCCAGGCCTCGCGGACCAGGGCCCTAGCCCGCCGCCAGGAGCGCGCCAGCCGGACTCCCTGTCCCAGCACGAAGGCTCCATAGAGAATGGCCACGATCGAGAGAGCGGCTGGGGGCAGGACCGGACGGTCTTCCGGAGCGGGCTGGGGCTCGGCAGCGGGCGCGGCCAGGATCTGGACAGGGAGCTCCGGAGCGGGAGGAGCTGCCGCGGGGGCTTCGGGGAGGAGGCTGGCGGCGGGCAGCAGGACGCACGCGGCCAGCGCAATGGTCCAGAGCATGTGGCGGAGACGGGCGGGTCCCCGCCTCAGGAGCCGCTCTCCCAGGGCGGCGGCGAGGACAACGGCCGGCACCTGCCAGAGGGAGTTGAGCAGGAAGGTGAGGGCGAGCGCCTCAAGCGTCTTCATGGCCGTCCTCCTCCAGCATCCGGGTGAGCTGCGCCAGCTTCTCGGGGGTGAGCTGCTTCGTCTCCACGAGGCTCAGGACCAGGCTCTCGGGGGAACCGTCGAACATCCGGAGGACCAGGTCGCCGACCGCCTGCCCGGTTGCCTGGCTGCGGCTGATGGCGGGCTCGTAGTAGTAGGCGCGAGCCCGCAGCTCCCGACGGACCTTCCCCTTGCGGCAGAGGACGTTGAGCATGGTCTGGACGGTGTTGTAGGCGAGCTGGCGCTCGGGGGGGAGCTTCTCCTGGACGGTCTGGACCGCGGCCGGCCCGGTCTCCCACAGGACCTTCATGATCTCCAGCTCGAGGGGAGTGAGCTGCTCGCTGTTCCGGCTCGGCGGCCTCGCCATGGGCGTCACCTCCTAAGTTATTAGGATGGTAGCGCCGCGCCGGAACGGTTGTCAACTAAATTTTTAGGAGGCTGACCCTACAGGGGGGACTTGCCCTCCCCCGAAGCCAGCCGCCGGTCCGTTCAGAAGCTTACCGGATGATTCAGAAGCTCACCGAGCCGTCCGGTAAGCATACCGGGCGCCTCAGAAGCTTACCGAGCTGCTCAGAAGCTTACCGAGCTGCTCAGAAGGTTACCGGGCTGCTCAGAAGGTTACCGGGCGATTCAGAAGCTTGCCGGGTGACTCGGTAAGCTCACCGAGCGGCTCAGAACGTTACCGGTCCGCTCAGATGCTTACCGGACGACTCAGAATCTTACCCAACCGCTCAGAAGCTTGCCGAGCCGTCCGGTAAGCTTGCCGGGCGCCTCAGAAGCTTACCCGGCAGCTCAGAAGCTTACCGAGTGACCCGGTAAGCATACCGAGCGCCTCGGAAGCTTAGCCAGCCACTCAGAAGCTTACCGGACGATTCAGGAGCTTCCCGGATTGTCCGGTGAGCTTGCCGAGCCGCTCAGAACCTTGCCGAGCAATCCAGAAGCTTGCTCAGTGACCGGGTAAGCTTGCCCGATCACCTGGAAAGACGACCGGAGCCCGGGCGTTCGCGTCTTTCGCGTGGTCTTTCTCCTCCTGGCGTCAGCAAAGAGGCGGCGTTGACCGTCTCTGGAGCGGAAGCGTAGGCTTGGATGCGAGATCCCACTCCTACGTAAGACTTCCCAAGGAGGCAAGATGAGGCCGCACCCCTGGCTTGTTGTGGCAATCCTGTTTCTGCCTGTCCTCTCCGCGGCGCAGATCGCGCCGGTCGGCGGTGAGCTGACCGTCGCCCAGGCATCCGCGGTCTTCCATCGCTCCCCCGCGGTAGCGGCCGGCGAGACCGGCAGCTTCGTCGTGGTCTGGGAGAGGAACTCGGGAGGTTCCGAGGGCTGGGACATCCTCGCGCGCCTTTACGATCCCAACGGGAGCCCGCTCGGACCCGCCTTCGTGGTCAATGCCACGACGGCAGGCTGCCAGCAGCGGCCCGCGGTCGCCGCCGACCGCACCGGCAGCTTCGTCGTGGTCTGGCAGAGCGAGGGGCAGGACGGCAGCGGCTGGGGGATCTTCGGCCGCAGGTTCACGAGCGGCGGCGTCGCTCTCGGGGGCGAGATCCCCGTCACCACGGCCACCGCCGGGGATCAACGGTCCCCGGCCGTCGCCCGGCATCCGGACGGAGCCTTCCTCGTCGCGTGGCAGAGCGAGGCCGCGCCGCCGGACGGCAGCAGTTGGGGAGTCTTCGCCCGCGGCTTCGACGCCGCGGGTATGGCGGTCTCCCCGGCCTTCCCGGTCAATGCCGCGACGGCCGGAGCCCAGTTCGCGCCGCGCACCGCCTTCCTGCCCGGCGCGCCCGCCCACTACGTGGTGGTCTGGCAGAGCCAGGGCCAGGACGGCAGCGGCTCCGGGATCTACCGCCGCACCTTCGCGCTGGATGGAACGGCGCAGAGCTCCGAGGTGAGGGTCAACGCCGCGGCGGCCGGCTCCCAGATCCGTCCGGCGGTGGCGGCCGACGCCTCCGGCAACTTCATCGTCTTCTGGGAGAGCCTCAAGACCGGTCTCGCGGCGAGCGGCCTCTCCGGCCAGCGCTTCAACGCGTCGAGCCAGCCCCTGGGCAGCGGGATCGCGGTCAACCCGCTCCTGCCCATCGCGGAGCGCCGGCCCTCGGTCACCAGCGACGCCGCGGGCAACTTCATCGTCGCCTGGGAGCGGGAGAACGGGGACGGAGACGGCTCCGCGGTCTACGCCCGGCTGTTCGATCATCTCCAGCTCCCCCGCAGTCCGGAATTCCTGGTGAGCTCGACGGCATCCGGTGACCAGGATGGCGCTACGGGTGCCGCGGCTGGCCCGGGCGCGGTCTTTCTGGCCTGGGGGAGCGCTCCGTCGGGAGGCGACTCCGCCGTGCTGGCCCAGCGCTATGCCATCTCGGGCCTGGACTTCCACACTTTGCCGCCCTGCCGGGTCGTGGACACGCGTCAAGCCCCCGGTCCGTTCGGAGGCCCGGCGCTCGCCGCGGGAGCGGAACGGACCTTCACCATCGCGGCTTCGACATGCGGAGTGCCGCTCTCCGCGCGGGCCATTTCGATCAACCTGACGGTGACTGGGACGACCGGCGGCGGGCAGGTGGTCCTCTACCCGGGGGACATGGCAGCGACGCCGACGAGCTCGGTCAGCTTCCTGGCGGGTCATACGCGGGGCAACAACGCAGTCGCGCCCCTCTCCCGCGACGGGCTCGCCACCCTCTCGACCCTGGCCGGCATGTCGGCGGGCACCCAGGTGCACCTGATCCTCGACGTGAACGGATACTTTGAATAGAACGCCATGCGAAAGCTCTTCTCGGTCGCTGCGGTCCTCGCGGTGTTCACATGTCCGGCGGCTGCTCAGGTGCGCACCTGCGGCACCACCTCCCTGGGCACCTACCACTGGATTGCCAGCGGGCAGCTCGCGCGAACGAACAACTGCCAGGGTACGAGCGGCTTCCGGTGCTACGCGGCGGAAAACACGGCCTGGTTCGTGGAGAAGACGAGCCCCGCGTGCAATCCCAACAGCGGTAGCTGCGCAGTCAGAATCCACGCCACGGCGACCATCCCGGGCCTGAAAGCCATGATCACGGAGGAAGGGAGCCTCTTCTCGTCGCTGACGCCCTGGGCCGAGTGGTATCCGTGTACCGGTGCGAGCTGCACGAAGGACTTCGCCTGCGGACTGGCCGCTTTCGGAGGGCAGATCGATTTCGACAATCTCGACACCTGGCTCGAAAGAGGCCTGTCGTGCGAGCAGGCGTGGGCGACGAACCTGTCGGTCTACATCCGGGTCTGCGCGGGAAGCGCCTGCGAAGATCCCAACAAGAACCGGTTGATCGACATCCCCGCGACGGGCCTGGCCCTGGGGCTCGGTTGCCCCTTGCGGCTGCCGAGCGCCTGCACGGAAGGCAGCGGCGGCTCGAGCGGCGCGGCGGGGCTGTCCTGCCCCCTCTGCCAGCCCGTAGGTGGCGAGTCGGGCTGTTCGGTGCCCGTCGCAGGAGGAGGTCCGAGCTGCGCTCCGGATTGGCTGGGCAAAGCCCAGCTCCGCTATGCGGCGGGCGGCGTTGGCGGAGACGGGCTTCCCGGGTCCGTGTCTTGGCGGACAGCCCTGGGCAGGTTCTGGTCCCATGACCACGCCGAGCGGATCGTCCTCGATCCGGACACCAGCCACGTCTGGCTGCTGACGCGCCACGGCAGCTTCCGCGAGTTCTCCAACCTCGCCGCCGGCACCGGCCTGCGCCTGTATCAGAACCGGGCACCGTCGGACGAGTTTCGAAAGCTTTACTTCGACACCGCCACGAACGGCTGGCAGCTCCACTCGCTCGATGGCCGCAGGGATTTCTTCCACGCCGATGGCCGTTGGGACAAGACCACCTTCGCGAGCGATCCTGCCAATCCGGTCCAGGGTACCTGGAACGGGAGCAACCAGCTCGTATCCGTCAGCTTCCCGGACGGCCGCAGCGACACCCTCGCCTATCATCCGGGCGGCAAGCTCGCTTCCATCACCGAGAATCCGGTGGCGGGATCGGGAACCCCTTCGCGGACCTGGAGCTTCACTTGGACGGGAGACAACCTGACCCTCGCCACCCGGCCAGACGGCACGGCCTGGCAGTTCTTCTACGATGCCTCCCGGCCGGGATACCTGACCCGCATGGACCTGGTGTCAGGTCCGCTCGGCCGTGTGACAGCGGCTTTCGAATACCAGGCCGGCTCGAACAACGTTGCGAGGAGCTGGCGGGGCGACCCTGCCTTTGCCGGCCCGAACGCCATCGAGAAGATCACCTACGGCTACATCAATCCGAGCCTGCCGACCGAGACCGTGGTCACTCGCGAAGTCTCGGGGACCTTCGATCAAGTGACCACCTACGACCTTGCACGCGATCCACTGAGCGGCAAACCGAAGGTCACCTCGATCCAGGGCTCCTGCCCCACGTGCGGGCTCTCGCCCACTACGACGTTTGCCTATGCCGGCTCGAATCCCCTCCTGCCCTCCTCGACAACCGACGCAAAAGGCACGCGCACCGACTACACCTACAACGCCAATGGCCGGCTGCTGACCAGGGCCGAGGCGGCCAGTGTCCCGAGCCTCGTCCGGACCACGACCTATATCTACGACGCCAACTTCCCGGGTCTGGTCACGAGGATGGAAGTCCCCTCGATTTCCGGAGGGACCAACAAGCGCCGCACCGATTCGGTCTTTGATCCCACGACCGGAGTGATGACCACGCGCACGATCGACGGCTTCGAAGGGGGAGCCGCCCTGCCCACAGGCTTCAAGACGACCGCCTACACCTACAACGGCTCCGGAGAGATCCTCACCCTTGATCCGCCCGGCTTCGGAACGGCGGACGCGACCACTTTCACCTACAACCTCACAGGACGAAACGGCCACCTCGCAGACACCCGCACCGATCCGCTGGTCGGCACGACCGCCTTTGCTTACGACGGCCTGAACCGCCGCACCTCGATGACCGATCCGAACGGCGTCGAGACCGTGACGAGCTACGACAGTCTCAATCGGGTCATCGAAGTCCGCCAGGAGGGAGCGACGCCCGCCGAGGACCTGGTGACCACCTACACCTACACGCCATTCGGGGATCTCTTCTGCACGAAGCTGCCGAGAGGAAACGGTCTGGAGTACGCATATGACGAGGCCGGGCGTCTGACCGAGGTCCTCCGCGGAACGGCTGTGACGGCACCGGACAGCACGACCTGCCTTGACGTTTCCCAGCCGCGGGAGCGGACGGCCTATCAACTCGACGGCTCGGGCAACCGGATCGAAGAGAGCCTGGAGCGCTGGACCGGCTCCACCTGGGAGAGCCGCTCGAAGACGGCCTACGAATACACCTGCCATCTCGACAAGATGACGCAGGGAGCAGGCAGCGCCACACCGAGCGTGACCGAGTACTGCTACGACCTGAACGACAACCTGGAAAAGGTCTGGGACGCCAACCATCCCCGGGCCACGAATCCCAACCCCACGCAGCTCTACGCCTACGATGCCCTGAACCGCCTGACCTCGACGACCGTGGGAGTTGCGACAACCTCCTATACCTACGACGTCCAGGACCATCTGAAGACGGTGACCGACGCCGAAGGAAACCTGACGACCTACACCTACAGCGACCGGGACCTGCTGACTCAGCAGGTCTCGCCGGTCTCGGGAACGGCGAGCCACACCTACAACGAGCACGGCGAACTGGTGACCACGACCGACGCCCGCACCGTTGTGACCACGCGGTCGGTCGACGTCCTCGATCGGGTGACCGCGGTCAGCTACTCGGACGGAACGCCCGGGACCAGCTATGCTTACGACACGGGGCCGTTCGGAAAGGAACGGCTGTCCTCGATCACGCAGGCGGGGCACACGATCGAATACGGCTACGATCGCTTCGGCCGGCTGATCCAGGACGGAGCCCTGACCTATGCCTACGATGCGAACGGCAACCGGTCGCGCATGACCTATCCGAACAACGTCGCCGCGGTCTACACCCACGATTTCGCGGATCGGGAAGCGACGCTCTCTTATGAGCAGAGCGGAGGTGCTCAGCCGCCGCCGATCGTGACCAGCGCGATATACGAGCCTTTCGGTCCTCTTGCCAGCCTGAACCTGGGCAACGGACTGACGGAGACCCGACTGTTCGACGCGCGCTACTTCCCGGACCGAATCCAGGTGCCCGGCCTCTTGGATTGGGATTACACCCTCGATGCCGTGGGCAACCCGCTCCAGATCAGCGACCTGCTGACCTCCCAGAATCGGACCTACGGCTATCTTGACCCTCAGTACTTCCTCACCCAGGGCGACGGTCCCTGGGGCACGCGGAGCTGGACCTACGACCGGATCGGCAACCGTCTGACCGAGACACGAGGAGGCCAGACCGACACCTACGGCTACACCGGGGGGAACCCGAAGCTCCAGACCATCACCCTGCCGGGCGGCGCGGGAACGAAGTACTTCGCCTATGACGCCGCGGGCAATCAGGTGCAGGATTCGCGTCCGGACAACGAGTACCAACTCACCTACGACGCCGCCGGCCGGCTGACGCGTCTCGGAGAGATCGCAACCGACACAGCAACCCGCCTGCTCTACGACGGCCGAGGCTTCCTCCGCGAATCGCGCCAGGATCTGAGCGTCTGTTCACCGCTCCTGACCCAACCTACCTACACCTCGGAAGGCGTGCTCGTCCACCACGCCCAGAGAAACGCCTTGGCTCCTGTTGCACCGCCACTCGAAGAGGAGTACATCCTTTACTTCTCGGGGCGGCCGGTGGCGATTTTCAAGGGGAACATCCCGGCAGCGCTTGCCAGGACTTACCTGACCACCGACCATCTGGGCACGCCGGTGCTTGCCACGAGTGGAGCGGGGGCGCATCTCTGGGATGGAGGCTTCGAGCCCTTTGGAGCGGACTGGAACGGGGCGCAGGGGGCGGGGGTATTTCTACGTTTCCCAGGGCAGTGGGAAGATGTGACCTGGGAAAATGCTCGCCTGCGAGCCGGTTTGTATTATAACGTGCATCGCTGGTTGGACTCAGAAAGAGGCCGCTACACAAGACCCGATCCACTTGGCATGGGTGCGCGAATAGTCAACCTATTCGCGTATG
This sequence comes from Thermoanaerobaculia bacterium, assembly GCA_035556715.1. GTDB lineage: Bacteria > Acidobacteriota > Thermoanaerobaculia > Multivoradales > UBA5704 > DATMER01. The sequence continues at coordinate 52,247 of DATMER010000017.1, forward strand.
TAATGTCGAATCCACTGACAGGCACAGATGTGCTTGGCTTGATACGGTTCGAAGGATTCAACCCCCAGCAGCAGAGTGAGGCGGAGCAAGCAATCCGTCAGATCCGTAATGCTTTGGAGCAACGACCCTGCTGCGCAGGATCGGACGGTCGAGCCATGGACTGGTTAAGCTACATTGACGATCCTGACTTCACCATCGTACTAGATCAGGATCTGCAGGACTGCGGAAGGACGCCTTTTGGTACAATGATTGGGGTAAAAAAGACAATTAAGGTTAGTCCTGCCGCTTGGAATTGTTGCCCCGGCGGTCGCCAGGGAATCAACAGCCTGGCCTCAACCATTCTTCATGAGGTGGGGCACGCTGCGGGTCAAAGCCCTAGACATCCTTGGGATGTCGAGCAACGCTGCTTCGGGTGCAATCCCACAGTGGGTGAACAGTAGAGATGAAACGGTCTCGATCGCTTCAATTGCTAGGCTGCGTTGCGATCTTTTTGTTCGCAGGCTGCTCTGTTGGGCTAGGTCCCCCAAGGACCTATCATGGACGTGGATTTGATATTCAGAGAGCGCAGGCAATAGAGGAAGGCTCGTCGACCGAGGCGGTGCTGACGGCTATCGGCCCACCCTACGAGATCTACGATAACGAGCACAACTCCTCGACTACCTGGGTATATGTGGAATGTGGAGAGCAGGAAGACGTAGTAAGGTTTCTTGGTGTTGTGATCCGCAGGGTCCCTGTAGCACGGTGGAGAGCGGAGGCGTTCTTAACTTTCACAGGCGGCCGTTTGACCTCGTTGCGCGTAGTACGTTCGGATCTGCTGCAGGACCTTGATCGAGGAGTAGGCGAGGGTTGCGGAGCCACGCCCAAATAGGTTCCAGCCGATTGTTCTCTGGTGACCACGGCCGACGCCCGCACCATTGTCACCACGCGCTCGGTCGATGTCCTCGACCGGGTGACCGCAGTCAGCTACTCGGGCGGGACGCCCGGAACCAGCTATGCTTACGACACGGGGCCGTTCGGGAAGGGGCGGCTGTCCTCGATCACACAGGCGGGGTACACGATCCAATACGGCTACGATCGCGCGCGCTATTTTCCGGACCGCATCCAGGTGCCGGGCCTTCTGGATTGGGATTACACCTTCGATGCGGTGGGCAACCCGCTCCAGATCGGCGATCTGCTGACCTCCCAAAACCGGACCTACGGCTATCTCGACAACCAGTACTTCCTCGCAACCCCCTGATCTCGACAGATCCCACCGGTCTTCAGGCAAGTGAGTGGCATATTCCTACTAAGGAGCAAATAGCCGAACTAACGCAGCGAGCGTGTGCACGACAAGCGTTCTTCGAAAACTACGGAGACATGCGAGAGGCCAATTGGAAACTTTCCGACAAGTTTTTCATTGCAAAGCCAACTGCGAAGCCACACGATGTGGAAAATATGGCGACAAGGAGGCCTGTGGTCTCAGTGACATGCGAGAGTGGGTACAGAGCGCGTTGCGTTCCGCCGCGAGGGCCCGGTCCCGCTCCCTCAAGGCAGCCTGCTCGGCGGCCAGCGTGCGCCGCGATCAGGGTCGCGCAACCGCTGCTCTGGCTCAGACGCCTTGCCGCGAGGGCCCGCAGCTGGTCATAGACCTGGTCGATGAGCGTGCCGAACGCCGTGCCGCTCCCTTGCCGCCAGGACCGCAGCAGCGCGGTGAGCGACTCCCCTGGTGTCTCGACGGTATCAACGAAGTCGGGCATCATCCGTCCTCCGCAGGGATATGCAGGCAGGGCTGCATCCATTTCAGAGGGACTTCAGAGGGAATAAGCCCCCTCCCCCTGCTGGTTGAAGACCGAGCGCGAAGGGCTAGACATCCGTTTCCGACTCTGGCACAATACCTGTCCCTCTCCTCGGGAAGCCCTCTCCCGGGGCTCCTCGTCGGACTCCCTGTTCTTCCAGGTCGTCCCCCGCGAGTCACGAGCAAAGGGGCTTTACACGAAATGAGGGTCAGAGTAAGATCGCGCGGTTTTGACCGTCGGAGGCCGCCCGGGCGCTGGTCCGGGGCGAGCCTACGGGTGTCTCAAGCCCACGTGGCTCAGGGGTAGAGCACTTCCTTGGTAAGGAAGGGGTCACCGGTTCAAATCCGGTCGTGGGCTCCATAGATTTTCGTCCGGTTCGTCCATCTGGGGCGGATCACCTGGATCGGAACACAACCAAGCTTGAGGAGGCACTTAGAACGCCATGGCCAAGGAGAAGTTCAATCGTTCCAAGCCGCACGTGAACGTCGGTACCATCGGTCACGTGGATCATGGGAAGACCACGCTGACGGCTGCGATTACCCGGGTCCTGGCGTCCAAGGGGCTGGCCAACTTCGTGGCGTTCGACCAGATCGACAAGGCCCCCGAGGAGCGGGAGCGCGGTATCACCATCGCGACCGCCCACGTGGAGTACCAGAGCGAGAAGCGGCACTACGCGCACGTGGACTGCCCCGGCCACGCCGACTACGTGAAGAACATGATCACCGGCGCCGCGCAGATGGACGGCGCGATCCTGGTGGTGTCGGCCGCCGACGGCCCGATGCCGCAGACCCGCGAGCACATCCTGCTGGCCCGCCAGGTGGGCGTGCCCTCGATGGTGGTGTTCATGAACAAGGTGGACATGGTTGACGATCCGGAGCTTCTCGACCTGGTCGAGCTGGAGCTTCGCGAGTTGCTGTCCTCCTACGACTTCCCGGGCGACGACATCCCGATCATCCGGGGTTCGGCTCTGAAGGCGCTGGAGAGCGGCGACGCCACCAGCGAGTGGGGCCAGAAGATCATCGAGCTGATCGACGCGGTCGACAGCTACATCCCGCTGCCGGAGCGCGCGATCGACAAGGACTTCCTGATGCCGATCGAGGACATCTTCTCGATCTCGGGCCGCGGCACGGTGGTGACGGGTCGTGTGGAGCGCGGGATCGTGAAGGTGGGCGACGAGGTCGAGATCATCGGCATCCGTCCGACGGTCAAGACGATCGTGACGGGTGTGGAGATGTTCAAGAAGCTCCTGGACCAGGGTCAGGCCGGCGACAACATCGGAGTTCTTCTTCGCGGCACGAAGAAGGACGACGTCGAGCGCGGCCAGGTTCTGGCGAAGCCGGGCTCGATCACTCCGCACACGAAGTTCAAGGGCGAGGTGTACATCCTGACGAAGGAGGAGGGCGGCCGTCACACGCCGTTCTTCAACGGCTACCGTCCGCAGTTCTACTTCCGGACGACGGACGTGACTGGGGTGGCGCAGCTTCCGGAAGGCACGGAGATGGTGATGCCTGGCGACAACGTGAACCTGGAGGTGGAGCTGATCGCTCCGATCGCCATGGAGAAGGGCGTCCGCTTCGCGATCCGCGAGGGCGGCCGCACGGTCGGCGCCGGCACCGTCACGGAGATTGTGAAGTAGAAATACAGGCCAGTAGCTCGAACTGGTAGAGCATCGGTCTCCAAAACCGAGGGTTGGGGGTTCGAATCCCTCCTGGCCTGCCAATTTTTGTGAGCGCTTGGAAGAGAACTTGGAAAAGAAAAGACCGCTATGAGCGTTACTGAGATCATCACTCTCGTCGTCGTCGCCGCCCTGGCGGGCCTGGCGTTCTGGCTTTACAGGGCGGGGCACTTCAAGCGCTTCGTCACCTTCCTCGGCGAGGTGAGGACGGAGATGCGCAAGGTCTCCTTCCCCACGCGTGAAGAGGTGATCGGCACGACTATCGTGGTGATCGTCACCAGCGTCATCTTCGCCATCTATCTCTGGATCGCGGACCTCCTCATCCAGAAGGGGTACGTCGGACTGATCGGGGTGCTCGGCTCATGAACGAGGTCAGCGCTCCGCGCGAGCGCAAGTGGTACATCGTCCACACCTACTCGGGATTCGAGGAGCGGGTCAAGGAGACCCTGCGCCAGCGCGCTGAGGCCATGGGCATGGGCGACGCGTTCGGCGACGTCCGCATCCCCACCGAGACGGTGGTGGAGTACAAGGGCGGCAAGAAGAAGGAGACCCAGCGGAAGTTCTTCCCGGGCTACATCCTCGTCGAGATGGAGATGTCCGACGCGGCCTGGCATGTGGTCAAGAACACGCCCAAGGTCACCGGGTTCGTGGGCACCGGCAAGAAGCCGACCCCGCTCTCCGAGCTGGAGGTCAACCAGATCCTGGAGCAGGTGGTGACCGCCAAGGAGAAGCCGAAGCCCAAGTACGTGTTCGAGAAGGCGGAGCCGGTGCGCATCACGGACGGCCCCTTCAACAATTTCACGGGTGTCGTGGACGAGGTCAACCTCGACCGCAACACCCTCAAGGTGATGGTCACGATCTTCGGCCGGCAGACGCCGGTCGAGCTGGACTTCTCCCAGGTTCAGAAGATTTGACGTCGGCGGGGATAATATGGCGAAGAAGATCACAGGCTACATCAAGTTGCAGATTCCGGCGGGCGCGGCCACTCCGGCCCCCCCGGTCGGTCCGGCGTTGGGTCAGGCGGGTGTCAACATCATGGACTTCGTCAAGAATTTCAACGCCCGCACCGCGGCGCAGGCCGGCCTGATCATCCCGGTGGTGATCACGGTCTTCGCCGACCGCAGCTACACCTTCATCACCAAGACGCCGCCGGCCGCGATCCTGCTGATCAAGGCCGCGGGCATCGACAAGGGCTCGGGCGAGCCCAACCGCAAGAAGGTCGGCAAGGTCACCCGGGCGCAGGTCGAGGAGATCGCCAAGACCAAGATGCCCGACCTGAACGCGGCCAGCCTCGATGCGGCGATCAAGACCATCGAGGGCACCGCCCGCTCCATGGGTCTCGAGATCCAGGGTTAAAAGGTAGAAGGAGACAGTCGTGGCGAAGCACGGAAAGAAATACAACCAGGCGGCCCAGAAGGTCGAGCAGCGGCCCTATCCCCTGCGCGACGCGATCCAGCTCGCCAAGGACTCGGCGTTCGCCAAGTTCGACGAGTCCATGGAGGTCGCGTTGCGGCTGGGGGTCGACCCCAAGCACGCCGACCAGATGGTCCGCGGCACCGTGGTGCTGCCGCACGGTCTGGGCAAGACCGCCCGCGTGCTGGTGTTCGCCAGCGGCGAGAAGATCCGCGAGGCGGAGGAGGCCGGCGCCGACCACGTGGGCGGCGAGGAGCTGGCCAAGCAGATCGAGGGCGGCTGGCTCGACTTCGACGCCGTGGTCGCGACCCCGGACATGATGCGCGTCGTCGGCCGTCTCGGCAAGGTGCTCGGCCCCCGCGGCCTGATGCCCAACCCGAAGGCGGGCACGGTGTCGCTCGACGTGGCCCGGGCCGTCCAGGAGATCAAGGCCGGCAAGGTGGAGTTCCGCGTCGACAAGACCGGCATCATCCACGCGCCGGTGGGCAAGCTCTCCTTCGGAGTCGACAAGCTCAAGGAGAACGCCGATGCGCTCATCGGTGCCGTCATCAAGGCCAAGCCGAGCGCGGCGAAGGGCAAGTACGTCAAGGCTGTCAGCCTGTCCTCCACCATGGGGCCGGGCGTCAAGGTGGACGAGGCGGCTCTCGTTTCGGCCTCCGAGGCCTGAGGACCAGGAGAGAACGATCATGGCGCTGACCCGCGAAGAAAAGTTGGAGCTTCTCCAGGTGTACGAGAAGGGCCTGGCGGCCACGCCGCACGCCTTCCTCGTGGGCTATCAGGGAATCAAGGTCCCGCAGGTCACCGCCCTGCGGGAGAAGGTGCGGCAGAGCGGCGGCGAGTACATCGTGGTGAAGAACACGCTGGCGCTGCGCGCCATCGACGGCGAGGCGCTCGCTCAGCTCAAGGAGCACTTCACCGGCCCCACGGCGGTGGCGTTCGGCAGCGACCCGGTGGCCCTGGCCAAGGCGCTGACCGACTTTGCCAAGGACGTGCCGGTGCTGCAGTTCAAGGCCGGCCTGGTGGAGGGCCGCGCGATCGCCGCCGGCCAGATCAAGGACATCGCCTCGCTGCCCAGCCGGGAGGAGCTCATCGCCAAGCTGCTCTTCCTGCTGCAGTCGCCGGTCATCCGCTTCGCGCGGGTGCTCGCGGCGGTGCCGCAGTCGTTCGTGGCGGTCCTCGACCAGATCCGCCAGAAGAAGGAAGGACCGGAGGCACCAGCCGAAACGGCAGAGCCCGCCGCCTGACCCGTCAGGGCCGGCCGCAAAATATTGGATTCGACCCGGAAATAGATCAGAAGGAGAGAACATGGCTATCGCGACCGAAGAGTTCATTTCGCAGATTGACACGATGACGGTGCTCGAGCTCAACAACCTGGTCAAGGCGCTCGAGGACCATTACGGCGTCTCCGCCGCGGCCGCGGCCGTGGCCGCTCCTGCCGGCGGGGGTGCCGCCGCCGCCGCTCCGGTCGAGGAGCAGACCGAGTTCAACGTCGTCCTCAAGGCCGCCGGTGACAAGAAGATCAACGTCATCAAGGCGGTGCGCGAGGTGACCAGCCTCGGCCTCAAGGAGGCCAAGGACCTGGTCGAGTCGGCTCCCACCAACATCAAGGAGGGGGTCACCAAGGACGAGGCGGAGTCGATCAAGAAGAAGTTCGAAGAGGCTGGGGCCACGGTCGAAGTCAAGTAAGCGTGGAACGAGGCGAGCTACGTCGCTGCGGACCACGTCGACCCCAAGACGAAGCCGGAAGGAGGCCTTCCCGGTGGCTCGTGCCCTCAGGGGCGCGGGCATAAACCGGGCGGGCTTTCTGTTCTGGACTCTGTCCACCATGCCCGGTGACCCGCCGCGGACCAAGCGGGGGGCCGGGCATGGTGTCTCCTGCTTTCGCAACAGGAGCCCCGGTACCCTCCCGGTCCCCCGCCCCCCCGGCGGGACACCCCGGTGTTGCCATATAGATGTCACCCAGGCACGAGGAGATAGCAAGGACCACCCCTATGGATAAAGCCCTCACCCAGATCCCGGCGCCCCCGGCACAAGTTCCGGCGAAAAATGGCCATCGGAAGGACTTCTCCCGAATCCAGACCTCGCTGCCCATCCCGAACCTGATCGATGTCCAGCGGAGGTCCTACGAGCGATTCCTGCAGATGAACCTTCTGCCCGAGGAGCGGGCCAACCAGGGCCTGCAGTCGGTGTTCACGAGCATCTTCCCCTTCTCGGACTTCCGGGAGACCTGCTCGCTCGACTTCGTCAAGTACTCGATCGGCGACTGGCAGTGCAAGTGCGGCGAGCTCAAGGGGCTCGAGTACCTCCGCATGACCTGCACCAACTGCGGGTCCAAGATCATGACCGACCACCCGCACGAGGAGACGGTCACCTGCACCGAGTGCGGCTTCGTGAACAAGAACCGGGTCACCAAGTGCGACATCTGCGGCAACCCGGTCGACCTGCAGCTCAAGTACTCGATCTCGGACTGCCAGGAGCGCGGCATGACCTTCGCCGTGCCGCTCAAGGTCACGTTCCGCCTGTTCGTCTATGACCGCGACCCCGAGACCGGCTCGCGCATGATGCGCGACGCCAAGGAGGAGGAGGTCTATTTCGGCGACATCCCGCTGATGACGGACAACGGCACGTTCATCATCAACGGCACCGAGCGCGTCATCGTCTCCCAGCTCCACCGCAGCCCGGGCGTGTTCTTCACCAAGGAGGGGCCGCGCTCCTACCTGGCCAAGATCATCCCGTACCGCGGCTCGTGGGTGGAGTTCGAGTACGACCAGAAGGACGTGCTGTCGGTCCGCATCGACCGCAAGCGCAAGTTCCACGGCACCGTCTTCCTCCGCGCCCTCGGCCTGGAGTCGGATGAGTCCATCCTGCGCCAGGTCTACGTCCCGATCGGGCTGTCGCTCGCGGGCGGCGGCCAGTTCACCCTGCACGTGCCGCCCCGGGTCCTGGATCCCGAGCGCCTCAAGGACCGCCAGAGCCGCGGCCGGCGCGAGGCCTACCCGATCTTCGCCGGCATCACGCTCGACAAGTCGCACATCGGCAAGCTCGACACCGGCCAGACGCTCGCGTTCGACGTCGACGTCGCCGAGCTGGAGCGCGCCTTCTTCATCGGCGACGTGGTCGATCTCGACACCGGCGAGGTGATGTTCGAGTCCAACGAGCTGGTGCCCGAGGACATGGAGGAGCGCCTGGACGGCCGCAACCACACTCCCGTCGAGGTCTTCTTCCCCGACTGGGAGCTGACCGGTGCCACGGTCTCCAACACGCTGGCCAAGGACACGACCAAGAACTCCAAGGAGGCGCTGATCGAGATCTACCGCCGCATGCGCCCGGGCGACCCCCCGACGCTGGAGAGCGCCCGCTCGCTCTTCTACGGCATGTTCTTCGACGCCAAGCGCTACGACTTCTCCCGGGTCGGCCGCTTCAAGTTCAACATCAAGCTGGACACCGAGGTCTCGGTGGACCAGAAGACGCTGTCCGCGGACGACTTCTTCCGGGTCATCGAGTACCTGCTCCGGCTGCAGAAGGACGCGGGCCGCGTCGACGACATCGACAATCTCGGCAACCGCCGCGTCCGCGCGGTCGGCGAGCTGCTGGAGAACCAGTTCCGCATCGGCCTGGTGCGCATGGAGCGGGCGATCAAGGAGAAGATGTCGGTCCACCAGGACATCGACTCGGCCATGCCGCACGACCTGATCAACTCCAAGCCGGTCATCGCGGCGATCAAGGAGTTCTTCGGCTCGTCGCAGCTCTCGCAGTTCATGGACCAGACGAACCCGCTGTCGGAGGTCACGCACAAGCGGCGCCTGTCCGCCCTCGGACCGGGCGGCCTCTCCAGGGAACGGGCCGGCTTCGAGGTGCGCGACGTGCACGCCACGCACTACGGGCGCATCTGCCCGATCGAGACGCCGGAAGGCCCGAACATCGGCCTCATCTCGTCGCTCGCGACCTATGCCCGGATCAACGACTACGGCTTCATCGAGAGCCCGTACAAGAAGGTCGACA
>DATMER010000018.1:0-9784 GCA_035556715.1 Thermoanaerobaculia bacterium
CTTCGAGGGCGTCGATCTGCTCGGTGACGCGCATGGTGCCCAGCTCCGCGCCCATGGCCGAGCCCGCGCGGCCAGCCACGATCAGGCCGGAGAGCACCGGCGCCAGCTCGCGCACCATGGAGAGCGACACGCCCGAGCCGACGAAGCTCTCGGCGTTGATGCGCCGCAGCACGGTGAACATCTGGAGCGCCATGACCATGCCTGTGAACATGGCGGTCAGGAGGACCACGGGGATGGAGTTGAACCCCACCTTGACCATCTGGCGGAGCAGCTCCCGCACGTCGTAAGGGGGCCGCAGGGACCAGGTGAGGATCCGGCCGACGAGCTGGAAGAAACGGCCCATCTGCATGAAGAAGCGCTCGAAGGCCGAAAGCATCGCTTAGCTGTCCTCCCTTGAGAAACGCGTCACCAGCTCCTCGATCCGGCCGCCGCGTACGTAACGCCGCGGTAGCCGCAGACCCAGGTGGCAGAGGATCTCCCACGAGATCGTCCCGGCGTGGGTGGCGAGCTCCAGCGCCGGGATCTCTTCCTTCCCCTGTCGGCCGAGAAGGACGACCTCGTCCCCCAGCTCCGCGCCGGTCTCCGTCACGTCGAGCAGCGTCATGTCCATGGTCACCGATCCGGCGACCGGCACCCGCCGGCCGCGCACCAGGGCCTCGGCCTTACCGGTCAGCCGCCAGGCGTAGCCGTCCGCATATCCTACCGGCACGACCGCGATCCGGCTCTGGCGGCGCGTGACCGTACGGCCGCCGTAGGAGAGGGGCGTCCCGGCCGGGACCTCCCGGAGCTGGACGATGCGCGCCCGCAGGGACATGACCGGACGGAGGCCCTCGGCCTCGGGATGCACTGGCTGCTCGGCCCGCTCCGCCGGGTCGAGGCCGTAGATCCCGATGCCCAGCCGGACCAGAGTGTAGCGGCTCTCCGGCCGGTAGAAGGTGGCGGCGCTGTTCGCCATGTGGATCTCGATCCGCCCCCGCTCCTCCTCGGTGAGGAGCCCGAGCACCTCGGAGAAGCGCTCGGTCTGGAGGTCGTTGCGCGGGCTGGCGAGGTCGTCCGCGTCCCCGAAGTGGGAGAGCAGGCCGGCGAACCCGAGGGCCGGAGCGCGGCGCAGGATCTCCAGGGCCTGCGGCACCTCCTCCATGGCTACGCCGAGGCGGCCCATGCCGGTGTTGACCTTGAGGTGGATGGGCTGGGGCCGGGCGTTGCCCGCGGTCCAGTCGCGCCAGAGAGCCAGCTCGGCCATGCTGGAGACGGTGGGGATCAGGCGATAGCGACGGTAGAGGGCGATCTTGGCCGGCCGGGCGGTGCCCAGGACCAGGATCGGCATCTCGATGCCGGCGCGCCGGATCTCGGCCCCCTCCTCCAGGAGCGCGACTCCGAGCCAGTCCACTCCGGCGGCGGCCAGGGCGCGGCTCACTCCCACGGCGCCGTGGCCATAGGCATCCGCCTTGACCACCGCCATGGTGCGGGTCACCGGAGGGAGCCTGGACCGCACCGTGGCCAGGTTGCTCTCCAGGGCCTCCAGGTCCACGTCGACCCACGCGGGACGCAGCGCGGCCTCGAGGTCCTCGACCCCGGGAGCGGCGGTCAGCTCGATCTCTTCAGAAGGGGGCTGAGCTGTCGAACCCATGCCGGTCCAGGTTGCGGAAGGACGTGGTCTCCCCGAGGAACACCAGCTCGACCGTCCCGGTCTCGCCGTTGCGGTGCTTGGAGATGATCAGCTCGGCCAGTCCTTTGTTCTCATCCGTGGGGTTGTACATTTCATCGCGATAGACGAACGCCACCATATCCGCGTCCTGCTCGATGGACCCCGACTCGCGAAGGTCCGCCAGCTGCGGCCTGTGGTCGCTCCCACGCCGCTCGGGCTGGCGGGATAGCTGGGAGAGGGCGATGACCGGGAGCTCCAGCTCCTTGGCGAGCTGCTTCATGCCCCGGCTGATGGCGGCGATCTCGAGGTTGCGGTTCTCGTACTTGCCCCCGGCCTGCATCAGTTGGAGATAGTCGAGGATGACCAGGGCGAGCCCCTTCTCCGCCTTGAGGCGCCGCGCCTTGGAGGCGACCTCCAGGAGCGTCGGGTTCGGCGAGTCGTCGATGAACAGCGGCGCGTCGCCGATGGTGCGGACCGTCTGGACGATACGCGACCACTCCTTCTGGGAGAGATGGCCTGCCCGGAGCTTGCTGAAGGAGATGTCCGCCTCCGAGCAGAGGATGCGCAACGCGAGCTCCTGCTGGCTCATCTCCAGGGAGTAGACGCCCACGGCCTTGCGCTCGCGGATGGCCACGTGCTGCGCGACGTTCAGCGCGAAGCTGGTCTTTCCCATGCCCGGACGGCCGGCGATGATGATCAGGTTGCCCCGGTTCAGACCGTGGCTGATGCGGTCGAAGTCGATGAAGCCGCTGGGCACCCCGGTGAGCATGGAGCCGGGACGCTCCTCCAGCTCCTCCAGGGTCGAGTGGAAGACCTCGCCGATCTGGGTAAACCCGCGGCGGATCGCCTCATCGCCCAGGCCGAGGATCGCCTGCTCGGCGCGGCCGAGCGCCTCCTGCGCGGGGAGGCCGCCGTCCATGCAGTCGCGGATGATCTGACCGGACGCCTGGATCAGCCGCCGGCGGACCGAGCGCTCCTTGACGATCTCAGTGTAGGAATCGATCCGGCCGATATCCGGCAGATCGAGGTCGAGTGTCGCCAGGTACGAGAGGCCGCCTGCGTTCTCGAACCGGCCCTGCTGCTCCAGCTTCGCCTGGACGGTCCGCAGGTCGATCCCGGTCTCCGCCTCCTGGAGCTCGAGCATCGCCTGGTAAAGGATCTGGTGGCGCTCGAGATAGAAGTCCTCCGACTTGAGCCGGCCGGAGACCGTGGGGAGCACCGCCGGATCCAACAGGATGCCGCCGAGCACGGCGCGCTCGGACTCTTCGCTGTATGGCAGCGACTTCTGCTGCGGAAGGACGTCGATCATGGAGAACGTCAGGGTTGGCTGACTTCGCCATTCTCCCGTATGGGGGACGGGGGCGCAAGCCCAAGGGCCCCGGCCGAAGCCGGGGCCGATCGGGAGAAGGATGTCAGCGACGGGGCCGCTTGCGGAGGGCGGCCTTTTTCTCGCGAACGGTTACCCTGCGGATGCTCTCCGCCATCGGTGCAGCCACGGGCTGCACCACGGGCTGCAGGGCTGCCTTGCCGCTGAAGGCGGCAGGAGGACAGACTCCGCCGATGCTCAGTCCCTCGAATTCGGCGAGAGCGGGCGCCGCGTTCGCCTGCGGCTGAGGGAGCTCGTGAGGAACGACCGCCACCGGGATCTGGACCGACGTCAGATCGTTGAAGGTGCTGAAGTCGATATCAGGCTGGGGGGGCTTAGAATCAGGAATGACGATCGGCACGCCGAGCAGGTGGTCGAGCTCCCGGTTCTTGATCTCGATGTCGACTCTCCCGCTCGCATCGCTCAGGCTCAGGCTGGTCCGCACGCCGTCGGATTTCTCGAACACGATCTCCACGGAGTCCACATCCATGACATCCACGGCGATCGAACGGGCGATCCTCTGGCGCAAGCCCTGGCCATTGTCCTGGCCGCCGAGCGGTTTGAAGACCAGCACCTTGCCGCTGAGCTTGTGAGTCGAAAGCAGCCCTTGCGTGAGCCTCACCCATCCGCTGACATCCTCGGACCTGGGATCGAGGAGGTCGACGCGGATCTTGTCGCTTCCCGCGACCACCCGCTCCATCTTGGGAACCCACCAGAAGTAGTTCTCCTCGTTCCTGCCAGGCTTCGGCTCCTCCGGGGCTGGATTCGGCACCTCAGGGAAATTGAGGATCTCGATCTTGCCAGGGGTCACTTGGCCAGGGTTTTTCTGCCCGAACCGGAACGAGATCTGCTCCTTCGCCAGAGTGTAGACATCCCTCCCGATCTTCGGCGCGATCAGATCGGGAACGCGTCCCGCGGATACCCACCCCTGCCCGGATTTGAGCTCGAGCCGGGCCAGATGGGAGTCGCGGGCATTTCCATCGCCTACCGCTTTCGCCCGCCGCATGTCTGGCAGGACGACCGTCACCGACTGGAACCCCTGGGTCGGCCGCTTCCCGGGATCGTCGAAGGAGCCGTCCGGGTCGGGGACGAAGGCACAGATACCGGAAAAGATGACGCGAAAATCGAATGGCATGAGCATCCCTCCTGTCTCGGTTAGTGGGCACTCGCGCCGATCACCTCGAAGGCCGCCCAGGCGGCAGGTCCCCAGTCTGCTCCGTCCGGGCTTCGCAGGACCCGGAGCTGAGCTGCCCGCAGAGCCGACACGGGGTCGGTGTTTCCCTGGCGGGACAGCTCCTCGTAGAAGGCCTGGAAGAGGACGGCGGTGGAGCGGTCGTCCACGTCCCAAAGGCTCGCAACTACGGTGGGGACCCCTGCCGCCAGGAAGGCCCGGGCCAGGAAGGAAACCCCCTCGCTCCCCGGCACGTAGCCGCCCGTCTCGCAGGCCGAGAGCACCACCATCCGGACCGCGTGGAGGTCCATCGGGTAGATCTCCCGCGCGTAGAGGGCGCCCGCCTCCCCCGCCGCGGCCGGGGCGAGGACGAGCATGGAGAGCAGCGGGTTTCTTTCGTTGACCATGGCGTGACCGGCAAAGTGAATCCAGTCGTATTGACGGACTCTGGAGAGGAATTCATTCCGCGTCGCGCGCTGGCCGAGCAGGAGGTCGGTGGAGCCGGGGTAGAGACCGGCGACGGCCTTCGCCTCTTCCTCCGCCGCCGGAAGAGGAACCAGGGTGTCGAAGAGGGTCCGGTCGAAGGCCGGGTCCCCCACCGCGAGCACCCTGGGCCTGGAGACCGTCCCCGACCGGCGCTCCCGGTCGAGGGCCTGCACGTACAGGGTGGCGCTCGGAGCGATGGCGATCCGGTGGTCTTCGATGAGGTAGCGCCCCGACACCCGGTCCCGCAACGCGGCGAAAGGCAGGGAGTGGAGCGCCTTGTCAGGGATGAAGACCAGGGTCTCACCGGCTCCCACCTTCTGGAGCCAGGGTTGGAGAAGCAGCTCGTGCAACCCCGCTGAGACCTCGCCCCATCCCTGCCTTCCGAAGGAGCGCAGCCGGGCCACGAGATTCTCCAGATCCTCCTTGCGCACGATCTTCGGATGGAGCCGGAGACCTCTCCGGTTCACCTCCCAGATCAGGAGGCGGTCACCCAGGACCGAGTACTGGACCAGGGTCGTCCCCGGAGGCAGACGGCCGCGAACCTCGTCCAAGCCCAGTGGCTCCGATTCCGTGGCGAGGAGCAGTTCCCTCTCCTCGGATTCTGCTCCGATGCGGGAGAGGCGCGCGGGGAGCACGCGGGTCCTGGCGCGGTCCGCGGTCTCGAAGGCTCTCGCTTCAGCGCCGAGGTCCAGGGCCTGGAGCGAGATCATCTCGTCGAAGGCCTCTTCGGTCGCGCCGAGGTAGGCGAGCCGCAGCTCCTGCTCCTGGACACCTCTCCCGAAGCGCTCGGAAACCTCCAGGGCTGTCGTCAGATCCGCCTCGGCCCGCTTGCGGTCGCCTGTCTTGCGGAAGGCCTGCGCCCGGGCACGGTATGCCAGGAGCGCCAGCGGTTGATGGCCGGTCTCCTCGTAGACCTGGAGCGCATCCGTCAGCAACCGGACCGCCTCGGCCGGAGACTCCTCCATCCGGAGATGGCCTTCAATGAGAGAGAGGACGGCGAGCGACCGCCGACGCGTGGGCTCGTCGTCGTGGAGGCGGGCCTGCTCGCGGGCCCGGACGACATCCTTCCATGCCCCCTCCCGCTGGCCGAGCCGGTACCGGAGAAGGCCTCGCCACGAGAGAGCGTCCGCCATCAGCAGCTCGTCCTGCGACAGCCCGGCAAGACGCACCGCCTGGTTCCAGAAGCGAAGGGCCACGGCAGGATGCCCCTCCCGCAGGGCGGCATCCGCCATGCCGATGTAGAGGGTTGCGCGGTAGCGCGGGGTTCTCACCTGGGAGGCCGAGAGGAGAGCACGGAAACGCTGGTCCAGGGCCTCCCGGTCCTGCCCGAGCCGGTCCAGGATCTCGGCCAGGAGAGCCCTCAGAGTGGCCATTTTCTCCGGCTCCCCCAGCCGTTCGAACACGTCCAGGGCCTGCCGGTAGTCGCGGACCGAGCCTGCCATGTCGCCGAGACTGCCCCGGCTGGCGGCCCGCATCCAGAGCACCTGGCCTCGAAAGCCGAAGTAGGGTCTCCCAGCCCAGGCACGCTCCAGGTCATCGAGGGCCCGGACGACCTGGCCATAGAGCCCTCGCCGGTAGTCGCAGCCGGCGAGGAAGAGCTCGGCCCTTGCCGCGAAGGGGCTGCCACCCTGCCGGAAGGCGTCCCGGGCAGTTTTGAGCAGGACGGCCCCCTCCTCTCCCCGCTGCGTCCGGTAGAGGCGATGCCCTTCCGGAAACACCTGGTGGCCTTCCGCGAGCGTGCGGAGCCGGAGCTCGTTCCTCGCTGCCGAGTCGATGGCCGCCACGGAATCGGCAGCCATCCGGTCGCCGTTCAGGCGGACGAGGACGGCGCCGATTTCCCGGGCGATCCGGAGATGCCGGTCCGCCGCGTCCGTCCGTCCGGCGAGCCAAGCCTCCGCCCAGGCCGGCAGAAGCTCATCCTCGGCGTGCTCTCGCGCCTTTTCGCGGTTCCCCTCGATGATCCGACGGATCTCCTCGCGATCGTTCCTCTGTACCGCCTCTTCGAGGAGCGGCCGTTCCAACTCCCACGATCCGGGCGTCATCCAGGACCGGAGCGCCTCTCGCCGGGCATCGGCCTCCTCGAACCAGCGCGGGTCCGGCTCAGCCTTCAGGTACTCGTCCCAGGCTGCCTCCGCATCCAATGGGAGGCCGAGGACCTGCAGCACGAGCGCGCGGTTGAACCGCGCCTCCCGGAGGGTTCCATCCAGGGCCACGGCATGGTCCGCCGCGTCGAGCGCCCGGAGGAAGTCGGACGGGTCCCCGGCCTTTTGAGCCCGCACGAAATAGGCGGCAGACAGGTCGTTGAGGATTCCAGCCTGCCCGGGAGCGCCGGCGTGAGCCTCCTCCAGACGCCGGACGGCGAGGTCCCAGGGATCGGCAGGGCCGCGCCGGATATTGCCGCCAGTGCCGCCGCCGGGCTGGTCCGGACGGTGGCCTGCAAGCAGATAGGCAAGCCCCTCCACCTGAAGCGCGCCGGGAGACGGGAGGCGTTCAGCCTTCTGCAGGATGCCATGGACGGCCTTGTTCAGCCGTGGATCATCCCCGCTCCCGGGATCCGGGCACCGGAGGGTGCTCGCTGGAGGATGCCCGACGACCTCGCACGGCTCCGAAGAAACACCGGTCAGACGGGGCTCGATCCGGCGATGCGTCCCGGCTGCCTCGGCGAGAATCTGGAGAGGTGCGGGGTCACCGCACCCGATGGACAGGGCGGCGAGCCCCGTGAGGAGCACGGCAAAGGGAGGAATTCTGCTGCGCAAGCTTCCGCGGTTCTACCACACCGCCGGCCGTCCTGGGCGGATCAGTGCCTCCACTCCACCACCAGCCGGACCGATCTGGGCTCGGCCGGATGGAAATGGACGTCCTCCACGGCTTCGGCCTCCCCGGGGAGGCGCGACTCGTAGAGGTACTCGATGTCGCTCGCCTCTTCGTCCAGGAGGTTGAAGCCCTCCAGGGCGACGCGCAGGCCGTTGCCGAAGGCGTAGCCGAGGCGGCCGTTGACGAGCGTCGAGGCGCTGGACTCGACGCTGCCGTCCTCGATCAGGGGACGGGGACCGAAGTAGCGCAGGCGGAGGCTCGCGAAGACGTCCTGCTCGAAGGAGATGCCCGCGGACACGGCCCTCTCGATCGATCCGGGGATGCGGTCCCCCACGGGATCTTCGTCCGTGAACCGGCCGCGGGAGAGGCCGGCGTCCGCGTCGATGGACAGCCAGGGCCGGACGCGCCAGAAGCTCTGCAGCTCCACGCCCGTCCGCCGGCTCGGCCGGCTCGCCTCGGTGCCTCCGGCGTCGCCGATGAAGACCAGCTCGGAATCCAGCTCCAGGGCGAACGCGGTAGCCGCGAGCTGGAGGTTCTCGACCGCCTCGGTGCGCACTCCCAGGTCCGCGCTCCTCGCCCGCACCAGGGGATCGACCCGGCCCACAGGCTCTCCCGTGCGGGGATCGACGCGGATCGTGGCGCCGCGGGCGTCGTTGCTGTGGAAGCCGTTGCCGAGGTTCACGTAGAGCTCGGTCTTCCGCCAGGGTCCGAGGAGGAACGAGAGCTTCGGGCTGAGGAGCAGGTCGTCCTCGGTCCCCGAGTTTACGTCCAGGTTGCTCTCGACCTCAGCGTGGTACCAGTCGACCCGCAGGCCCGCGAGGGTGCGGAGCCACGGCGTCCAGCGCACCCGGGCCTGGGCGAAGGGGCCGACGCCGAGCTGCTGCACGTCGTCTTCCCGGGTCGTCGAGAGGCGGGCGCGCTCACGGGTGTGGAAGAGGCCGTTGTGGATGTCGTCCCCTCTCGCCTGGATACCCGCGGTGACCTCGGTCTCCTTCCCCCACCACTCCGCCATCCACTGACGTTCCGCCTGGAAGCCGAGCACGAAGCGGTCGTCCGCCTGCTCGAACTGGTCGCCGTTCCCGGGGTCGTCCAGGAAGTAGGTGAAATTGGAGAACAGGGAGAGGCCGTAGTCCAGGGCGTACCCGTGCACGCGGGTGAGGGAGCGGTCGTCGCCCCGGCGCAGCTCCGCGGACAGGCTGTAGCGGTGCGAGCTGCCGCCGTTGGAGGGGTCGAGCGAGCCGAAGCGGGAGACGAGCCCCTGCTCCACGGCCTTCCGCGGAATCTGGTCGGTGGAGCTCCAGCGGCCGTCGTACCCCATGGCGGTCACCGTGAAGCCTTCGAAGGCGTCGCCCCGGTGGAAGCGGACGAGGCCGTTGAGCTTGCGGAAGTCGTCCGGCCGGTCCCAGGGGCCGTCGTTCTCCATCCCCTCGACCGCGCCCAGGAGCTGGCCGCCGCCGGTCTCCATGGAGTCGGCCACCAGGAGCCGCCGGTAGCCGAAGCTGCCGGGGCTCGCCTGGACGATCCCCTCGGGCAGCGCGGTGACGTACTCCAGACGCGCCGCCCCCGCCGAGGAGAAATCCCCCTCGTCGGCGTAGTACGAGCCCTTCTTGAAGACCACGCGGTCGACCAGCTCGGGGATCAGGAAGTTGAGGTCGCTGTAGCCCTGGCCGTGGCCATGGCTGGGCATGTTGACCGGGATGCCGTCCACCGACACGCGGAAGTCGGTGCCGTGGTCGAGGTTGAACCCGCGCAGGAAGTACTGGTTCGCTTTCCCGCTGCCGCTGTGCTGGGTGATGATCACGCCCGGCACCGTCTCCAGCAGCTCGCCCGGCCGCAGGATGGGGCGCCGCGCCAGGTCCTCCCGGCCGGTGACCCCCTCGGTGGCCGAGTCGGCGATCCCCAGGAGATCGGACTCGCGCCCGGCGACCTCGATGGCCTCGTAGACCTGGAGCTGCTCGTCCGTCACTGGGTCCGTCACCGGCTCGGCTCCAAGAGCCAGGAGCAACGCCAGGGCAATCTCTCCAACCATCGCTTCTCATCCTCCCCTCGCCCGAAGTTACGCAGCCGCGAACGCCACGGATGAGTTTACCAGTCATCGCAATATGACGATCTACTTTTGTATAGCCGGGCTCTTCGCTGTAAATCTTTCTCTCCCCTAAGAGGGTATAGACAAAACAAAACAAATTGTGGTCTGCTCTGCCGAAAGCCGAGGAGCAAGGGGATGAGCAAGGGCAAGGCAGGAAGACCGGCGTCGATTCAGGGCGAGCATCTCGTTACCTTGCGCAGCATCGTTGAGGAG
>DATMER010000019.1:0-7327 GCA_035556715.1 Thermoanaerobaculia bacterium
GACCCAGCCTCCTCCCATCTCCATGAGCCCTTTCCACAGGTCGCCAATCGCCTGATGCGCCGATCGTTCGGGACGAAACCCGTACGAGCAGTCTAGGAAATCCTGCTCGTAGATGGCTTCCAACACCATCGCGACCGCCCTCTGAAGAATTTTATCCTCGAAGGTTGGCACCCCGATTGGCCGCTTCTTCGATGGGTCACTCCCTTTCGGGATGTAAACCCGTCGAACCGGCGGCGCCTTGTAGCGACCGGACTTGAAGCGGTCCAAGAGGTCCCGGAGATTCTCTTCCAGGTTCTCCTCGTAGGCTGCCGCCGTCTGGCCGTCTACACCCGGAGCACCATCTTTGCGTGTCCGGCGATAGGCTTCCCGCAGGAAGTCCACGTCGATGTGGTGGGCCAAGCTCAAAAAGGCGCGCCCTCTGTCTTCCTTCGCCAGTTGTGCTATCCGCTGAAGTCTCGTTGAGACGCCTTCAAGGTTCGGTGACCTTGTCATCTTTCCCTCCAACGGTTCCGTGACCCGACACCCCCCTTCCCTCCACGGGGTCCCTCGGGATGGTTCCCCCGCTTCCTTGGTACTATTGGGGTGCTAAGACGCCCTGAGTCCGTCCCGCCGCGCTTCGTTTCCTTCGCTTGGCGGTACCGCGGGTGCGCCCGCCGATTCGCTCCCACAGGGTGCGGACGCCCTCTGTCTGTGGGCCTGGACCTTTGGTCTTCCGGAGTCCACCCGGAACTTGACCGCGGAGATCTCAGGGTTCTCCCAGGTTCCTGGGCGGACCCCTTTGCGTGCATGCCCTGGGCTCTTACACCCCGGGGGACCCTCGACGCCAAGCCAGTACGGCGACGAGGAGATAGCCTTCCGCTGGTGCCACGACGTCGGCTCCCCGAACTTGATCTCTCGAGGCTGATGACCACGGCCTGCACACTCGCTGTCTACGCTTCGCCGCGACGGGTTACCCCGCCGCTACGCAAGACTCGCTTCCGGTGGGTGGCTAGCCCTTGTCGGGTAGGATTCGGACCTACCGGGTCCACTACGAAGGGTTTCCGGTTCTGTCTACTGCATGTTCCGTCCTCCCTTCCCAGGCTTGACCTGGCGCGAGGCACCTATTTGGGGACCGCTTCAGGCCGCTCCTCTCCCGTAGCAGCCGCAGAGCGGGACCCAAGCCGTTGAAGATACGCAAGGGGAAGTCATGGAGCTGGCGCAATGCAACCTCACCCTTTATTCGGGTGGCACCTATACTGCAGAACCTGTTCCCAGGCTCGAAGAAGGTGCCGACCGGCGTCCCGGGTAGTCCGCCAAAGAGGCGACTCCTTGAAGAAGGCGCAACCCCTCCCCCCTCCGGGTGGGCAACCGTCCCACCCGACCGCACCTGCGTGCGCTATCTCCGCGTGTAGCTCGCCGCGCTCCGGGCCAGTAGTTTTCAGATGTAGAAAGGAGCATTTCCGATGACAGAGACAGCCGCCGCAGTCCTGCAACCCACTGAAGAGGCCGCCCGGCGCCCCCGGACGGCGAAGAAGACCATGAAGGCGACGGTCTTCCACGGCGTGAACGACATCCGCCTCGAGGAGGTGCCGCGGCCGACGCCCGGTCCGGGTGAGGCGGTGATCCGCGTCACCCTCACCACCATCTGCGGCACCGACCTGCACATCGTGCGCGGCGAGTATGCGGTAAGGCCCGGCCTCATCATCGGCCACGAGCCGGTGGGCGTGATCGAAGAGTTCGGCGTGGGCGTCACCGGCTATCAGGTCGGCGAGCGTGTTCTGGTGGGCGCGATCACCCCTTGCGGCCAGTGCGGCGCCTGCCTGTGCGGCCATCACTCGCAGTGCGGCCATGGCGAAGGGTACGAGGCGATCGGCGGCTGGCGCTTCGGCAACACGATCCACGGCGCCCAGGCCGAGTACCTCCTGGTTCCTCATGCCCAGGCCAACTTGGCCAAGATTCCCGACGAGCTGACCGACGAGCAGGTCGTGCTCCTCGCCGACATCGCCTCGACCGGCTTTTCCGGCGCCGAGTCCGGCAACGTCCGGATCGGCGATGCGGTCGTCGTCCTCGCGCAGGGGCCGATCGGCTTGTGTGCGACGGCGGGCGCTAAGCTCATGGGCGCTTCCCTGATCATCGGCGTCGACGGCGACGACACGCGCCTCGCCATGGCGAAGCGGATGGGCGCCGACGTCGTGCTCGACTATCGCAAGGTCGACGTCGTCGAAGAGGTCCGGAAGCTCACCGGCGGCGGCGTGGACGTGGCCATTGAGGCTCTCGGTACCCAGCAGACGTTCGAAACCTGCCTGCGCTCCCTGCGTCCCGGCGGGACGCTCTCCTCGCTGGGCGTCTACTCGGGCAAGCTCCAGATGCCCTTTGACGCCTTCGCCGCCGGTCTCGGAGACCACCGCATCGTCACCACCCTTTGCCCCGGCGGCAAGGAACGGATGCGCCGGCTCATGGAGGTCGTCCGCCATGGACGGGTGGACCTGACGCCGCTGCTCACTCACACCTTCTCGCTGGACCAGATCGCCGACGGCTATCACGTCTTCGGCGAGCGGCTGGACGGCGTGCTTAAGGTGGCGATCCGGCCGTAGAGGAGAGGAGAAGGGGCGAGGGTCCCTCTACACTCGCCAGGCACCTGTTCGGCTCGCCGAACCCGCTGGCGCGAGGCTGACCGCCGAACCTACGCCCTCTTCTTCTCGAAACGCCCGGCACCTCCCCCGGCCCCGGCGGGCCGGCCGGCGGCACCTCCCGGCCGGCCACCTCCCGGCGGGCCGGCTCGGAGGCTCAGCCAAGGCAGGTGATCCTCTTCTCGAGACAGGAGAGATAGCGCTCCTGATCGTCCGGGCCGGATGCCGGCTTGCAGACGGGACACCCTTCGGGCGGGACACTGCCTCCCCCGTCGCGGCACAGGCGCGAGTTGGCAACTTGCGGAAGGTCGCAGAGCGTCTGGGCCCGGATCGTTGAGACTAGCTCAAGCTGCGTCAGCAGAGCCTCCAGGTGGGCCGCGGCGACCAGCGGGTACCGGGCCCGGACCTCCTTCCACTGGCGGGAGAGCTCGGCCTTGCTCGCGGGGGGGCGGGGCTGCGGAGGCTGGGCTCCCGCCCAGACCGCGCAGAGCAGGACCGGAATCGTGAGCAGGAGCTTGGCCGATTTCCAGGGGTGTGCAGGCATCGTCTACCTCCTGAGCCGGGACGCGATTCGTTCCGCGCACCTGCATTCATGGCGCGGCGCGCGGACGTTGCGTTACACCGATGGAGGTCCGGCCGCGGCATTCCCACGGTGACGCGCAGCCGCTCCGGGTGGATGTGGCGCTCTGTTTCAACATTCCAAGGAATGACATTCCCAGGGCGTTTTCCGTTCCTTGGGCGACGGCGGGGACGAGGAGGCGTGTGCGGAGTCGAGTCATTCTGACCTCTTGAGGGCCGCTCGGCTCCGGCCACCACGACCGAAGAGGGCGGGCCTCTCACAAGGAAGTGTGCGGTGACTTCCCTGGAACAGAGCTGAACTGTGGCGACGGACACAGAGGTACACCGGGCGAAGCTTCTGAGAGGTGCCGGCGTGGCTCTACGGCCTCAACTGCCCGCCTGAACGGGGGAGTGGCCGAGGGGGCGAAGGGCCCCCTTGGCGGGCGGGGGAGAATCTCAGAACTTGTAGCTACAAGAGGGTGGCACCTCTACCGGCAGCCCGTTCTGAGGCTGTCGCAGCAGAGTGCCAGGCACTTCTTCCGGCCTTCAACACTCGCCAGACACTCATTGGGGCCGCCATTGGGGCCGCCCGTAGCCGGTGGCCTCGCGGCGGCTGGCGTCCGCCGTCCCCCAGGGGCGCGACGAGATCCTGGAAGCCGCCGAGAGAGCTCTCAGGCCTTAGCCTGGTTGCGTGCCCAGAGGTGAAATTCTGGTGGGTGAGCTGCCACTACTTCGTCAGGGGTGGATCGCCCATGAAGAAATTGATTGTGGCACTCTGGTCCGTTCGCACGCAGCAGATGCAGAACGTGTCTCTCGACACGCGTGTCAATGCGCTGAGATCGGCAGCAAAGCGGACGTCTGAAGTCGCGACGAAGGAGATCGCGTTCGGCGGGGGCTCTCTTTCAGACAAGCCCTATGCATTGTTCGTTGCGCCGGAGTATTTCATTGCCATGCCTGCGACCGGCAGCGATCACAGGGTCGGCGACCAGCGTCACATCGAGGAGACGGAGAAAGAGCTACGCCTCGGGCAGCTCAAGCAGATCAGCCACGATTACAAAGGCATCATTTTTGTGCCGGGCACCATCGCCTGGCGAAAACCCCTGGTCCGTTCTGGTGCAAAGCTGTATCACTCGAAGGGCTCACAAGTCGGTCAGCCCAAAACGGTCAGCAGGGCGGAGAAGGCAAAAGATGCGTTGCAGTTCTACGCGAACCGCCACCAACTTGGCTCCCATGCTCAGCTCTCCGGCCCAAAGAATGTCGGCGGCGGGCTGGTGCGAAATGCGCCGACCACAAGCCAGAAGCTCGCGGCGCTCAAGGATGCGGGGCCGCTATTTTCGCTGGGCGCAGACTACGCGGCCCGGAATACCGCCTACGTCCTGCTGGATGGTGACGTTCGGTTCAAATACAACAAGCAGGGCGATTTCCACGAGGTGCTCAAGGACGACGGGACGACCGTCCACATTCCGGGCAAGCTCGACGGCCGATTCCAGATGAAGACCGCGAATTCCAGCGATCGTCCGATCGATTTCGGTATCGAGATCTGCCTCGACCACGTTTTTCAAACCACGGCGAAAGAGATCCCACATCTCGGACAGGTCGATGTTCACATCATCTCGTCGGCGCAAGTACGAGAACGGAAAGATAATGTCGCGGTCCGGCCGGACGGCTACCTCGTCCATGCCTGCTCCAACCCCGACTACACCGGCGTAATGAAGCAAAACTCCAGCTTCATAGGGTCATGGCTCGGTAAGAACGAGACGTTCCACGAGGAGACCGTTGGAGGCTGCCCGTTGCTGTTCTGGCAGATCGAGCTCGACCTGACACGCCGGGAGGGGAAGTCGTCAGACATCTAGAATTCGATCCGAACCTTTACTCCGAGGCTTCCTCCTCCACTTTCTCGCCGGCGGGCAGCGCTGGCGCCTTGAGGAAGATCACGCCGAGCGGCGGCAGGTCCAGCGTCAGGGACCAGGAACGGCCGTGGAGAGGCACCGGCGCGGTCTCGACGCCGCCCATGTTCCCCTTTCCGCTCCCCTGGTATTCGGCGGCGTCGCTCTTCAGCACCTCGGTCCACAGGCCGCGGCGGGGCACGCCCACGCGGTAGTTCTCCCGCGGCACGGGCGTGAAGTTGAGCACCACGAGAAGGAGGTCCCTCTCCTCCTCGCTCTTGCGCAGGAAGGAGAGCGCGCTGTTCAAGGCGTCATTGGCATCGATCCACTCGAAGCCGTCCGGCGAAGCGTCCAGCTCGTGCAGCGCCGGATCCTCGCGATAGAGGCGGTTCAGGTCCTCCAGTCAGAGAGCGATGCCCGCGTGGGCGGGATCGTCGAGCAGGTGCCAGTCGAGGCTCGTCTCGTGGTTCCACTCGCGGTATTGAGCCAGCTCGGCGCCCATGAAGAGCAGCTTCTTGCCGGGCTGCGCCCACATGTAGCCGTAGAGCAGCCGCAGGTTCGCCAGCTTCTCTGGAAGAGAGCTGAGCTGTGGCGGCGGACACGGAGATACGCCGGGCGAAGCTAAGAGGTGCCGGCGTGGCTCTACCCCGCATTTCTCACACTGGAGTCCGTGATCGGCCGTTTCCGGAGCTAAACCGCACAAGGTGGGGTGCCAAGGCTCTGGCCGGCTGGTCTGAATCGACAGTTGGGCGAGAACGCAGCGGGATGCGAAGGCCTTGATAGCCGGCCAGGATCGTGTTTGCCAGTCCTGGGACACACCTCGACCTGGAGAGGTGACCAAGAGGCGGACTTCGGGCGACCAGATCAGCCGATCGGAGTCGGGCCGGCCCGCAACTGACCAACGATGTGAGTGAACAAGGTCGCATAGGGATAGGAACTGGCCAGTTGGACCCAGACGCGACGTACCGTGACCCGGACCTGCGCACCGATCTTCAGCAGTTTGGTACGGATGGTGTCACAGCGAGCGCGAGCCAATTCGGTTCCTTGCAAACCCAGTCGGCGCAACTCATTGAGCAGGATGTAGGCCACTGAGGAAAACCACAAACGCAGTTGGTTGCTGGCCAGGGCATGGGAAGAGGTGCGGTCAGCAAACAGGCACAGCTGCTGCTCTTTGATCCGATTCTCCATCTCGCCGCGAGCGCAATACAACTGCTCGTAGAGGGCAGCGGCAGGCCAGGACTCCGCGGTAAGAGAGGTCACAATGAAACGGGGATTGGCGCCCTTGGCCAAGTGCTCAGCCTTCCCAATGACTCGGCGCTCGCAAGACCAGCTCTTCCGCGTACGATAAGTGAAGTCCCGGAAGATCCGTGTGGCTTGGCTCGACTGCTCAAATTGGTCGCGGGCCTGGGCGAGCTCACCACCCAAAGCCCGCTGCAGGCGGGCGTTGCGGGCCAACCCAAAGACGAATTTCACCTCATGCTGCTCGCACCAAGCCATCAGCTCCTCACGCGCGAATCCCGAGTCGGCGCGCAAGATGATCTGGACCTTTGGCCAGAGGCTGCGAATCTGCGCCACGATGCGCTCGACCTCGGTCACCGCGCCGGCTGAGGCATCCCGGTCCGAATTGCGCAGACGGGCACACAGCAGGTGAGGACCGCAGAAAATATAGAGCGGCAGATAGCAGTACTCTCCGTAGTAGCCATGGAAAAAGCGGCCCTCCTGCTCGCCATGCAGAGGATCGTCGGTGGCGTCTAGATCCAGAATGATCTGAGTCGGGGCTGACTCGTAAGCCGACAGAAACACCTCGACAAAGAAACGATCCACGGCCTCTGAATCCACTCCGATCTTGCGGTATCGATCCTGCTTGACGGCCCCCCATTCCAGTCGGTTCAAAGTGCTCTTGCCGGCCAGCGGCTTGCCCCGGTCCCGCTTCTGACGCCGATCGTTGCCGGTGGGATCCGCCTTGCCCATTACCGTCGCCAGCAGCGGATCCGTTCGCAACTCGTCATGATCGTTGAGATCCTCATAGGCCAGAGCCAGCCCTAAGACGCGCTGACTCACCAACTCCTCGAGGCGGTGCTCCACGAAAGTGGGGTGGCGACGGTCCTGAAAGCAGGCTGCAAATTGCCGGACAATCCCGCGCTTCCGTTCCACCTCGGCCAGTAACAATACGCCGGCGTCCGACGTCAAGGTTCCGCCGTCAAAGGTGGCCACCAACGTCCTGCGGTTTACCCCTTGAAATTCCAGCTGCTGAGCACTACAGTCTGTCGTCAT
>DATMER010000020.1:0-5461 GCA_035556715.1 Thermoanaerobaculia bacterium
GCAGGACCAACTCGGGCTGTGGCGATAAACTGCCACCGGAACGGTGGCTCAAACCATGAGGGGTCGCGTTAGCGACCCCTTCCAGCCGCTTTGAGCGGCTCACATACTCTAAAGCCCCCGGCTCTGCCGGGGGATACTTACGGGGTAGATCGCCAAAACAACGACGCAAAGTAAAAGCACTAGCAGGGCTAGGATATTGCCCAAATCCAAAAAGTCTTCGCCTTTCTCTACATTGGTCATGTAGTTAAATGGAAACCACCATGCACCTACGCCAATTGCAGCAACCATCGACCTGTAGGCTGGATCGAAAGCCATTATACCGTAGCGCTTCTCCTCATCATCAAATTTTGGAATGATTTTGATAAAATCTGCTGGGCCTGAACGAAAGGCACGCTCTACTTCGATCATGATCCAGAGGAACTTCAGCAAGAACCAGACACTCAAGGCAATGCACGCCGCCTGAACAATGATGGCGTTCACAATAAACAGTGGAAAAAGTCATGAGCGGTAGCGCTCGGTAATATTACCCTGCGCGTCCTTTCGTACTACGCCTCCTTCCACACGTCGATCGAAAGTAACCAATTTATTCTTAAAGACATGATCCCAATTTATATCATAACTTCCAGATTGCAGTGCCTCTTCAAGGGCTTCGCCGCGCAGGTCAAGACTGTTCTTCCAGACTGCTGCCGCATTGTAATGGAGCCTAAGCTCGGCTCGCACCTTATCCTCTAGACCCGAAGGCTCAACAAGCGGGGTAGATGTAGCTCCAGGGGCGTTCTTCCATTCATCTGTGAGATCTGCTTGTACCCAGCCTAGTAAGTTGCTCGCCCCACTTTCTACGAGTTGGTACTTCCGACGCTCGTCTAGAGAGAGGAATAGCAACGAGAAAAGGAGTAGAAATATAGGCACTCTTCTGAATGCAAGATAGTTCCTCTTCCAGATTCCAAATAGAGTACGCATCGATGGAGGATCGAGCCGTTTGTTTTCAAGGAGATCCCAAAATGCGACGCTCATAAGTCTAAAAAATTGAAGGCAAAAGTATGAAAAGAGCGGAAAAGTTAGCGCGTAGAAGATGCCATGATTGAGTTCCACCAGGAAGCCGGCTTTGATCTCAAATGGGCCTACTACATGTACGAGTTGAGAACCATCCGTCACCATTTGCACATTATGGAGTGTTCCCCTCAATCCATTTGCTCCAGACAACTGACCGAGGATGAGGGCAGAGACGCCAAGAGCTGAGATCAAAAGAGGTATCTTCTCTAACTTTAATAACCAGTCCTGCTTAGTTTTGTTGAACGCTAGGCTGCCTGAGAACTCCGAAAGGAATAAGGAATATTCAAAAGACTCTCTAGTGCGCCGCGATAGGGGCATTGTTGGCCTCCTATTCGAAAGATCTCTGCAGAGAGCGGACGAATGCGGTTGTGGCGCGCATTGGACGCCCTTCCGAGTTTCCTAATGCTAGGCCGTCATCTCCTACTTTAAGGGATTGTCGCAGTCTCGTCAATATTGACCGATGTGTTGGTGAGGCGCTTGGTGAGTGCTTCATTGATCCGGGGCTGATGCGGGAGGCTCGCGAGATCTTCAGACGGTAGCCAGGGGTGAGGGAGAGATTGACTTGCATCGCGATCTCCCGGGGAAAAGGACTCGCCCGGCGCCACCGTCGGCGCCGGGCGGGCGGGGGCATCACCCGCGCTTGCGAGTGGGGGGCGCGACGGAGGCCGTGGCCGGCTCCTGGATGCGCTCGGGCTTGAGCTCGATGACCTCCATGCCCGAGGGCTCGGATTCGAGGGCTTGGATGCGCAGACAGGGATCGTCGGCGAGCTGCGGGGGGAGGGCGACGGCACGGATGTAGACCGGCTCGCGGCCGAAGGTCAGCACCTGGCCGTCCACGTTGACGCGGCGGGTGGCGGCGGCGGTTTCGAGGACGTCGCCGGTGACACGGATCTTGTAAATCTTCATCTCTCTGCTCCTTTCTGACTACGTTGGAAGAACCCGGACGGCGGTTTGCCAGAACGCCGGAGTGACGCCGTACATGGCATCCATGCCGAACGGGATGTAACGCGACGCAAACTCTTTCGATTGATCGAACTTCAGGCCCTGCGGCTCGCGGGAAACCACGAAGATCGCGGGCCGCGGGCCGTTGGGGGTGGCGAGGACGATGTCCACGGTGTTCTCCGTCCCCGCCTTGGGCTTGAAGTCGCGGACGAGCTCGAAGGCGTTCTGCCAGAGGTTCGGGTCGGCGCCGAAGCTCTTCTCAGTGCGCAGCTTTTCGTAGGCCGACCAGACTTTCTGGGAGCGCACGAAGACGACCAGGCCCTTGCGGACTTCTTCGCTACGCACCAGCTCGTCCCGGAGGACGGAGTTGGCCATGAGCCGGTCGACGGCCGCGGACAGCTCCTCGCGGACCTCGATCACGTCCGGGGCGGTCGGGTCGGCGCGAGTGACGGTGACGAGGTTGGAGGCGAGGGTGCCGTCCGGGTGCTGGTGTGCGTTGTCGAAGAAGTCCTGGCCGTCGTAGGTGAGCTGGTTCTCGCGGAGGACGCGATAGGCCAGGAGGACCTTGCCGACCGCGAAGGCCCGGCCGATGCGCGTTGCCTTTTCCGTGGCCTGGATGAGGGCCGTTCCGCGCTCGATGTCGATGGAGTCGAAGTCGAGGGTGACTTCGTACAGCTCCGGGCGGATCTTCAGCTTGCCGGCGAAGCCCTGCTGGGCGACGCGGTCCCCGATCCACTTCCGCAGCTCGGGGAACACGGCGGCCCATTCGAGATTGACTTCCTCGGCGAGAGACGGGTCCGTGACCACGACGGCCACGAACGGCAGGAGGGTCGTGGGGTCGGTCTTGTCGTAGATGTCCAGGGCGATCGGCGTCGCCTTGACTGCAATTGATTTGAGATCGCTTAGCATGGTTTTCTCCTGGTTGATCCCTTATCGGCGATCGATGTCCACGAACCACTTCCCGGGTGAGCCCGGGCGGGTGAACTTGCCGAGGAGGATGGAGTTGGAGGTAACGGTGGCGACGGTGTTGTCGTCCACCACGAAGGCGTTGTCGCCGGGCTTCGGCACGGCGCCGGTAAAGGCGAACTCCCATTCGCCCTGGGTGTTGACTTCGACGAACCGGACGGCGCCGAAGGCGCTGAAGGTGTCGCCGAGGGTGCCGTCCGCGCCGGTGGTGTTGTCGAAGGACTTCCAGGCGACGCCCTGGGCGCGGAGCCCGGCGGTGTTGGCTCCAGGCACGGCAAAGCCGTTGGCGTCGGTGCAGGTGATGGCGTTGAGGTAGATGCGGGCGCCTCCCTTCACGGGGAGAGGAAGGAACTGCGGTTGATGGACCGAGTGCATGCGGTGGACGTCGGCGGTGAGAGGTGGCATTGGTGATCTCCGGTTCAGTTGGACCGATAGCCCCAGCTCGCGCTGAAGCGGTATTTCTGCTCGAGCTCGGCTTCCCGATCGGGTGTGAGAGCGCCTGGCTGGCGGGCAGCGGGGTCGGTATTGGCGGGATCGGCCATGCGGCCCGCGGCCAGGGCTTCGACGGCGGGAACGGCGGCGAGGATCTGGAGGACCTGATCGGCGATCGATACGTCGCTGGCTGGCTTCGCCGGATCGGCTTGCAGCCTGACGGTCGCCGGGGTGCGCTCGGCGAGCAGCTCGACCAGGAGCGGCTTGGCGAGCTTCGCCATGGCGGGCGTGACGCGGGCGCCGAGCTGGGCGAGGCGGCGGTCTACGTCGAGCTCTGCGCGCTGCCGGAGGAGCGTCGAGAGGGCCTGGGCGCCTTCGGCGACCTGGGCTCGCAGGGCGGCCAGCTCGAGGTGTCCAGCGGGGGCGGACGCGGTTGGATTGTCCGGCGGCGTGGTCGCCGGAGGATCGTCTTCGGGCATAGGGGTCTCCTTTCGGGCGGTGAGGACGTACTGGGGACGGCAAAGGGTCACGGGCGGAAGCTCGGGGATCGCGGGGCGTGCGTTGCCCAGGAGGGCGCAGCCGGTGAGGTACCAGCCTCCGGTGACGGGATGGCTCAGCGCGATCTCGGCGGATCTCCGGGTGTAGCGCTTGCTGCGGATCAGCTCGACGGTGGCCGGGTCGAGGTCGATGTAGCGGACCCAGAGGGCGGCGTCTTGGAGCCAGACGCGCTCGCACCAGCCCAGCGAGGGGCCGCCCCAGTTGTGATCGAGGTTGAGGCTCGCCATCTCGACGGCCGGGTCGTAGACGCCCGCCATCTCTTCGAGGTGCTGGAGAGTGATGTTGATGCCGTGGGTCTCGGTGAGGTCCACGGGGATGAGGGCGGGGAACTCCAGCACCTGCGAAGAGTCGGCAGAGAGCTCCAGGGTGTGATCGGCTCCGGGGGTCCAGAGGACGGAGCCGGAAATAACCCTCACCCCCAGCCCCTCTCCCAGCCGCACACCCGGACCCCCGGGAGAGGGGGGCGCGTGACGATCGGACTTGGTGCCATTCATTGCCGCTCCTCCAGGAGATCGAGGGTGGTCCCACCTCCAAAGCCGGGGTCTGGGAGAGCGGGAAGGCCGGTGTCGGGGGCGATGTGCCAGGGGCCGGTGGGCTCGGCGCCGGTGTAGCCGAGGTCTCGGGCTTCGGCGGCGCTGATGGTGCCGATGAAGCAGCGGCAGTTGTAGCCGGCAGGGGGCCACCAGGTGTTCCAGATGGGGTGATCGATGGCGAAGACTTTGCCGTGCATGACGGCGTGGTTGTGGAGAGGACGTTGGCGGACGTGGTCGTCACCGGCGGTCCACCAGACGAGATAACGGGTCTGGTTGCCGGTTTCGAGGGCGGCGAGCGCTGCCTTCCCTGAATGGGAGAGGGAAGGCGTAACCGGCGGCTCGGGCTGCCGCTCGACCACGGGCTCGTTGTCGAGCGGCGCGGGGACCCGCATGGTCATCCGGTAGTAGGCCAGGGGGACGGCGACTCCGTCCTTGAGGGAGCTCTCGATGCCCTTCATGCGCTGGCCGCGGTCGGCGGCGTCGGTGGCGTCGTAGACGGATTTCGGGATGGGTGCGTCGGGTCCGAAGTTGAGCAGGACCAGCCAGCGAACCAGGCTGTCGGACTCGAAGGAGCCCAGCAGATGCGCGTCGTGCTGGACGGTCTCCAGGCGGACCTCGGTCGAGATCATCGCCTTTGCGAAGGAGCCCGCGCCCTTGGCGAGGCCGCTGGTGTCGACCTCGCCGAGCATGAGCAGGGCTTCCGCATGCTCAAGCCAAGCGACGAAGGAGGAATAGCTCGCGTCGCCTCCCCGGGAGGCTTCGAGGAAGGTGATATCGAGACCTTCGGGCAGGGCGATGGACGAGCCCGTCCGGACGGAGTTGAGGATCGCGAGCATGCGGTCCTCGTTCTCCTTGTTGAGGAGGTCCTGGTCGGCCTTGTAGGGATAGGTCCCTTTCGTGAGCGGCTGCGCGAAGCGCTCGACGAAGATGGCCCAGTACTTCGAGGCGTGCCGTTTCAGGAACCAGACCCAGTAGAG
>DATMER010000021.1:0-36609 GCA_035556715.1 Thermoanaerobaculia bacterium
GCAGGACCAACTCGGGCTGTGGCGATAAACTGCCACCGGAACGGTGGCTCAAACCATGAGGGGTCGCGTTAGCGACCCCTTCCAGCCGCTTTGAGCGGCTCACATACTCTAAAGCCCCCGGCTCTGCCGGGGGATACTTACACACCGCCCGCGGCGGCGGGTCTATAATGAAGGTTTATCTTGCGGCCATTTCTTGTAGATCAAGAGCCATGAGACCACAGAGACATTGAGGGAGATGTTCATGTCCAAGCAGGAGCGAAGAAACTATCCGTCGATGCTCGCAAAGCTCAAGTCCGCCCTGCTTTTGACGCTGGTGATCCTGCTCGGTTCGTTCGGCTTTTATTACCTCCATGTCCAGAGGAAGTCGGATTACCTGACCAGCCGGAACTTCCGTCTGCTGACCTCAATGGGGGAGCGGATCAAGACCTCCGTGCGGGCCCAAGGCTGGATCCTCAGGCATCTGAGCAAGACGGACGGCTTCATGGAGGCCTTGAAGGCGGAGCCCCGTGACGGGGAGGTAGTGGGGGAGGAGACGCCGAAGAAGGAGGCAACGGAGGAGGAGACGCAGGGGAAGAAGGATGAGCGCCTGAAGCATGCGCAGAGGAAGAGCGAGATCCTGAGGGTGATCGCGCCTCAGCTCGAATCCGTGAAGATCTCCTCGGAGACCGCTCCGCAGGGCCAGAAGACCTGGCACGAGATGCACCCCGGCCCGAGCGAGCCCAGGCTCAAGATCTTCTACGAGGCGGAAGACAAGACCGTTCTGGAGGGTGAGGTCAGGCTCGGCACCGTGGTCGACCGCTCGCTCGCTCCGCGCCAGGCGTTCGAATCGGTCCTGCTCGCGGATTCGGACGGCAGGGTGATCCGCCAGAGCGAGTCTCCCGCTCTCGGGATTACACACCTGTCGGCCCTGCTGCACTCCAAGGCGGAGCGAGAGGCTTCAAAACCCCTTTTCGGCGTCAGCGAGCATCAGGTGATCGATCTCGCGGGAAAGCAGTACCGGCTCTTCATCGAGCCGTTCTCCCTGCCGGTCCGGACTTTCGGAAAGAACGGTGAAAAGGGCTCGGCGGCGAATGGGTACCAGGAGACCTGGTATCTGTGCGGCCTGATCGCCGAAAGGGAGCAGGTCTACAGGAGCATGGCCGTTTCGTCGGCCCTGCTGATGTTTCTTCTGGGAGGCTTGCTGCTCGCAGTCCTCAGTTGGCCGTTCGTGAAGCTCCGGCTGATGGGAGAATGGCAGCGGGTCAAACGGCTCGACGTCCTGCTGATCGGCGTCTGCTCGCTCGCAGGTGCTGCCATTGCAACGTTGCTCCTGCTCGACCTGTTTGCCTTCCACCGGATCACGGTCCAGGCGGAGGAGCAGGTCGGGAAGCTGGCACAGGAGATGGAGCAGCGCATCCTCGCCGAGATCGGGAGCGCGTACGCGCAACTGGTCAAGTTGGAGAACGACGCGCACGACACGGACCCCAAAAAGCCCAAGAATCCCATACAGCCGAACCGGCGCCCGGACGTCTATCCGTTCTGGGACTCATTCTCGTTGGTCGACAAGGACGGCAAGCAGGCGGTGAAGTGGTCGACGAATGCCGTGGTGCCCGGCCCCGCCGACGTCAAGGAGCGGAACTATTACGAGCGCGTCCGTGACCAGGACCTGTGGCACCTGCGCGGGGAGAAGGATCTGCTCTTTTTGGTGGAGCCGATCACGAGCTGGACGACGGGCGAGAAACAGGCCGCCCTCTCCAAGCCGCCGGCCCGGAAAGAGTTTTCCGCCGCCATGCTCGTCTTCCCGATGACGTCCCTCATCCATCCGGTCCTGCCCCCGGACTTCGAATTCGTCGTGATCGACAACGAAGGTTCGCCGGGGCGGGTGCTCTTCCATTCGGATTCCGAGCGCAATTTAGCCGAGGATTTCTTCGCCGAGACCGATCAGGACCGGCGTCTTCGGTCCGCCGTATTCGCGAAGCGTTCCGAGACCATGCCCGTGCGCTACTGGGGGCGCGACTATCTCGCGCACGTCGAGCCCGTGGACGGCATTCCCTGGACGATCGTGGCCCTCCGCGAGAGGAATCTGTTGCGGGCCGTGAACATGGAATGGATCGTGACGACGGTCTTCTTCGTCCTCTTCTACTTGAGCCTCGTGCTCCTCCTTCTGCTCGGAGCTCTGGTGGTCCGTCCCGCCTACCGCGCGACCTGGTTGTGGCCGGACCGCAACCGGGACTATGCCGTGCTTTCGAAGCTGCTCCTCTTGCTGGTGATCGCGTTCGTCCTGGCCTTCCCGGATGGACGGAGGCTCTTCTCGATCTCGATCCTTCTGCCTTTCCTGGCTCTCGCCACTACTTACCTCCGCCTGGGTCAGCGGTCGCATCGGGTTGCACGGAACGGCGTCTGCGCGGCTGGATGCCTGGTGCTCCTGCTGCTGGCTTGGCAGCTCCTCGGCGGAAGGGATCCCTTGCGGTATCTTTCTCTTTCCCTGGCGGTTCTGTCTTTCGTCCTGGCAATCAGGTTGGACCGGAAGGGGCCGTACCGGGTGGTCTCGCCCGCGCAGAGCCGTTACGCCTGGGCGGGCGTCCTGCTCCTGCTCCTGACCTCCGTCCTGCCGACGCTGGGCTTCTTCGAGACCGCACGCCGCGTCCAGTTCGGGAGCTTTGCCAAGCACGGGCAGCTACGCCTTGCCATGAGCATGGAAGAGCGGGCAAAGCGGATCGTGCGGGAGGCGCGGCGCGAGAAGGACCCGGGGCTGCGGCCCGGCTTCATCAAGAATCGACTTGCCGTCCCGGAAATGCCTCATGTCAGCCGGAGAGGGCTGGACGTCTACGCCGCGCCCTTCCTGGACACGAGAATCACGCTGGCGGAATCTCCCAATCCTGTCCGCGCCGCACAGGGCTCGTGCGGGCCGGAGCCCGTGGCGGGGCTGCCCAGGCTGTTCAAGGAATACCTGCCGCAGGCTTCGGAGCAGGCGGTGCAGATGCGAGAGTTGCTGCACGGCGCCTCTTCCGACTGCGCTTGGCAGTGGCATCCGGGCAAGAAGGACGGCGAGCTCGAGCTCTACAGCTCTACATACCCGCTCGGCGGCCTTGTCCTGTCGAGCCAGCTCCCTCAGGGGCTTGACGAGATGGACCTCTGGGCGATTCTGGCCGGGGGACCGTTGCTCGTTCTCCTCTTCTGGCTGGTGCAGTTCATCTCGCGGTACGTTTTCCTCCTGGATCCAACGGATCCGGCCTGGCCGGCCAGCGGGGCCGGGTTGGCTCGACCCGGCCTTCAACGGTTCCTGATCAGCCGGAGCCGGCAGTGGAATCTCGACGGTCCCCGCGAAGACTTCCTGTGCATCGACCTGTGCGCCCTGCGGGACGACCCGACGGCGGGCGACCAATGGCGCCGCCTCCTTCGCTCCGCGCTGGACAAGGACGTGCTGATCGAGGGGTTCCGGGAGTGCCTGATGGACGATGGCTTTCGGGAGGACGTACTGAAGTTCATGGAGGACTTGGTGGAGAGGCATCAGAACCGGATCTTCATCCTGTCCTCGGCCTATCCGGTGAGCCTCTTCCAGTCGTCCGGCCGGAATGGGAACGGAAAGCAGACTGAGGAGAAGGAGAGATGGCGTGCCGTGCTCTCCTCCTTCAGCTTCGAGGACGACGAGCTCCGCTCGCTCCACGATATGGGCGACCAGACCCGCGACGTCCACAAGGTCCTCCAGAAGGAGTGCGGAAGCAACCCGCACCTCCTGAAGGCTGCGGGCAAGGTGCGCACGGGAGGGACTCCGGAGCAGGTCCTGGAGGAGTTCGGAGAGGAGGCCGAGGTGTACTACCGCTCATTGTGGGCGAGCTGCTCGCGAGACGAGGAGGTCGTGCTCGCCCATCTGGCCGAGGACGGGTTCGTGAACGAGAAAAACCGCCGTGTCGTGCGGAGGCTGATCGCACGTGGATTGATCCGCCGGGACCCGCACCTGCGGCTCATGAACGAGACGTTCCGCCGCTTCGTGGTCTCCTCGGTCTGCAAGAGCGAGGTGCGGGCTGTCGAGCAGGAGGCGGCGCCCAGCGCCTGGGACCGGCTGCAGCTTCCGTTCTTCGTCGGGCTTGCGACCAGTCTGCTCTTCTTCTTGACGACCCAGCAGTCGCTGCTCGACGGCTCTGCCGGCACTGTCACCGGCATCGTCGCCGGAGTTCCGGCGCTGATCCAGATGATGGACCTGTTCGGCGGGAAGTTCCCGGGAATGCGGTAGCGCTCCAAATCCTCGTCTACCCCCCAGTAGCGCACGGGCATGGTCTCGGAACACCTCGCGAAGACAGCGGACTGCCCGTAGAGACGCCCCCAGTCCGTCACCACGGACCTGCCGGGTGTAAACAGTCGGGGCGTCTCATGGCCCCAGTCACCACCGCCACCAGGCAGACAGATGGGCGGCTGCGGTGATTTGCGTGATCGGATCGTGGCGTGCGGTGATGCGGGCGGCTGCCGTTTTTCCGCAGGCAGGACCGGTGGTGGGCAACGGTCGTTCCGTGGGGAGACTGCCCCACCACCGCCCCGAGAGAACCGGGTGACAGGCCGTCCACCGGGGCTGGAGGGTGATCACCCTGAAAGATCAGGATGCCATGAATGTGGTTCGGCATGATGATCCATTCATCGAGGGCTACCTGCGGATGTGTCTGGGGAATGGCCAACCATTCCTCCGCAACGATCACGCCAAACGGCGAGAGCGTTACATCCGCCTCAACGACCTCTCCCAGGCAACACACCCGCCCTTTGACACAGATCGTCACCGCATAGACACCCGGCCAGCGGTAGTCCCAATCCCGCAACCGTGCCGAAGGAACCCGAAACCGGTTCCTGAACAACAGCGCCATGGCCTTTCCTCCCGGGCGAAATAACCGCGAGAACATACCACGGCACCTGTTATGGGCACGAGGCGTCTGTAGAGACGCCCCAGTCCGTTACCACGGACCTGCCGGGTGTAAACAGTCGGGGCGTCTCATGGCCCCAGACACCACCGCCACCAGGCAGACAGATGGGCGGCTGCGGTGACCTGCGTGATCGGATCGTGGTGTGCGGCGAAATGCGGGGCGGCTGCCGTTTTACGCAGTCAC
Source organism: Thermoanaerobaculia bacterium (assembly GCA_035556715.1). Lineage (GTDB taxonomy): Bacteria > Acidobacteriota > Thermoanaerobaculia > Multivoradales > UBA5704 > DATMER01. The sequence continues at coordinate 5,073 of DATMER010000021.1, forward strand.
GACCGGTGGTGGGCAACGGTCGTTCCGTGGGGAGACGCCCCGCCTGTATACACCCGGTATGTTTGTGGTCACGGGCTGGGGCGTCTTCTATGAGAAGGCCCCCAATGTCAAGGCCGCCCTGGCGGCCTTCCTTACTTGGCCTTCGGAGCACGGTCTGTTCCCCGAGTCTTCTATTCGCACTCTCAAGGAGTCCCATCGTTGGACTCGGTGCATGATGGGGTTCCACCGCTGCGGCGCTGCGATCTCTACGGCGGCCTTGAAGGCCAAGACGCCCCAGCGCAGTCGCCGACAACGGGGGTTTTGACTCGAGCTCCGATCGACCTGGTTTCCCTACCCTGAGCTTTTCCTCCTGCCTGAGTTGCTACCTGAGCTTTTTTACGCCACCACCGTCAAGGATCGGCGGTGCGGCTCGTAATCCTCGCCGCTGACCCAGAGCCGGTGCAGCAACACCGCCAGTTTCCTGGCCACCGCCACCACGGCTCGCTTCTTGCCGTTCTTGCCTCCGCGCCGCGCCAGTTCCAGCCCGAAGCTGCGCAGGTCGCTGTCCTGGCCGAAGGGACCAAGAATGTAGTGTGCAGCCTGCACCAGCAGCCGGCGCAACAGCTGGTCCCCCTGCTTGGTGATCGGCAACTGCGGCGTCGAGTTACCCGAACTCCGACTCGCTGGCACCAGCCCCAAGTAGGCCCCCACCGAGCGCGAACGGGCAAAGCGATGCGGATCATCCAACGTCAAGACGAACACCAGTGCGCTCAGCGCCCCCACTCCTTTGATCTGACGCAACCGCTGGGTCACCGGAAAACGTTGCGCCCAAGCCTCGATATCCCGGTCAAAAGCCCGGATCCGCTCACTCAAGTCGGCAATCACCGCCAGCAACGGCTCCAGAGCCGCCTTCAGCGCCTGCGGCAAGGCCTCCGACACCCCACGGGCGAAGCTCTTGGCCGAGCACCCTGGCAGACGAGCGCCAAACGACTTGACCGTCCCACGCACCTGATTGATCAGCATCGTCCGAGCTTTGACCAAGCCCTCCCGAGCCCGCACCACAGCCATGGCTTTCTGGCCTTCCTCACTACGCGTGTGCACCGGACTCAGCAACTCCGGATCCACCCGGCCCAACTGCGCCAGACACCGGGCATCCCGCTCGTCGGTCTTGCGCAGGCTTGAAGCGATCGCCTGAACCTTACTGGGATTGGCGACGATCACCTAATGCCCTATCGACTCCAGCAACCGTCGAACCCACGGCGTGTGCGTCCCGCTCTCCACGATCACCAAGGACCGTCCAGCCCCTTCAAAGTAGCGCTGAAAACTCGACGAGGTCGTCGACAGACGCTTCTCTTCCAGGATCGCTCCTGTTTCTCGATCTAGACGACAGACATGGCTCGAACGATCCCCGAGGTCCACACCCACAACCGCCTGCACCGCCACTCTGATAGTATTGTCCACGGCCACTCTCCCCCTATTGCGCTTCCAAGCGCTTTAGTCCCAGTTTGCAGGCCATCTTATGGCACTGCGCCACCGGGAGGGTGGCCTTCTCATCCCATCTCTACGGTGCAGCCCGGAGGCGCTCTGCGCAGCAGCTCCTCGGCCAGGGCGGTCGCGTTCCGGATGCAGTCCGGGACCGACACCCCGTAGAGGAAGTTGCCGCCGATGTGCAGCCCGGGGAGGGAGGACTCGATCTCTCTCGCAAGGTCCAGAAAACGGCCGTGGCCCAGCTCGTACTGGGGAATCGCCCGCGGCCAGCGCCGGATGGTCGAGATCACCAGCTCGCCCCGGACCCCGAGCGTCTGGCGCAGGTCTCCGAGAACCTCGGACATCAGCCGCTCGTCGTCCCAGGCAGCGACCTCGGGATCGGTCCGGCCGCCCGCGAAGGCGGTGAGGACGACGTGCCCCTCGGGCGCTCGCCCTGGGAAGATCTGGGAGGGGAAGAGGACGCCGAGCACCCGCAGCCCTTCTTTGCGTGACGCGAGGAACCCGAAGCCATCCAGCGGATGGGCGACGTCCTCCCGGCGCCAGCCGGTCGAGACCAGGGAGACCGCGGCGTAGGGGATGTCGTCGAAAGGTCGGTCCAGGAGCCTTGCCGCGACGTCCGCGGGGACGGCGAGGACCACCCGGGCCGCGTCGATCGGTCCGGAGTCGGTCTCCACCCTGAAGCCCTCTCCCGAGCGGACGATCCCCCGGCAGGTGACACCGGTGCGCACATCCCCGATCTGCCGCGCCAGCTCGCGGGGGAGCTGCTCCATGCCTTCGCGGAAGGAAATCATCGCGCCACGCGGCCCTGCGCCCTTGCTCGCGAAAGCGCCGCGGATCAGGCTGCCGTGCTCCTGCTCCAGCGCGGCGATCTTCGGCACGGCATGGCGCACGGAGAGCCGCTCGGGATCGCCGGCATAGACGCCCGAGACGAACGGTCCCACGGCGTAGTCGAGGAAGTCCTGGCCGAGCCGCCGGCGCACGAAGGCGGCGATGCTCTCATCCGAATCCCCTCTGGAGATCCAGGGCTCTCGCAGGAGCCGGAGCTTGGCCGAAGCCGGGAAGAGGGGAGTGCGGATGAAGCCGAGCGGTCCCGAGGGGAGAGGATGGAGCTGGCCGCCCTTCCACAGATACCGGCGCCTGGCCGAGGGTGCGGCCGTGACCTTCTCGGACTCCAGGCCCGCCTCGCGGATCAGCCGGGTGACGGATTCGTGGCTCTCCAGCACCGTGTTCGGTCCGAGCTCGAAGCGCCAGGGGCCGTCCGTCCTCGTCTCCAGAGAGCCTCCCACCCTGGACGAGGCTTCGAGGACGGCCACCCGCTTTCCCGCCCGCGAAAGGTGGAAGGCAGTGGTGAGGCCGGAGATCCCGGCTCCAATCACGAGGATATCGAGGGAATGGAGCATCGCGCAGATTATCTACGAATGAGGTGAGGGGAAACACCGGCGGCGTTCGTTCATCCTGCCATGCTGGACGTCGCGCTCAAATTTCTGGTGAAGGAGCTCGGCTCCTACCTGCTCCTCCGGACCGGGGTGAGCTTCGGCGAGCCGGATCTCTGCCGGATCGTCGACGATAGCGGGAAATGGGCTGTCCCCGAGGACCGCATCGGCGCCTCCCTTATCAACATCGAGGAAGAGCGCGCCGTCAAGTCACAGCTCCCGGAAGCGACCTACGTCAACGGACGGAACGTGGTGTTGCAGCCGGCGCTCAACCTGAACCTTCACGTCCTCTTCGCCGCGAACTTCAAGCGCTATGACGAGGCGCTCCGGTATCTCTCCTATGTCCTGACGTACTTCCAGTCCCACCTTTTGTTCACCCCGACCCAGTATCCCGGGCTCGATCCGCGCATCGGGAAGCTGAGCGCCGAGCTGCAGTCTCTCACCTACGAGCAGGTCAACCAGATCTGGGCCTTCCTCGGCGGCAAGCAACTGCCGTCGGCCCTCTACAAAGTGCGCATGCTCACCCTCCAGGATGCCGGTCAGACCATCGAGGCGCCGGTCGCGCAACTCACGCCCGTCCTGCACCAATGAGCCGCTTCGACGTCCTCCTCTCGCTTCGGGTCACCCACGCCTACTACGGCGGGCTCTGCCAGGACTTCGGCTTCGTGCTGCCCCAGGACACCGCGAAGCTGATGCGGGGGCACAAGCTGCTCACCAGGGATCTGAACGGCGTGCTCCACGTGCTGTACCCGGCGGACGAGAGCAGTACGCCGCTGGCTGGAAAAACCTTGCGCATCGGACTGAAGCTGCTCAACTCCAGCTTCGGCAACTTCACAGAGACCGGCTTCAACCCCGGGTCGGCCACGGCCTATTACCGGAATCACGCGGCCCCGAATCAGCTCGATGCCCCGGAGCCCGTCACGCTCATCGGGAACAAGCTCTCTCTTTCTCTGACGGACACGGCCCGGCCGGCCACGGTGGCGCTGCTGGATTCAAGCGGCGACGCGCTGCGCTCCGAGACGGTGGCGGACGACCGTTCCTCGGTCTCGTTCGATCTGGCGGGCGTTCCTCCCGGTTCCTGCACGGTGGAGGAGACCTATCCGGGGGATGTAAACCATTCCGCCGCCTGCTATCTCGATCCCGAGCTGCTGCAGGCAGGCGTGCTCGGCCTGGTCGAGATCCGGATCGATGGGTCCTTCCCCGCGTCGCCTCCGGCTTTCGAAATTGCTTTCGATGCACGGCGCGAGGTACTGAAGTACTACCTGGTGGTCAAGAACTACACGAGCGCGGAGCTCGATCAATTCATCGTTTCGGATGCCGGCTTCTCGGACGAGGCGCGGCCGGAGGTCACCTTCACCAAGGTGCCCGCCGCGGCGTTCACGCCGGCCGAGATCCCTCCTGCCCTGCTGGGAGGCGGCGACGTGATCCTGTTCAAGTCGCAGGCCCTGGTCGCGCGGCAGGCGAAGGGGAGAAGGCGAATTCAACTGAGCCGCAACGGCGACGTCCTGATCGAAAACCTGCCGCAACCGGGTGCCGACAGGTCGGACGCCAACCTCATCGTTCACGTCTCGAAACCCTAGAGGTTCGAACCATGCCAACGTACAAAACGCCGGACGTCTACGTCGAAGAGATCTCCACCTTCCCTCCCTCGGTCGCCGAAGTCGGAACGGCGATCCCGGCCTTCATCGGCTATACCGAGAAGGCCGAGAAGAACAAGGCTGACGACCTGATCCTCAAGCCGACCAAGATCTACTCGCTGAAGGAGTATGAGAGCTTCTACGGCTTCCCCCGGGAAGATGCGATCGCGATCAGCATCGCGGACGACGGAGCGGGAGGCTACAAGGTCGCTTCGGTTACGGAGCCGGTCACCTCCTACCTTCTCTACTACGCCGTGAAGATGTACTTCGACAACGGGGGCGCGCAGTGCTACATCGTTTCCGTCGGAACCTACAAGGCGGCGCCGACCTACGATCTGACGGGCGACGCCACGACATTCGGGCTTCAGGACGGACTGGAGGCGGTGGCGCTGGAGGACGAGCCCACGCTGATCGTGATCCCCGAGGCCGTCAGGCTGACCTCGGCGGAGTACTCCACCCTGGCGCAGGCGGTGCTGGCGCAATGCAAGAGACTGGGGGACCGCTTCGCCATCTTCGACGTCTTCGACAGCCGCGACGTCTCCGGCAACTTCGACGCCACCGCCGCCCGGACCCTGTTCGGCAACAACAATCTGAAGTACGGCGCGGCGTACTATCCATTTCTGAGGACCACCTTCAATCACTACGTCAACGCGGGCGAGACCAACGTGGACGTGACGGTGAACGCCGGCGCGGCGGCGGACCTGACCACCCTCAACGCATCGAATACCGCGGCCTACAACTTCGTCAAGGCAGCGCTGAAAAACTACTTCATCATTATGCCTCCCAGCGGCGCGGTGGCCGGAGTGTATGCCGCGACGGACGGCGCCCGCGGGGTCTGGAAGGCGCCGGCCAACGTCAGCCTGGCCGACGTGATCGAGCCGGTGGTGAAGCTCGACAATCTCAAGCAGGACGACCTCAACGTCGACGCCACCTCGGGAAAATCGATCAATGCCCTTCGCTCGTTCGCCGGCAAGGGAACCCTGGTGTGGGGGGCGCGCACTCTGGCCGGCAACGACAACGAGTGGCGCTACGTCTCGGTACGCCGCTTCTTCAACATGGCCGAGGAGTCGATCAAGAAGTCGACCTACTGGGCGGTGTTCGAGCCCAACGACGCCAACACCTGGGTCAAGGTGCGCGGCATGATCGAAAGCTATCTGACCGACAAGTGGCGCGAAGGCGCGCTCGCCGGAGCCACGCCGAAAGACGCGTTCTTCGTCAAGTGCGGCCTCGGCTCCACGATGAGCGCGCAGGACATCCTCGAAGGCCGGATGAACGTGGAGATCGGCATGGCCGTGGTCCGGCCGGCCGAGTTCATCGTCCTCAAGTTCTCCCACAAGCTGCAGACTTCGTAAAGGAGATCGATCGCCATGCCCGCACAATATCCGCTTCCGGTCTTTCACTTCACCGTCGAATGGGGCGGCAGCCGCGTCGGGTTCTCGGAGGTCACCGGCCTTACCCAGGAGAACCAGGCCATCGAGTACCGCGACGGCTCGTTCCCCGAGTACTCCTCGATCAAGATGCCCGGCCTGCGCAAGTTCAGCAACGTGACGCTCAAGCGCGGCATCGTCAAGGGGGACAACCAGTTCTTCAAGTGGCTCAGCACGGTCAAGCTCAACACCGTCGAGCGCCGCAACCTCGTCATCAGCCTGCTCAACGAAGAGCATCAGCCGGTGATGGTGTGGAAGGTCATGAACGCGTTCCCGGTCAAGGTGGAAGGCCCGCAGCTCAAGGCCGCTGGCAATGAAGTCGCCATCGAATCCATCGAGATCGCTCACGAAGGCCTCGAGCTGCAGAACGAGTGATGCCGAACTACTATCCGCCCACGGGCTTTCACTTCAAGGTCGAGGTGCTCGGGCTGTCTCCGAGCGACAACGACGCGCGCTTCACCGAGGTGAGCGGACTGTCGCACGAGATGGGCACGGAGGAGATCGCCGAGGGCGGCGAGAACCGCTTCACGCAGAAGTACCCGACCCGGGCGAAATACCCGGACCTGGTGCTCAAGCGGGGCCTGCTGGTGAAATCCGAGGTGCTGAGCTGGATCGAGAGCTGCATCCTGGACTACGAGATCAAGCCGATGAACGTCGACGTCAAGCTGCTCAACGAGGAGCACCAGCCGCTGATGACCTGGCACCTGGTCAAGGCGTATCCGACGAAATGGTCGGTGAGCGACCTGAACGCCTCGAACAATGCCGTGGTGATCGAAACGCTGCAGCTCACCTATCAATACTTCACCGTGGACAGGTCCTAAGCCATGCCCATCGTCGTCGACGAGGTCGTCATTTCGGTCGAGGTCACCAATCAGGAATCCGGCGGCGGAGCGCCTGCTGCCGGAGGCGCTGCCGGTGGAGCTGACGACAGGCAGGCCATCGTCGAAGAGTGCGTCGAGCGCGTGATCGAAATCCTGCGGCGGAGAGAGGAGCGCTGAGGCATGACCGACCGGGGGACGCTGGAACGTCTGGTGATCAAGGCCTACGACAAGGCCGACTACTCCGGCTCGCCCATCGACGAGTTCGAGGCCTACGTCAACCCGAACGAGATCACCCTCTCCTACGAGATGGAGTACGACAGCGCGCAGGGAGCGGGCACGACCAACAGCCGCATGGAGTTCAAGAAGGTCAAGCCCGGGGACATGTCTCTCACCTTCTTCATCGACGGCACGGGAGCCAACGGCCGCCAAGTGGATGTCCAGCAGAGGGTGGAGAAGTTCCAGGCCGTAACCGGCTACAACGGCAACATCCACCGGCCCAACTACCTCAAGGTGGTCTGGGGCACGCTGCAGGTCAAGCGCTGCGTCCTCAAGGGCGCCTCGATCGCCTACAAGCTGTTCAAGCCGGACGGCATTCCGCTGCGCGCCGTGATCACGGCCAACTTCACCGACAACTCCGACGACCAGACCCGCGTGGCCATGGCCCAGGACCAGTCCCCGGACCTGACGCATGTCAGGCTGGTGAAGGCGGGCGACAACCTGCCGTCCCTCTGCTACCAGATCTATGGAGATCCGGCGTTGTACCTGAAGGTGGCCGAGGCGAACGGCATCGACGATTTCCGCAACTTGATTTCCGGCGTGAAGGTCTTCTTCCCGCCGCTTGTGAAATAGCCATGCCGGATCAGCGCACCCTGCCGATTCCGTCCGAGCACCGCCAGCTCAGCGTGAAAGTGAGCGGCGAGGCCGTGGCGCGCGAGCATCAGCTCGTCTCCGCGCAGGTGATCAAGACCGTCAACCGGATCTCTTCGGCGCGCCTGGTCTACCTCGACGGCTCCGCAGCAGTGAGCGATTTCCCCTTGAGCAACGCGGCCACCTTCGTGCCCGGCGAGGAGGTCGAGGTGCTCGCCGGGACGGGCGACGATCCCGTCTCGCTGTTCAAGGGCATGGTGATCCGGCAGGCGATCAAGGTGCGCGACCGCAGCGCGCCGCAGTTAATCGTCGAGTGCCGGCACAAGGCCGCGAAGCTCGCGGTCGGCCGCAAGAACGCCTGCTTCGTCGATCAGAGCGACGGCGACATCCTTTCTGCGCTGCTGAGCAACGCGGAGGTCGACGCCGACGTGGAGAGCACGGCGGTCACCCACTCGCAGCAGGTCCAGTTCCGCTCCACCGATTGGGATTTCCTTCTTGCGCGGGCGGAGGCGAATGGAAAGCTGGTGCTCACCAACGGCGACAAGGTCGAGGTCAAGGCGCCGAGCTTCAGCGGCGAGCCGGTGTTCGCGCTGCAGTACGGAGCCACGATCCTCGAAATCGACGCGGAGATCGACTCCCGTCTCCAGTTCAGCGCCGTGAAGAGCGTGAGCTGGGACCCCGCGGGGCAGGCGCTGATCGAAAAGGAGGCCGCGGACCCCGGCGTGAGCGGTCCCGGAAACCTGAGCAGCGACGATCTCGCGGCCGTGGCCGCCTTGGACAGCTATCAACTGACTCACGCGGCGCTCGCCGAAGAGGAGGCGCAGGCGTGGGCCGACGCGCAGTGGCTCAAGTCGAAGATGAGCAAGGTGAGCGGGCGCGTGAAGTGCGAAGGCATCGGCACGGTCAACCCGGGCGACCTGGTTACGCTGGGCGGCGTGGGCGAGCGCTTCGGAGGTGACGTGTTCGTGACCGGAGTGCGGCATGAGTTCGATCTGGTCCAGGGCTGGAAGACGCACATCCAGTTCGGCAGCACCGACAAGTGGGCGGCGGAGGATCACGAGGTGACGGCTCCGAAAGCCGGCGCCCTGCTGCCGGCGGTCAACGGCCTGCAGATCGGAACGGTCGCGGGCAACGAGGACCCCGAGGGCGAGCACCGGGTCCAGATCCGGCTGCCGCTGGTGAACACCGAGGAGGACGGGATCTGGGCGCGCGTGGCCTCTCTCGACGCGGGCGAGGAGCGCGGCTTCTTCTTCCGGCCCGAGATCGGAGACGAGGTGGTGGTCGGGTTCCTGGACGACGATCCGCGGCGGGCGGTGATCCTCGGCATGCTGCACAGCAGCGCCAAGGCCGCGCCCCTCCAGGGCTCGGACGACAACCACGAAAAGGCTTTCCAGAGCCGGTCGAAGATGAAGCTCTACTTCGACGATGACAAGAAAGTGATGCAACTCGAGACGCCGGCCGGCAACAAGGTCACACTGAGCGAAGAGGACAAGGCAATCACGATCGCGGACCAGAACGGCAACAAGATCGAGATGACCGCGGACGGCATCAAGATCGAGAGCAGCAAGGCGATCGAGCTGAAGGCCGGCACCGAGGTGAAGCTGGAGTCCGGCACCGCGTTCAGCGCCAAGGGGGGGACCGAGCTGAAGCTCGAAGGCACCTCCGCCGCGGAGCTATCCAGCACGGCGACCACGAAGGTCAAGGGCGGGATCGTGCAGCTCAACTGAAAGGGAAAGGTAGATCGGCATGCCTCCAGCGGCGCGAGTCGGAGACACGAGCACCCATGGCGGGACCATCACTGGTCCCGGCGTGAGCAACGTCATGATCAAGGGGATGCCGGCGGCGGTGATGGGCGACATGCACGTCTGCTCGCTGCCGCCCAACGTTCATCAGCCCACAGCGAGCCCGTTTCCCGCGGGCAGCGGCACCGTGATGATCGGCGGCCGGCCGGCGCTGCGCACCACCGACACCTGCATCTGCGGCGCGATGGCTGCCGTGGGCGAGCCGACCGTGATCATCGCCTGAATCATCCGTTGAAGGGGTTGAAGGGATTAATTCCATGGCAGACGAAACCTACTCATCGTTCCTGGGCACCGGCTGGAGCTTTCCGCCCGAGTTCGTGCGCGCGGGCGGACAGGTGCTGATGACCTCGGACGAGCAGGACATCGAGGCCAGCCTGAAGATCCTCTTCGGCACCGGGCTGGAGGAGCGCTTCCTCGTCCCCAAGTACGGGCTCGACATGCGCGAGGTGCTCTTCGAGCCCATGAGCACCACCATGCGGACGTTCCTCAAGGACCGCGTGAGGACCGCGATCCTGATCCATGAGCCCCGGATCAACCTCCTGGCCTTGGAGATCGAAAGCCCGGACCCGCACGACGGCCAGCTCCGGATCGTCGTGGACTATGAGGTCCGGTCGACGAACTCGCGTTTCAACCTGGTGTTTCCCTTCTACCGGCACGACAGCAACGAAGTCAGACAGACCGTCGGCGCGTAATGGATCTTGCCATGTCGGAAGAGAAGATCATCCAGAACCTGATCTCCCAGCTCGGGCAGAGCCAGGACGAGCGTCTGCCCAGGGAGCTGCAGCCGCATTTCGTGGACGTGGACGAGCGCACGCCGCGGGATCTGCTGCTGTTCACGAAGAAGCTCGCCGGGCTCGTCAACTATTACCAGGACGGCACGGCCGGCCCGCAGGGCGACTGGCAGGACTTCTTCCCCTACGACGAAGATTCCGCGGCGCGGCTCCTGGAGGATTCCAGCGGCGCGACCACGCCTCACCTCGCGCTGCTCATCGCGTTCTTCGAGCTGTATGACCGGTTCCCGCGCGAGGCGGCCAACCGGATCACGGAGCGGCACCTCGATTTCTACTACCGTCGCGTGCTCGGCTTCGAGAAGAAGGCTCCGGTGCCAGACCGGGCGCACGTCCTGATCGAGCTGAAGAAGAACGCGCCGCCGGTGCTCATCCTTCCCGATCACCGGTTCTCCGGCGGCAAAGATGTTGATGGCATCGAGCTTGTCTATGCCCCGACGCGCGCCACGGTGATCGGAGGCTCCAGGGTCGATTCCCTGCGCTCGGTGTTCGTGGACGGCACCGGGCAGGGCACGGTCCGTTTCGCGCCCATCGCCAACTCGTCGGACGGCGTCGGGGGGAAGCTGGAGGAGGAAGAGCCCAAGTGGCGCGCCTTCGGTCACAGGGGCCTTCCAGCCGCGGAGGTCGGCTTCGCCATCTCGTCTCCCGTGCTGCGGATGGCGGAGGGGAGCCGCAAGGTGAGCGTTTCGCTTCGCATCAGGGGTCTGAAGAGCACCGCGTTCGCCGGCGCCCTGGAGGCGTTCGTGACGGGCGAGAAGAGCTGGCTTGGACCCTACGGCCTCAAGCCCTCCCGCATCAAAGGCGGGCTGCGCCTTGATCTCGAGGTGCCGCAGGGCGAGCCGGCCGTCGTTGATTACGATCCCGCGATCCACGGCTACGCGTACTCCGCGAAGGCTCCAGTCCTGCAGGTGCTGCTCAAGCCGGACAGCACTATCGGCTACCGGGATGTGAAAGGGCTGATCCTGCAGGAGGCGCAGGTCATCGTGGAAGTGTCTGGCGTCACCTCGCTGACCCTCGAGAGCGATGCCGGCGCCCTCAATCCCAAGAAGTCCTTCCTGCCGTTCGGGCCGCAGCCCGCCGTGGGATCGCGCTTCATGGTGGGGTGCACCGAGGCGCTGTCGAAAAAGCTTTCGGAAGTCTCGCTCACCTTCCATTGGCAGGGCGCGCCCGCCGACTTCAAGAAACATTACTCGAACTACGGTGTGGACGATGTAGGAAACGCTTACTTTACCGCGGCAGTCTCCTTCGAGGACGCCGGGAGCTGGAAGCGGCAGAGCAGCGGCCTGAAGCTGTTCGATCCGCGGACGGCGGAGGGAGAGAGCGTCTTCCCCTTCGAGTCCGGATCGTCGTCCTCTCCCAAGCTGCCGATCTTCAACCATGTGCCCGCTCTCCTGTCCGCCGGCAGCGTCTGGGCCGCGAGGCTTGCTTTCGAGGACCTCTTGAAGCGACCGGTTCTGACCGGGTACCTGGCAGCGGTCCCCAAGCCGCGAAGTGGTTTCATCACCCTGGCGCTCGAGAAGGACTTTCTGCATGAGACCTACCGCCGAAAGACGATCCAGAATGCGCTGAAGTACGGAAGAGAAGGCAGTGGAGATCCGATCGTCCTCAACGAGCCCTATACACCTTCGGTCCAGAGCATCTCGCTGTCCTACAAGGCCCGGACCGACGATGTGAAGATCGAATCGGCTTCGCTCGACGACTTCGCCAACCCGGACGTTCAATTCTTTCATTCCGGCTGCTTCGGGCAGATGCGCGAGCACGGCTACCAGCGGCAGCAGTTCGACTTCGTGACCGACAAGAGGGTGCCTCTGTTCCCCTCCTACGACAACGAGGGGGAGCTGCTCGTGGGCGTCGCAGGACTGGAGGCGGGGGGAAGCGTGAGCACGCTGTTCCAGGTGGCCGAAGGGAGCGCCGATCCGGACCTCCCGCGTCAGCCGGTGAAGTGGCACGTCCTCTGTGACAACTACTGGAAAAAGCTGGGGAGCAGGGAGGTGGTGCTCGACACCACCAATCAGCTTTTGACGAGCGGAGTCATCACTTTTGTGATCCCGCGGGAAGCGACCACGGAGAACACCATCCTCCCCGGCGGGCAGATCTGGCTCAAGGCTGCGGTGCGCGCGCAGGTCGACGCGGTTAGCCAACTCGTCAGCGTGGCCGCCAACGCGGTCGAGGTGGAGCTTCTGGATGCGGGAATCCACCCGGAGCACCTGATTGCGCCGCTGCCCAAGGGCGGCATCGTCAAGCTGAAGACCCCGATCGCGGCGGTGAAGAAGGCGACCCAGCCCTATGCCTCCTTCGGGGGCCGTCCCGAGGAGTCCGACGGCGCGCTCAACACCCGCGCCTCGGAGAGGCTGCGCCACAAGAACCGCTGCATCACCGCCTGGGACTACGAGCGCGTCGTCCTCGAAGCATTCCCGGGCGTTCACAAGGTCAAGTGCATCCCGCACGCAAAGGACGGCTCCTGGCTGGCGCCGGGCAACGTCCTCGTCGTCGTGGTCCCGGACCTGCGCAACAAGAACGCGAGAGACCGGTTGCGCCCGCGGGTGGACTCCGACACCATCGCGCGCATCACGGAGCACCTGCAGTCGCACGCCGGCATGCAGGTGGCCGTGCGGGTGAAGAATCCGGACTATCAGAGGATCCGCCTCGACTTCAAGGTCCGGTTCCACACCGGTTATGAGCCCAACTACCACAAGAACCTCCTCAACGAGGAACTGGTCCGTTTCCTCTCTCCGTGGGCCTACGACGCGGGGAGGGAGATCGCCTTCGGCGGGCGCATCTACAAATCGGTGCTGCTCGACTTCGTCGACGAGCTGGGGTACGTGGACTACCTCACCGACTTCAAGATGCACAGCCTCGCCGAAGACCTCAACGAGGTGAGGGCGGAAAGGCCGGACGCCATCCTGGTCTCCGAGCCCGAGCATTCCATCGAGGTGCTCTAGGCCATGCTTGCACAGCCCACCATCACGAAAGCGCGGGACGCCGAGCCGGCCCTCGACCAGCAGCACCTGTACAGGCTGGGGCTCGATCACGTGCGCCGTCTCGCCCGGCGCATCTGGACCGATCACAATGTCCACGATCCCGGGATCACGACCCTGGAGCTGCTGACCTACGCCCTCACCGACCTCACCTACCGGGCGTCGTTCCCGGTCGAGGACCTGATCGCGGGGGCGGACGATTCGAGCTCGCCGCTGTTCACCGCTCGCCGGATCCTGCCCAACCGGCCGCTCACCCTGCTCGACTACCGCAAGCTGCTCATCGACCTGAAAGACGTGAAGAACGCCTGGATCGAGCCGGAGGAGCAGATCTATTGGGCCGATCCGCTGAAGGGGGAGCTCCTTTGGGAAGACTCGGGCGGACCGGGCGTCCGCGAGGTGCATCTGCGCGGGCTCTACCGGGTCCGGGTCGAGCTCATGGAGGGCGTCGAGGCCGATCGGATGGATGAGGTCCTCGAAGCCGTGATGGAGACCTTGCAGGCCAACCGCAACCTGTGCGAGGACTTCGTGGAGATCGTCCCCGTCGAGCAACAGGGATTCGTCCTTTGCGCCGAGCTGGAGCTGGCTCCGGACGCCGACGTTTCCCGGGTCGAGGCGGACGTGCTCTTCCAGGTGAGCCAATATCTCGCGCCTCCGGTGAGCAATTACAGCCTGAGCGAGATGCTCGAACGGTACTCCGCGCAGGAGATCTTCGACGGGCCCGTGCTGGAGCACGGCTTCATCGACGACGCGGAGCTCGCCCGGGCCGACCTGCGCACCGAAATCCGGCTGTCGGACGTCATCAACATCGTGATGGATATCGAAGGCGTCCGCGCGGTCGTGGACATCGTGATCAATCCCGAAGGGGCGGAGACGCTGGCGAACAAGTGGTTGGTTCACGTAGACGCGGGCAGGCAGCCCGTCCTGAGCAGGCAGGGGAGCCGGCTGGTTTGCTACAAGCGCAACATGCCGGTCGTGGCGAACCGGCAGGAGGTGGAGGACCGCTTCGCCGAGCTGGCCGCGCAGGCGCGGAGGAAGCTGGAGACCCCGAACGCCTACGACCTGCCGGTCCCGCGCGGGAGGGACCGCCGGACCGGCGGCTATCACTCCTTTCAGAACCATTTCCCGGCGCTCTACGGCCTGGGCGAAGTCGGCCTGCCGAGCGGCGCGTCCCCGAAGCGCCAGGCACAGGCATTCCAGTTGAAGGCCTACCTGCTCTTCTTCGATCAGGTCATGGCCGACTACTGCGCCCAGCTCGCCCGGGTCAAGGACCTGTTCGCCACCGATCCGGATCTGGAGCAAACCTGTTTCCACCAGGTGGTGGATTCCTTCGCCGACTTCGGCAACATCTATGAGGCGGGCATGACCGTGGACAAGCTTCAGGAAGGAGAAGAGGCGGTCTGGATCGAGCGCCGCAACCGGTTCCTCGATCACCTCATCGCCCGCTTCGCCGAGCGCTTCCACGACTACGCCTCGATCATGCGCTCGGCTTTCGGGGCGGGCGAGGAGAGCCTGATTCCTGTGAAAGGCGAGTTCCTGCGTGGATATCCCGAGCGCGGAGCCGAGCGCGGCCTCGCCTACAACCACACCTTGAAAGACCCGGAAGACCTGTGGAACACGGACAAGGTCTCCGGCCTGGAGAGGCGGGTGGCGAGCCTGCTCGGCATCCCGAACGCCAGCCGCAGGAATCTGAGCGAGGTCCCCGACGACCTCCACGTCGAGACCGCCATGACGCCGGGCGATGAATACCTTTTCCGGGTTCGCCACCGGGAAACCGGGCAGATCCTCCTTACCAGCAGCACGCGGTACTCGACCCGTGCCCGGGCGAAGGCGGCCGCCCGGCGCGCCCTTCACTTTGCCCAGATGCCTGCGAGCTGCGAGCGCAAGCGCGCCAGCGATGGCAAGTATTACTTCAATGTCACCGACGACACGGGAAGTGTGATCGCGCGGCGCATCCGGTACTTCGACTCGCCGGAGCAGGCGAACGCCGCGATCGAAGAGCTCACGGCTTACGTGAGGACGCACTACAGCGAAGAGGGCATGTTCCTGATCGAAAACATCCTGCTGCGGCCCGAGCGGGAGGGCGAGCGTTTCCTGCCCATCTGCGTCGATCCCAACTGCTCGGACTGCGCGGAAGACGATCCCTACTCCTACCGCGTCCACATCGTGCTGCCCGCCTTTGCGGGCCGCTTCAACAACATGAGCTTCCGGCGCTTCGCGGAGGAGGTCATCCGCGAGGAGACCCCCGCCCACATCCTGCCCAGGATCTGCTGGGCCGGAAGCGAGGACATGGCGAAGCTGGACGGGGCTTACCGGGCATGGCTGGAGGCGAGGGCGAAGGGCTCGAACGACCACGGCGCGAGGCTCGCCGAGCTCATCGACATTCTTTACAGAGTCAAGAGCGTCTACCCCTCGCAGAGGCTGGTGGACTGTGACTGCGGAGAGGAAGAACCCAAGTTCATCCTGGGACAAACCGCGCTGGGAAGCGCAGAGAGCAACGAGGAGTGACCGATGAGGCACGTACTCCAACAAAGCCTGAACACGATCACGACCGGCTACACGGTCTTTGAAGACGACCAGGTCCTCACCGCGGGCCAGCTCAACGGGCTCGCAGGTTATCTGGATGACGAAGTCCGGCTGACGCGGGTCCGTCTCCTCGGCGTGGGTATCGTCTGCGGCCTGCGGGTCTCGTTCTCGAAAGGAACGGTGCAACTGACCCAGGGAGTCGGCATCACCACGGACGGCGACCTGATGCACATCGAGGCCGACACCCGGTTCCGCGGCTTCAAGCTCTACGGCGAGACCGCCCCGGACTACCCTCCGTTCTTCGTCGACGGCACGAGAATCCCCGCTTACGAGCTGGTGCGAATAGGGAATGACAACCCGGACCCGCTGGCCGTGTCGCTGGGGCTCTTCACAGATCAGACGGGCCGCGACCTGGGCGAAATGGTGGCCGTGCTGCTGGTGGAGAGCTATGAGAAGGACGACGATCTCTGCTCGGGCACCGACTGCGACAACCTGGGCAAGGAAGCGGTGAATTCCATCCGGCTGATCCTGATCGACAGGGCCGATGCCGGACGGTTCGTCGAGGACATTTCCACCCCCGGTCGCGTGGCCCGCGACCTCGGGGTGATCACGGTAGAACGGCCTGAGATCCATTTCGCCGGCTCTCCCGATGTGCTGCTTTCCGTGTACCGCGAAAGTTGCAGGAAGATCAACGACGACCTCGTGAAGGTGCTTTCGCCGGCCTGGGATTCCCCCTTCCTGGCCGGCCTCCTCCCACAGCCCGGGAAGACCTGGCTCGATAAGCTGAGGAGAATCGAACCGGCGTTCAGCGTCCGGGAGCGCGGCTTCCAGTACTACTACGATTTTCTGAAGGACCTCGCCGAGACGTTCAATGCGTTCCGCGATCTCCTGTTCGAAATCAATTCCGTCTGCTGCCCCGGCGTGGGAGCATTCTCCAAGCACCTGCTGCTCGGCGGCCTGGAGAACGCGGAGCCGAGGACCGGGTTCTATCCCTCGCCCCTGGTGGGCTGCACGGACGGACAGCGGGAGCACGCCCGTTTCCTCGGCTGGAAGCTCGCCGCGCTGATCGACAACTTCAGCCTGCCCTCGAACGCCAAGCAGGCGATCCGGATCACACCCAGCTTTCTCGAAGACCGCAGCCTGGAAGAGCGGGCCATTCCCTTCTATTACGAAGCGGCGCCGCTCCTCAACAGTTGGAGCTACGCGCTGGAGCGGAGGGGCATGTCGGAATACTGCTACTCCTACCACGCGGAGAGCTATGAGGCGAAGGGGGGCGCCGCGAGCCCGCTCACGACGCAGAACGGCCGCTTCTCCTTCTTCCGGATCGAGGGGCATCTGGGCGCCAACGTCACGGAAGCGAAGTCCTTCCTGGAAGACGAGATCCGGAAACACAACCTGCCGGTCTGCGTGCGCGCGGTCCTCCTGGGCTCGGACAGAAAAAGTGTGCTCAAGCCGCCGCGGAAGCGCTATACCGACCTGCACCGGTTCCACCAGATCCTGCGGCAGGATCTCTTCTACCAGCTCGACGACGCCGTGAAATTCGGCGCCTCCTTCAAGCAGGAGGTCTTCAGGGCGGTCGATGCCGGCCTCGTCAACGATTCATCCGCGGGCAGCGACGCGCCGTCGGTCAAGGCGGTCGCGGACCAGAGCAACAATACCTTGAGTACGAAGGCGAGCCAGGCCAGGGAAAAGCTCAACCTGCCATATGCCGAGTACGTCAAGGACAGCACCTGGAAAACCGACGTGAAGGACACCTTGAAGGCATCCGGAGAGTTCAAGTCCAACCTGGGAAAGATCGTGAAGACCGAGTTCCAGACGCCCTTCGATACGCTGATCGGAAGCTCGCACGTGAATTGGCTCAACTGGACGGACCAGATCATTCTCGACCAGGGCGACAAGGACCTCGATAAGCTCCTGTTCGCCAGGTTCCTGGAAGACCATCCGGGACTGGAGCACTTCGCCGGCGTGGCGCGCGGCGGGACTTTCGTCCTGGTCTACGACGACGGGGGAACGGTCGTGGCGGACTTCATGCTGCCTTACTTCTGTTGCGAGACCGGCGATGAGGTGGCTGCTGAGACGCCGCTGCCCAAACCGGACGTCAGGCCGGTCTGGGTCCGGGACAACGGCATCAGCATCCTGCCTTCCCGGGAGGCCGTCATCAACACGAAGCTCAATGATTTCCGGCTGGAGATCGAGCCGAAGATCAAGGAGCAGGTCGACGTGCAGAAGGAATACTTCCAGGTCTTCAGGGAATCGGTCTCCATGATCGACAACGTCTATAACAACGTCGGCAGGACGTCCACGGAAGGCCGGCCGCACTTCGTAGACTCCTTCCTGGACCTGTTGATGCAGGAGACGGATCTGGGAAACCGGAAGGTGGATTATCTGCGGAACCGGGCGATCGAGCCCGACGTGCCCCAGGAAAAGCGCGCCGTGTATGAGGAACAGTTGAAGAGGGCCGAGATGGAGCTGGCGAAGTCGATCGAGGACAGTGTGCGTTACGTTTCGACCTCCGGCCTCGAAGTGCGCACGGGCAGCGAAGGGTTCAGGGCCATGACAGAGGTCTCCGGCAGCCTGATGAAGCTGACGAACAAGGAGGCCGTGACCGCCGCGAAAACCAGGCTCACGCAGGTGGGCGAAACGGCGAAGCCGGAGCTGAAGCTGATGATCGGCGGCATCCTCAGCCGCAAGGGGACTTAGTTGATGGCGCTGTCCCATCGGGTCCGCGCCTTGCGCTGGCAGGTCCAGGCCGGCTCGCAGGAGGAGGCGTTCGCCCTGCGGAAGCGGCTGCGCGACGACCTGCATCCGGTGCTGTTGCCCGCAATCGATCAGGCGTTCGACGCGGCGGCTCCGGACGGCGTGCTGCGCATCCCCAGGCTCGAGATCCATCTAAAGATCGCCGCGGGGGACCGGTTCGCGGAGCTGCTGGCGGAACTGATCCGCCTGCGGCTCCTGGAGCTGTTGAGATCGGCGGTGAGCACCTCGGAAACGTTCGAGCTGCCGCTAGCTTTCACGCGCGTGACAACCGAGGAAGAAAACCTCCAACTGCTCACCCGCTATCTTGAGACAGGTGACCTGCCGTGGTCCGCCGCGAGCTCGGATCGGACCGCGATCCTGGATGAGCTTCGCCTGGCTGCCGCCCGCGAGCTTGAGGTGATTCTGGCTTCTCCTGTCTCGGGCAATCGGGTGGCGTTCTACTTCCGTCTGCTGCAGCTCGTGCCGGAGGAGGAGTGGGTGCAGGTGGCGAGGGCTGTCGCCTCGGTTGATGCAAGACACCTCGGCGAAGCGCTCAGCGAAGCTGTCATAGCGCTGGCGGGCGCCAGATCGGTGAGCCGTTACTCGCGGCTGCAACTGGCCGCGGCTGCCTTGACCGCGATCGGCACGATCCCCGATTCAAATAGCGCGGAGGAGGTAACGTCGATCCTTGCCGATGTCCTGAGCAAGAGGCGCGAAGCTGTCGAAAACCTGATTGTTTCGCTTCCGGAGGCGGTCTCCGCATTCTTCAGGCTCTGGCTGGAAGGATCGACAAGGCATCGCGAGCTTCCGCCGCGGTCCGAGGCGCCAGTCAGCGAGGCTGTCGAGTCGAGGCGTGGAACGGGTGCCGTCCCGGGAGGGCAGGCGCATGATGAAATCACGCCACCCTCCCTCAGGAGACCCGGGCGGGCGGTTGGGGGAGCGGCAGAGAGAATCGGTGCCGGCAAAGGCTTAAAGGACATCAAGGACCTAAACGACGTAAAGGACATCAAGGACTTCAAGGAAACTAGGGACACCAAGGAGGCGACAAAACTGGAGCCTTTTTCGTCCTTGGAGTCCTGGAGGATCTCTTTGTCCTACGGGGATGAGAGGCGAGAGGCTCAGGCGCTTGAAACGCTCACGCGGGTAGCTTCTCAACAAGCCTCTCCGCAACCTGCGGAAGAGTGGCTGGCGAGAGCAGCAGTAGGCACCGCCGGCACATCCCCGTCCGGTTTGCATGTCACCCCGGATCAGGATCCCGTTCCCGGGGAGCAACCGCTGGTTGCGCGGCTCGCGGGCCTGATTCTTTTGCACCCATTTCTCCCCCGGTTCTTCGAAAGCACCGGCGTGCTGAAGGAAGGGCAGGTGGAGCTCCCCCGCGCTGCGGCCCTCCTCCATCTGCTCGCAACCGGGGAAGAGGAAGTTTACGAGCTCGAGCTTGGGTTCATCAAGATTCTCCTCGGCCTGCGGCCCGGATCTCCCCTGCCTGTCTCCGAGGGCCTGCTCTGCGAGAGCGACCGGGACGAGGCGGAGGCGCTGCTGCAGGCCGTGATCGGTCATTGGAGTGTCCTGAAAAACACCTCGCTGGAGGGGCTGCGGCAAACGTTCCTGCAACGCCGCGGGCTCCTGCGCGAGAAAAAGGAAGGTTTCGAGCTCCAGTTGGAGCCGGAGGCGTTCGACGTGCTCCTGGGGCACCTGCCCTGGGGTATCGGTACGGTGAAGCTGCCATGGATGAAAAAAGCGATCTTCACGGACTGGCCGGCGCACTGATGGACAACGCGCGCGACCTCGAAGCCGAGATCGAGTGGCTCGCGCAAGCCCTCGATGTCCGGCTGAAGGCGTATTTCGATACGAACAGACTGTGCCCGGCCGTCGAGGAGATCGCTCCGCCTTCTCTCGGCGACAGCCCGTACGCTCAATTCATCCGGCAGCATCAGGTGCCTCCCGCTGTCCGAATGGTGATCGCGCTCGCCCTGATCCCTCACATCCGTCCCCAACTGCTTGATGTGCTGTGGACACGCAACGAGGCAACCCAGCGCGGCTTCACCGAACTCGGCGGCGTGCACGGAACCACTCACGGCGGATTCATCCCTACGGGAGAAACGGCCGCCTTCCTGCTCGCGGGGGACGATCTCTCTGCGCGCTTCGAGGTGACCCGCCTCTTTGAGGGCGATCACTTTCTGGCGCGCCACAACGTGCTGCACCTCGCTCCCACCTCCTCTGCGGAGCCTATCCTCAGTGGCGCTCTGACTCTCTCGCGGGAGTACCTCCACCGGTTCACCACCGGCGCCGCGAGGAAGCCGACTTTCAGCATCGACTTCCCGGCCCGGTTGATCGAGACCCGACTGGACTGGGAGCACCTCGTGCTCCCCGCATCCACGCTGGAGCAGCTCGAAGAGATCAGGCACTGGATCCGGCATGGGGGAACCCTGCTCGATCACTGGGAGATGCGCCCCAAGCTCCGGCCCGGCTTCACCAGCCTCTTCTACGGCCCGCCCGGCACCGGCAAAACCCTATCCGCCTGCCTGCTTGGGAAGCATTGCGGCTGCGACGTCTACAAGATCGATCTCAGCCTGATCATCTCGAAATACATCGGCGAGACCGAGAAGAACCTGGCGAGGATCTTCGACCTGGCCGAGCACAAGGGATGGATCCTCTTCTTCGACGAGGCCGACGCCCTGTTCGGACGGCGGACCCGGGTCGACGACTCGCACGACCGCTACGCCAACCAGGAGATCAGCTTTCTCCTCCAACGCATCGAAGATTTCAACGGCGTGGTGATCCTGGCCTCCAACATGAAGAGCAACATCGACGACGCCTTCCTCCGCAGGTTCCACTCGGTGATCCATTTCACCATGCCCCGACCGGCCGAGCGCCAGCGCATCTGGCGCAACGCGTTCTCGCCGAAGACCACGCTGGAGGACCGGATCGATCTCGGCAGGTTGGCCGAAAGGTACGAGCTCGCGGGTGGCACGATCATGAACGTGGTGCGCTACTCGTCGCTGAAGGCGCTGAGCCGGAGCGAGGCGATGATCCGTCTCGAAGACATGGAAGAAGGGATCCGGCGGGAGCTGATGAAGGAGGGCAGGACCCTTTGAGCGGCGAGACTGTCCGGCAGAAGACCGTCAACCGGCCCGCGGCCGTGACACCCGCGGCCGCCGTTCCGGTGAAGGTACCGGTACAGGTGCAGACCTTCTCCAACAAGGTTTCCTCGCCGAAAGATCCGTCGGAAAAAGAGGCGGAAGCCACCGCGAAGAAGGTGATGCGCATGGCGCAGCCGCCATCCATCGCCCGCTTCGCCGGGAGCATCCAGCGCAAGGGCGAAGGACAGCCCAATGTGCCGGGCAACGTCGCGGCCGACATCCAGAGCAGCATGGCGGGCGGATCACCGCTGCCGGCCGGCGTCCGCGGATTCATGGAGCCGCGCTTCCGCGCCGATTTCAGCAGAGTAAAGGTTCACACCGGAGAGAAGGCGGCCCGGCTGAGCGCCGGCCTGAATGCGCAGGCGTTCACGGTGGGCAATCACGTCTTCTTCGGCCGTGACCGGTTCAGGCCCGAGAGCCCCCAGGGCCGGGAGCTGATCGCCCACGAGCTGACCCACACCATTCAGCAGGGGAGCGTGATCCAGCGCAGCGAGGACGTCAGCGTCGCGCAGAGCTCTCCCGTTCAGGTACAGCGTCTCGGCGTCAGCGACGCACTTAACTATTTCGCCGACAAGGCCAACCTGATCCCCGGCTTCCGGATGTTCACCATCGTCCTCGGAGTCAATCCGATCAACATGAGCCGCGTCGACCGGAGCGCGGCGAACATCCTGCGTGCTGTCGTCGAGTTCATCCCCGGGGGAGCCCTGATCACGCGGGCCCTTGACAACTACGGGGTCTTCGATCGTGTCGGCAATTGGGTGGAGCAACAGATCCGCACGCTCGGCATGACCGGAGCCTCGATCCGGCAGGCGGTCATGTCGTTCATCGATTCCCTGAGTTGGACGGACATCTTCGATCTGGGTGGCGTCTGGGACCGTGCCAAGAGGATCTTCAGCGAACCGATCGACCGGATTCTCAGCTTCCTCGCAGGCTTGGGCGCCGGCATCCTCCGGTTCATCAGGGAGGCGATCCTGCGTCCGCTGGCGGCGCTCGCCGCGAGAACGCCCGCCTGGGACCTGCTGAAAGCGGTGCTCGGCCAGGACCCGATTACCGGCGATCCCTACCCGCGCAATGCCGACACGCTGATCGGCGGCTTCATGAAGCTGATCGGCCAGGAAGAGGTGTGGAACAACCTCAAGCGGGCGAACGCCGTGGCGCGCGCTTGGGCCTGGTTCCAGAGCGCGCTTTCCGAGCTGATCGGTTTCGTCCGCGAGATCCCGACCGTGTTCCTCCAGGCTCTGCAGGCGCTTCAGATCGAGGACCTCGTGGATCTGCCCGGAGCGTTTGCCCGCGTCGGAAGGGTCTTCTCCAACTTCGTCGGCCGTTTCACGTCCTGGGGGCTCGCGAAGGTCCTGAACCTGCTGGAGATCATCTTCGAAGTGCTCGCGCCGGCCGTCGTACCATACCTGCGCAAGGCGGCGGGCGCGTTCCGCACGATCATCCAGAACCCGATCGGATTCATCGGCAACCTGGTGCGCGCGGGGCTCCAGGGCTTCCGCCAGTTCGCCGCCAACTTCCTGACTCACCTGCGGACCTCGCTCATCAGCTGGCTGACCGGTACCCTGAGCGGTGCCAACATCTATATCCCGCAGGCCTTCACGCTGCGCGAGATCATCAAGTTCGTGCTCAGTGTGCTGGGCCTGACCTGGCAGAACATTCGGCAGAAGCTGGTCCGGGTCGTGGGAGAGACCGCGGTCCGCGCCATGGAGACGGGCTTCGACATCGTGATGACGCTCGTCACGCAGGGTCCCGCCGCGGCCTGGGAGAAGATCCAGGAGAGCCTCTCCAATCTGCGCGACATGGTGATGGAGCAGATCATGACCTTCGTGCGCGACCGCGTGGTGCAGGCCGCGATCACGCGCCTCCTCACCAGCTTGAATCCCGCGGGAGCGTTCATCCAGGCCATCATCGCCATCTACAACACCATCATGTTCTTCGTGGAGAGGCTGCGGCAGATCGCGCAGGTGGCGGCTTCGTTCATCGATTCGATCTCCGCTATTGCGAGCGGGGTGATTTCCGCGGCGGCCGGCCGGGTGGAGCAGACCATGGCGGGTCTGCTTACGCTGGTAATCAGCTTCCTGGCTCGTATCGCGGGTCTGGGCCGGGTGAGCGATGCGGTCGTCAGCATCGTCGAGCGGGTGCGTGCTCCGATCGGCCGGGCCTTCGACCGGGTGGTGGATTGGATCGTGGCGCAGGCACGGAGGTTGGGGCGGTTCGTGGCGCAGGCAGGGGTGCCGCAGGACCCGAATGAGCGTTTGAGGCTAGGGATGCAGGCAGCCGTCGCAGCAGTCAATAGATTTGCGGGCAGACGTGTGGGCGCTGCAATCCTGAATCCGCTGCTCAGTGCAATTCGGGTACGGTACGGATTTCAATCGCTGACCGTCGTCCCTCAGGAGGGGCGCTGGCTCGTTGATGGCGAGGTAAATCCAAGACGGCGGAATCCAACGGATGCACGGACCGAGTCGGGTCCGGGTGCCTTCCCTTATAGAATCTCAGGAGTAGGACGGCTTATGGCCGGCAATCTTGCCGAGTCGAGCGGTGGGGGGCTCACGCCGGCTCCCGCACAGAAGCACCGGCGCGCCTACATCGGCAATACACCCTTGACTCTTGCCGGTTCACCTTCAGCCATCGCGCAGCGTTACCTCACCGCGTTCTCCAGCCCTGAGGAAGCGCAAGGGCGTTTCAGCCTCGTTCTTGGCGTTAACGCCTTCGACGATCTAGCAAATGCGAATAGGGCGGCTGTTCAAGCCAAGGCCGCTTCCGGTGCGGGCGCCGCTTATCCATGGGCAATCTTTGGCTTCTTATGGATGCCGCGCTGGGTCGACAGCGGCGGCGGCCCCGTGGCTACGATGGATTCTGTGCGGACCGCGTACCAAAACCCGCAGCTTTCGGTGCAGGATCGCGCTGCAGCCGTCGCGCACGAACGGGCCAGCCTGACTCAGGCGCAGATTCCTTATGGCCCCATTCGAACCCGGATCATGCAGTCAGGCGCGACATCCGGATTCAACGGTGCATTGCGGGCGCGGGCGGATGACGTATTCATTCACGTTTCCGATCCTGACACCGTCAACTTCAATCCTCAGGGAGAGGGTAGCGGCACCCAAGAGGCGCTGTTCCAGCGATTCGACCGAATCCTCGACGGCATCATCGGCAACGTGCAGCAACACCAAGGCCAGGGGCAGCATCCAAGCGACGGAGGTCCTCCCATCATTGCAACAGGAGGTTACGAGTTTCAGTTCCAACTGGATCCGAGCCAGCGTGTGGCCGGTGAGACTACAGACCTTCGCGTCCAACTCGCGGCGCACCTCGACATGGCTGTCCGCCGTGCCATGGCGTCAGTGGATCCGCGATCGGTCTACTTCCCGGAGCCTAATCTTCTCGTGCAGGTGACGGACCAGACGGTTCGGGCCTCGTTCGGCCTGGGGCGGTACGAGGCGCGCCGTCTCATTGAAGATGTCGAGAGCCGGGGGCTGCGTCCCCGGCTTGTTTTCAACTTGCAGGCGTCGCTCGCGACGGCGGCGGATCGATTCACCGTGGAGGGTGCGCGTATCATCTCAAATTGGACGCAGCTTCGCGAGTTGACTGAGGGAGATCTGCGTGCCATGGTCAACAACTCCCAGTCGCATGCCAGGCAGTTCGTATGGGCGCGCCAGATTTCGGCGTCGTACGGCCTGCCGGCGCAGACGGCATTGGAGCCTTTGAACCGACTGTGGGAGGTGTTCTTCCCGATCTCTCCATTGCTCTGCGGCTTTGATCCAGAACTGCTGCGCCGTGGTCGAGAGTTTACCGGCAATCCCAGCTATGGCAACGTTTCGTCAATCCGAGAGAACCTTCTGCGCTCCGTCGCGCGGCAGCCGCAGGGCTCCGCAGTGAGCTCGGACCCTACGAGCGTGGCCACGACCGATCGCATCATTGGTGTCGCTCGCGCAGGCGGTCTGGCGCTTGCGGATGCCCTCGCGGAGATGTTCCACCGGGCCGGCGCGAGCCGCTGATCACCGGATGATCTGGCAGTCGGAGGGGAGCTGCGTGATATCGATATCCGGATCGCAGCCTGTGAGGTCGATCTGCCGAAGTGGCAGGCGTGAGAGCGGTGCGAGATCGCGAATCCCGCGGCAATAGGGAAGCGATAACCGAGTGAGGTGAGAAAGTTGTGACAAAGGTGCGAGATCGCTCACCGGAAGCCCTTCGAGGGAAAGAGCACGGAGCGTCCCCAGGCCTGTGAGGCCGCTCAAGTCCTGGATGTTGGGACAGTTTGCGAATAGAGCCCTCTCGAGAACGGGCAACGCGAGCACTGGCAAGATCCCATTGTATGCCACGATGTCCAAACTCCGGAGTTGCTCCAGCTTATTCAGAAAAGACAGGTCCCGGAGAGCGGGCAGGTCTTGGAGTGACAACTCTGTGAGAGCCGGCATCCGGCCGATCGGCGCGCCGTCCGTGATCTCGTGCCCCCCGATGCGCAGCGTCTCGATCCCCGTCGTGGAGAGGGGGCCGAGATCCGATAGCTGATGGAGTCCAAGTGCCGAGAGCGATCGGAGCCGCGGGAGGTCCAGCAGGAATGTGAGGCTCTGCACCGGCGTGCAATCGTTAAGGATCAATATCTCGAGTCCTGTTAATGCCGCGAGCGGGTCGAAGTCAGTGATGCGCTCATCTGCGGACAGATCGATCCAGCGCAAGCTCGCTAAAGGCGCAAGCGGCGAGAGATCCTTGAGATTGGGATTGAAGCCCAGATTCAGAATTTGCAGGAAGGAAAGCTGGCCGATGGGTGCGATGTCCGGCAATAGCTCAAGGTTTGACAGATTCAGCCGCTCGAGTTGGAGTGTGCCTTGAAGGAAATCCAGGCTGATGACCGCCTCGTTGCCGGTCAGGTTGAGGAAACGCAAACGATGCGCCTCCCGGAGTGGCGACGGGTCGACGGGAACATTACTGGCGTCGACCGAGGTGAGCGGTTCGAGAGCCGCGCCGACGGCGAGGGTTTCGTTCTCCAGAACGCCCACATGCCGGACGAGGCCCCACCATGGTGGCGATGGTTCCCCTTTCTGAATGCGCAGCCATGCATCCTCTGGCGCTTCGCGATCGGTGTCGGGCCAGGACTCAAGAGCGGCTGCGGTCCTTTCAATTGCGCTCGGGAGATCTGCCTCCGGCCATCGATCAAGCACTTCGATGACCTTCGTAAAGGCGCTCGCTGATGGGGCCTGCGACAGTAGGTGCTCTAGTTCATCGGACGTGCTCAAGCAACTGGTGACCTCGCAACGCTTGATTCTACCAAAGGTGAGATCAATCTCTTACATTCATTTGACCCTGGATTCCAGACCATCATCAGGAATCCGTGGTCGTTCCGGTATCCGATCGAAGCCTCGGCTCCGGCAGCCGGTCGGCCACCTGGGTGCCGCCCGGGACGCCTGGGTCCAGGTGCAGAAGATCGCCCCCGGCGCCTGAACAGCCCCGACCATCGGGGTGACCTCCGCCGGCGGGCGGAGGTGCAGCCCGCGGCGAGGAGGACGACGACGGACAGAGCGGCGGCTCGGCTCGGATGCATGCTGGAGGAAGGATAGCCCAAGGCCCCTTGATCTCCCGAGCTTATTTGCGTAAAGTCATAGGCCAAACTTCCGGCAAGCAGCTACGCCCGGAGGAGGCGACATCATGAAGCGCCCCATCCGCCGTTTTCCCCGTATCGAAGCCGACACCCTGGCCTACGTGAAGATCCTCGGCGACCGCCGGAGGGAGAAGATCGCCTGGGTCAAGGTCCTCGCAGCGGGCGGCTGCATGCTCGTCTGCGACGACACGATCGGTTTCCGCTCGCTGATGGAGCTGCGCATCACGCTCGGCAACCGGGAGCTGCGGGCGGATGGGCGAGTGGCCTGGGAAGCCCGCCACGGGGCGCGGGAGCATCACGTGGGCATCGAGTTCCTGCGCATCGGGCAGGCCGACCGCGCCGCGATCGAAGCGCTGGTCGCTGCGTCCGGAGCCGCAGCCTAGGAGGAGAGAAGCGCTCCTCCTGATAAGATCCCCCTCCTGCACGGGAGGGAGATCTCAATGCCTGACTTCCATCACTACATCGGGATTCGCTACTCGGGCCGGAAGGGGCCGGGCGAGAGGATCCGGGAGGTCCGCGTCTACTCGGCGCGGGAGGACCACGAGCCGTATCTGGAGCAGAACCCGGATGCCGAGGACGGCCGCTGGAGCCGGCGCGAGCTGGCCGAGTGGCTGCTTGCCCGCCTCACGGACGAAGAGGTGCCCGTGGTCGTCGGGCTCGACCATGCCTTCTCCTTCCCGCAGAGCTACATGGACCGCCACCAGCTCACGAGCTGGGACCAGTTCCTCACGGACTTCGAAGGGCACTGGCCCACGCACGAGTTCTCCGTCCGGGAGCTGCTGCCGGGCAACCCGCGCACCGGCGACCCGGACGAGCACCGGCTGACCGGGCGCTGGACCGCCTTCCCGCGCAGCGTCTTCCAGTTCGACATCCAGGACAGCCCGGCCAAGGCGACCCACGCGGGGCTGCCGTGGATCGACTACCTGCGCCGGGCCGGAGACCGCGCCCACTTCTGGCCGTTCGACGGGTTCGAGGTGCCCAAGGGGAGGTCGGTGGTGGCCGAGGTGCGGCCCGCGCGCCTGCGCCACCGCTACTCCAAGGAAGGGTTGGGCAAGCTCGACCTGGACGCCTACGCCATCTGCGCCTGGCTCCAGGAGCGCGACCAGCTCGGCCTGCTGCGCGCCTACTTCACTCCGCCCCTGTCGGCGCAGGAGCAGGAGAGGGCGCGGCTGGAGGGGTGGATCCTGGGGGTTGCCTGATCCCATCGTTGGGCAACCCTCTCCCCGTCACCAGATAGGTCGCGAAGCTCCCCAGCCAGTGGCCGCCCTCGTAGTGCGCGCCGGTCACCGAGCGCAGGCCGGACTCCCGGTGCGCGGCCGCGGCGGCGCGCAGCGCGAGAACGCGGCGGTCGCCCGGGGGCAGGGCCGCGGCGATCCCTTCCAGCATCCAGGCGCGGGAGAGGTTGAGGCCGTCGAGATGGGCGAGCTTGCCGTCGGTGGGGTCGGTGACCACGCCGGGCTGGAGCCAGTCCCCCCGCCCATCCCTCGGGATCTGGGGGAGAAAGGCGTTCAGCCACTCCGCGAAGGCTACCGGGGAGAGCACGCGGCGGGCGAGGTCCGCTTCGCCCAGGCAGGGGGAGAGGAAGTCCTCGCCGGACGGCTCATAGGCGATGGGGCAGTCCCGGTCCTTGAGGTAGAGATCGCGGACGCGCGACTCGAGGAGGACGGCGGTCTCCTGATCGCCCACGGCGCGGGCCCAGTCCAGGATCAGCCCGAAGCCGAAGGCGGTCTGGTTGTGCTCTCCGGTCCGGATGGGGAAGGAGAGCTTGGGTACCCAGGTGCGGATGCGGCGCGCCGAAGCCCGCTCCAGCGGCTCCAGCGCTTTCGCCCAGCGCTGGGCCTGCGGGTCGTCCCACTCGCGCAGCTCGGCGGCGAGCTGGAGGAGCCAGGCGAGGCCGTAGGGCCGTTCGAAAGTGTTTCGCCCCGCACCCTCCAGGTAGGCGACCTCGACCGCGATGTTCTCCGGGGTCAGGCTCTTGTCCAGCGCCTCCCGCGCCTTGGCCGCCAAGGGGGCGTCGGGGAAGCGCCGGGCCAGCCGGGCCAGCAGCCAGTGCCCGTGCACGGCCGAGTGCCAGTCGTAGCAGCCGTAGAAAGCCGGGGTCAGCTCGCGGGGCGGCTTGACGTCGGCATCGCCGTTGAGCACGTGCGCGATCTTGTTCGGGTACTCCTTATGGACGCAGGTCAGGGCCAGGTTGGCGAAGCGCTCGGCCGCAGCCGAGTCCACCGCGGGGACGCCGGGCGAGGAGGGCTCCGCGGCCAGGGCCGGAGCGATCGCGAGCAGGAGGAGGGCAGGAGCGTTCATGGTCCGGGATGTTCCGCCATGCGAGCCCTCATTGGCAAGACGGCCATGCGAGCGGGTCCATTTTGCGCGAGCGCTCCACGAAGACCGCTCCGTCGAACTGGCCGGCGGGGACCATCCCGACTTCGTTCATCTCATATCGCGCGCCCGGCGACAGGAAGGGCGGCTTGCCGCCAGGGAAATCGAGGTCGACCAGCAGGGCCTCGTGACCGAGGCCGAGGAGCATTCTCTCGAGAGAGCGCTCGGTGTGGCGGACATCCCTCGCGCCGCAGCCGTGGGTGGGCCAGTCGATCTCGGTGATCTCGGCGATCAGGGCGAGGGAGACGTAGGACGGCCCGAACATCTCCCGCAGGAAGGCACCCATGGACTTGGCGCCCCAGTCGGCGGCCGCCGCGTCTTTGGCGATGTGGAAGTTGTGCGCCCAGACCACCGTCTTGACGTTGCCGTAGCGGAGCTGGCGGAGGGCGCGGAAGGCGTAGGCCATGCCGCCGTCGCGGGCGAGCATCGACCTCACGTCCTTGTAGTAGGCCTGGCCCTGCCACGACCGGAGCCCGACCAGGCGTAGACGGGCGTACTCGAGCTCCGCTCGGGAGGTCTCGGCGGCGATCCGCCGGGCATCCTCGTTGAAGAGCCGCTCGACGGCGTCGAGCCCCCGGACGCACCGCTGGTTGCCGGCTTCGGGAACCGGGGCGGGGTAGACCGACGGCGCGCCGACGCTGTCGCAGGCCGTGATGTCGACGGCGCGCGGATCGCCGGAGCCGACGCCGATGCGCTCCAGGAAGGCGAAGAGCGCCTCGGCGTCCTGCTCGGGCTGCTGGACGTCGAAGCCGAAGAAGCGGAGCTTGTCCTTCTTCCTGGGGTGGGTGCGGTTCCAGTCGCACATCCACTGGACCAGGTCGCGGATCTCGGTGCTCTGCCAGGGGCCCAGGAGGCCGGTCAGAGCCTCTTCGGGGGAGCCCTCGCAGGTCTCCACGTACCTGCCGACGCGGTCGGTGTCCGGCCAGGGGTTCTCGAAAGCGATGGCGCGGAAGCCCATCTTCTCGACCAGGAAGCGGAAGAGGCGGTGCTTCATCTCGTAGTGGCCGCCGGAGGTGTGGAACGACTCGCCGAGGGCGACGATCCCCGCCTTGCCGATGATCTGGCGAAGCGGCTCCAGGTCGTCCTGAGGGAGCCCGGGGTCGGTTCCGTGGAGGCGGTAGATGCCGGGCTGGACGGGGAAGCCGCGCGGCGGGCGGGGCTTCTTCTTCGCAGCCTCCTCCACGCTGTGCGGATCGAGGAGGTCGACGGGTTGAGCCCATCCCCTCGCGGGCGCGAAGGAGAGGAGGAGCAACGCGGTCCCGAGGATCCCCTTCACCTGGTGACGACGGAAGTCGAGCATACCGCCCCCTTTGTGCTGTAACTCAAAGCTAAACCAGGGCCTTATGGGGAGTCAACGGTCAAGAAAAGGGACGGGAGCGTGCTCTGGGGAGGACGGTTTCGAGCCCCAGATACTCCTCCAGGGAGAAGCTGTCGACCTGGAGGGCGTCCGCCCTGGAGGACGCGGCCTCGCGCACCGTCCTCGCCTCTTCGGGGGTGATCGTCCCGGCGGCGAGCGCCTCGTCGACCGACGCCCTGCCGATCTTTTTGAGGATCGGAGCGGCTTCCCAGGCCAGACCGAAGGCGCGCTCCAGGCGGCCGAGAGCCTCCTCCGGATCGCAGGAGATGAAGATGTTCCGGGTCAGGCGGTCCCGCTGCTCACCGGGCCGCCGGAGGACGTCCGCCACCTCAGCCCCGAGCCTGTCACTCGGCGGAGCGCCGATCCGGCCTCGGGGGATCAGGATTCTCAGCAGTATCCCCGTCGGTCCGTCGAAGTTCTGATGGATCCCCTCGAAGGCGGTCTGGATGCGGGAGAGAGCGTGCTCGACCGACCAGCGGACGAGCGGCAGGTCTTCCTCGCGGCGGCCCTCGGCCTCGAAGCGCCGCAGCGCGCAGAAGCCCAGGTACATCCAGGAGAGGACGTCCGCGAAGCGGCCGGAGAGCTTCTCCTT
>DATMER010000022.1:0-64080 GCA_035556715.1 Thermoanaerobaculia bacterium
CATTCTAGGGCGGCAATGCCGTCCTCATAGGTCAAGAACGGAATCACGTCTGGCATCCTGTTCTCCATTCGTCAATGCCGCGAACGTTTCGAAACACCAAACACGCACGATGGCACTGCCGAGCCGGCCGTGCCGCCTAACCTCTGTGTAGCTTCGCGCCTCCGCCCTGCCTATAGGCCAGACTCCCAAGGCGCCGGTCACCGGCGGATGTGGTTTTCCCCTCTACAACAGTCCGGAGTGCAACAACTTCGAGAGTTTAAGCCCGCGCTGGTGGCGAGTCAATTCAAGCCTTTAAGGCAGGAGCTCGACTACCCCTCCGGAGATCCGAGGTTTCCTGCCTATCCAAACCTTCTGACCAGGACATCTTTCTGGCATGGAGAGGCTTGCGACCCAAGTACGGCATGCGCTCCGGCCGATAAGGAGGCTCGCGGCAGGGGGAGTGGAAGCTTACACAGTTGATCATAGGTCGATATGGCCGTGTAGTGCCGCCTCGCTCCGCGCAGAAAGGACAACAACTTGCGACACATCTCCTAGGAAGGCTTCTGGGCTCGGTATGCCACGGATAAGCCGAGGCGCTTATTCATCAGAGCAGGTCCAGTGGACTCTGCACTCCCCGGCCGCCGCGGTTCAGCACGTGGGTGTAGATCATCGTCGTCTTCACGCTCCGGTGACCCAGCAGCTCCTGCACCGTCCGGATGTCGTATCCGTTCGTCAACAGGTGGGTGGCGAAGGAGTGCCTCAACGTGTGGCAGGTCGCAGCCTTGGCCAGGCCCGCCCGCTGGACCGCTCTCCGGAACGACCGCTGAATCGACTGCTCCGGCAGATGATGCCGCCGTTCGAGCCCCGATCGCGGATCCCGCGACCGGCCCACCGCCGGAAAGACGTACTGCCAGCCCCATTCCGATGGCGCCGAGGGGTACTTCTTCGCCAATGCGTACGGAAGGTAGACCTTCCCGAATCCTTCCCCCAGGTCCTTCTTGTGCAGACGCTCGACCTCGCGGAGATGATGCCGCAAGCCGTCCTGAATCGATGCCGGCAGCATGGTCACCCGGTCCTTGGCACCCTTCCCATCCCGGACAGTGATCTGGTTCTCCGCAAAGTCCACGTCCTTCACCCGCAACCTCAAGCCTTCCATCAGACGAAGGCCCGTTCCATACAGCAGCGTCAGGAAGAGATGCTCCGTCCCTTCCACCTGCGCGAGCACCCGCCGCACCTCTTCTCGCGTCAGGACCACCGGCAGACGGCGGCGGCGCTTCGCGCGGATCAGGCCCTCCAACTCACCGACCTGCCTACCAAGGATTTCGCGGTAGAGGTACAGCCCCCGGGGACCAGCGCGCCAGCAACCCACGGCAAGAAACGCACTTGAGGGTTGTCCAGCGATCTGGACAGCCGCCAGATCCCTTGCGCGGGAGCTCATCGGCGGCTCTCCATGACTTTTCGCCGACTCGGCACGACTGTCGCCGTCTCGCCGCAGCCTATCGGCGGCTCCCGAAACCTATCGGCCTGTCGCCACAACGGTCGCCGTGTCACTCAACCTGTCGCAAGCTCCCCGCAATCCATCGGCGACTCTCCATGGCCTATCGGCGAGACCTGAAATCCATCGCCGTGTTGCCGCATCCGATCGGCGACTCGGATAGCCTGCCGGCGACTCTCCCTGATCCATAGGCGACTGCCCCTGGCTATCACCGTCTCCCCAAATTCCGTCGGCGGCTCCCGAAGTCCGTCGGCGGCTCGCCGATAGTCATGGACGCTTGCCAACCGGTTACGGAGGGAGGCCGATCGGTTACGGAGACACGCCCATGCCTTATGGAGCTCGCCGAAATCCATCGGCGGCGGCCAATTGGTTCCGCGCACTCGTGCCGGATGGTTCCAGGTAAATTCTCGTATCGGTGATACGACAATCCCCAATCCGGGAAGGCCTCGCCGCAGTTGATTCTCGCGACGTGTAGCGACAATCGAAAGGCCGAGGGGACAGCTCAGCTCGCTGCAAGAGGAAGGAAAAAGGAGGGGGCGCGGCTCGGCGCACCCCCTCGGGAAGGTCAACTATCGAACGTCTTCAGGCAACGGCGGCGGAGGCGGCTCCGGCTTCGCGGGCTTCGGCTGGCGGCCGCGGAACGGCTGCAAACCGAACTCCTTCAGCTTCTCGCTCTCCTTTCCGTAATGCTCCCGGAGGCCGGCGTTGAGGAAGGCCATCACCAACCGGCCCTCGGCGATCCGGGCCTCCAGTTCCCGGCTGGCCTCCTGCTTCGCGGCCGTGGCGGAGGACTGCGTCTGGAACGCGGCCTGCGCCCCGGTCAGGACGGTCTCGAGCTTGTCGCGCCCGGGCGCCAGGTGCTGGAGCTCCTCAGCGTTCGCATCCATGGCCCCCAAACGCAACTGCCACGACGCGAGATGATCAGCCTGTGAGGTAGGCGGGTTCATAGGTATCTCCTTGTATCTCTTTGAAAGGGGGGGCGCCTTCACGCCCCCCAAAAGGTTTCACGCTATACTTCGGTTGCTCTTGGCTGACTGACCGGTCACCGGGAGCCGCCGTCCGGGTTGGTGATCAGCCTTTCCCCGGGCGGCTTTTCCTTTTTCTCCGGCCTGCACGACTGTTCCTCCTTTCCTGGTTCAGCCGATCATCTCGGCGAGGTTGAACACCGGAACCCCGAGACCGCCAATGCAGCCCCGGACGGGATGACCTTCCAGGGTCACTTCCACCTTCGGCCCCGCGAGCCGGACCTTCACCGGCTGGCACTGCAACGCCGACAGCCGGCAGACCTGATCGACGAAAGCCCTTGCCTCCACCAGGTCCCTGAGCTCGCGGGTCCGCACGATCCCCCTGCCGTCCGGGCTCAGCTTCCAGTCGGGCACACGCTGGAGCTGCTCCTGGATCCGCTCCGGCTTGAGATAGGCCGGGACGGGCATCGGCGGCGTCCTCTTTGCGTTCATACACGCTCCTTCTTCAGAATTCCGGGCCGGCATGGCCACGGAAGGGTGATTTCAAGACAACCGCTGCTGTCCACAGTCCAGAAATCTTGCTTCTGGAACTATCGTACGCACAGAGATCGGGAACTGTCTAGTCCCGATCTTCAAATTGGAAGTGGATGTCTGAAAGAGGAGACTACTGGAATTGAATTGGTCAGATTTGACCAGAGTTGCGCGTGGTCTTCAGCAACTCTGTCAGTCGGAGGGCTTCTTCCGGGCGTTGCGTCCAAGACGTATGACGGTGTCGGCCTTCATCACGGACCCCAGAAACTCGGTCAGGGGTTCGCGCAGCTCGGGGGAAAGGCTCTCGAGTCCGAACGGTTGATCCCGGCTGGCGGGCTCCTTCCCGGTGATGAGGAAGTCGGTCGAGGTATCCAGGGTCCTGGCGATGCGGCTCAGCAGCTCCAGGCTCGGCTCGTGGATGCCGCGCTCGTACTTGCTGAGCTGGTGATTCGAGGTGCCGATCCGCTCGGCCAGGTCGCCCTGGCTCAACTTCTTCTTGCGGCGCAGCCGGCTGATGCGGTCGCCGAGCCCTTCCGGCGGCGGGTTGCTGGAGCTGGGGGTCGAGGTTGGGATTGATGGCATAGGGGGGTCTCCTTTTGTCATTGCTGGCGGGAAGACTGTCCCGGAAACCGCCCCGGCCGAGCCCCTGGTAGCAAAAGGTTGGGATTTTTCCATCCGTTTCGGACCTCTATATCCCCTGTCTTGTTTCGATCTTTTGTTGCACAATAGGGCAGTTGCACCTCTGATCCTTGGAGACTCTCGATGACCTGTCCGATCCAGGCCCGGAAGTTCGTCGTCTCTTTGGTGGCCCTGATGAAGGATGTCTCCCTGACGAAGATCGGCAGCCGGATCGGTCTGGAGGGCAAGAAGGTCTCCCACCATCTCACGAAGGATCACGACCTCGACGACGCGGTCTTCGAGATGCTGCTGCAGGGTGCCCAGGCCACTTCCCATGAGGTCGCAGCGGCCCTTGCCTGTTACGAAGCCGTCATGGAGCCTCACCCGGAGCTGACCCCGGAGGAACGGGGCATCATCGAGGAGGCGGTGCTGGAGGTATCCCAGTGTTACCGCGAGCTCCTGATCCGCGCCGTGCCCCTCTCCCGCGCGAAACCGCCTCTGGACGGATATCCGGGGGCCGGCGATCTCGAGCCGGCCCGCTGGCTGGCCGGACTGCAGCTCGACTCGCTCAGGGAGCTCCCCGCGGCAGACCGTCTGCCGGTCGTGAAGGCGGCCCGGGAGCTGCAGACCTGGGCGCTTTGCGAACGGGTGGCGGAGGAGTCGGTTCAGGCCGCTTCAAGAGATCTCGGGGAGGCGTTCCACTGGGCGAGGCTCGCCCGGCAGATCGCCCTGCGGGTGCGGGGGCCGGAGGATTGGCGCCGGTTGATCCGGGGCTACTCGGCCGCTTTCCTCGCCAATATCCTGCGGGTGGCCGGGAGGCTGAAGCGGGCCGACAGGGTCATGGAAGAGGCCCGGCGTCTGTGGTCCGCCGGCTCCG
Source organism: Thermoanaerobaculia bacterium (assembly GCA_035556715.1). Lineage (GTDB taxonomy): Bacteria > Acidobacteriota > Thermoanaerobaculia > Multivoradales > UBA5704 > DATMER01. The sequence continues at coordinate 4,466 of DATMER010000022.1, forward strand.
ACCCGGGCCAGGTGCTCGACCCGGGGAGGCTGCTCGACCTGCAGGCCTCGCTGCGCCGCGACCAGCGGCGGTTCCCGGAGGCGGTGAGCCTGCTCAACAGGGCATTCCTCCTGAGCCGCAGCCGCGCCCGCATCCTGATCAAGAAGGGATTCACGCTCGAGGTCATGGGCGATTACGAGGGCGCCATCAAGGCCCTCCTCGAAGCTGAGCCCCTGCTGGATCGTAGCTCCGAGCCGCGGCTCTGGTACGACCAGCGATTCAATCTCGCCGTGGTGCTAACCCACCTCGGCAGGTACACCGAAGCAACCGAGCTGGCCGAGCAGGCGCGTGAGGTTGTCATCAATCTGGGGGACGAGATCTTCCTGCAACGCGTGACCTGGCTGCGCGGCCGGATCGCCGCGGGCCTGGGCTGCGCGGAGGAAGCCCGGCAGTTGCTGGAGCAGGCGCGGCGGGAGTTTGCCGCCAGGAGGATGTGGTACGACGTCGCCCTGGCCTGGACGGAGCACGCGGCCCTTCTCCTGGACGAGGGACGGACGGCGGAGGTCAAGAGGTTGACCCTGGACCTCGCCCTGGTCTTCGATTCCGAGGACGTGCACCAGGAGGTCCTGAAAGCCCTGCATCTCTTCCGGGAAGCGGCCGAGCGCGAGGCGGCCACCGCGGAGGTGGCACGCCGCCTTCTGCGCTACCTCTTCCAAGCCCGGCACGACCAGGGCCTCCGGTTCACCTCATGATCCCTCCGGGCAGCCGTCGGGATCTGCCCCGCAACCAGCGTCGATTCTAGGCTGCGGCGCGCACCGGCCGTTTGGGTCCGCTCCACAGCCCGCATCCGGGGATGACTGGCTCCAGATCGCGGAGAGGAAGGACCAGACCGAGTCCACCAGGGTGGGCTGGCTGGTCAGCATGGAGGCAGTGAGGGCCAGGGCGATGAGGGCTCTGCGCATCGGGGTCTCCTGAGCGGCGTTCGGGCCGCGTCTATAAGGAAAGGTGCTCCGAGAAGGGTAGTTTGGGAAAAATCCCAACTTTTTGCTACCAGGGGGCAGAATGAAATCAGGAAACCGGCTGGCGCGCCTCTTCCGGGCGCTCACGGACTTGACGCAGCAACAGCTCGCCGGCGAGCTCGGGATCAACCGGGAGACCCTGGCGCAGTATGAAGGGGGCAAGATCCCGCCGCAGCCCGAGCGCCTGGAGCTGATAGCCGCGCGCGCCGGGCTCACCGTGGCCCAGGGGGAGGAGCTCCTGCAGCTCTACGACACCCTGAGCCGGCCGCGGCTGAGGCAGGGCCAGGGGCCGGACGACCTCCTCGCGGACGTCGGAGAGCCGTTGCGCTCCCGCTTCCATCGCGCTTTTCAGCGGCTTCTCCGGCTGCATCTCCCCGGCAGCCCGCCCCGGGCGGAGGACCGGGACCGGGCAAAAGAGCTGTTCGAGACCCTCAAGGGGCTGACCCGGGACCAGAGGACGGCGGTGGTGAGGATCGCCGGCGAGTATCAGAGCTGGGCTCTCTGCGAGCTGGTTGTGGAGGCATCCATGCAGGCCGCGGACGCCCTGCCGCGGGACCTCGCGGAGGCGGAGGGCTGGGCCCGGCTCGCGTCCGAGATCGCCGAGCGCGTCCCCGGACCCGAGGAATGGCGCAGGAGGGTCCAGGGCTACGCGGCCGCCGCCCCTCTCTACGCCCTGCGGACCGCCGGCTCCGATCCGGAAGGGCTGTTGGATCCGGGAAGGGTATTCGGGCTGGAGGGCTGCTAGTCAGGCAGGTCGAGGAGGAGCACCGAGGGGACTCGCCCGGGGTCGGCGGCGCGGAGGAGGCCGTAGCCGATGCCCGCGAGGCCGGTCATGAGTCCGGGGATCTCCTCGCCCGCCCTTCCGCCGCAGCGCGGGCCGCTGGCCTCCAGCCGGGCCAGGATGCCCGCGGCGAGCCGGCCGGCCGCTACGCCCAGGGCCGGATCGCCCAGGTCGCGGGCGGCGGTGAGCAGGAGGTCGAGGTTGCCGAGGTCGCCGTGGCAGAGGCAGTGGCTCCCGCCGAACCCCTCGTCCCGCGTGGAAGCCACGGCTGCATGGATTTCCTCTTCGATTCTCGGATCATCGAGCACGCGGCGCAGGGCGAGCCGTCCGAAGCCGATCCCGGGGGCGCCGTGGCACCAGGCATGGAGGAAGGCGGGCGTCCCGTCTTCTTCCCTCCGGTCTTCGCGCAGATCGGGCCAGTTGCGCCGTTCCGGCACGTACCAGCTCCGTTCGTAGTCCAGGGCACCGCGGGCGCCGGCCTCGAACCGAGTATCGCCAGTATCGCCAGTATCGCCAGTCGGGCCAGTCGGGCCGGTCGCTCGTGCCAGGCTGGCGAGCGCCCAGGCCGGGCCGGCCGCACCATGGCCAAGCCCGGTCAGGGGGACGTCTCCGCCTTGCGGCGGCGGCGGCCAGGCCATCCCTCTCCCGTCGGTCCGGGCATGAGCCAGCAGGTGGTCGCCGCAGCGGGCGGCGAGCGCCAGGAGGCCGGGGCTCTTCCGGTGCCGGTGCAGAGCGAGCAGCGCGATGATCGCGCCCGCCGCTCCGCCGATCAGGTCGAAATGCCGGTCCTCCCCCACGAGCGGCTCCAGGCGCTCGCTCGCCAACTGCTCCGCTTCGTCGAGCAGATGCGGCTCCTGCCACAGGAGGCCCAGGTGCGTCAGGGTCCAGATCACGCCGCCCAGGCCGGCGAACGCTCCGATGGTTTCGGGGGTCTGAGGCGTGCGGCCCAGGCGCCACCGGACCGTCGCCAGGGCCGAGCGCGCCAGCTCCTCCGCGTCTTCGTCACCGGTCCGGGCCGCGAGGTGGGCGAGGAACAGGGCGATTCCGGACAGGCCGTCGTACAGACCCACCTCGGCCGGCACCAGGCCCTGGCTGTCCAGGTGAAGCCAGGAGACACGCTCGCCGTCCCGGATCGCCAGGACCGCGAGGCGCCGCCCCAGCGACCGGGCCGCGGCGAGGAGGCGGGCGGGGTCGGCCGGCGCGTCTTCCTCCCGCAGCGGTTCCCGAGCCCAGGCGAGACGCTCCCCCGCGGGCCTGGAGAAGCCCAGGGAAGCCTCGACGAACGCCGTCTGCCGCTCCAGGTCGTCCTCGCCGAGCGCCGCGATCCGGCGGCGCGCCCTCGCGAGGCCCGACTCGGTCAGGAAGTCCTCCAGGACGCGTCCCGTCCCGGTCCGGAGAAAGGTCGCTCCGGCCCGGGTACCGAACCGGGATGTATCCCCCCGTTCCAGCTCCGCGATCTCGTCCCAGGCCACTTCGCGCAGGGCGGAGGATTCGGGTGCATCGCTCCGGAGCCGCTCGAAGAGCCGCGACCGGTCCAGGCTTCTCTGCAGGAAGTCGGGGTGATACGAGTTGTGGATCAGGTGGCTGTAGACCGAGGTGTCGCGCATGAGGAAGCGGATCTCCAGGCCGGCGCAGGCGAGCGGCCCGTCCTCGGCGATGAGGGCAAGGAGCGCGTCGCGCTGGCTCGCCAGGAGGCGGTACATGGCCTGGAAGCCGCGCAGGACCGCATCGTGATGGTCCCCGAGCGCGACCGGAGCGCCGGCCAGCCGGGGCCGGTTGTCCCGCCCCGGGCTTTCCAGAACGGTGAGCGCGAGGCGCATGCGGTCGGTTCCCGCATCCACGGCAAAGCGGCCTCCCGTCTTCTGGCCGGCGGTCGCCCCCATCCCGCTGACGTCGATGACCCCGGAGCCCTCCACCCGGACGCCGCGGGGGAGCAGCCCGGTCCGCAGGACGGTCATCGACAGGGGATCCTCTCCCGGTCCGATGTCGGGATGCATCGGCTGAAGCAACGTTTCGAGATCGACCAGGACGGGGTGCTCGCCGGCCGCGATCAGGTTCTCCCAGTGGAAGTCGTTGGCTTCGAGCGCGTAGAGCAGGGCCACCCAGGCCCCCTGCCGTTCGTAAAACCTTTCGACCTCCTCGCGGCTCGCGCAGGAGGCGGGCGCGACGAGCTCCATCCAGCCGTAAGCTCCTCGGTCGAGCACCCGCAGGGGGAGGAGCTGCGGACGGGCGCCGCGCTCGTTGAGCCAGACGAGGAGCTCCTGGAACCAGGAGTCCACCGCGAGCGACCGGGGCTTGTACACCAGCTTGCTGCCGGAGCCGAAGGTCAGGATCGCCACGGTCCGGCCCCCGTCGTGACGGTCACCGCGGCCGGGCTCCAGGACCGTCAGGGCCCCGGGATCGCTGCCCGCGAAGAGATGGCGCACGATGTCGCCGCGGTCGGCCGCGAAGCGCTCCAGGGTTTCGAGGCTGGTGGCGCTCCACTGCTTCACATGGCGCAGCGCCTCTGTCTCCAGGACCGGGTAGCGGGCGAGGATGGCGTCGGCTTTCTCCGGGGAGCGCAGGGATTCGATGAAGCTGGCGAAGCGGGCCTCGGGGGTCTCGCCCACGAGCTTCCCTTCGAGGCGGCTGATGTTCAGCTCCAGGATCAGCGTCCGCTCGATCATCCAGCGCAGTCTTTCCAGAAGATGGTCCAGGAGATGGTCCAGGAGGCTGTCGACCCACGTCGCCGATGCTGCGAGAGGCTGGCCCCGCCCGATCAGCTCGCCGAGGCCTTGGGCCAGCCGGGCGTGCTCCTCGGCGACCACGGGACGCAGTACCTCCAGAAAATCGAGGTCGCGGTCTGGGTTCTCTAAGTACGGATTCATCGGCACGGGAGAGGATGAGAGGACGAGCCGGCCGGCGGCAGCCGGCCCGTCCTTCCAGTTTATTGCCTACCTACGCATCTGCCTACGGGCACTGGCTGCCCGGAGGCACGCAGGAGACGGAGGGAGTGGTGCACCAGATCGTGCGCGCGCCGCCGCTGACGCCCTTCAGCAGCTCGCCGTCGACCTCGGCCAGGCCGACCGGGTGCTCGGGCAGGGATGCGAGCTGCTCTTCGGACAGGCTGTTGCGATACTCGGCGTCACGCCAGGCGCGGATCACGTCGACTTTCTTCATCACGTCCTCCATTCGTCGGGCCTCTGAGGATGGCCAACCCGGCAGGCCCGGCAACCGGATGAGCCTCTTGGCGCGGCAGACGCTAGCAGACGCATAGAATAGTTTCAATACATTGCATCTAGCTCTAGTCTGTGCCTCCGGCCTTTTCGCTACACTACGCAGCGCCATGAAGATGAGATCCCTTGCCGCTGCCGCTCTGCCCGTTCTCCTCTGGACCCTGGCGGGCGGGGACGCGTCCGCCGTCGAAGGCAAATGGACCCCCGAGCAGGTGCTCCAGCTCGATCCCAAGTGGCTGCGGGAGCTGGGGCTGGAGATCCCGCCGGAGAGGCTGTGGGGCCGGGATGGCGCGGGCCTGCTCGAAGCCGCCGTCCAGGTCAGCGGCTGCTCGGCCGGGTTCGTCTCGGCCGAGGGGCTGCTCATCACGAACCATCACTGCGCCTTTCCCATCCTCCAGCAGCATTCGTCCCCGGAGCGCGACCTGATCACGAACGGGTTCCTCGCCCGCAACCGGGGGGAGGAGCTGGCTGGCGGCAATGTGCGCGCCACCATCCCCCACCGGACGAAGGACGTCACGGCGGAGATCGAAGCCGCCGCCGGAACAACTGGCGACGATTTGGCGCGTTTCCAGGCCATCGAGCGCAAGACCAAGGAGATGATCGCCGCCTGCGAGGCGCAGCCGAACCGCCGCTGCCGCCTGGAGGCGTTCGACGGCGGCGTGCAGTACGTCCTTTTCGAAAGCCTGGAGCTTTCCGACGTGCGCCTGGTGTACGCGCCGCCCCGGGCCGTGGGCGAGTTCGGCGGCGAGGTCGACAACTGGATGTGGCCGCGGCACAACGGCGATTTCGCGCTGTTGCGCGTGTATGGCGGACCGGCCGGCGAGCCGCTCCCGCACGGTCCGTCGAACGTGCCGTACCGGCCGCGCCACTGGTTCCCCCTGGCCTCCCGCGAAGGGGTGAAGCCCGGCGACTTCGTGATGGTGGCCGGCTATCCCGCGCTCACGGTCCGGTCGCTGACCGAGGCCGAGATGCGCGAGCGCGGCGAGCACTTCCACCCCCGGCGGGCCGAGCTCTACCGCGCCTGGATCGGCCTGATGGAGTCGGTTTCCGAAAAAGACGAGGCGGGCCGCATCGCGCTCGCCGACCGCGTGAAGGGCCTGGCCAACCAGGAGAAGAACTCCCGCGGCCAGGTGGCGGGGCTCCGGCGCGGCCGGATCCTGGAGCGCAAGCGGGACTCGGAGCGGGAGGTCCTCGCCTGGGCCAAGGGCCGGCCCGAGCACGCGGCCGCGGTCGCGGCGCACCAGGAGCTGGCGCGGCTGATGGAGGGCCGCATGGCGGCCTGGGAGCGCGACTTCCTGCTCGACCAGATCACGCGGGGAGCCAAGCCGCTCCACCTCGCGCTCACCCTGGCCCGCTGGGCCGGGGAGAAGGCGAAGCCGGACCTGGAGCGCGATCCCGACTACATGGAGCGCAACCGGGACCGCGTGCGGGAGCGGCTGCGGCTCGACCAGCGCCGCATGTACCTCCCGGCCGAGCAGGAGCTGCTCGCGGATCTGCTCGCCCGGTTCTCGGCACTACCAGAGGGAAGCCGGTCCGCCGCGGTCGACTCGTTCCTGGGCCCGGACCGGTCCCCCGAGAAGATCCGGGCCAGGGCGGCCGATCTCCTCGCCCGCACCCGGGTTGTCGATCTGGATGAGCGGATGAGGATGTTCGAGGAGACGGAGGCGCAGCTCCGGGGGCGGCGCGATCCGCTCCTGGATCTGGCGTTCGCCCTGGACCTGGAGCTGCGCGACTGGAAGGAGAGGGAGGACCGGTACAAAGGGGCCGTCTCCCGGCTGCGCCCGAGCTGGCAGCGCGCCGTGATAGCCCACGCGGGGCGGCCGGTGGCGCCGGACGCGAACGGCACGCTGCGGGTCTCTTTCGGACATGTGAAGGGGTACAGCCCCCGCGACGCGGTCCGGCTGGACCCCCGGACCACCCTGTCCGGCGTGATCGAGAAGCACACGGGCGAGGAGCCGTTCGACGTCCCGGAAGCGGTGCTGTCCGCGGCTGCCGCGGGCCCCCGGAGCCGGTGGGCCGATCCTGTCCTCAAGGACGTGCCGGTCGGCTTCCTGGCCGACGCGGACACGACCGGCGGCAGCTCGGGCAGCCCGGTGATCAACGGGCGGGGGGAGCTGGTGGGGGTGAACTTCGACCGGGTCTGGGAGAACGTGGCCAACGACTTCGGATATCTGCCCGAGGTGGGGAGGAACATCAGCGTGGACGTGCGGTACCTGCTGTGGATGCTGGACGCGCTTCATGGCGCGGATGCGGGGGGGCTGCTGACCGAGCTCGGGGTCGGGGGTGAGGGCTAAAGCCCGCGCAAGATCCCGCGAAGCTCCACATCTTCAGTCCCCTCCAGCCGCCCCCTGGCCCGCGACGCGGTCTCCCGGGCCTCGGCTGTCTTCCCCTGGCGTGACAGGGCTTCGGCGAGCAGCGCCAGGGCGCGGCCTTCGGTTTCGCGCAGGTCCCTGGTGGCGTACCAGGCGGCGGTCTCGCGGGCGAGGCGGCCGGCCTCTTCCAGCCGGTCCTGGGCCAGGGAGAGGGAGGCCAGGTCGAGCCGCAGGTCCACGGCCTGCAGCTCCTCTCCCGTCTGCAGAGCGGCCTGGAGGGCCTCGCCGAGCGAGCTCCGCGCCGCCTCCAGGTTGCCTCTCGCGCGCTGGAGGGCAGCCCTCCTCCGGAGCCCTTTCACTGTGAGCGCCCGGACTTCCAGCTCCTTCGCGGTCCGGAGCTGCTCTTCGACGAGCCGGGCGGCGGTGGCGAGGTCGCCGGAGGCCAGGGCCAGGCCCGCGAGGGAGTCGAGGACTTCCGCGGCGCCAATGCGGTCCCGGACCCGGCGCTTGGTCGCCAGGGCCTGGTCGAGCCGCTGGCGCGCGGCGGGAAGCGCTCCCTGGCGGATCAGGACGCCCGCCGAGTCCGCCAGCGCGGCGGCGGCGAGGCTCGAGTCGCCGGTCTCCTGGAGCATGGCGAACGCCTGCTCGTGGCGGCGCCGGGCCTCCGCGAGCCGTCCCTGCCGCGCCAGGGTCATCCCCGCCGAGCCCAGGGCCCGTGCCTCGTCCCGGCGGTTGCCGGTGGCGCGGGTGAGCTCCAGGACCCGATCGAAGGCGGTCCGGGCGTCCGCGAGATCCCCCTGGGCCCAGAGCACCAGGGCGAGGGTGTAGAGCGTGCGCGACTCCAGCATGCGGTCGCCGACCTGGGCGTACAGGGACCGGGCCAGCTCCAGCGACTCCCGGGCCTGCCGCAGCTCGCCTCGATATTGATGGATGATGCCCAGGTTGGCTCGCTGGAGGGCGATTCCGGACGGGCTGCCGAGCCGCTCCGCGATGGCGAGGGCTTCGCGGAAGTGCGCCTCCGCGCCGTCGAGCTGCCCCTGCTCGCGCAGGGCCACGCCGACCAGGGTCAGGGTATTCAGGAGCGACATCTGGTCCCCGGCAGCCTCGAACCGTTCGCCGGCCTGAAAGAAGAGCGGGATGGCCTGGGCCGCACGACCCATCCTCACCAGGGCCTCCCCCTGGAGGAGGAGGGCCTGGGCCGCCACGAGCTCGGACCCGGTGTCCTTGGCCTTGGCCACCGCCGCCTCTGCCGCCCGCTTCAGGGTTCCGAGGTCGGCGAGGCGCCGGGCCGCGTCGGCCTCCGCCAGGTCGATCCGCGGGTCGTCGCCTGCCGGCGCGGGCAGCCGGCGCAGGGCGGCGACGGTGGCGAGGGCCTCGGTGCTCCGGCCCGCCTCGGCCTGGCTGGCGGCGAGCTGGAGGCCGTATTCGAGGTCGTCGGGATAGAAGGTCCAGAGGGAGCGGTAGATCTCGCTGGCCCGGTTCCACTCCTTGCTGACGACGTGGAGCCGCGCCTGGGTCGCCAGCCTCTCGGTCCGCGGGAGGGAGCGGGCGAGGTCCACGGCGCGGCGGGCCTCTTCGAGCGCCCGGGCATCGTTCCCGAGCTCCGCCCAGGCCTGGGAGAGGGCGGAGCGGATGACCGCGGAGCCCGGATCGGCCTTCGCGGCCCGCTCCAGCAGGCCGAGGGCGCCGGAGGGATCGAAGGAGCGCTGCCGCGCCAGGCCTTCGGAGTAGAGCCGCGCCGCCTCCGGGCTCGCCGGGAGCAGCGCCCGGGCCAGCCGGGCCTGCTGGGAGGAGGGCACGGCAACGCCCAGAGCCTCCCGCAGCCGCGAGCCGGTGCGCGAGACCAGCTCGAACAGCTCGGGCTCGGTCCCGACTTCCGCGAGAGAGACCAGGGGCTCTCCGCCCGGGAGCCGCAGCACGCGGACGTCGAGCCGGAGCCGACGCCCGGCCTTCTCCCCCAGCGGCAGGTAGGAGCCGACGACGAGCAGGTCGGAGCCCAGGACCTCGTGGATGTGCTCGAGGGCCGGGCCGTCAAGGGGATCGGTGGGGAGGCGGGCCCGCGCCACGTTGTTGCCGGGGATCACCCTCACCTGCTTGGCAGCCGCCAGCTCCGTGGTGAGCATCTCGGGGATCGCCGCGGCCAGCCACTGCGACTCGCTCCGGCCGGAGAGGTTGCGGAAGCCGAGGACGGCGATCGAGTGGCGCTGCCCCCCCGGCCTGGCGGCCACGTCCGGGGCGGGAGCCCGGGCCGGGCGGACCAGGGCGATCCAGGCCACGGCCACCGCCAGGATGAGGGCCACGGAGAGCGCTTCGAAGCGGCGGCGGGTCTGCCGGCGCGGAGGCGGGCCGGGGGCCGGCGGGGAAGGCAGTGGGGCCGGGAATAACGGAGACGCCGACGATAATGGCGCCGCGGCGACCTCGGTGAGGGGGGCGACGAAGCTGTAGCCCTGGCCGGGGATCGTGACCACGTAGCGGCGGTCGTTGGCCTTCTCGCCGAGGGCCTTGCGCAGGGTCGAGATGCTCTGCGTGAGGTTGGCTTCGGTGACGAAGCTGTCCGGCCAGACCTTCCGGATCAGCTCTTCCTTGGGGATCAGTTGCGCCGGCTTCTCGAGCAGGGCCAGGAGGACCGCGAAGACCTTGGGCGTGAGCGGCACGGGCTCGCCGTTGCGCAGGAGCAGACGGGCTCCGGGATCGACCAGGAAATCGTCGAACCGCAGGAGCGGGCGCGCTCCGTCTACTCCGTCTTCCGGCCGCCTTTCCATCCGATCCATCCGGGGAGGCTACCTCCCGTCTGCAGCGCTTTCTCCGCCCTCCGGGCCAGCACGGCGAACCCTCGGTTGCCGGCGTCTTTCCGGACTTCCAGAAGCAGGTTCCGGCCGGTGGCGTCCCCGGATGCCAGCAGGATCTCGCCCAGGGCCAGGCGGGCCTGGAGGGCTGCGTTGACGTAGCCCTCTTCCTGCGCCTCGCGGACCCTCGGCCGCAGATCGCGGACGGCCTTCGCGAAGTCCGCGGGGAACCCTCCGGCCGCGTCGACGCGGGCCAGGCGGGCGGCGACCAGCACCCGCGTCTCGCGGTCCTGGCTGCTCTCCGCCCGGACCCTCGCCCGCTCCGCGGCCTCCCGGGCCTCGGCAGGCTTTCCCTGGTAGAGGAGGGCTTCCGCGAGCAGCGACATGCCCTGGGCCTCGCTGCCGGCCATGTTCCGGGAACGGTACCAGTCCGCGGCCTCGCGGGCGAGGCTGGCTGCCTCCTCGTAGCGTTCCTCGCTGAGAGACAGGCGGACCAGGTCGAGCCGGATCCCCATGGTCTCGGTGCCCTCCCCTCCCCCTCCCTGGAGGGAGAGGCGAAGCGCCCGCTCGAGGGAGAGCCGGGCTTCGGCGAGCCGGCCCCCGGCCCAGTCCGCGCGGCCGATGCGGCGCAGGGCCTCCAGGAGCAGGAGGTCAGAGCCCGTCTCCTCCGCGATCTGTATCCCCCGCTCGCTCAGGCGCCGGGACGCGGCGACGTCCCCCGTCCGGTACTCCATCCCGGAGAGGCGGTCGAGGACCTCCGCCATGCCGAGCCTGTCGCCCGCGCGGCGGTAAGACTGGAGAGCATGCTTCAGCCTCCTCCGGGCTCCGGCCAGGTCACCCAGGCGGGACATCGCGTTGGCCGATTCGACCAGGGCCTTGGCCGCCTGGCCCGGCTCCCCGACCGTCCGGAAGATCGCGAACGCCTGCTCGTACCGCTTCAGGGCCTCCGCGAGATCCCCCTGGCGCTCCAGCACCTCGCCGAGGTGGATAAGGGACACGGCCTCGTCGCTGCGGTTGCCGAACGCGCGGCCGAGCTCCAGCGCCTTCTCCAGCTTCTGCCGCGCGCCCACGAGGTCCCCCTGCGCCGCCAGCACCATGCCGATGGCGTCGTGCGACCGCCCCTCGGCCATCCGGTCGCCGATCCGGGCCTGCCAGACGAGGGCCTTCTCCAGGAGATCGCGGGCCTCGGTCAGCTCCCCTTTCTGCTGGTGCAGAATGCCGAGGAGCTGGTATTGCGACGAGATCCCCATGCCCGTGCCGAGCCGCTCGGCGATGGCGAGCGACTCCCAGTAAACGGCCTCCGCCCCGGCCAGGTCGCCGCGGGCCTGGAGCGCGGCGCCCAGGTTGGCGAGGGCCATGCCGACGAGGTACGGCTGCCTCTCTTTCTCGGCCAGTTGCCGGGCCTCCCGGAAGACCGCGACGGCGCGGTCCGTCTGCCCCTTGAGCAGGAGGGCGTCACCCTGGTAGATCAGGGCCTGGGCCAGGATCAGCGTCTCGCCGGAGCGCCGGCTCTTGGCAACGGCCGACGAGGCGGCTCGCCACGTCCTGTCCAAGTCGGAGAGCCGCCACGCGATGCGCGCCTCCAGGACGTCGATCCGCGGGTCCTCGCCCTGGCCGGAGGGCAGCTTGCGCACGGCCGCGACCGTCTCCAGGGCCTCGCGGGCACGCCCCGTCCTCGCCAGGGTGGTGGCGAGCTGCAGCCCGTACTCGAGGTTGTCGGGGTAGAAGGTCCAGAGGGTGCGGTAGATCCCGCTCGCCCGTTCCCACTCGTGGCTCAGGGCGTGGAGGCGGGCCTGAAGCCCGAGCCGCACTTCGCGCGGCAGGGAGGAGGCCAGCTCCACCGCCCTCTTCGCCTCGTCCCTGGCGGGTCCCTCGTAGCCGAGCATCTCCAGGGCCTGGGAGTGCGCGGAGCGGATCACCGCGGACTCGGGTTCGGCCTGCACGGCGCGCTCCAGGAGGGCCAGGGCACGGGGCGCGTCATGGTCGCGCAGCCGGTCGAGGCCCTCCGAGTAGAGGCGCATGGCCTCGGTGTCCGAAGGCCGCAGGGCGCGAGCCGCCCGTGCCTGGCCGGGCGAGGGCCTGGCGTACCCCAGGACCTGGCGAAGCTGCGCCCCGGCGCGGTTGACCAGGTCGAACAGCTCCGACTCCTTCCCCATCTCGGAAAGGGAGGCCAGGACCTCGCCGTCGGCGGACCGCAGCACGCGGACGTCGAGCCGGATGCGGCGGTCCGCTCCCCCCGGCAGGGCGACGAAGGTGCCGACCACCACCCGGTCGGCGGCGACGATGGAACGGATGCGCGGCAGGGAGGCGCCGGCCAGGGTTCCGGAAGTCTGGATGTCCACGTAAGCGCGGGCGCGGGCCACGTTCTCCCGTGAGATCACCCGCACCTGGCCGCCGGCGGAGAGCTCCGTGGTCAGCATCTCGGCCAGCGCGGAGGCGAGCCAGCGGGTGTCCTCGCCCTGCGAGAGGTCCCGGAAGCCGAGCACCGCGACCGAGGGACGCCGGAGCGGCGCGACGCTCCCGAGCTCCTCCGGCAGCGCCAGCGGACCCCGCGTGAGCCGCGGGACCGCGAGCGCCAGCGCGAGGACCAGGGCCAGGACCGCCAACCCCAGGGCGATCCGCAGGCGGGGCCGGCTCCCCCTGTCCGGAATGCCGGGGATGCTGCCGAGGTCGAACGTGACTGTCGGCTCGGGAAGGGGCTCCGGCGCGGAGGAGAGCGCCGGCGGAGGCGGGAACGGCGAAGGGGTCGCAAGCTCCTCCTCCAGCTCCACCGGCGCGGCGAAGGTATAGCCCTGGCCCGGGACCGTGACGACGTACCGCGGGTCTCCGGCCCGCTCCCCCAGGGCCTTGCGCAGGGAGGAGATGTTCTGCGTGAGGTTGGCGTCGGAGACGTAGGAGCTGGCCCAGACCTGCCGGATCAGCTCCTCCTTGGCCACCACCTCGCCACGGTTCTCGATCAGGACGAGGAGGATGGAGAAGGCCTTCGGAGTGATGGGGACAGGCTCGCCTTCGCGCAGGAGAACACGCCGGACCGGATCGACGAGGAGGCCGTCGAAGCGGTAGAGGCGCTTCTCCACAGAAAGTGCCGTCGCGTTCGTCATCTCGAAGGGACTCTCTCCGCCCGCACCTCGTCCGCGGTCCGGCGGGCCTCCAGGGCCGCGAGCACGAAGCCGCGCCCCCCCGCCTCCCCGGCCGCCTGGTCCAGGGTGCGGAGCGCCCGGTCCGCGTCCCCGCCGGCCGCCTCGGCCCGGGCCAGGCCGGGGGCCACGGCGAGGAAGAGGTCGCGGTCCTCTCCGCGCTGGATCAGGACCCGGATGCGGGTGCCGGCCGCGCGCGCCTCCTCCCCGTGTCCCTGGTCGGCGAGCGCCTCGGCCTGCACCGAAAGGGACAGGGCCTCGCCCCACGCGCTGTCCCGCTCGCGGTACCAGGCGGCAGTTTCGCCGGCAAGGCCGGCAGCTTCACCGGCCTTGCCGGCGGCCTGGGCAAGGCGGGCCAGATCCAACCGGACCGCCATGGCGCGGGAGCTGTCGCCGACCGCCGAGCTCTCCGCCAGCGCCCTCTCCAGCGATTTGCGGGCCGCGGACAGGTCGCCCGCCGCCAGCTCCGCCCGCCCCTGCCCCTGCCAGGCCCAGGCCCGCAGGGTCCGGGCGCCGGTCTCCTGGGCGATCCGGAGCTGCTCCCGGCTGTGGGTGCGGGCCGCGGCGGGGTTCCCGGCCCGGTGCTCCAGGTACGCCAGGGCGCCGAGAAGCTGGCCGGTGCCGATCCTGTCGCCGGCCTTCCTCTTCATCTCCAGACCCTGCTCGAAGCGTTGCCGGGCACCGGCCAGGTCCCCCTGGCGGGCCAGGGTGTCGGCCCAGGCGGCCAGCGCCGAGGCGGCCTGGGCCGGGTCGCTTTCGCGGAGGATCTCGAAGGCCTCCCGGGCGAGCCGGCTGGCCTCGCGGATCTCGCCCTTCAGGACCAGGATGGCCGCAAGGTTGACCTTGGCCCTGGCCTCGTCGTTCCGGCTCTTCACCTTCCGGCTGAGGGCGAGGACCTCTTCGATGCGCGAGCGCGCGCCCTCGAAGTCTCCCTGCGCGTAGAGGATCGAGCTGCTGGCGTTGAGGATGCGGGCCTCGAGCAGGGGGTCGTCGATCTCCGTCAACCTGGCGCGCGACCGGTCGAGGAAGTCGAGAGCGCGCTTCAGGTCCCCCTGACTCTGGTACAGGAGACCCAGGTTGCCGAGCTGGACCGCGATGCCCGAGACGTTGCCGAGCTTCTCCAGGATTTGGAACGCCTCCAGATGGATCTTCTCCGCCCCGGCGAGGTCGCCCTGCTTCTGCCGGGCGAGCCCGATGAGGGCCATCGACGCCGCCATCTCCAGGGAGTTCCCGGCCTGCTGGTATGCGGTACGCGCCTGCTGGAAGAGCCGGATTGCCTCCGCCGGGTCTCCTCCCACCAGGCGCCCGGCGCCCTGGGTGAAGAGCGCCTGGGCGACGATCACGGCCTCGCCGGAGGCCCGCCCCTTCTGCTCGGCCTGGCGGGCCGCCCGCAGCATCCGGGCGGATTCGAGCAGGCGCATGGCGGCAACGGCCTCGGCCAGGTCGATCCGGGGGTCTTGCCCGGCGGGGGGAGGCAGTTTGCGGAGCTCGGCGACCGTGGACAGGGCATCGGTGTCGCGGCCGCCCTCCGACTGGCTCTCCGCCAGCAGCAGCCCGTGCTCGAGGTCGTCCGGGTAGAAGGTCCAGAGGGTGCGGTAGATCTCGCTCGCCCGGGCCCACTGGCGGGACACCTGGTGCGCCCGGGCTTCGATCGCGAGCCTCTCGGGCCGCGGCAGGGAGCCGGCCAGGGCGACGGCCCGCGCCGCCTCTTCGCGGGCGCGGGCGTCGTAGCCCAGGGCCGCCCAGGCCTGCGAGAGGGCGGAGCGGATCGCCGCCGAGCGCGGATCTTTCGTGGCGGCCCTGCGCAGGAGGTCCAGGGCCTGGGAGCTGTGGAAGGCGCGCAGCCGCTCCAGCCCCGTGGAGTAGAGCCGCACCGCCTCGGAGCTCGCGGGCTGCAGGGCGCGCGCCGTGCGGGCTTCGGCGGGAGAGAGCCCGGCCAAGCCCAGGGAGTGCCGGAGCCGGCCGCCGGTGCGCGCGACGAGCTCGAACAGCTCCGGCTCGGTCCCCACCTCGGCCAGGGAGGCGGCGGGATCTCCGCCGGGCAGCTTCAGCACCCTCAGATCGAGCCGGATGAGGCCGCCGGCCTCGTCCCCGAGCGGGGTGAAGGAGCCCACCAGCAGGAGGTCGCAGCCGAGGATGCCGTGGAGGCGCCGCAGCGAGGCGGCGTCGAGGCTTTCCGAGCTCGCGACCTGCCGGGCGCGGGCCACGTTCTCCCGCGTGGCCACTCGCACCCGGCCTCCGGCCGCCAGCTCGGTGGTCAGCATCTCGGCCAGGGCGGGCTCGAGCCATTGCGCCGAGGGAGCCCCCGAGAGGTTCTTGAAGCCCAGGACGGCGATGGACGGCCGCCGCTCCTCTGCGCTGCCCGCGGCTTTCGAAGCCGCCGCGGGCGCGGTCCTGCCGCGCAGGACGGCCACCCCCAGGACGGCGACGGCGACCAGCAGGACCAGGACGGCGGCGCTCTCCAGGATCTGGCGCCCGAGCGGGCGGGCGGGCGCAGATTCCGGTGCCGCCTGCGCAACGGACGGGACGGTCGAGGTGGGGACGTCCGCTTGAGAGGACGGAACGTGGACCTCGTTCACCTCGGCCACGAAGGAGTAGCCCCGCCCGGGCACGGTCACCACGTAGCGGTGCTCGTTCGCCCTCTCCCCCAGCGCCTTGCGCAGGGCGGAGACGTTCTGGGTCAGGTTGGCCTCGGTGACGAAGGTCTCCGGCCAGATCCGGCGGAGCAGCTCCTCCTTGTCCACCACCTCGCCCCGGTGCTCGATCAGGACCAGCAGGATGGAGAGGGCCTTGGGCGTGACCGGGAGAGTCTCGCCGTCCCGGACGAGCCGGCGCCGCACCGGGTCGACGAGGAAACCGTCGAACCGGTACTGGCGCTTCTCCGCCACGACGGGGATTGTTGCAGTCATTCGTAAATACCTGATCCTCGGCTGGCTGCGCGAGGCCGCCCGAGCAGTCAGGCTCTTTCTTCGCCGTCAGGGCCTTCGCTGGGCCTCGGCGACCCTCTCCATCGGCCTCTCCGTCGGCCTGTCCATCGGGTGCGGGGATCTCTGGGGCCGATTCTACGCCCATTTTGAGATTTTTTGAGGAAGTTTTAGCGGGTCTCTGAGGACTCTTGAGACCCTCCCGGCTAACCTACGTCTCAAGGCAGCCAGGTCTGCCAATCATTTTCAATACTTTGAAGTCTGTAGCACCGGAGGGAGTTTCAAGATCGGCAGCATCTTTTTTCTTGTTTCACTTGAAGTCTGAACGAGCCCGGGGCGACCCGGGCTCCTTCTTTTGTGGGGAGCTTCAATTCGGTCCGCTCTTCAGGCTGGAGAGCAGCCGCCCCCTGAGGTCCGGAAAGAGGCCCCGGTAGTCCTCGCGGCTCCGCTCGATGACGTCCAGCGCCTCGGGCCGGTCGTAGACGTGGGTGATGGCGATCACGCCGTCCTCGACCTCCCCCGGCGGTCTCTTGTAGGTGAGGAAGTAGTGCTTCAGCCGCTCGATCTGGGCGGGGGGCACGTCGGCGAGGTCCTGGAAGTGGCCGAAGGCCACGTCCCCCTTGAGCACGGCCACGATCTTGTCGTCCGCCTGGTCGCGGTCGATCAGGCGCAGCCCGCCGATGGGCACGGCCTGGAGCAGGAAGTCGCCGTGGGAGAAGGTCTTCTCCGTCAGGACACAGATGTCCAGGGGGTCGCCGTCCCCTTCCACGGTATTGCGGCCGGTCCGCTCCTGGGAGAGGGCGGCCACGCGCTCGCCGCAGAAGGTCTGGGGCACGAAGCCGTAGAGGGTCGGGCAGACGTTGGAGTACTTCTGCGGCCGGTCGACCTTGAGGTGGCCGCTCGGCTTGTCGATCTCGTACTTGACCGTGTCCGTGGGGACGATCTCCACAAACGTGGTCACCACGCCGGGCGCCTCCGGTCCGATGGAGACCCCGTGCCACGGGTGGGGCTTGAACAGGAGCTGCAGCAGCCCCCAGGTGCGGTCCTCTTGCTCGCTCATGCTCTGACTCCTCTATGCTCTCCCCGTGAGGTGGATCGCCCTCTGGCTGCTCCTGACCGGCGCCCATGTGGCGGGCTGGGCGCTCGCCCGCTGGTCTGCCGGGGGCGGCTGGACACCGGGCGAGGAGACCCTCGTCCACTTCGCGCTCGTCCCCCCCATCCAACTGGCAGCGCTCTGGGTCGTCGCGACCGTCCGGCAGCAGCCCCGCAAGAAAGACGACCGGGATCAGCGGGCGGGAACGCCGCCCAGGTAGGCCCGGACCTCGGCCAGATCGGGCAGGTTCGTGTCCGCCTCGCTCCAGATCCCGGCCAGGGCGGCGTAATGCCGGCGGGCGGCCTCCCTGTCCCCCATCTTGACCGCGGCGCGGGCGGCGCCGAGCAGCGAGGCGGCGCGGTTCGGCATGCGCAGCAGGGACGCCTGGAACTGTTGCGCGGCCTCCTCCGCCCTGCCCAGCTCCAGCAGGACCTCGCCGTAGAGCTCGGGCGCAGGTTTGACGGGGTCGGGCGGACCCGAGGGGGGCGGCATCTTCGCCTCCAGCTCCGCGGCCTCCTTGAGGAGGGCCAGGGCCTCCTCCGGCTTCTTCCGCGCGAGGAGGACCAGGGCCGAGACCTCCTTCTCCATGATGGGTCCCGCCCCCTCCTTCAGAGAGCGGAGGCCCTCGGCCGCCTGCTCGGCGGCGGCCAGGTCTCCGGCCCGGGCCGCGCCCAACCCCATCGCCAGGAGCCCGGCGCCGTCCCCGCGCCCGTGGGCCATGCCGCAGTGCGCCTCTTCGACCTTGTCCTTCTCGGCTGCGGGCTTCGCCGGCTGCCAGGTCCGGGTCTCGACGCGGTAGCGCGCCTCCATCCCTGCCAGGGAGGAGGCCACCCGCGGGCTGTCGCTCTCCCTCGCCGCCTGCCGGGCGATCTCCAGCACCTCCTCGGCCTTCCGGAGGCGCCCCTGCTGGGTATAGGAGTAGGCAAGCCAGGAGAGGCTGTGGAAGTCCCGCTTCTCCACCGCCAGGCCGCGCCGCTTCACCCAGTCGACCGAGGCGGCCCAGGCGGCTTCATTGGAAGCGCTCGTCTCCGCCCATTGGCCGAGCTGGACGAAGATGTGCGAGGGCATGTGGAGCGCGTGGTGGGCAGACGGAGCCACTTTCGCGTAGATGCGGGCCGCCCGCAGGCCGAGCGGCGCGTGCACCGGGTCGTCGTAGGCGTGGATCAGGTAGTGCACGACCCCGGGATGCTCGGGGTTGCGGTCGAACAGCTCCTCCAGCACGGCCGCGGCCTTGATGAGGTCTCTATCGCGGTCGGGGCCGGTCTGGCCGCCGACGAGCGCCGGGCCGATCAGGGAGAGGGCATAGAAGCTCGCGGCTTCGAAGTCGTCCGGCCAGCGCTCGTGGAGCTGCCGCATGGCCTCGGCATAGGCGCGGTCGCGGTCCTTCTTCTCCCCCTCGCCGTAGAGCACCTCCACCGCGGCCATCCAGGCCTTCTCCCGCTCGGTGGGGGCCTTGGCGGCGCGCGCCTCCGGGGCCGGAGCGAGGCGCTCCAGCGCGGCCAGGGCGGCTTCGCGGTCCTGCTCGGACCAGATCGGGTGGTTGTAGGTCATGGCCTCGCCCCAGTACGCCAGGGCGAAGCCGGGGTCGGCCTTCTGCGCCTCGCGGAAGGCGTCCGCCGCCTCGTCGTACCAGAAGCTGTGGAGGGCGGCCACGCCGCGCACGAAGTGCGCCTGGGCCTCGGGCGAGCCCGAGGTCGGGAAGTCCACCCGGCCCAGGTCGGAGGCGCGGGCGGGCAGGACCAGAAGGACGCCAAGGACAGCAAGGACGGGTAGGGGTGCTCGGCTCATGGGGCGATTCTAATCGACTACCTTCTGTTGAAAGACCTCGCGATCCTCGAGACGGTAGGCGGTCAGCTCCTTCCCCCAGGCGCAGCCGGTATCCAGGCCGGCGACGCCGTTGCCGATCCGGAGGCCCAGGGCGGCCCAGTGGCCGAAGAGGACGGTCTCGTCCCGGCTCCGGCGGCCGGGCGCGTCGAACCAGGGGAGGTGGCCGTCGGGAGCGTCCCCGGGCGGGCCGCTGAAGGAGGCGCACATGCTGCCGTCCGGCCGCAGGGTCCGGAGCCTGGAGAATCCGGCCAGGGCGACGCGGAGGCGGTCGCCGTCTTCGAGGCTCTCCTCCCAGCGCTCGTCGGCCTTGCGCTCGAAGCCGGCGAGCAGGCCAGGCGCGTTGCCGTCGCGCAAAGCCGCTTCGGTCTCCCGAGCCAGCTCCTCGGCGCGCCCTGGCGTCCACTCCGGGAAGAGCCCTGCATGGACCAGGATGTAGCCCCCTTCGCGGTGGAGCAGGGGGCGGGTGCGGAGCCAGGCCAAGAGGTCATCCAGGTCGGGCGCGTCGAGCACGTCTGCCAGGGTGTCTCGGCGCCTGGGCGAGGACACGCCCGCAGCCCGGGCCAGGAGGTGGAGGTCGTGGTTGCCGAGCACGGCGACGATCCGCTCCCCCTGCTCCGCGGCCCAGCGCAGGACCTCCACAGAGCGCGGCCCGCGGTTCACCAGGTCGCCGACCAGCCATAGCCGGTCGTGCCGGGGATCGAGCTGGATCTTTCGGAGAAGCTTCTGGAGGGTCTTGAAACAGCCGTGGATGTCACCGATCGCGTAGGTCGCCATCGGGGGTAACGATACCTCACCCCCTGTCCCGGGACAGGGGGTGAGGTGGTCCTCTACCCCTTCACCTCCTGCGCCGCGCCGCTGCGCAGGGCCTCGTCGACCAGGGCGCGGAACTTCTTCTGCGCCTCCTGGGCCAGGCGCTCCTGCTGGCGTCCCAGCTCTTCTTGCTGCCGGCCGAGCACTTCCATCTTCTCTCCGAGCACCTCCATCTCCTTGCCGAGCGTCTCCATTTCCTCGGCAAGCTTTTCCATATCGGCTACCAGCTTCTCGTGGTCCTCGCCGCGCCGCCCCTGTCTGCTGCCCAGGGCTCCCTGCTTGGCGCCGAGCTCTCCCTGTTTCGCGCCCAGCTCCCCCTGCTGCGCGCCGAGACGGCCCTGACGGGCTCCCAGCTCCCCCTGCTTCTCGCCCAGCTCCGATTGCGGCCGGAAGATCTCCTCGGCCTGCTTCAGCAGGGCAGCATCGCGGACCACGTAGGCCTTGCCGTTCCGGCGGAAGTACAGGATCGGCTCCTCGCCTTTCTGAAGCTCCTTGGCGCGGCGGACGTCGTCCATCGAGCCGTTCATCACGCTCCGGCTCTTTCCCAGCATCAGGACGTACGACTCGCCCTTGGACCAGGTGTGGCTCATCCTGGGCGGGGCTGGGGGCGCGGGGGGGACCGGCGGCACCGGGGGCACCGGGGGCACCGGAGGCGGCGGGCCCGCCTGGCTCACCCGTGCGACCGGTGCGACGGCCGGAACGGCCGGAGGGGCCATGGGAGCCGCGGGCGCCGGAGGCACGGGCAGAGCCTCGCGCACCGGGGGAGCTGGCGGGGCCGGAGGCGCCGGGACGGCTTGGTCTACCTGGGCGACCGGGGCCGGAGGGGCCATGGGGGCCTCGGGGGCCGGAGGCACGGGCGGGGCTTCGCGTGCCGGGGGCGCAGGGGGTGCCGGCGGGGCCGGAGGCGCCTCCTGAGCCACCATCCGGAAGGGGACCACGGCCACGAGCGCGAGCAGGACGATCAGGCTCGCCCACTTGAGGGGGAGCCGGCGGTTCTCGGAAGCCTGTTCCAGCATCTGCAATCTCCTTTTCAAGGTCTGAACGGACGGCGCAGCCCCCGCGGCAGCCATGCGGCTGGCCCGCGGCGCGACTCCCAGCCGCAACAGCAGCCGGCCGTACGCTTCGGGTTCGGAATCGAGGACGCGGAGCACCTCCGCGTCGCAGGCGGCCTCCCGGGCGAGCGCGTACTCGCGGGCGGCCAGCCTGACCAGGGGATGGAAGTAGAGAAGCCGTTGCGCCAGGGCCGGGATCCACCCCCACAACAGGTCGGCACGGCGGACGTGGACGAGCTCGTGGCACAGGGCCATGGAGAGGTCCGAAGAGGAGAGAGACCGGCCTGCCGGGAGCAGCACCACCGGCCGGAGCAGGCCCAGGACCTGCGGGGCTTCCGCGTCGGGAGAGACCCGCAGCTCCGCCCGCTCCCCGAGCCCGAGCCCGCTGCGCAGCTCCGCGAACCGCCTCGCGAGCCAGGGCTCCTCCACCGCAACGGATCGCCTCACCAGCCGCCGGGCCTGGGCGAGGTGGCGGACGGTCCCGGCGAGCTGCGCGAGCAATCCGGCCAGCCAGACGCCGGCCAGCACCGTCTCCCAGGTAAAGCGCCAGGGGAAGCGGAAGACGGGCTCAGGAGGAGCGGAGGGGATTTCTGCTCCGATTGGGACGTAGCTAGGAGCTGTCAGGACAGTCTCAGGCGCCGGAAGCAGCGGCAGCTCCAGGGGAGAGACCCAGGCGAGGCTCACCAGGACCTTGAGGCAGGCGAGCCACCAGAGAGCGCAGCGAAGAGAGGCCGGAAGTTTGGGGAAGAGGCGGCACACGGCCCAGACCGCCCCCACGAAAAGGGCGCCGTGGAGGGACGCCCGCAGGAGCGCATCCAGGAGGTGCCCTGTCATGGCTCCCTCCTCTGGGACCTGAGACGATCCACGAGCTGCTCCAGCTCGGCCAGCTCGTCGTCGGAGACCTCGGAACGCTCCGTGAGGTAGCTGACGAACGGCGAGACCGAGCCCGCGAGCGTCTTTTCGACGAAGGACTCGACCGCCCCCCGCAGCAGCTCGACCGGCGAGCTGGCAGCCCGGTAGTGGAACACCCCCGCGACCTGCTCGCGCTCCAGGTGCCCCTTCTGACGGAGACGCTCCATCATGGTGAGCACCGTGGACCTGGCGAGGCCGCGGGGGGCTCCGAAGCTCTCCGCCACCTGCCCGACCGACACCGGCCCCACCTCCGCCACGTGCCTGAGGAGCACCAGCTCCTGATCTCCGATGGATTTCCCGCTCATCGTCCCTCCCAGCTTGTCTACAACTGTCGTCAGGCTACTCCTGACTACAGATGTCGTCAAGCCCCTTTTACGGAGCGGGAGGGAGGAAGTTTCGGACTTCCCTACCGGATGGTCAGCGCGCCGTTCTGGATCGTCAGGTCGAGCTGGTCCCCGTCCCTGTCGCGCAGGACGGTGAGGCCCGGGTCGATCGTGACCGGGCTCCTTCCGCGGGGCGCCTGCCGGGAGATGCTCATCCGGACTTCCAGGAGATCGCCCGGCAGGCGGTTCAGGGACCGGTCCGGGGACTGGAAGTTGATGACCACGAGCCCGGGGACGTCGGCATTCACCAGAACGGTCGCCTTGTAGCGCGGTTCCACGCGGACCCAGGGCTTGCCCGCGACCACCTTGGGGTCGTAGCGCAATGCGATCCGGCCGCTGGAGAGGGCGATCGGATCCCCGGTCGCGAGCTTCACCCGGGCGACCTTGCCGGCCCGCACCCGGCCGCCGATCGCGGAGAGCCGGGCTTCCGTGTCCTCGCCGTCGTCATCATCATCATCGTCATCCTCCCGGATCTCCAGCTCGCCCGGCTTCGGCTCGATCTGCAGCCGTTCCCCGGAGCCGGCGATGATGAAGGTATCCGCGATGTCCAGATCGATGTCGTAGACCTCCCTGTCCTTCACCGAGTTGGAGAGGCGGAAGTAGAACACCGCGAGAGGCCCGTCGACGGCGTTGATGGAGCTCGAGGGCGATCGGAAGGTGACGTCTGCCCCCTGGCCATCGAACGAGACCTGGAAGGTGGCATCCTGACGGGCGCTGAAGACCTCGACCTTCTCCAGGCTGGCAAAGGGCGAGCCGGCCGCTGCCGCCTCACCGGTCGCGGCATTGGCGGTCGAGCGGGCGGTCGAGCGGTTGCGGCCGGACCGGCGGACGCCGATGCAGATCTGCCCCTGGGCGATGGGCCGCGACGCGTAGGTGCGCACGACCACGGCCACCAGATCGCCCGGGCCGCCGCGGGCATCGTTGACCCGCAGCGCGAGCTTCTGGTCGGCCGCGGCTTCTTGAGGAGCGAGGGTGAAAAGGGCGAGGGCCGCCACGGCGAGGGCGGTCCGGAGACGGTGCGAAGAGGGGTGATTCATGAGGGTCCTACCTTCCTACTGAGAGCCGGCTCCCTCCTCCGGAGGCCGGACCATGAACCGGACCGCCTCCGAGGCCGCGA
This sequence comes from Thermoanaerobaculia bacterium, assembly GCA_035556715.1. Classification (GTDB taxonomy): domain Bacteria; phylum Acidobacteriota; class Thermoanaerobaculia; order Multivoradales; family UBA5704; genus DATMER01. The sequence continues at coordinate 27,813 of DATMER010000022.1, forward strand.
GCCGGGCGCCCCGCTCGTCCAGGGCTTCCACGCTCCAGGTGTAGAGAACTGCAGGATGGAGGCCACGCGCGACGTCTTCCGGTAGTCTGGCGGATGGGACTGTCACCATCTCCTGCCAGAGCACCGTATCGTCGACGGCCCGCAGGGTGACGCGGTACGAGCGCGCCCCTTCGACTCCCTCCCAGCGGAACTCCCGCGGCAGCTCGTTGAATTCCCCGCTCGGCCCGATCGCCCGCAGCTCGGTGCCGCGGTAGACCTCGCCGGCTCCTCGATCGGGGAGCGGTGGCGCCTGCCCGGCCCGGAGGAACAGGCCCAGGCCGAGCGCCAGGGCGAGCAGGGCGGCCAGGCTCACAGCCCAGGCCAGGACCGGCTTCCGCCGGGCAGGAAAAGCCAGGGGAAGAGGTGTCCTGGGGAGGTTGAGCTGCTCCAGCCTGGAGACTACATAGTCCACATCCTCCTGTCCTGCCTCGCCCGGCGCTTCCGCGAAGAGCCGTGCCAGCTCGCGCTCCGACGCGCAGGCCGGGCAGCGGGCCGCGTGCTCCTCCAGCCAGCGCCTCTCGCCGGGGGTGACCTCGCCGGTCTCCAGCCGCAGCCAGTCTTCCGGGGGCGGGCAGCCGTCCTCCTGGGACCAGGCGGAACGCAGCGACTCATTCAGCGGCACGGCTTACCTCCTTGACGAGCCCGAACCGGCGCCGGAGCTTGCGTGTGGCGCTCACGATGAAGGCCTTGGCCCCCGAGCGGTTCTCCAGCCTGAGGAGCTCGGTGATGCACGGGAGGGTGAGGCCGTTGGCGAAGTGCAGGTAGAGGACCCTGGCCTCCAGGGGCTCCAGCTCCTCCATCGCGGCGCGCAGCTCGCCCGCGGCCTCGGCCCGCGCCAGGACCTCCTGGGCATCGGGCAGGGGATCGGCCACCTCCGGCGCGGCCTCCAGCTCGGTGAGCGGCGCGGTCCGCCGCCGGTTGGACTCGCCGCGGTTGATGGCCACGCTGCGGGTGACCTGATAGAGCCAGGTCGAGAACCGGCTCTCCCCGCGGAAGGAGCCGAGCCGGGAGTGGACCCGGAGGAACACCTCCTGGGCGAGGTCGGCGGCCTCCTCGCGGCTGCCGCAGACCCGCAGGCACCAGTAGGCGACCTTGGGATAGAAACGACGGTAGAGGATGCCGAGGCACTCGGAGGCAAGGGCCGGCTGGGTGCGGGCCTTTTCGACCAGTTCCTCGTCGCTGAGTTTCTCCAGATCCACGTGCCGCGCTCCCCCCGGGTAGGGTACAGGAAGAAATCCGGCCCCGGCCAGACGGAGGGAACGTCGTGCAAGAAGCGGCCATGCCTCTTGAGACAGTAGGCAGACCGCTCCGGAACAGACGGCGTCAGGAGGGCTCGGGGCCCTGCACGCAAGAGGTGAAGGAAAAGGTATAGGCGCGGGTGCCGGGAGTGAGGAAGCGCAAAACCACATGCCTGCGCCGGAACTCGGCCGGGCCAATGAGTGAGACCATCCGAGGACGGTCCCAGGCGGCGAAGGTGCGGCCGTCCCGCTCGGCCACGTCCGCGCCCCGGTCCTCGGGCGAGACGGGGCCGCCGTCCACCTCGATCTCCAGCTCGGCGATCCCACCGGAAGGCGAGCTGACCACGACGTTGACCCCGGCGGCGTCGCAGACCAGCTCCAGCCCGGCGCCCGCCTCCAGGGACTCCATGAACTCGGCCTCGTGCCGCCAGGACCCGCGGGCGTTGAACATGCCGGGCGGCGCCGGCTCCTGGTCGTTCCGGTGCCGGACCTCCTCGCCCGGGCGGTAGCCTTCCGCGGCCAGAAGCCTGCCCCGGAGGTAGCCGATGTAGGTCTCGCGCGTGGCCGGATAGCAGACGGCGCCGGGGCGGTCCTCCTCGCGCAGAGGGGCCAGGACCGGCGGCATGGGCTCCTCATCCCCGGCCTCGCGCAGGAGCCGCTGGATCCACTCCTCGGTATAACCGTAAGCCCCCTCCCCGAAGTGCTCGTAGCGCAGGTATCCCCGGGCATCGGCGAGGTACTTGGCGGGCCAGTAGTGGTTGGCATACAGCCGCCAGGTCTCGCGGGAGTTGTCCAGCAGAACCGGATAGGGGATTCCCTCGGCACGGACGGCCGCCGCGACCACGGCCGGATCACCCGTGAGCTCGAACTCCGGCGTGTGGACGCCGACGATGGTCAGCCCCCGGCCGGAGTAGCGCTCGTGCCATTTCCGCAGGTAAGGCAGGGTGCGCAGGCAGTTGACGCAGGTCGAGTCCCAGAAATCGACCAGAACGACCCCGCCCCGCGACGCGGCCATGGACACTTCCGGCCCCTGGACCCACTCGCCAGGACCGAATTCGGGAGCGCGGAGGGGGACGGTGATCGGCGGCACGGCGGGAGTATATCCGCGCCATTCTCGCCTATGATTACGGCCAAATCATGATCGCTCCTCCGTACGAGGCCCCCCGCAAGGGCCGCCTGCGCGTCCTGATCCTCGCCCTGCTCGGGCTGCTCGCCGCCTGGGTGGCATGGGAGGCCATCACCTGGCCGGACGTTTCCGCCCTCGCCAAGGAGGAGCCGGAGACGAGCGCCTTCATCGAGCAGCATCGCCGTGGCGGATGGCTCGGCCTGGGCAAGGACCGGGACTTGAAGTGGACGTGGGTCTCCGGCTCCCGGATCTCCTCCAACCTCAAGCGGGCGGTCATCGTCTCGGAGGACATCGAGTTCTTCTCCCACAGGGGCTTCTCCACCCGCGAGCAGCGGGCGGCTCTGGAGGACGCCTGGGAGGACAAGAAGCTCCCCCGCGGGGCCTCAACCATCACCCAGCAGCTCGCCAAGAACCTCTGGCTCTCCCCCTCGCGCAACCCTCTGCGCAAGGTCAAGGAGGCCATCCTCACCTGGCAGCTCGAGCGGAGCCTGACCAAGCGCCGCATCCTGGAGACCTACCTGAACGTGGTGGAGTTCGGCGAGGGGATCTACGGCGCCGAGGCCGCGGCGCGCCACTACTACGGCAAGTCCGCCCGCAGCCTCACTGAGCGCCAGGCCGCCGAGCTCGCCGCCAGCCTGCCCCGTCCGAAGTCATGGCACCCGGGGAGCAAGAGCAAGAGCTACCAGAGCAAGGTGCGCTCGATCCAGCGCAGGATGGCCAAGGCGAGCTGGCTACGCCGGCGGGTGTGAGCGCGCGTCTATAGCTGCCCGGCAGGGTCGTAGGTGGCGAGCCCTTCCAAGGCCGCCGCCTCGAGGAGACGGTGGTCGGAACAGGCAAAAGTGACATCGAGTCCTTCCTGGCTCAAGAGCAGGGCGCTCGCGAGTTGGAGAGCGTCGGCGCCGCGGAGGGGATTGCGCTCGCAGAGTCCAGGTATGAGAGTAAGGATCTCAGCTCCGATCGCTACCTGTGTAAGCTCCTCCCAATCAGCTGCGAAGCGAACCCGGAGCTGTTCAAACTCAGAGTCGAGCAGGAGCCCTTCCCGGCGACGGCGAGCCAAGGTTGCGTGGATCTCTGCGGACGCGAGGCGCGAGGCGGCGACCGGATTCCCTTCCGCCGCTGCCTCGCGCATTTGCTCGGAACCCGGCTCCGCGACATAGAGTTTGACCAGGGCGCTGGTATCGACGAAAAGGATCAACGCCGATCCTCAAGGATCATTTCGGAAGCCAACTTGCCTCGGTTCGGGAAGGCAGGACCTTGAAACGCGGTTCGCGTGGCCCGGTTGGGAAGCGCCACCAGACCGCGGGTCGCCATCTCGGTCAGGCGCGCCTGCTCGTCCATTTCTCGGAGCTGGGATAACGGAACCAACGCGGCTACCGGCTGGCCGTCGCGCAGCACGACAATCTGCTCGCCGGCCTCAGCTCGCTGTAAGTAGCTGGAGAGTTGGTCTTTCAGGACTCTGGTGCTCACGGTGGGCATGGACACCTCCTGCGGCCATTGTAGCCGCACCCTGGGGAGCAGGACAAGGAAACCGGCGTGCGACAGGACGTGGAATCGAAGAAACTGGTGCTCTGCTCCAACAGGTAAGATACGGCGGATTGAGGTAACGGCTTTCTCCGGAGGAGTCTCCCATGCGCCTGTTCGCCTTTGAAGGGATCCACTACACACCGAAGGCGGGCGACGCCGGCTCGCTGGCCGCGCCGCCTTACGACCAGATCAACGACGCGGCCCGGGACCGCTTCCATACGCAGGACCCGCACCAGTTCGTGCACCTCACCCGACCGCTAGCGCCGGAGGGGGGCGACCCCTACCGGTTCGCCGCAGCCTTGCACCACAAGTGGATGGACGAGGAGATCATCGGCCGCGACGGACGGCCCGCGCTCTATCCCTACGTCATCGAGCTGGCGGGCGGCGGCCGGCGGCTCGGCGTGCTCGGTCTCGCGGGACTGGAGGACGCCAAGGTCATCCGTCCTCATGAGCAGACGCTCGACAAGCCGCTCGCCGACCGCCTGGCCCTGCTCTCGGCCATGCACGTGGACCTCGAGCCCGCCTTCCTCCTCTCCGAGGACGGCGGCAGGCTCGACGCTCTGGTCGCCGAGGACGTGGCCAGCACCGAGCCGCTGGTGAGACACCAGGACGCCGACGGCCACTTCCACGTGATCTATCAGGTAGATGACCCCGACCGCATCCGCCTCTACCAGCAGGCTGTGGCGGGACCCGCGGCGATCGCGGACGGCCACCACCGCTACAAGGTGGCGCAGCGGTTTGCCAACGATCGCGGTATCCGGCCCGGAACCTCCGCATCCGCCAAGCTGGCCGTGGTCACCAGCATCGCCGCTCCGGCCCTGACCATCGAGCCGATCCACCGCGCCCTGCGCGAGGAGATCGACCCGGCGCCTCTCGCGGGCTTCGTCACTTCGACCCAGCCGTTTCATGGCAAAGGCGGCACCGACTTCGCGCGGGCTGTGGCTGAGGCTCAGCAGCCTGCCATCGGGATCTGGAGGGCCGGGCACGACCCCGAGGTCTGGCTGCTCGGCGGCGCGCCGAAGCTCACCGTGGAGCTCCTCCACGAGACCCTCCTCCCCGCCCTGGGCTACGCGTCCGACGCGGCCACGGACGGCACGGTCGTCTATCGCGCCAATCCGGAGGAGCTCTGGAGCCAGGTGGCCGGCGGCGAGCTCAAGACCGGCATCTGGCTGCCGCCGATGCTGCCGAGCGCCTTCTCCGCCGCCATCGCGGATGGCCAGATGCTGCCGCCGAAATCGACCCGGTTCATGCCCAAGGTCATGTCCGGCCTGGTCTGGGCCGATCACGACTCCCGGCTCCTTTAGCCTCCCGTCCCCTCCTGTCTCCTCCCACCTCCGGCGCGAGGCCGCCGGAGGTGCGGGCATAGAGACGAGGCCCCGGCTCTCCTTACCCTGCGCACAAAGGAGACCAACCATGCGCAGCTCCCTTTTCGCCCGCAAGCCGCTCGATGTTCTGCTCGCCGAGCTTCAGGGCGAGGATCGCCTGCACCGCATCCTCGGCCCCGTCCAACTGACCGCGCTCGGCGTCGGAGCCATCATCGGCGCCGGCATCTTCGTCACCACCGGCGCCATCGCCAAGGAGGTCGCCGGGCCGGCGCTCATGCTGTCCTATGTAGTAGCCGGGCTCGCCTGCGTGTTCGCGGCCCTGTGCTACGCCGAGTTCGCCTCCATGGTGCCGGTCGCGGGCTCAGCCTATACCTATGCCTACGCTACCCTGGGCGAGCTGTTCGCCTGGATCATCGGCTGGGACCTGGTTCTGGAGTACGCGGTGGGCGCGGCCACCGTGGCCAACGGATGGTCCGGCTACTTCCAGAGCGCCCTGGCCAGCTTCGGCATCACCCTGCCCACGGCCATCAGCGGCCCGGTCGTGAACTACGACCCGGAGCTCGGCAGGCTGGTCGCCACCGGCTCGTTGATCAACCTGCCGGCGCTGGTCATCGTCGCCGTGGTCACGGCCGTCCTGGTGCGGGGGATCCGGGAGAGCGCCGGGATCAACGCGGTCATGGTGGGAGTGAAGGTGGTGGCGGTTCTCTTCGTGATCGCGGTCGGGGCCTTCTACGTGAACCCGGACAACTGGAAGCCCTTCGCGCCGTTCGGATTGAGCGGCCTGAGCCTCTTCGGCCACACGCTGCTGGGGCAGACCGATCCCGGCGGCCGGCCGCTCGGCATGCTGGCGGGCGCGGCCCTGGCCTTCTTCGCCTACATCGGCTTCGACTCGGTCTCGACCCACGCCGAGGAGGCGAAACGTCCCCAGCGGGACGTGCCCATCGGGATCATCGCCTCGCTCGTCCTCTGCACGGTCCTCTATCTCGCGGTGGTGGCGGTCCTGACCGGCATGGTTCCCTACACGGAGCTGGACATCCAGGCGCCGGTGGCGGATGCCTTCGACAGGGTCGGGCTGGGATGGGCTCACTTCCTCCTGGCGGTTGCGGGAGTGGCCGGGATCACCTCGGTGCTGCTGGTCATGATGCTCAGCCAGCCGCGCGTGCTCCTCGCCATGGCGCGGGACGGCCTGCTGCCCCAGGGGTTCTTCGGGGACGTCCACCCGCGCTTCCGCACGCCGTGGAAGTCGACGGTCGCGACCGGTCTCTTCGTCGGCACGCTCGCGGCCTTCCTGCCGATCCAGGTCCTGCTCTCCCTGGTCAGCATGGGGACGCTCCTCGCCTTCGTGATCGTCTGCGCGGCCGTGCTCATCATGCGCCGCACGCACCCGGAAGCCGACCGCCCGTTCCGCGCCCCGCTGGTGCCCCTGGTGCCGATCCTCGGGATCTTCACCTGCATGGTCCTGATGTTCTCGCTCCCGGCGGAGAACTGGCTTCGGCTGGCGGTCTGGCTGGCGATCGGGCTGGCGATCTACTTCGGCTGGGGACGGAGGCACAGCGTGCTGCTAAGATCCCGCGAATGATCGGGATCGGAGAGAGCCCCCCGCGGCCGGACGGGTTCGCCAAGGTCACAGGCGCGGCACGGTACGTCGACGACATCTCCCTGCCGGGGATGATGCACGGGACGACCGTGCGCAGCCCCCACCCTCACGCCCGCATCCTGGAGATCCGCTGGCATCCGGAGAGAGCGCCAGCCGGGGCGCTCTGCGTCACGGCGGCCGACCTCCCCGGCCCCAACGGCGTCCAGCTCATCGACGACAGTTGGCCGATCCTGGCGGCGGACATCGTCCGCCACGTGGGCGAGCCGGTGGCCCTAGTCGTGGCGCCGACGCTGCTCGCCGCCCGCCAGGCTGTGGCCGCCGTGGAGGTCGTCTACGAGCCTCTCCCCCCGGTGCTCGACCTCGAAGAAGCCGCGGCCCATCCTCCTCTCTACGAGATCGGGATGGACAGCGGCGACCTGGAGGGCGGACTGGCCCTCGCCGACCGCGTGATCGAAGGGAAGTGGCGGACCGGCCACCAGGAGCACATCTATATCGAGTGCCAGGGGATGATCGCCTGGATCGACGAGGCCGGGGTGACGGCCGTCGGTTCCATGCAGTGCCCGTACTACGTGCACAAGGCCCTGGTCCATGCCTTCGACCTGCCGGACGAGCAGGTGCGGGTGCGGGCCTCGTCCGTGGGCGGCGGCTTCGGCGGCAAGGAGGACTTCCCGAGCCTCCTGGCCATCCACGCCGCCCTGCTCGCCCGGGCAACGGGCACACCGGTCAAGATGATCTACGACCGCCACGAGGACATCGTGGCCACGACCAAGCGCCATCCTTCGATCGTCCGCCATCGAACCGGCGTGGACCGCGACGGCCGCCTGGTCGCTCTCGACATCGAGATCCTGATGGACGGCGGCGCCTACACCACGCTCTCGCCGGTCGTGCTCTCCCGTGCCCTGCTCCACTCGTTCGGCCCCTACCGCTGCCCGAACGTGCGCATCCGCGGCCGGGTGCTCCGGACCCACACCGCCCAGAACAGCGCCTTCCGCGGCTTCGGCGCGCCGCAGGTCGAGTTCGCGATGGAGCGGCAGATGGACCGCATCGCCCGGACCCTGGGGCTCGATCCGCTGGAGATCCGGCTGCGCAATGTGGTCGAGGCCGGGGACCGCCTGCCCACCGGGCAGGTCCTGGACGAGTCCACCTCGGCCCGCCTCTGTCTCGAAGAGGCCGCGACGCGCACCCGCTTCCGCGAGCGCTGGCAGGAGCTCGAAGAGGCCCGGGGGCGAGCTACGGATGGAGAGCCGCTGCGGGGGATCGGGCTGTCGCTCTACTTCCACGGCGCCGGCTTCACCGGCAACGGCGAGCGCCGGATGAAGTCCCCGGTCACGGTCCGCCTCCTGGAGGACGGCCGCATGGAGATCCTGACCGCCATGACCGACATGGGCCAGGGATGCGTGGCAGTGTTCCCCCAGATCGCGGCGGCCGCGGCCGGGGTCGGACCCGAGGACCTGGTCTTCGCCGAGCCCGACACCGCCGAGGTCCCCGACTCCGGCCCCACGGTCGCCTCGCGCACCACGATGATCGTGGGCAACCTGATCGCCCGCGCCGTCACCGAGCTGCGGGACCGGGTGCTCGCGTGGGGCAGGGACGGGCAGCGCCTCCGCGACGCCGGCCGCGAGTACCGCCGGCAGGTCGGGCCGCTCGAGATCACCCTCCACCACGAGCCGCCCGAGTCGCAGATCTTCGACGAGACGTCCTACCGGGGCGCGGCTTATCCGGCCTACTCCTGGGGCGCCGACGTGGTCGAGCTGGAGGTCGATCCCGACACGCTGGCGGTGCGCCCGTTGCGCGTCACAGCGGTCTGCGAGGTCGGCCGGGCGATCCATCCGACCCTGTGCGCGGGCCAGATCGAAGGGGGCACGCTCCAGGCCATCGGCTGGGCGCTCATGGAAGAGGTCAAGCTCGACAACGGGCGCTATCTCAACGACCGGCTTGCCACCTACATCATCCCCACAATACGCGACACCCCCCGGATCGACGTCCACCTGCTGGAACGGCCGTGGGAAGGCGGCCCCTTCGGCGCCAAGGGGGTCGGCGAGCTGCCGATGGACGGCGGCGCCCCCGCGGTCGCCCAGGCGATCGAGAACGCCATCGGGATCGGCGTCACCGAGATCCCCGCCACGCCGGAGCGGCTGCTGCGCTGGGCCCTCACCCCCGACCCCTCTCCCGCCTCCCCATCCCCCCTCCCCGGGAGAGGGGCGCCACCACCCAACTCACTGCAAAACGCTGTTTCCGGCTCCCCCTCTCCCGGGGAGGGGGGATGGGGAGGCGGGAGAGGGGGTTGGGGGGTGAGGGTTTCCTTCACGGTCAACGGCCGGACAGTTGAAATCGAGGGGCATCCGATGGCGCGGCTCCTCGACGTGCTGCGGACGCGGCTCGAGCTCACGGGAACCAAGGAAGGGTGCGGCGAGGGAGAGTGCGGCGCCTGCACGGTGCTGATGGACGGCGAGCCGGTCCTCTCCTGCCTGGTGCCGCTCCTTCAGTGCGCGGGCCGGCGGATCGAGACCGTCGAGAGCCTCGCGGAGGGTCCGGCGCGGAGCTTCCTCGACCGCTTCATCTCCACGGGCGGCGTCCAGTGCGGCGCCTGCACGCCCGGCATCGTGGTCACGGCCTGGGCGCTCCTCCAGCGCAGCCCCGCGCCAACGGAGGAGGAGACACGGGTAGCCTTGGCCGGGAACCTCTGCCGCTGCACGGGTTACGAGGGGATCCTGCGGTCGCTCTCCGAGGAGCCGAAACAGTGATCGCGCTTCAGCCCAGGACGCTGGAGGAGGCGGTCCGGTATCTGGATGGAGATCCCGGCCTCGTCCCCACCGCCGGCTGCACCGACCTGATGGTCCGCGGAATCGAGGCGCTCCACCGGATGGACCGGGTGATCGACCTGCTGAGCGTCCCGGAGCTGCGCGGCATTCGGGAGGTCGAAGGCGGCCTGGAGATCGGCGCCACCACCCCCTTCTCGGAGATCCGCGCCTCGGCAGCCGTCCGTGCCGCCTTCCCATCCCTGGCCGAAGCCGCGGGGCAGATCGGCGGCTGGCAGATCCAGAACCGGGCGACGCTGGGGGGGAACCTCGCGAACGCCAGCCCGGCCGGCGATTCGCTGCCGGTCCTGCTCGCCCTGGACGCAGTCATCGTGCTGGCAAGCGCCCGCGGCCTTCGGGAAATCCCCTACGACGAGTTCCATACGGGCTACCGAAAGACCGCGCTCCAGCCCGGAGAGATCGTGGCCCGCATCCGCCTCCCCTTCCTCCCCATGGGCTCGGTCCAGGCGTTCCGCAAGGTGGGGACGCGGGAGGCCCAGGCAATCAGCAAGGTGGTCGTCGCCATGGTCGGAAGGACCGAGGCCGGCCGGATCACGGACTTCCGCCTCGCCGCCGGCAGCATCGCGCCCACGCCCATCCGCCTGCGCGCCGCCGAGGCCGCGGTCCAAGGCCAACCTGCCGGACCCGAGACCGCCGCGCTCGCCGGTCGGGAGTCGGCGCGGGAGGTCTCCCCCATCGATGACGTCCGCTCCACCGCGGAGTACCGGAAGTTCGCCCTGGAACGAGTGGTGCGGCGGATGGTTCTGGAGCTGACCTGATGACGAAAGACATCGTCGACCGGCTGCGGAGCGCCAACCTCGCGTTCAGCCGGCTGTACCCGGGTGACTCGGCCCGGCGCCAGCCGGTCCACACGGTCTACGGCGGAGCGCACCTGTTCAAGGCCGACACGGCCTCCCGTCTCGGTGCTCTCGCGCTGCGCTCCTTGGAGGAGTACGCGCCCGAGCCCGCGGATCTTGCGTCGGCGGCCAGCCTCTCCGAGGGGCTGGCGGCGAAGGTCCACCCGCGGGTGACCGAAAAGCTCCACCGCGAGCCGGTCGAGGACTTCCGCGTCGACTTCGAGGACGGCTACGGCAACCGGCCGGACGCGGAGGAGGACGGCCATGCCGAGTCCGCCGCCCGCGAAATGGCCGAGGGGCTGGCGGCCCGGAGCCTGCCGCCGTTCATCGGCATCCGGATCAAGCCTTTTACCGAGGAGCTGCGGGAGCGCTCGTTCCGCACCCTCGCCCTCTTCCTCAAGGAACTGGGGGGCCGGCTGCCGGACAACTTCGTGGTCACCCTGCCCAAGGTGACCATTCCCGACCAGGTCGCCGCGCTCGCCGACCTGTTCGACCTGCTGGAGCCGGCCCTGGACCTGCCCGCGGGCTCGCTCCGCCTGGAGATCATGGTCGAGACCCCGCAGTCGATCCTCGACGCGCAGGGGCAGTGCCCCCTGCCGCGCCTGGCCGAGGCGGCCCGCGGCCGGTGCGTGGCCGCGCACTTCGGCACCTACGACTACACGGCTTCCTGCGACATCACGGCGGCCCACCAGAGCATGGCCCACCCGGTCTGCGACTTCGCCAAGCACATGATGAAGGTCGCCTTCGCAGGCACGGGCATCTGGATCTCGGACGGGGCCACCAACGTCCTCCCTGTCCCGCTCCACCGGCCGGCGAAGGGCGCGGCCCAGGCCGCAGAGAACCGCGCCGTGGTCCACGACGCCTGGCGCCTCCACTCCCGGCATGTCCGGCACTCGCTCGTCAACGCCTTCTATCAGGGATGGGACCTCCACCCCGCGCAGCTCGTCACCCGCTATGCCACCGTCTTCGCCTTCTTCCTCGAAGGGCTGAACGCCGCCTCCGAGCGCCTCCACAACTTCGTGCAGAAGGCTGCGCAGGCGACGCTTGTCGGAGATGTCTTCGACGACGCGGCCACCGGGCAAGGGCTCCTCAACTACTTCCTGCGGGCCGTGAATTGTGGAGCCCTGTCCGAAGAGGAGGCGCTGGAGCGCTCGGGGCTCACCCTGGAAGAGCTGCGCGGGCGGTCCTTCGTGAAGATCCTCAAGAACCGGCGCGGGTGATCTACGCCCGCCGCAGGGTTGCCTCAATCAGGCCGTAGGGCTCCGGGGTGGCCACAAAGACCTCGTTGCGGTTTTCCAGGCCGAAGCGGGTGAGGTCCACCGGGATGTGGTGGATGTTGGGCATGACGAGGTGGATCTCCTCCACGTCCGGCACCTCCAGCGCCGACTCTCCCATGGCGTAGAGGGTGTGCTGGACCGAGCGGCTGTCGTGCTCCACGAAGGCGTCCAGGAGCCGGCGCCTCACCTCGCGGAAGCGGTCGCCGAAGGGGAGGTCCGGCCGGGTGTAGATCCAGGTGGCGCGGACCGAGGTGGCGAGCAGGCGGTCCGTGGTCTCCGGGAGAGTCGTGTAGCGGTCCCGCGGGTAGCCCTCGAAGGCGGACTTCGCGGTCTTCATCACTACCAGGTCCTCGATCCCCGCCACCACTCGCACGCTCTCGCGGGTGCGGGTCACAACGGCGGTGCGCTTCTCACCCCCGGCCCGGCGGAAGGCTTGCGGATGGAGCTGCTCCCACAGGTGCTCGGTCAGCTCAACGCGGGCGCTCACCGCTGGCTGGCTCTCCCGCAAAAAGTGCTCGGTCAAGAGGAGGCCGAAGCTCTCCACGTCATCCAGCGGATGGTCGGCCGCCAGGGCATAGACCGTGTTCTTCATCGTATCCGTGGGCAGGACCCGGCTGTTGTCCCCCTCGGTGTAGCAGGTGCCGAAGTCCCCCTCCAGGCGGATGGCGACTGTGACGTCCTTCAGCTCGTGGGCGTCCGGACCGCGCCGGACGGTCACGAGGCGCACCGCGGACTTCCCGTAGCCGTTGCCGGCCAGTGTGACAGGCATCTCAGCTCCCCCGGTAGGTCGAATAGCCGAACGGGCTCAGCAGGAGCGGGACGTGGTAGTGCTGGTCCGCGTCCCGGACGTGGAAGACGATACATGCCATGGGATAGAAGGACTCCCTCCCCTGCAGGGCGAACCACGTGGAGAGATCGAACGTGAGCCGCCAGACCCCGGCTCGCAGGGGCGAGTCCAGGAGCTGCTTCGCGCGTCCGTCGGCATCGGTCAGCCCCCGGCCCATCTCTTTCCAGCCGTCCTCCCAGACCTCCAAAACCACGGGAACGCCCGCCGCAGGACGCCCGCGAGAGGTGTCGAGCACGTGAGTGGTGATGCCTACGGCCACAGCAGCTTCTCCAGGCGGAGACGGGTGATCTCCCGCTGCTCTCCGGCGGCCACCTCGAGCTCGGTCGAGGCGTCGTTGCCCAGGCGCCCGCCGAGCAGGTTGAGCATCTCGAAGGCGCTCTTGCCGGTGGCGCAGACCAGGAAGACGTGGCCGAACCGCTGCTCGTAGAGACGGTTGGCCTCGGCGAGCTCCGCCAGGATCTCCGCCGAGGCCTCATCGGCGCCGGCCTGCTCCTGAGTGGACCACCGGCTCTCCACGCCATCTCCGGCAGGCCGCTCGCCGATCCGGGGGTGGGCCGCGAAGGCCTCCAGCCAATCGTTCCTGCCGAGCTCGCCGAACGCGCGCTCGGCGGCGGTGAAGAGGCTCTGCGGCTCGTGGAACGGCCGCGCCCTCGCGACCTTGCCCGCCCAGGTCCGGGAGCCGCAGCAGGCGAGGAGCCGCGCCTCCACGTCAGGCACCGGCAGGACGTTCAGCAGGTCGAGGGCGCCCAACCGGCCGAAGACCCGCAGCCGCGCCACGCCGCCGTCGGGATGGATGCCGAGACGGACGTGGGTGAACGGCCCGGCTGCGAGGAGGTCGTCGAAGTGGTGGACGGTATGGGGCCGGAGCGGCGTCTTGGGGAGGATCTCCCGCCAGCCTGGGAACGACGGCGACGACAGCGCATCGGCATAGGCGCCGGGCGCGTCGATCCCTTCGACCCAGCCGCTCCCCGGGGCATTGCCCTTGAAGAAGGAGGTGTCGATCTCCAGGCGCTCGACCAGGCCGCGAGCGCCCAGCCGCACGATCGCCCAGTCGAAGCCCTCGCCGCGCCGCCGCCGCGTCTCCCATCCGTCGTGCATGCCGCGCGGAGGCCCTGGCAGGATCAGGTTGTGCCGGTTGCCGAAGAACATGTCGCTGCAGGCGAGGACGCGCCCGCCGTTCTCCACTCCGGCCAGGTCCATCTCGCTCCGGCGCCGGTCCAGCCGCTCCCAGTCCGGCAGGACGTCGCCGTGGACCCGGAGGCGGGCGACGCCGCCGTCCGGATAGATCCGGAAGAGGAGATGGGTCACCCGTCCCATATCGCCCATATCGCCAATACCCTTTTCGATGGCGAAGAGGTTCCGGAAGTCCCCCTGGAGAGAGACGCGGGGGAGGATCACCGTCCACTTCACTTCCTCGTCGAAGAGCTCGCTGGTCGTGGGGTAGCCCTCGACCGCGCAGGCCTCCAGGGAGCACTGGTCCGGAAAGTTCCCCCTGAAGAAAGACGTGTCCACGACCACGCCCCGGGGCGCCCCCGGCAGGCCGAGGCGGATCAGGCACCAGTCGTGGCCGGGCTCGCGGCGGCGGCGGGTCTCCCAGCCGTCCATCCACTTGCCGACGTCCGTATACTTCCCTTCCATCCAGACGGGCGCCGCGGACTTGAGCAGGTTCTCCTTGGGAGCGAAGAACTCGTCGTTCGCGGCCAGGACGGCGCCGCCGAGGCGCTCGGCCGCAAGGTCCACCAGCTCGGTGAAGTCGCTCATCCCGCTCCTTTCAGCAGCCTGCCCGCTGGCTCGCCGGGGAAATCGCCGTCATGATAGACCGTCTCGCCCCGCAGGAGCGTCCTCCGGATGACGCCGTGCAGCGTCCGTCCGGCATAGGGGGTCAGCTTGTGGCGGTGCTGGAGCTTCTCCGGCTCGACGCGGAAGCTGGCCTCGGGCTCCCAGATTACGAGATCGGCGTCGAAGCCGGGCCGGATCTCGCCCTTGCTCCGGAGCCCGGCGAGCCGAGCGGGGTTGCGGCTCATCCATCGAGCCAGGTCTCCCAGGGAGAAGCCGCGCTCGCGCGCTCCGGTCCAGACCGCGGGCAGGGCGAGCTGGAGCGAGGCGATCCCGCCCCAGGCGTCGCGAAACCCTCCCCGCTTCCGCTCCGGCGGGCTCGGGGAGTGGTCCGAGGCCACGAGATCGATGACGCCCTCCCGTAGCGCGTCCCAGAGGCGCTCCCGGTTCTCCCGCGAGCGGATCGGCGGCGCGCACTTGAAGGCAACGGCGCCGTCCGGGATCTCCTCGGCCGCGAAGGTCAGGTAGTGCGGGCAGGTCTCGACGGTGACGGGCAGGTGCCTCCTCGCTTCGCGGAGTTGAGGGAGAGCCTCCGACGATGCGAGGTGGACGATATGAATCCGGGCTCCCGTCTCGCGGCAGAGCCGGATGAGGAGATCGATCGCCTCGGTCTCCGCCGCGTCGGGCCGGGACCGGAGGTAATCCTCATAACGATCCCCCTCGCAGATCCCGAGGGGCTCCGGCAGCTCGGCGTGGACGAGGAGGACGGCGCCATGACGAGCCAGCTCCGGCATGGCCTCGCGCAGTTCGGGCTCCCCGACGTGCTGGAACTCGTCGACTCCCGAGGAGACCATGAATGCCTTGAACCCAAGGACTCCGCCTTCGAGGAGACCGGAGATCTCCCCGGTATTGCCGGGAACCACGCCGCCCCAGAAGCCGACGTCCACCCGGCACTTCCCGCGGGCGGCCTCCCTCTTGGCCCGCAGCGCCTCCCGCGTGGTCGTAGCGGGGATGCTGTTGAGCGGCATGTCCACCAGGGTGGTGACGCCGCCGGCCGCGGCGGCCCGGGTGGCGGTCTCAAAGCCTTCCCAGTCCGTGCGCCCGGGCTCGTTGATGTGGACATGCGTGTCCACGACCCCCGGCATCACGACCGCATCGCCGGCCTCGATCACCGGCACGCCCGCAGGAAGATCGTCCTCCGCTCCCAGGCCTGTGATCTTCCCGTCCTGGATGTGGATGGCGGCGGGGCCGAGACCGTCGGGGGTCACCACCCGCCGGCTGCGGATCACGAGATCGGCTGGCATGGTGGGGATTCTATTCCGGTCTCCGCTTCGTTCCTTCGGCCAATATCAAACGAGGCAATCCCGGCGGTACCCCTCTACCCGGCTCGCGCCGAGCGGAGGGGTGCCGCCGGTTTTTTTCCTCAGGGGACCGATCTGACGGCCAAGCGCAGGTTCGCGCTCTCCACGATCTGAGCTGGGGCAATCCCGTTGTTGAGGCGCGAGCCTGAATTGTTCGTGCGGTTGCTCGTGTAAAGCCCGGCCGTGCCGATCGTCCATCCCGCAACGCTGCTGTTTCGCACTCTGAAGTTGTTGCCGGTCAGGGTGACCTCTGGGGCGATGAAGTGATTGTCGCCCTGGTCGAAGACGTTTCCGGCCACGTCGATGTGCTCGTACCAGAAAGGGATCGGGCGACTGGCGCCGGTGTTGATTGCAGTGGTGAGGTCGGTGACCAGGGTCTCTCCGGCGCGCACGCCGGCCAGCATGTTGTTCCGGATCTCCAGGGAGTAGCTGGCGCTTTGAAAAGGGAACCTTCCAGCCTGCGCGGCCGCGTAGAACCCGTTGGGGAAATGCGTGACCGAGCCAGGCCGCCCCAGGAGGCCGATCAAGCCGGTACCCTGGTTGCCCTCGACGATCGTCGGCCCGTTGAGGGGGCCGATCACGACACCGGTCCCGGGATTGCGGATGTAGAGCAGGTAGCGCAGATCCTCGAACCTCCTGGCGACCTTGCCTCCATCGTCGAGGATCGCCTGGCCAATGGGCCTGCAGGCGTCGCGAATTGGCTTGGGGACGCCGGTGTTGTCCTCGGCCCGATCCAAGATGCCCCGGCCGATGGCCTCGCGTTGGGAGGAGCTCAGGATCGCCTGCGTGAGAATCTGGACCCGCTGGCGGAACTCGGTCAGGCTCACCGAGAAGAGGTCGCGGAGGTTTTCAAACTGCTCCAGTTGCAGGATGTTCTCGAAGAAGGGGTCCTGCGCCGCCCACTGGACGTCGATGTGGTTGCCCCGGATCACCAGCCTGTCGTTCTGGGCCACGTGGATGAGATGCTTGCCTTCCAGGTTGGAGCTCTCCAGCACGTTGTCGGCCAGGATGGCCTCGTGGCAGCCGGACACGTCGAGGGTCTTGTTCTGGGAGATCAGGTGCACCCGCTCGAGACGGAACGAGGCCAGCCCGCTGACCGAGGTGTCCGAAAGGGCGTTGAGGTGCAAGCGGCTGGCTCCTCCAAGCCCCACGATGCTCAGGTGAAGACTCTTCCCCTTGGATCCGATGCTGATCCCTCCGAGGTCGTGGTCTCCCGGCATGAGAGCGAGCGCGATGTCGGAGGTCTCCTCCTCCAGCGCCTCCAGTGCCAGCTCGATCGTCTGGAACTGCCCGCCGTTCCCCACGGTCACGTAGTTGCCTCCGGAAGAGGACCGGCCGAAGAGCTCGTCGAGGGCCGAGCGGACCTCCTCGATGGCCGGGAACTGTTCGGGTTTGTAGGCGATCTGCTCCGCCCGCACGTCGGCCAGCAGGTCGAGGGCCTGGGCGACCGTCTGGGGATTCTTTCCCTCGTAGACCGAGGTATCGTCCGGCATGGTGTAGGAGACATGCTGGGCCCCGATCTCGCACAACCGGTCCAGCGCCTTCTTGACCGTGTCATGGCTGGCGTTGAAGAGCCCGCTGCCGCAGCTCGTCGTGTAGCCCATGTCACCGGCTTCGAGATCGGTCAGCCTCGGGAAGGCCAGGCGGCGTTGCTCGGCGGCGGTCAGCGCGCGAAGCTGGCCGTTGGCCTGCACCTCGGCCAGGGGGACGTAGCGGTGGTAGATCCCGGACGGGAACGCTTCCTTGAGGAGCTCCCCACCCGCCTGGTAGTGCGCCCGGCGCACCGGCGCCGACCAGTAGTCGCCCGGCACGAAGACGGCGCCGTCGACCTCCAGCAGGAATTCCAGGTCGGAGAGCCCGACCCTGGCCACGGCCCTGGTGATCTCGCCGTGCGTCGCGGTCTCGAAGGTCACGGTGGCGCCGGGGGCCGTGACGTCCGGCGTCTCGCCCTCTGCGCTCGATACGGACCAGAGGCCTCCGGACTGGACGAACACGAGGTAGCCGTCCCAGCGGCGCACCAGGGTGCCCTTCGAGGCGGTCGGCGGCATGGTTGCGGCCAGGGTTCCGCGCTTCGGCTCCCAGCTCTGGTTGTTGGCCAGGACGGGGACGTGGTACCCGAGATGCTGCTCGGACTCCACGGTGTAGAGCTCGTAGATCCAGGGTCCGGCCGCGAACCAGTCGGGCGCCTCCTCGAATTCGTACTGCTCGGCGCCGTTCTCGCGGGACCATTTGACGACGACCCGCTCGGGCAGGTCGGGGTCCCCGCCCGCCGGCCAGCGCACGTCGTGCACCTCCAGCCGGAACAGGAAGTCGCCGCCCACGGGATCGACCTCCGCCACCTTGGGATCGCAGGGATCCGAGCCGAGCTGGCCACCCGCCGCGGGGAACCGGAGGGTCAGGAGCCCGTGGCCGCTGCTCGGCAGGGACCGGGGGTCCAGAGCCACGGCGCAGGTCTTGATCTGCGCCATCACCTGCGTGCGGGTGCAGGTATCGGCTCCGTGCAGGGCCGGGTCGCGCAGGTCCTTGTCCTCCAGCGAGACGACAGGACGCTCCCAGAGGTCGGCGTAGATCTTGTAGGCGGTCCCCGCCGGCGGCAGGGGCGGAGCGGAGGGGAATCCCTTCTGCTGGTTCAGGCCGTAGGGCCAGCTCACGTCCGGAACGGATTCCACGTACCCCGCGAGGCCGCCGGCATAGACGCGGCCCGGCAACAGCCGCGGCGCGCCGCCCGCCATCTGGATCGTGACCTCGCCCCCCTTGGGGCTGCCGATGCCGATGACGTCGATCAGGGCCTCGTCCACGCGGGATTTGAGGATGTCGACCAGCTCGTTCCAGTCGCGGTCGATGATCATCCGGCCCTGCTGCTGGTACACGCCGGCATAGCGCTTGTCTGCTCGGAAACCCTCTCTCGAGATCTGAGTCTTCATCGCGGACTGCTCCCTGTCGATGGCCAGAGGCGGGCGATGGGAGGCGCGAGCCCGGAGGTCTGCACCGCCAGTCGCTCCGGCGGAAAGACGGATCGAGCGGGCGCGAGCCTCCTCCGGAGAGCCAAGCCGGCGCGCACCGCAACTGCACGGAAAAGCCCGGCTAGTGTACTGCGTCGGATATGGTAGATGTGGAAAGGAGGTTGGCCGTGAAGATAGCCAGGAGACGCCACATCCGCGCGCTGATGCCAGGGTTTGTCCTGGCAATGGCTAGCCATGGGCTGACCGCCGAAAAGATTACCGTTGATGGATCCACTGGAGTGATGCCCCTGGTTGCGGCGCTCGCCAAGGTGTATCAAGAGAGACATCCGGCTGCCACGGTGGAGATGGGGAAGGGGCTGGGTACCAAGGCACGCCTGCAGGCCTTGGCCGGGGGGAAGATCGACATCGCCTTGGCCAGCCATGGCCTGGTCCCTGAGGAGATCGCCCGCCAGGGCATGGCCGTGCAGGAGATCGCCAAGGTGGCCGTCGTCTTTGGCGTAAACGCCAGCGTGCCTGTCACCAATCTCACCGACCGCCAAGTCTGCGATATTTACGCCGGCAAGGTCACGAATTGGAAGATGCTAGGGGGACCTGACCTCGCGATTGCCCCCAGTACCAGGCCTGATACAGAGGTCGACGCCGAGGTCGGGAGAGCGAAGATCGAATGCTTGAAGGACCTGAAGATGGCCGAGACCGTGAAGGTCATGCCGAAAACCGGAGACATGGCGAAAGAGCTCGCTGCCACCGTGGGGGCCGTTGGGATGACAACGATGACCGTCGTGGAGCAAAGCGAGGGGAAGATCAAGGTCTTGTCCCTGAATGGCATCGTCCCCAATGCGGAGAATGTGAAGCGCAAAACCTACACCCTGACGCGGGATTTGTTCCTGGTCACGAAAGCGTCGCCCTCTCCTGCGGTCGCCCAATTCCTGGAGTTCATTCGCAGTCCCGCAGGAGAGGCGGTCATCGTCAACAACGGTGCCGTGCCGGTGAAGTGAAGAGTGGCCAGCCCGGTCAGATCGCCGGGATCGTCTTCACTCGGGCCGCACTTCCCTCTTGACATGGAACTACTCTTCCAGGACAATCGAATTGTCATGAGCGACCTCCACCGATACGCCAGCCGCTTTACCGCTCTCACGCACGAGGTCCGGCTTCGGATTCTGGGCCGGCTCCGGAAGGCGCATCCGGACGGAATGGTCGTCGGCGAGATCCAGCAGGCGATCGGAGTGCCTGCCTCCACCCTGTCGCACCACCTGGAGGTCCTGTTTCAGGAAGGGCTGGTCCGGCAGCGCCGCGAGGGCCGGTTCCTGCGCTATACCACGGACGAGCAGGGCCTCGAGGAGCTGCTCCACTTCCTCAAGACCGAGTGCTGAGCGCAAATTTTTTTGAGACAACGATTCGATTCTTCTAGGAGAGTAGATATCCCGGCGATGCCACGAAGGCGCCGGCCGGTTCCTCCCCCGAGGGGGAGAAAGGAGCAACACATGTCACGAGTCCCGCTGTACATGCACAAGGTCGCAGGTTGGGAGGTAACCGCCACGGGTCTGACCGCGAACCAGCCCGAGCTCCAGCATCTCGATGGGCACCGGATCCAGCTGCAGGAGCAGACGGTGCAGTTCAAGGGGCTGAGCACCCAGTTCAACGCTCTGATCGCGAGCAAGCAGGACGTCTGTAAGGAGATGCAGGAGCTGTTCCGCCAGGTGGAAGCCCTTATGATCTATCTCCGCGCCGCGGTGCGTCAGCACTACGGCAAGGACAGCGAGAAGCTGATCGAGTTCGGGCTGCAGCCGTACCGCGGCCGGACCCCTTCGCCGAAGGCCCCCCTGCCCGAGGCGCCCATGCCTGCCGATCCGACGGCCTCCTGATCCTGCGAAGCAGCCTCTTCTGCGAAGTAGCCTCACCCCAGGGGGCGCGCTGTCCAGCGCCCCTGCCTTTCCTCAATCTTGAGCGTCTCGGAAGACTTTCGTCGCTCCAAAACCCCTCCACCGTCTTGGAACAGGTTTTCTGCCCACCCGAGATGAAGATCGAGCCGCCAAAATCGATTTTCCGCGTCCGCAAAGACTTTGTCTCCATTAGATTGGATCTTGAAGCGCCCGGAAAGATTTCACGTCCAATAGATTGAATTACAAAGTTCAAAAATGATTTTCAATCCAATAGATTGGAATCCAAAGCGCTCACCCTCATTTCCTCCCATCAGAATTCATTCTAATGGAACCGAATCCAATCTGGTGGAGCCAAATTGAAATCCGGCGTCTCCATTTTCATTTTTGCGAGCCCGAATTCATTTCAGAGCCTCCGTTTTGATTTTGGCTCCAATAGATTGGACTTTGATGGGCTCGAACTGATATCGAGAGCATGGAAACGAATTCAGCGCGTTCGAAGTCATCTCGGGCGCGCTCGTTTCCATTTTTACGCGGTTGATCTCATCTCGGGCATGATCACTCCGGGACTGTTGCCGCGGGATGCTTCCAGTGGAGGTTGAGATACCGCCGGAGGTCGCTCAGCGCATCCGGGCCGACCGCGTGGTGTTCGGCGATGGCGGTCGCGGCCAGGAGCCGTTCCCAGACGGTCCGCATCTGGTCGTGCGAGATCGCGGAGAGGGACGGATCGGTCAGCGCCCTCCGGCAGACCCGCGCGGCCTTCTCGATCTCCCCGGCTTTCACGTGGCGTCCATAGAGATAGAGGAGGTCCAGGAAGGCTTCCTTGTAGAGCTCGTGCTCGATCTCGCGGTCCACCACCTCGTCGTAGAGCCGCTCGGCCGGCACCTTGTATCCGAGAGCGTCCAGGAGCTTTGCGCCCGTGAACCTCCCGCGGATCTGCATCCGGACGCCCGGGCTTGCCTGGAGTGACCGCGAACAGCGCCGGAACACCTGCAACGCCTCGTTCGGCCGGGAGACGCCGAGGAGGCACTCCACCCGCAGCAGGTCGGCCAGGAGCCCCAGATGGACATCCGCGGACGGCAGCAGCGGCACGGCGGCGTCGAGCGCCTCCAGGGCCCGGGCTGGCTCGGAGTCCACCACGACGCTGGCCGCCTGGACCAGCGCGCGGGCGAGGAGAGCCCACTCGGACCGCGCTCGATAGATCGCCTCGCACCGCTTCAGGGTCTCCAGGGCGCGGGCGATATGTCCCTCGTTGGCCAGGGTCGACGCGGTGATCGACAGGAGCTCCGCCTCGACGAGAGGATCGCCCGTACCCTCCCGGCGGTGCCGCTCCGCATTGGACAAGGCTTGATGCGCCCGCTCCCACTCGGCCGCCCGCCGCCGGGCGTTGGCCACGGCGGTCCAGACCTTCGCCTTCAAGTCGTGATCGGCAGCCGGAGCGATCTGCCGGCGCTGGCTCATGGCTTCGACGCAGAGCAGGGCGAGCCCCGCGAGGAACTCGGCCTCGTCCCAGGACGGCGTCTCCTTGAGATCGCCGAGCACGAGCTGGAAGAATGCGTTCGTGTGGCACGCCTTCGTCATCCGCACCCGGTCCCTCTGGGTGCGGCGGTTCTGCAGACTCCGCAGCTCGGCCCACTCCGCGACCGCGGCCAGGTAATCCACCGCCCACTGGCGCTCCCGGTCGATCAGCTCGAACACCAGCCGCAGCGGACCCTCTCCCGCCAGCTCCGGATTCTCCGGGCGCAGCTCGTCGGCCACGCTACCGGCCAGGGCCCTGCACGGATCGCAGGAGACAAGGTGCTCCGCGGCCGACTCGACCTCCTGGGGGCCGCCCTCTCCGCCCAGAATCCTGCGCATGGCTTCCGGCCCCAGGTGGGACATTCAAGGCTCTCCTTAAGGTAACGCCTTCTCAGGATGATTAAGCCTACCTTGAAGTAGCTGCCTCTGTACAGTTCGCGTGGAAAGGAAAAACCGGGGGGCGTTGGAGCGCCCCCCCGTGCGGCCAGGGTCAACCGTTGGGGTCCAGGTTCTGGCCGCTGTCCGACGCCGGTGCAGCCAGAGAGAGCAGGAGCAGGATGAGACGAAGCAAGGCTTCTCCCTTCCGGGACAGGTGACCGCACGAGCGGGATTGCCCGTGGAAGGTGTGTCCCCGTAGACCGGAGCATAGGACGAGCCTCGAGGAGGGTCAGAGATGAAAGAGAGAAAGAGGAAGCCCGCACCCCCGGAGCCGCCGTCCGACCCGCGCCTCAGGAACCTCCTGCCGCAGCTCGAAAGCCTTCCCGAGGAGCTGCGAGATGCCCTCGTCTCCGTCCTGGAGGGGGTCATCAAAACCCACCAGATCCTGGACGGCTATCCGAACAGGCCGCGGTAGAGACGTCCCCAGTCCGCTACCACGAACCTCGCGGGTGAACAGGGTCGGGGCGTCTCCCCACTGCGGGTCGAAAATCGTCCTGGACACGAACCTATCCAGGTCAACTGCGATGCCGATCCGGGTTCAGAACCGGCTGCCCAGCTCTTCGAGCTGCTCCAGCCATGCAGCGAAGTGGGGACATTTGCCGCGGATCACGTTCAAGCCGATCAGCTCGGCCACTTGCGGTCCCACGGCCGACTTTGCATCTTTGTAATCGGGAATCTCTGCGATGATGCGCTTGCTCGGAGCGGAGTCGGGCCCGTCGTTGATCAATTCAGGGCTGGCGTAGCGGTCGGCTATGGCCTTGAGTGCAGCAATCTGCCTTTCGTGGCGGTCATAGAAATACCGGAACCAGGCCGGATCGGAGAACAGGTACGCTTCGAACTCGTGCAACTGGATGTAGGGAATGAAGCGGCCATCTTGGATGTCCTTGGCGAATGCTTCCTCAAGGGCCTGTACGCGCTTTTCCGGTATGTGGCGCAGTTCTTCGGCATCCGCCAGCCCAGGCAGATCTGCGTGGATGGCGTACAGGTCGATCATCGTCGTAAAGAATACGTCCTGCCCCTTCTCCTGTGCTAGAAATCTCAGAATGTCATTCTTCATTGCCACATACCTTCGCCCCCCTCCTCGATGAACACGGCCCTTTTTCCTGGCATGGGCGATGAGGACTGGAGGGTGCAAAAATACCCCTACGCCGGCGAGATGAGGCTTGAGCACCGTGTCAGCAAATGTCAGCTCGGTCTGCCCTTCCGCGAACAAGTAGAGGCGCGGCGGCATCTAGTGCGGCCCTCCACCGATGACGTTCTTCTCCCAGACCTCGCCGAGGCTGTATTCTTCGAGCCATGCCTCCAAGGCTGCCACATCGAGGCGTTTCAGTCGCGATTCTTCACCCTCCAGGTCGACTGTCACGACATCCCCGGGATCGAAGCTGTCGAGGAAAGAACTCGACTGCGTGCTGACGAGCACCTGCGAGTGATACGATGCCTTCTTAAACAGCGCCGCGATCACGTTGAGAGCGAATGGATGCAGCCCCAACTCCGGCTCGTCGACGATGATCAGCTCCGGTAGCTCATCCTCCGGTTGCAGGAGCAGGGTCACAAGGCACATGGCTCGCAGGGTTCCGTCGGACAACTGGTGCGGACCGAACACCTGATCCGAGACCTTGTTGCGCCAGTTCAGGATGATGTCCTTGTGATCCACCGGCTTCAGCTCGAAGTCATCGAAAAACGGCGCAATCATACGAATGGTCGACACGATCCGTTTGTAGGCCGCCCCGCCATTCTCCTCGCGGAGACGAAACAGGAAAGCGGCCAGATTCCCTGCATCGTGCATCAGCCAACGACTGTCACCAATGTATCCGTACTGGCGGACTCGTGCCGTCGGCGATGTGTCATGGAAGTGGTACACCCGGCACCGGTTGAGCAGATATCGAAAAAACTTTGCGGTCGAGTTCCCTTTGTCTACCTCCAAGCCGATCCGGGTCTCTTCATGCCCCGCTCCCAAGGCAATCTGCCTCGGCTTCGTGTAGCCTGCCGTGAGAAAGCTCAGCGTTTCTTCGGCGAAGACCAGGGTGTCCCCCGCCGCGTGGAACAGGCGCATGGAATAGGTGTCTACACCGTTGTCGACCTCGAACTCCAGGCTGGCTTCGATCTGCGGTGTCACCTTGGGTCCGGAATGGAGAAGCGACTGTGCGCGCCCCGAGGTGGCGATGTACTGCTGGAGCCGGCCCGCCATCATCTCGTTGAGCATCTTGAAAAACGAAATGAGATTGCTCTTGCCGGCCCCGTTCGTGCCAATCAGCACGTTCAGGGACTGCATATCGAGATCCATTTCCTTGATGGACTTGAAGCCCTTGAGAACCAGTCGTCGCAGCATCACAATCTCTCCAGGCACCGGCGGAAGGCGGTCTCTACTGGGGGGACGATACTACATTTGCAGTATGAAGCCTGTGCAGGGAGAGCCGTTGCCCTCCCCTGCGCTGGAATCCCCCCGCCATGGCCGGCCCTGAAGTTCTCTTCCACCAGGAATGGCTTGGCCTGATCCAGCCCTCCGTGGGCCTGGTCGTCTTAGTAGTAGTAGACTCGCGCGTCGCTGTTCGAATGCCAGCCGAGTGTCAACGACTGAAAGGGCCTCATGACCGGCACATCGACCTTGGGACGGCTCTTCTTCGCAACCTCCATCGTGGCTTTGGGAATCCGTCAGCTCCTGACGGGTGAGTTCGTGCGGTTGGTCCCGCCTCTGCCGGCATGGATTCCCTGGCATCCGTTCTGGCCCTACCTCGTCGGCGTCGTTCTCATCGTCGCAGGCGCGGCGATCGGAATCGGTACCGGGCGCATGGCGCGATGGGCATCGCTGGTGCTCGGCGCGATGATCCTCTTCGCGTTCCTGTTCCTGCACCTGCCCCAGGCCGCCGCCGATCCTCTCGTGGGCTTCCGGTGGACGAATCCCTGCAAGGCGCTGGCGATGCTGGGAGCCGTCATCCTGGTGGCCGGATTCCGGAGGGTGAGCTTCCTGGGCCCCCTGTTCCTGGGCGGATTCATGATCCTCGGCGGGATTCAGCACTTCGTGTACGCCGACTTCGTGGCGCAACTGGTGCCGGCGTGGATCCCGGGCCGGCACGCCTGGACTTACTTCACCGGCGTCGCCCTGATCGCGGGAGGTGTGGGCATGCTGATCCCGAAAACGGCCCGGCTGGCGGCGCTGATGTCGGGAATCATGATGTTCCTCTGGGTGGTGCTCCTGCACATCCCCCGCGCTCTCGCCGATCTGAGCGACATCGGCGAAACCTCGGGCGTCTTCGAGGCCCTGGCTCTGAGCGGAGCCGCATTCATCCTGGCAGACCGGCGCGACAGAATCAGAGGGAACGCAGCAGCATGATCCGGAAAGCCCCTCCAAGGAAGGCCGGCTCGTCGTGCTCGATCCGTAGGGGTGCGCCGGAGCGTTCGAGGATGTCGCCCATCCGGCGGTTGATGTCGGTAAACAGCGTCCGGGTGAAGGCGTTCGCGAGCCTTCGTGGCAGCGCGGGACGCTCTCCATCCGGCAGGAACTTGTCGAAGACCGTGATCCGGCCTCCGGGCTTGAGCACCCGGGCCGCTTCGCGCAGGCAGGCGGCGGGGTCCGGGATCACGGCCAGGATCAGGTGGAGGATCACCGCGTCGAAGCTTTCGCTCGGCAGGTCGAGGGCTTGGCCGTCCATCACCCGGAGCTCGATGCCGGGGCGGACCCGCGGCCGGGCCCGGTCGAGCATCGCCGGGGTCAGGTCCGTGGCCAGCACCTCCACACCCGCCGGGATTAGAGGGAGATCGGCCCCCGTTCCCGCTCCCACGAGCAGCACGCGCTCCCCCGGCTCAAGCCCGAGCAGGGCGATGGAACGGCGGCGCTGCCGTACGAACCGGGCCACGAAGTCGTAGAGCGGCGCCCAGAGGGTGTAGCGGAGACGGTTCCAGGAGGTTGGGTTCACGGGAGGCATAGTCTAGCCGGACTTCGCGCGCGCTCCTGCATCTCGGTGGATCATGTGGTCCCCCCATCGACAGGGCTGGAGAGCCGTTGGTTGCGGTATGATACGCACCCGGAAGGGTTGTGCCTGTCGGTTTCCCTCCTCCCTATGATTCCAGGCGCCAGAGTTTGAAGTGACTGAGCCGCTTTCTCTTTCTCTAGCAATTCGTCCGCTTATCTTCCTAGCGGGGACGGTTCTCCAACCTGCCCGGCGCCTTTATCGGGAGCGCTCCGCTGGTCTTGTCCCCGTAAAGGGTCAGACGGGGCCCCCCGAGTTCGCCGTATTTTTCAACGCCACGCTCTCCCGCTTGAGCGGCGGCAACATCGAAGAGAGTTGGTGGCGAAACCTCCTGGACCGTACCGGCCATGGATACATAGCGCCTGACGTGCTCCAGCGGGAGGATCTACAGGCTTGGCTCATGGACGACCAAGCCCAAGCTGACTTCAAGGCCTTGGCCGGGGCCCGCATTCTAGAGACCCCCGAGGCCCCTGAGATCCGGTCCCGACTTCGGGAGAGATACGCGTCGATCACTCAGCAGCCCGAGTATTTGGCCGACGAGCCCATCGAAGTCATCGTCGCAATCCTGTTGGCCGCATTCGTCACCGGTCTTGGACCGGGGGGCGAACTCCAAGCTTGGCTGACTGTGGAGAGTCGAAAGCAGATCAGTGCTGAGATCGGAGATGTCGCCCGCAAGGTGGAGAACCTCGGCCCCAACCGGTTCGTCGAAGAGTCCCATACCGAACGCGCATCCGCGGAGTTGACTCGGATCCAGCAACGTCGTGGCTGGGCTTTAGCCCAGGCACGGGAACAGGTCCGGCAGCTGGTCGAGCGGGTCCAGAGCGGTGATCTGCGGCACGTCGCCTCATCGGTTCGAGCCGAGGTTGTCTACTGGGCAGCACGCTTGCACGCTGGCCAGTACGAGCACCTCGAGAAGGCGAAGAGCTTCCGGGACGGGTTGCGGCAACTCGATCCTGCGGCCGACACCCGGGTGATCGACGCGCTCATCCTAGAGACGGAAGGTGATGGCGACGGAGCACTTCGGATGCTCCGGGACGCCGACGATCCAGACGCCCGTAGCGCCTTGTTTTCAATCCTTACCAAAATCCAAGGACCGGCGGCTGCTCTGGGCTGGTTTGATAGTCAGGAGGGTCGGCACAACCCCCGTCTCCTAACTGGTCTGGGATGGTCCAATGTGGCCGTGGCGCTGGCCCAGGTCGACCGCTGGGAGGAGGCTGCAGCCTGTCTCGCCGAGGTTGCCGAGCATCAAAAGGAGTGGCCGGACTTACTTTATCTAGAAGGGGTGATCAACACAGCCCTGCTCTTGCCCTCCGAGTTGCGGCCGCACGCATTGGACATGAACCTGTTCCATCCGGGGGTACACACGATTGAAGGGCCCGAAGCCGACAGGCACCGCGAGCACGCTACCATTCGCTTTCAACAAGCGGAGGAGCGAATGGCGACAGACTTTCCGGAGCGAGCAGCCGGTGCCCGGCAGTGGCTCCTTTGGCTACGCCTGACGCATTCCGACCCCGCAGTAAATGAGGCCGCACGGGAGGAAGTGAGAGAATGCCTCCAGGACCCTGGGAATGCCCTCTCCCTCCTGCCAATGGGTTGGGCGTTCGGCATTCCCTTCGACACCGAGCGGCTGAGAGGCTACCTCGATTACCGCGCTCGGCTGGGGGGTTTGGAGGATCACGAGTTGCAGGCCCGCTTCATGCTCGCGGAGATGAGCCTGGAACCAGCCGATCTCATAGTCCTTCTGGACGAGGAGGAGACTGCGTTTCGTCGCGTCCTGAAAGCAGGACTGCTCTCCCTGACGCGGATCGAGGCCCTAGTGAAAGATGCTCAGACAGTCAAGGCCCGAGACCTGCTGGTGGAGCATCAAGGGGAGTTCGGGGAAGCGGATCGCCAACGGATCGAGGCGATGATCGATGAGCACGAGGGCAGAGACCCACGGCCCCGGCTTGAGCAGCTCTATGAGAACAGCCACGATTTGTTCGATCTTCAGAATCTCGTCCGTCATCTCCGCCGCGTAAGGGACTGGTCTGCACTCCGCCCCCGCCTTGAGGAACAGTTCGGACGTGATCGCACTCTCCAGAACGCGCTGCATCTCGTCGATTCCATGCACCGCGACACCGAGTCAGATGAGGCCGAGATCCTTGCTTTCCTCGAAGCCAATAAGGACCTTGTGGATCGGAACCCAGACCTCGCATCCGCGAGGGCATGGGCGCTATTCCGCGCAGGCCGTCTCGACGAGGCCCGCGCGTCTAATGACCGACTCCTCTCCGAGCGGGAACACCCGATAGATCTGCAGCTTGACATCAATCTCGCCCTGCAATCGGGAGCTTGGGAGAGGTTTTCAAGCATCGTGGACCGCGAGTGGCCGAAGCGAGAGGAGCGCAAGTCCGAGACTCTGATCCGGCTCGCCTCTCTGGCCGCGGAGGCCGATGCGACCGTCAGCCGCGCCGTCGAGTTGATGAGACAAGCCGTAACCAAGGGAGGCAATGATCCCCATGTACTTATGGCCGCGATAGGTCTCGGGTATCGGCTGGGGCGTGAAGGAGAAGAGATGGGGGAGTGGCTCTCTCGCGCCTTGGCACTGTCCTCCGAGGAAGGGCCGGTCAAGGCGCTAGACCTCCGTACCATGGTCGAGGAGTGGATGCCAGCGGACCGAGAGCGGAGGCGTACGGTCGAAGAGCACTGGCTTCATGGAGAGATTCCCCTCCATATCGCCTCGTCGTATCTGAACGTACCGCTCTCCTATCTCTTGATCGGCCTGCCGCGCAGCAACGCTTCCATGCACGATGGCCGCCGCCGCGCCGTAATTCCCATTATCTCGGGCTCACGGCAGCCGGTGTTGATCCGGCCCGAATGGATGGTCGGCCTAGACGTCACATCCTTGATGGTCCTCGCCGATTTGGGGTTGCTTGAGAAGGCCATTGAGAGCGTTCAGCGGGTTGTCCTCGCTCCGGACACCATGCTCCTTCTGCTCAACGAGCGGAACCAGGTCCGTTTTCATCAGCCGTCCCGCGTGAAGAAGGCCGAGGAGATCCTAGGGATGATCGGCGCGGGCCAGCTGCGGCCTGCGGAGGCACTGCTGCCCCCTCCTCGGCGGCTCCTTGAGGAGGTTGGGATCGATCTAGCTCAACTACTCCAGACCGCGCGCGAGAGCCAAGGCCAAGTCGTACGGCCACGTCCCATCCACAAAGCGGGTTCCCTGATGGATGAGGAGGCTCGGCTTGGAGACTATGAGGAACTTGTGATCTCCACGGTGGATTTCGAGCGGCTCCTGCACGAGAAGGGTGTCCTAGACACTCCGACTCATGAACGGGCCGCTCGCTTCCTCCAGTCGCAGGACCACAGCACAAGAGCGGACGCTGAGGTGTCGCTGCTTGAGGGTCCTCTCTACCTCGACGACCTGGCCGTCACCTACCTGCAGAACTCAGGTATCTTGCCGACGTTAGCCAGATCCGGGTTGGACCTCCGCATCCATCCGTCTACTAGGCAGGAACAAATCAGTCTAATCGAGAACCACCATCAGGGTGAGCAGTTGGCGGAGGATGTCGAGGAGATCCGGGTGACTCTTCTGAAAGCTCTGCAAGCAGGGAAGGTTGGATTCCTCCCGAGGCACGACCCGCCCTCGGACCATGAACAGATCGTGGAGGCCGCCCCTACACTGAGCCAGTTCCTACAAGATCTCGGACCGTGCGACGCCGTCTGTATCGACGATCGCTTCATGACCAAGACCAGCATGTTTTCCGACCGCCACGGAAAGACAGTGGCGGTATGCTGTGTTCTCGACGTGCTGCGTCATCTGGAGGCACGCGGTGCGTTCACTCCTGAGGAGCGACAGAACGCACTTCATAGGCTGCGGAAGGCCGGCTTCGCATTCGTGCCAGTGGAACCCGACGAATTGAAGCGGCTCGTGACTTCGGTGCATTGGAAGCAGGACGGCACTTTTACCGAGAGCGCCGAGCTACGCACCATCCGGCAGACTCTGGCGCGGATCCGCAGCCTCGACATGCTGCGCCAGCCCGGAGAGAAGGCGTTTCTGATGCCCCTCCAGTATACCAGTATGTGGATCATCAGCCAACTCTGGACAGATCAAGGTCTTCCTGTGGAACGCGCCGCTCAACTCACAGGCTGGATATGGCGCCACGTGGCTCCATCCCCCTTAGACTGGCCTGAGGATACGGCCGATGAGGCTTTTATCCTGTACCTGAGCTTACTACTTCAGCCGCTGCCAATTATCAGCAAGGAGCGCCGCAAGGCTTTCCGGGCTTGGATAGAAGAGAGAGTACTGAACCCGTTGCTTCCGGCTAATTCGCACATAATCGCTCGCCTGGCCGAACTTACCGGGCGGCACATTGAAGAGTGGAGCGAGAGAGTTGCGGCAGAAGAAAGCTTTGATAGCTGAGTACCTGCTCAGTCTACAACCGACGCCGATACGCGAGCGCCTTCAGAAGATTGAGGCCTTTGGCGAGAGACTTGGCCTTCAAGCTGATTCCGTTATCCGGTTTGGCGAAGGGGCTACCTTTTCCGGCACTGAGTTTTTCGGGACTGCGCGACGGGTACTGGCAAGCGGAGAAAGCGCGCAGATCCTTTCGCGTGAAGGAGGCCAGCAGGTCATTCTGTCGAAGCTCGAAGGTTCCATTTGCGTCGAGATAGTTCAGCCAGATGGGGAACCCCGACAACTCCTTTTTAAGGAGTTGGGGCTGCTCGCAGCAGAGCGTGAGGAGCGGGTTCGGACGTTGGATCAGTGTCTTAGAGACATTGGGCCGATGGGGCCAGAATTCCGCGAGCTACGGCAGGCCGCGACGGACCGCGAGCTCTCCGAAAATGAAGTCGCCCAGCTACTGGACGCCCAGCGGAATGGGGCCAGAGTGCAACAGATACGCCTATTAGAGCAATTGGAAAGCGGCAATGCGACGATCGCAGATCTCGCGCCTAATTCTCTCGACTACTTCGAACAGTTTTGCGGACCCGCCCCTGGTGATCTCACGCCCGAAGAGTACCTAGGCTCCATCCTACCCGAGCATCGGAAGCACTTGCTGCGGCGGGACCTTGGCCGGGGCATTGAGATCTGTCTGATCGGCGCTCTGCGCGACGATCTCTGCCCAGGAACATGGTTCGAAGAAGTCAATGACGATGACCTTTGGGAGGCATTGGAGGCCAGTCAGCCGCAGCTCGATCCGTTCTCTCTGCTAGGTGCCCTGGACATCTCAATTCATCGCCAGTACGACGAGCGCTTCCGCATCTTTGCTGAGGAAGCCGTCGCCAAGCTTATTGACAACCAGTTTCCAGACCCCTATGGAACCGATCTCTACCAGATACTTCCAGCCTTGGCGCAGTCGTAGAGAACCGCCTCAACCTAATGGAAAACGGAGCAATACAAGCGCCCTTCTGGAAGCGGATGTGCGCTTGGATGCAAGCTAATCTTGTGGTTCACGTTGCGTCCCCCTTGGAAATCGATTTCGCTAAGCTACGCACCCCACTTGAATCTGGGCTCGTCCTGGCTGGTCAGTATGCCAAACTTCTAGATCTCCGGCGAGAACCGATGTACATAGCGGACACGCTTTCCCCCGAAACACTTCGCAGCGAAATAGCGGGCCGTCTTCTGCAAATGCAGCTACGACATGAAAGTGAAGGTAGAGAAATACCGCTAGCAGCTGGCATCAAGGAAGCCATTGCGCGTCTTGCGGAAACTGGACCACCTCCGACCCTTCCCGGCCCACTCGAAGGACTCCGCCGGCCTGAGGAGGCCGGGAGGAATCTGGACGAAGAGACTAGGGACAGGCTGTTGCAGCTCTCAGGCGATCTCCTGCTCTCCAACATCGTCAATCTTTCGCAGCTTTTCCATCTTGATGAAAGGACGAGATCGGCCTTGCGCGAGATGATCTCGAAAAGCCATTTCGAGATCGATGGCCTCAGTGCCGAAAAACGACTCGCGCGCTTGGTGAATGCAGGCATCGTCGCCGCCGCAGAGCGGGATCGGGAGTTGGCGCAAGCGATCGCTGCGGCCGTCCTTGACCTCGCTCCCGATCTCCAGACAGGCACTGTGAGCTTGGGGCTGGAGGCACTATTGACTGCCGGCGCAGCTTTCGAAGAAGAGGTCGCTTGGGCCGAGTGGCTGAAGGAGCAACTCTCCGCATTCGCAGCCAGTCTGCCAGCCGGTAAGGCCTCGGCTAGCCTCTACCACCAACTGCAGGAACTGAAGAAAGTCACCAAGCTGGACCTCGGTATTTATACCAAAGCCGAGGCGCTTGCCTCCGCTGCTGCATCGTAGCGATTTCCTCTTCTGGCATCCCAGATTGCGGCTGGCCGTCGTAAAGCATCAGGTCCGTGGCCAGGACCTCGACACCCGCCGGGATCAGGGGGAGATCCGCCCCGGGATAGGTGCCACCTGCTTGATGAGGACCAGCAATTCTGCCTTGGATGCTGTCCGCTTCGCGTGCCTAACAAGCACGCGGCACTTCTTCCGGCTCGGAGTGCAGGGAAGCAGTCAGTCCAACCACCATTCGAAGCAGCGGTAGGTGCCACGTGCTTGATAGGGACCATCAACCCTGATCTAAGCGCTATCCTCTCTCTGCCCAACAAGCACGTGGCACCTCTTCCGCCTCTTCCATGGCGGTCCCTCCGCGCGCCCGCTCCGCACCGTCTCCTACTTCGCAGGAGACGCCATCGTCATCGATCGGACCGGCCCCGGCGCCAAATAGTGCCCAATTTCTATGAAATGGTTCCGGACTCCGCGCCATCACAGGTGGGACGCTGACGTCCCAAGGTCTTAATAGGTGTGAATCATGAAGAAAAGTCTTTCGGCCATCGGAGCAGCCCTTATCCTGCTGACCGCTTCGCTTCCGGCCGCCGCCCATCCCCTATATCCTGACATGATCGATATCGCCGGGCCCTATTCCGTTCGGATTGGAACCGGCGGAATTGGAATCTACCTTGCGCCGCGCGGAGTAGACACTTCCGGTCCTATCGATCGTGGAGCCATGCCGGCCAGCGCGACTCAAGTCTTCGTCGCGAACTTCCGCCCGGGAACGTTTTTCACCAACTTCCCCAGCGAACACGTAGTTGTAATCCTCTGGGGGGCACCCATCACCCTCCCAGGTGGTCAGCTCGAGGGGCGGGGCGTAGCTCTTGGGCCTGTTCCTGGTTGCAACGGGATCGCGATCGAGCAATTCCGTACCGGTTCCATTATTCCGGAAAGCTGCTTGAATGTGAACTTCGAGCCGTCGACCACTTACGAGCTGATCGTGCACGCGTCCGCCGGATGGGTTTACTACCGCCTTGCCAACGCGAAGACCGGAGTCATTATCGCTGAGAAGGGTTTGCCGGTCCCGGATCAGAACCCCTACCCTGGGCGTCGCGACCTTATGGTGGGACACACCGCAGATGACCGCTATGAAGGGGTGAGCGGGTCCTTCGAGTTCTTCAACGTGTACGACGGGTACTACTGATTGCCGGTGTGTGTCTGAGTTGGTTCGGTGCCTTCACCGACGTGGCGGTGAAGGCACGCGCCTTACCGGGACTGCGCTCTTGGTGCCATCAGATAGGTGCCATCAGGGGAACGTTCCGTTGCACATTCCCCGGGCTCTCCCCGACCTGGCGACATTGGCGAAACCTCGGGCCTCTTCGAGGCCCTGGCTCTGAGCGGAGCCGCTTTCCATCCTGGCAGACCGGCGCCGGGCGCTTGAGCGCGAACCTGATGACGTCTCGCCACGCTGGCGGGCTTCCTCATGGTTTGTCGTAGCTGCTCATGAGGCCGACCAGGACCGGAGCGACTTCGGAATCACCTTTGGATCGGCCTCCAGGAGTCACGATATGAATGCACAGCGTAGGTCTCTACGAATCTCCATATTCCTCGCTTGTCTGTTCGTCCTGGCGCTTCTGCCAACCTCGGCGGCGGCGCAGGACGGCGACTATGACGGCCTCCCCGACTCACTCGAGCTCTCCCTTGCCCGGTACTATTTTCCGATCCTCAACCTCCATTGCGGCAGCTACGAAGGGACGGCCTACGGCGACCGGCGCCAGCTCTATGGCCTGACCGTTTCCGGCTACACCAACTCCTCGAACGGCAGGATTCCCTTCACCGCGCATCCCTACACGCCGAACGATGGATGGAACTGCACCGAGGACCGGCAGTGCATCGAGATCCGCTATGGCATCGCGTGGAACTGGGATCTCGGAGACGACAGCTTCGGCGGCTCCCACCGGGGCGACAGCGAGATGTACGCCATCGTGGTGGCGCGCAAGGACACCGATGGCGCGGACTGGGGAGTGAGCTGGGAGGCGGCGCAGAACGATCCCGGCCAGTGGCGGCTGATCAGAGAGTT
Source organism: Thermoanaerobaculia bacterium (assembly GCA_035556715.1). Classification (GTDB taxonomy): domain Bacteria; phylum Acidobacteriota; class Thermoanaerobaculia; order Multivoradales; family UBA5704; genus DATMER01. The sequence goes on from DATMER010000022.1 coordinate 62,663, forward strand.
CATGTCCGCCCACTGGGGGACGAGCTCCGACAGCTCCTCGTTCCGTTCACACGGGAACTATGGAACGACCTCCTACCAGAGGATCTGGGCCGCGGAAGGCAAGCACGCTCTCTATCAGACCCAGAACGCCTGCAACAACGGCGGATTTGCCGGCGCCGACGACTGCGGGGACAACCGCTGCGACATCGTCTCGGAGGTCTTCACGAAGGTGCAGAACATCGGCGAGTGGTACGCGCCGCTGAATCGCTACATCCCCTACCCCGGCTCCTCGAAGACCACATCCCCCTCCGGCTACTACGACATGTGGAGCTATCAGCCTTTCGCCAACTCCACGGCGTACAGGCAGAACATGGAGAACTGGCTCGACTGGTGCCCGAATACCTGGTGTTTCTGATCTGACTGACCCGGCTCAAGGCGCCGTCCGGGCCCCGCTTTCAACGGCAGGGCCCGGACGGACGCGGTACAATCACATCGATACACCGGATCTGGAACGAGGTGATCGATGAAACGACTCCTGACGCTGTGTCTGCTGGCTCTCGCCATGCCGCTCTCGGCGGGCTCTCCTGGAGTCGAGCCTCCGCCGGTCGCCACGTTCTCCATCGTGGCGATCGATCCCGCCAATGGCGACTTGGGGGTTGCGGTCGCTTCGCGGTACTTCTCGGTCGGCTCCGTGGTGCCTTGGGCGATGGCAGGCGTGGGCGCGGTGGCGACGCAGGCGAACGTCAACGTCGGCTATGGACAGCAGGCAATCGACCTTCTGCGCCAGGGGCTCACGGCACAGCAGGTCCTCGCCAAGCTGCTCGCCGACGACACCTTCCCGGGCAAGGACGGACGCCAGGTGGCGATTGTCGACGCGAAGGGCAATATCGCGGCCCATACCGGAGAGAAGGCCGTGGCATGGGCCGGCGACCGGCAGGGCAAGACCTGGTCGGCGCAAGGCAACATCCTCGCCGGGCCGCAGGTCGTGGAGGCGATGGGCCGGGCGTTCGAGACCACGCAAGGCGAGCTGGCCGAGAAGCTCTTCGCCGCGTTGAAGGCGGGAGACGACGCGGGCGGCGACTCCCGCGGCCGCCAGTCGGCCTCGATCCTGGTGGTCCGCAAGCAGGGCGGGCGCAACATCAACAACGACCGCTACGTCTACATCAATGCCGACGATCATCCGCAGCCCTTGACGGAGCTGCGCCGGCTGCTCGACTTGAATCTGGCGTACCTCTATCGCGGCGCGGTGGACGGCCTGTTGCGCAAGGGCGATCCCAAAGCCGCGCTCGCCGCGGCGAGAACGGCGGCGCGGTACGCACCGAGCTTGCCGGGCACACACGCGAATCTGGGCATCCTGGAGTATCTCAACGGCAACCCGGACGCCGCGCTCGACGAGCTGCGGGCTGCCCGCGCGGCCGATCCCAAGTTTGACGAGCAGT
>DATMER010000023.1:0-18424 GCA_035556715.1 Thermoanaerobaculia bacterium
GCTCAGCGGGTGCAGGGCGACCTCGACGTAGCGAGACGGTCCTTCGCGCGCTCGGACGAAGAGTGGAAGGCCGGCGCGGGTTGCGCGGGAGACCTGCTCGACGAGGCTCGACTTCTGCACCTGAAAGCCTCTCTGCGGACTGCTCAACGGCTGCTTCCGGAAGCGCTCGCGTTGCTAGACCAGGCGCTCGCGACCGGCGGACCGGAGATGAAAGGCCGGCTCCTGATCAACAAGGCCAAGGTCCTTGAGGAGCAGGATGAGCTCGATATCGCGATCACCACTCTCGAAGAGGCGGAGCCACATATTGACTCCCACGAGGAGCCGCGACTCTGGCTGTGCGTCCGTCACAACCGGCTGTGGTGCCTCACCACGGCTGGGAGGCATGCCGAAGCCGAGGAAATTTTGCCCGAGGTGAAGCTACTGTCTCGCAAGGAGCTGGACCGCATTCGCCTGCGCTGGGCCGAGGGCCGGATTGCCGTGGGCCTCGGCCGAACCCAACAGGGAATCGACCTCCTGAGCCAGGTGCGGGCGGATTTCGTCTTGCGGAAGATCTGGTTCGACGCCGCCCTGGTGACCCTGGAGCTGGCGGTGGTCTTCCTCCGGCAGGGACGGACCGACATGGTCAAGACGCTGGCCGTCCACCTGGCACCGATCTTCCAGTCCAACGGCGTGCAACCGGAAGCCCTGGCGGCGCTGACCCTGTTCCGCAAGGCCGCGGAACAGGAAAAGGCCACCCTCGACCTGGCCGAGAGGCTCGTCGCCTTCCTCCGCAAGGCCCAGCACGACCCGGAGCTGAAATTCCAGTCAGGCGGTCGCTGACGCCGGGAGGCTCTCCTCGGCGTCGAGGATCGAGCGGATCGTCTGGGTGAGGGTCTGGGCGGCGAACGGCTTCTGGAGCATGGTCTCCTCGGCCGGGAGCGACTCGTCGTTGTAGCCGGACATGTAGAGGACGCGCGTCTGCGGCCGCTCGGCGATCAGGCGGGTGGCGAGCTCCGGTCCCTTCATCTGCGGCATGGTGACATCGGTCAGGAGGAGGTGGATCGCGCCGCGGAACATCCGCGCCATGGCCATGGCCTCGTCGCCGGATTCCGCCTGAATCACGCGGTAGCCCTTGCCCACGAGGATCTGGTGGAGGACCCGCCGCACCTCGGTCTCGTCCTCCACCAGGAGGATCGTCTCCGAGCCGCTGTCGTCCAGGCCCGTGGGGGCCGCGACCAACACCGTGCCCGCCTCCTGGGTCAAGGGGAGGTAGATCGAAAACACCGCCCCAGCCCCCGGAGAGCTGTCCACGAAGATGTGGCCGCCGCTCTGCTTGACGATGCCGTAGGCCATGGAGAGGCCGAGCCCGGTCCCCTCCCCCTTGGTGCTGAAGAAGGGCTCGAACACGCGCGCCTGGGTTTCCGCGTCCATGCCGATGCCGGTGTCCGCGACTGACAGCAGCAGCCAGGCGCCCGCAGGCACGTCGGCGTGGGGAGCCGGATTCCCAAGTGCGGCCCTCACCGCGGAGGTCCGGATCGTCAGCCGGCCGCCCGTGGGCATGGCATGGCGGGCGTTGACCGCGAGGTTCACCACCACCTGCTCGATCTGGCCGGGATCGACCTTGACGCGGCCAAGGTCGGAGCCGAGCTCGGACACCAGGTGGATGTCCTCGCCGAGGAGCCGCTGCAACATCTTCCCGAGGCCGGTGATGACCGGGTTCAGCTCCAGCACCCGGGTCTCCATGGGCTGGCGGCGCGCGAAGGCGAGGAGCTGCTTGGTCAGGGCCGCGGCCTTCTGCCCAGCCTCCTTGACCCCGCTGAGGTTGCGCACCAGGAACGGGTCGGACCGGTAGCGGTCGAGCATCAGGTCGTTGTAGCCGAAGATGGCGAGCAGGCAGTTGTTGAAGTCGTGGGCGACTCCGGCGGAGAGGCGGCCGATCGCCTCCATCTTCTGCGACAGCAGGAGCTGGCGCTGTAGCATCTTGTTCTCGGCCTCGTTGCGCTTGCGCTGGGCGATGTCGCGGATGGCCACCACGGTCACGTCCTCGCCCTGGAACACGTACTTCTTGCCGGCGACCTCGATGTCCACGACCGAGCCGTCGCGCTGGAAGCCGAGCCCCTCGTGCGGCACGTCGTCGAGGCCGGCCTCGCTCACCGAGACCAGGTCCGAGAGCTGGCGGCCGATCAGCTCGGCCGGCTCGTAGCCGAAGATCGCGAGCAGGGCGTGGTTGACCTCCAGGATGACCCCGTTGCGGACGATGGCGATGCCCTCGAGAGTGGCCTCGAACAGGGTGCGGAAGCGCTCCTCGCTGCGCCGGATCTCCTCCTCGGCGGCCTTGCGCTGGGCGATCTCCTGCTGCGCCCGTTCGTAGAGCCGGATGTTCTCCACCATGGGTGCGATCTGGTTGGCGACCGTGGTGAGCAGGTTGAGGTCCGCGGCCGGGTAGTGGTCGTCCGGGTCGCGCCGGCCGAGCAGCCAGACGCCGATCGTCTCCGCCTGCACGGTCAGCGGCGTGACCAGCCGCACCCAGTCGAACCGGGACCAGGCGACGCTCGGCGCGTGGCGGTAGCGGCCGCTCTCCTCCAGCAGGGCGTGCAGCTCGTCGACCGTAGGTGGCTCCTCCGGGGGCACGCCCTGCTCGTAGAGGGTCTCCAGCCCGTCCTGCGGAGGCCTCTCGAGCAGGTAGAGGGCCGACTGGCGGATCAGCAGCGAGGGGAGGATCTCCTCGGTGAGCACGAGCGCCAGGGCCGAGCGGTCGAAGGCCGTGGGGATGTGCTCCGAGACCAGGTCGATCACCTGGTCGGGCGAATGGCGGATGCCGAAGATGTGGCGGTCCACCAGGGCCTGGAAACGGCGGCGCAGGAGGAACGTCAGGGAGATGAAGACCAGGGACGTGGCCATCACGGCGATGATGTACGGGACCTCGATCGGCGCCCAGCGGCTGCTGACCAGGAACAGCGCCACCACGTAGATGGTGACCGAGAGGACCGAGAAGCTGTAGAAGCCCAGCAGGCGGTTGGCCCGGAACTCCAGCGCGCCCACGTGGTGCTTGTAGATGGCATAGACGTAGCTCATCGGCAGGATGGGCACCGAGAGCACCGAGATGGTGAGCAGCCAGGGGAGGAGCGCGCGGATGTCCGAGAACAGGAACGAGAGCTTGATCAGCGAATAGGGCAGGACCACGAAGATCAGGAAGAAGGGGCCCAGCCCCAGCAGGATCCCGTAGAGCATGACCCGCGTGGCCACCTTGGCCGCGGGCTCCTGCGGCAGGAACATGCGCAGCAGCAGCAGCACGACCGGCGCGAGCACGCTTCCGAACGTGGCCCAGACATAGGCGTACCGGAACGGGCCGAGCAGGTAGAAGGCGTCCAGGATGGTCACCGTCGCCGCGGTCGCGTAGAGGGGACCCAGCAGCCAGATCCGCCACCGCGTGCCGATCAGCGAGGTCGGAAGGATCAGGTGCAGATGGAGCGACAGCGGGAAGAAGATCCAGGTGACCAGATGGAAGATGACCGAGGAGTAGTCTTCGCGCAGAGGGGAGGCCAGCCCCGAGGCGAACCAGAGGGAGGTGGTGTAGCTGAAGAGGATCAGCACCAGCCAGCGCTCGTCCCGCGGCCGCAGGAACAGGGCCGCCACGGTACCCATGAGCCAGAAGATGCCAGGGAAGAGCGCCGCCGGGGGGATCTCCTTCAACACCCCCGCGCCCTCGCGGTCCTGGATCCTCAAGGTCATCTCCCGGCCCTCGCGCACCAGGCGCATGGGGGCGTACCCGTCCGGACCGAAGGCGTCGAGGATCGACGCCGTGCGGTCGTACAGGAACTGCTCGTAGGTCATCGGACCGATCGAAAGCACCTGGTCACCAACCCGCAGACAGCTCTCCGGCTCCTTGCAAGGCATGGCGGAGATGACCTTCCAGTCCGAGTTGAGCGCGAAGTCCGTCATCTTCGTGACGTTCACGTACGGGTAGTACAGACAGGGAATGAGGATGAGGAGGGACAGGACGGCCCAGGGTAGGTCGCTCTTCTTCAGCGAGAAGGGGCTCGGCCTTTCCATGTGTATCGGATCGGAGCAGACGTTGCCATGGAGTATAGCAGGCAAGTGCCCCCCGGTTGGCCGGAGCGTCCGCGGGGCCGGCGAAGAGGCTGCCCCCGCGGACGCGACCTGCTCGGCGGCGGGTCCTAGGCTTCCACGGCCACCATCGACTCGCCCTCCTGCCAGACGCCCCAGCCCGCCGCGGTGGACGCGCCGGTGGAGTCTTCCATCCAGATACCCCAGTTGCCAGGCTCCCCCTCCGCGGCCGCCAGCGCCGGAGCTGCGATCCCTCTCACCCTGCGCAGAGCCTCGAACAGTACGCCCTCTTCCTTTCCGGACATGAGCTTCGAATGGAAATCATGGATCGACATCGCAATCCTCCCAATGTGGGAGGGGGAGATCCCCTCCGGGGTTGAACACCGTGCACGTCCATACGCGACGGAGCATGGGAGGAATTGCGGGTGGGCTGCGGGCTCGACCGTGCGCGTTCCGCCGCCGAGGCTTCGAGGGAAGCCGAACGACCTCGTGGGGAGAGGTGGCCGTCGGCAAATTCAAGGTCCTCCCGTCGGTCCGGGAGTGTTTCCGGTGAGCGCCCCTCTCTATGTGGGACGGCACCGGCTCCTGCGCTGGGAGCTTCCAACCAGTATACCGTCTTTCCGCGGCGGGGAGGCCGGGCTGCCACGCGCTGCCCCGCCCTGCCGGCTTCTCGCCGGACGGGCGTAGCGCGATGCCCCGGGGGTCCATGGCCTCATTCCAGCGCCAGCTCCAGCGTGGCCGGCTCCTCCATACCCACCGACTCCAGCATCTTGTGCAGCGGCCGCAGGTGGGCGGACAAGATCCGCTCCACCGGCTCCGTGTCACGCAGCGGGATGCCGGCCAGCGCCCTCCGGGCCTCGTCCGAGATCTCCACCATCTTGAACACGCAGTAGCTGACGGCGCCGCTGCGCAGCAGGATCTTCTGCGCCTCGGCCAGGGCATCCGAATCATCGGGGCGAGCCGACAGCTCCAGAAACCGCTCCCGCTCCGGGTGCTCCGCCGTCATCGCGTAGAGGATGGGGAGGTTGTTCGACCTGCGCCCCCAGTCCGCCCGGGCCGGTGTTTCCAGAGCGTCGGAAAGATCGTCGCTGACCTGGACGAAGCGGCCCAGCGTCTCGCCGAACGCCTCCAGTTGGCTGGCCGTCTCCTCCGGCGCGCCACCGAGCAGGGCGCCCATGCGGAAGGCGGCCCCGAACAGCGGCGGCGTCTTGGTCTCCACCGTGAGCCAGTACTCCTCCTCGCTGCGCAGCTCCTTCGAGTCCATGTCCTGGCCGAACGCGGTGCCGATGGACATGCGGGCGAAGGCCGCGTGCAGCTCGGCGCGGACCCGGGGGTGGATTCCCGGATCATCCAGCAGGAGGTGCCCAGCCGCCTGAAAGGCGAGCCCCAGGTTGGCGGCAGGCCCGGCGCCAATGCGGTGGTAGTCCCCCTTGGGATCATGGTCGAGCATGTCGTCGACCAGGTGGATGCTGATCAGCGAGCAGAAGACGGCGGCGGCACCGGGCAGGGCGGACGCGGCCTCGCCTCCAACCGCGAGGCAGGCGGCGCCCGGGTAATCCCACACGGAGAGCGACTCCCTGTGGACGACCTTCTCCGTGAGCTGGAGCATCTGGGGCCAGGCTGCGAGCTCGGGGATGGCGCGGACCCGCTGCTTGATGGCCTCGAACGTCACTCCGGTCCTGCCTGCCTCTCCCGCCATGGGACCTCCTCGGGCTCTATGGGGCGGGCCCGGGAGAAAGAATCGCCTCCCGGACCCGCGGTGTGCATCACATGAACTGCTTGCCTTCTCTGCTACGCAAAAACCTTGCCTGTGGATCAGGCCTGGTTCGTGGACAGCGCCATGGAGCTCTCGCTCCAGATGGCCCACTCGTTCTGAGGCGCACCCTCGAACATCGACTTCGGATCGTCGAGGAGGCTCAGACGGCGCAACGACTCCGACAGGACATTGCTCTCGGTCGCGGACACGAACTTCTGGTAGAAATCATGGATCGACATCGGCGTAGTTTCTCCCTCGTCTTGGGGGCTGGCGCCCCCGGATGAAATGAGTACAACAGGGGTGGGACGGATTTACTGCACTTGAACGCCGCGGCGCGTCAAGGGGGGTATCGGTCCATTGGCTCTCCCTCCAAACAAATCAAGAAAAATGGGAGGGACGCGTGAAGCACACCGCCCGCCCAGCCCTAGAGTGCAGCCACCGGGGAAAAGCGGGACAGGCGTTCGGTGATCCGGAGGGCTCAGGCCGAAGCGGCGGTGCGCAGCGGGGTGGCCGAGGCCGGGTGCAGGAGGCCTACCTGCAGCGCCTGGGCGAGGTCGCGGCCGGGCAGCGGCTTGAGGAAGAAGTAGCCCTGGGCGTAGTCGATGCCGAGCCGGCGCAGCACCTGGGCGTCCTCGGCGGTCTCCACCGCCTCCATGATGGTGGCGGTGCCGGCGCGGGCGGCCATCTCCGCCGTGCTCTGCACGATGATCTGCTTGAAGGGGTCCTGGGCCAGGCCGCGGCAGAAGGTGCCCGAGATCTTGAGGAAGTCGGGGCGGAGGTCCTGGAACAGGTTGAGGTTGCTGGAGCCTTCGCCGAAGTCGTCGAGCGCGATGCGGAAGCCGCGCTCCCGCAGCCGGTGCAGGGTGGCCGCGAAGGCCCGCGGGTTCACGATCGTCTGCTGCTCCGTCAGCTCCAGCACGATGGTGCGCTCCTCCAGGCCGGCCGTGCGCACCGCGTCGCAGAGGCGCGCGGTGAAGTCCGGGTTGGTCAGCGAGCGCGGCTGCACGTTGAGGAACGTGGTCACCGGGCTGGTGAGCTCGCAGACTTCGGTGAGGGCGGCCCGGATGCAGATCATGTCCGCCTCGAACAGGAGCTCCTTGCGCGCCGCGTAGGCGAGCAGGAACGACGGGCTGCCCAGGACCGAGTTGGCCGGCCCCCGGGCCAGGCCTTCGACGCCGAAGACCTCGAACGGCGCGGAGCCGTCGCGCATCTTGACCACCGGCTGCAGGACCGAGCGGATCGTGTTCTTGGCCAGGAACTCCTCCAGCAGCTCCACCTGCTGGACCTCGCCGGCCTCGTCCTCGTCCTCCCCGGCCCGGACCATGGCGTCGCGGCGCTCGAGCAGGAGGCTGCGGAGCTGGGAGAGACCCTCTGGCTTCTCCAGCACGGCGGTCACGCCGAGCATGGAGCAGAGCGAGCGCACGTTCTCGTCCACGTAGCCGCTCAGCACGTACACGGCCGTGTCCGGGAAGTTGGTGGTGACGAAGCGGATCAGGCGCATCCCCTCCAGCCCGCCGAGCTGCGACACGGAGAGGTCGGTCACGACCACGTCGAAGCGGTAGGAGCTGAGCAGGGCCAGCGCCGCCTCGATCTCCAGGCAGGTCGTCAGGTGGATGCCAGGGCGGCTAAGGCACGCCGCAAGCATGTCGACCACCATCGACTCGTCGTCAAGGATTAAAACTCGGAGCACCGGAGCTAGTATAGGCGTCCAGAGGCTGTCCGGCAAATTTTGATCCCGTTCCCCCTCTCCCCAGCCCTCTCCCCCGTGCCGGGGGAGAGGGAGCCACTCTGCCGTCTGAACAACTGTCGGGCGACGTCGGGCGGCGTCGCCCTCACCCCGCCAGCCGCTCCGCCAACCTCGTGAACCGCGTGCGCACCCGCCGGTTTTTCACCGCCGCCTCGAGCGCTCTGGGCTCCCCGACCAGCACCGCCAGCCGCTTCGCCCGGGTGAGCGCCGTATAGAGGAGGTTCCTCTGCAGCATCAGGTAGTGCTGCGTGTGCAGGGGGACCACCACGCACGGGTACTCGCTCCCCTGCGACTTGTGGATCGAGCAGGCGTAGGCCAGGGTCAGCTCGTCCAGCATCGACGGCTCGTAGACCACCTCCCGGCCGTCGATCGTGACCCGCAGGAGCTGGTCCAGCTCGTCGATCCCGGTCACCCGGCCGATGTCGCCGTTGAACACCTCCAGGTCGTAGTTGTTCCGCACCTGCATGACCTTGTCCCCGACCCGGAAGCTGCGTCCGCCGCGGGTGATCTCCGCGATCTCCTCCCCTTTGGGCTCCGCCTTTGGATTGAGCAGGTCGCGCAGCATCTCGTTGAGGCGGTCGGTCCCGAGCGGGCCGCGGTTGCGCGGGGTGAGCACCTGGATCTGCTCCACCGGGTCGAGGCCGAAGCGGCCGGGGATGCGCCGCCCCACCAACTCGGCGATCGTCTCCACGATCTCCTCCGGGTCGTGGCGCGGGAGGAAGAAGAAGTCGCCGTCCACCGCCTCCATCTCCGGCATCTTCCCCTCGTTGATCAGATGGGCGTTGGTCACGATCAGGCTGCGGGCGGCCTGGCGGAAGATCTCGGTCAGGCGGACCACCTCCACGGCGCCGGAGCGGATCAGGTCGGCCAGCACCCGGCCGGGGCCGACCGAGGGGAGCTGGTCCACGTCCCCCACGAGCACGAGCCGGCCCGGGTCGGGCACGGCGCGGAGCAGGTGCCAGGCGAGGACTGCGTCGAGCATCGAGGCCTCGTCCACGATGAGCAGGTCGCAGCCCAGGGGGTGCTCGCGGTTCCTGACGAACGTCCGCGTCTTGGGATCGAACTCCAGGAGACGGTGGATCGTGCTCGCCTCGCCGCCGGTGGCCTCGGCCAGCCGCTTGGCCGCGCGGCCGGTAGGCGCGGCGAGGAGGATCCGCTGCCCCTTCTTCTCCAGGATCTTCACCAGCCCCCGGACCAGGGTGGTCTTGCCCGTGCCGGGTCCGCCCGTGATGACCAGGACCTTGCGCGTCAGCCCGGAGCGGATCGCCTGCCGCTGCTGGCGGGCGAGGGCGACCTTCTCGGTCTTCTCGAACCAGTCGAGAGCGCGCTCCACGTCGATCTCGAAGGGGAGGGACGGCTGGATCAGGAGGTCCCGGATCCGGGCGGCGATGCCGGTCTCTGCCAGGTGGAGGGCCTTGGTGTAGACCGCGGCCTCGCCCGGATCGTCCGGGGCTGCGCTGGAGGGCTCCACCACCACCTGTCCGGTCTCGGAGAGGCTCCGGATCGCCGTCTCCACCAGGTGGGCCGGAGCCGCGAGGAGAGCGGCGGCCTCCTGCGCCAGGGCGCGGCGGGGGAGGAAGAGGTTGCCGCGGTCTCCCGCCTCGGAGAGGAGATGGAGGACGCCGGCCTCGATGCGCTGCGGTGCGGCCGGGTCGATCCCCAGGGCCGTGGCGATGCGGTCGGCGCTCTTGAACCCGATGCCGTGGATGTCCAGGGCGAGGCGGTAGGGGTTCTCGCGGACCAGGTCGATCGCGGCGGAGCCGTAGGTCTTGTAGATCCGGATGGCGTACTGCGTCGAGACCCCGTGGGACTGCAGGAAGACCATGACCTCCTTGATGTCCCGCTGCTCGATCCAGGCGCGCTGGATGGCGGAGCTGCGGCCCGGTCCGATCCCCTCCACTTCCCGGAGCCGCTCGGGCTGGTGCTCGATGACGTCCAGCGTCTCCTTGCCGAAGGCCTTGACCAGCCGGGAGGCCATGACCTTGCCGATGCCCTGGATGAGCCCGGAGCCGAGATACTTCTCGATGCCGGCCACCGTCGACGGAGCCACGGTCTTGTAGGAGGCGACCTTGAACTGCCGGCCGTACTTGGGATCGTCGATCCATTCGCCCTGGAGCCGGAGGCTCTCGCCGGGCTGGACGCCGAGCAGGTTTCCGACCGCGGTGACGAGGTCGTGGCGGCCCGGCACGGCGATCTTCACCACGCTCCAGGCGTTCTCCTCGTTGGCGAAGACGACGCGCTCCAGCGCGCCTTCAAGGGTGGCGCTCGGCGCGGCGTTCCGGGGTTCGAGAGGGAGAGTCATGCTCGGGAGGGCCAGTTTAGCGGAACACGGACACACGGACGTGTCCGTGTTCGTCCGTGTGTCCAGTTGTGCCAGAATGACGCCCGCATGGCCGACAAGCCCCTGGTACTGGTGATCGACGACGAGACCGGATCCCGCGAGTCCATGGCGATCGCCATCGAGAAGGCGGGGTGCGAGGTGCGCACGTTCGACGACGCGCGCAAGGCACTCGAATACCTTGAAGAGGTCGGCAGCGCCCGCGCCGCGGTCTGCGACCTGCGCATGCCCGGCATGGATGGCGTCGCCTTCCTCAAGGAGGTGCGCGAGCGCCAGCTCGACCTCGGCGTCGTCCTGGTCACGGCCTACGGCTCCATCGAGTCCGCGGTCGAGGCCATGCGCGTCGGCGCCGACGACTATCTCACCAAGCCGGTCGACCTCTACGAGCTGCGCCAGCGGGTCATGAACCTGATCGAGAAGCAGGAGCTCAAGGAGGAGGTCACGAACCTCCGCGAGCTGCTCGACAAGCGCTACGGCTTCGAGAGCATCATCGGCCGCTCGGCCCCCATGGAGAAGCTCTTCGAGCAGATGAAGCTCGTGGCCCCCACCCGCTCGAGCGTGCTCATCATCGGCGAGAGCGGCACGGGCAAGGAGCTGGTCGCCAACGCCATCCACCGCGCGAGCCCGCGCCGCAACGAGCGTTTCCTGGCCATCAACTGCGGCGCCATCCCGAGCGACATCCTGGAGAGCGAGCTGTTCGGCCACGAGCGCGGAGCCTTCACCGGAGCCGTGTCGCGCAAGATCGGCAAGTTCGAGCTCTCCCACCGCGGCAGCCTGTTCCTGGACGAGATCAGCGAGCTCTACCCCGAGCTCCAAGTCAAGCTCCTGCGCGTCCTGGAGGAGCGCCAGGTCATGCGCGTGGGCGGCAGCGAGCTCATCGACGTCGACTTCCGGCTCATCGCGGCCACGAACCGCGACCTGGAGAGGGAGGTCACCGAAGGGCGCTTCCGCGAGGACCTCTACTACCGGCTCAAGGTCGTGACGCTGCGCATCCCGCCGCTGCGCGAGCGGGTGAGCGATATCCAGCCGCTCGCCGAGCACTTCCTGGGACTGTTCTGCCAGGAGCACGGCAAGGCCCCGAAGCGGCTGAGCACCCAGGCCCTGGAGATGCTCGCGCGCTACCCTTGGCCGGGCAACGTCCGCCAGCTCCGCAACGCCATGGAGTCGGTCGTGGTCTTCCACCAGGGAGAGGAGGTCCAGCCGAGCGACCTGCCCGTAGAGGTGCGGGAGTCGGTGACGGTTTCGACCCGGGGCGGGCCGGTGCAGTCCGTGGTGGATGGGACGCGCACCATGGCGGACATCGAGCGCCAGGCGATCCTCGAGACGCTCCAGCGCACGGAAGGCCACCGCGCCAAGGCCGCCGACCTCCTCGGGATCGGGCTGCGGACGCTGCAGCGCAAGCTCAAAGAGTACAAGGATGAAGGCTTCTATCAGGACTGAGGAGGCGAGATGGAACTACCGGCGGAGGTGTTGATCCACAACGAGCAGCTCGGGATCAAGGGCGGCAAGGGGACGCTGCTCCAAGTGACTCCGGACGGGTACTACGAGGTCAACTGCACTTTCGGCGAGCGGGTCCACCGCACGCTCTTCCCCATCCAGGGGACGGTCCTGATCCAGCGCCAGCCCGAGGAGCTCACCCGGGTCGACCTGGAGATCGAGCGCTAGATGGCCGCGAGCACTGCCAGGCTGTCCGTCAACGTCGACCACGTCGCAACCCTCCGCCAGGCCCGCCGCGCCGCCTATCCCGATCCCGTGGACGCGGCGCGGATCGCCGAGGACGCGGGCGCGTCCGGTATCACGGTGCACCTCCGGGTCGACCGCCGGCATATCCAGGACCGCGACGTGGAGCGGTTGCGGGAGACGGTCCGCGGCAAGCTGAACCTGGAGATGTCGACGGCCGAAGAGATGGTGGCCATCGCATTGCGGGTCCGGCCCGATCAGGTCACCCTGGTGCCGGAGCGGCCGGACGAGGTCACCACCGAAGGCGGGCTCGACGTGCTCCGCCATGGAGCGCGGATCGCGGAGGCGGCCGGGCAGCTCGGAGCGGCCGGCGTCGCGGTGTCCCTGTTCGTGGACCCCGACCTCGAGCAGATCCAGGCCATCGGCGGCCTGTCAGGCGGGATCCTGGGCTTCGAGATCAACACCGACGCCTACACCCGGGCGAGGGACCAGGCCGAGGCCGTGATGCAACTGGACAAGGTGGCCCAGGCCGCGGCCCTGGGCCGCGGCCTCGGGCTCCACCTCTACGCCGGTCATGGGCTCAGAACGGACAATGTCCGCCCGGTCGCTTCGCTCCCCGGAATGGAAGAGCTCAACATCGGCCACTTCCTGGTGTCCCGCGCCGTGATGGTGGGGATGGACGCGGCGGTCCGGGAGATGTTGGCGGCGATGGGTGTCGCGTAGCTCCCGCGCCGCGGCGATCAGATCCGCCCCCCTGGCACGCCGCTCGTGCCCTGTGGCACGGCGCCCGTGCCAGGATGCACGGCATCTGTGCCATGGGGCACGGCACCCGTGCCCGGGTGCAAGCCGGCTGTGCCCGGGTGCAGAGCGGCCGAGGCCTGGGGCGCGGCGGCCGTGCCAGGGGGCACGAGGTCCGTGCCACCGGGCACGAGCGGCGTGCCCAGGTGCACGGCGTCTCTGGCTCGGGCCTTCGCACTGTCTTTCTGGTGGGAGTGTCTGGCGGCGTCGGGGTGGGGTGGGACTGTCAAGCCCTTGCCGTGTTCGGGTAGCATAGGGTCATGGTCTATCGCGGCAAGGTCAAGGACAATGTGGTCATCCTGGAGCCGGGCGCCCGGCTTCCCGAGGGTGCCATCGTACGTATCGAGTTGGAGCCGTCCGGAGCTCCCGAGGCGCAGCCGAATTCCCTCCTCCGCATGGTCGATCTTGCCGTCGATACAGGCATTCCGGACCTCGCCACCAACATCGACCACTATCTCTACGGCCATCCAAAGGCGGGAGATGCCGACTAAGGCGGTCTTCCTCGACACGAACGGTTGGCTCGCCCTTCTCAACTCCGCGGACGCGCTCCACTCCACGGCGACAGCCTGCTGGTTCGACCTCATCAGGAGCGGCACCTCCGTCCTGTTGACTGATTGGATCGTGGCAGAGACGGGCAACGGCTTGGCACGGACCCGAGCACGGGAGCGTTTTGCCGAGGCGGTCAAGCTGATACAAGCCAGCACAAGCGCCCGGCTGGTGGCCATGGAGCCGTCCCTGCTCGAAAGGGCTCTCGCCCTTTACAACGAGCGGAAAGACAAGACCTGGGGCCTCGTCGACTGCGCCAGCTTCCTCGTCATGCGGGAAGTGGGAGTCCTCGAAGCGTTCACCAATGACCGGCATTTCGCACAGGCCGGGTTCAAGTGCCTGCTGCCCATCCTCTGATGCCGATCCCTTTCCGTCGCAGCAAGAGCGCAAAGATCCTGGTTGCGACGGTCAGCTCCCCAGCTCCCCCTGGATCACCCCGATCAGCTCGGCGGCCATGGCCTCGATCGTGGGCTGGTCGGGGCCTTCGATCATGACTCGGGCGAGGGGCTCGGTGCCGCTGTAGCGGAGGACCAGGCGGCCGTCCGCTCCCAGGCGGTCTTCAACGGAGCGGGCCGCGGCGGCCACGCTCGGAATGGTGGCGAGGTCGGGCTTGCGGGCGACCCGGATGTTCTTCAGGACCTGCGGATAGCGCCGGAAGCCGGAGAGCATCTCCGAGAGCGGACGGCCCGACTCGTGGACCAGCGCGGCGATCTGGAGCGCGGTGAGGAGGCCGTCCCCGGTGCTGGCGAGCCGGCTCTGGACGATGTGCCCCGACTGCTCGCCGCCCAGCAGGATCCCTTCTTTCTTCATGGCTTCCACCACGTAACGGTCCCCGACCGCGCAACGGACGATCCCGATCCCTTCCCGATCCAGGGCGCGCTCCAGTCCGAGATTGCTCATAGTGGTGGCCACGATCTTCGGCGGATCGAGCAGGCCCCGGTCGCGCAGGGAGAGGGCCCAGAGGAAGAGGATGGCGTCGCCGTCCCGCACCTCGCCGCGCTCGTCGGCCACGATGCAGCGGTCGGCGTCGCCGTCGAAGGCCGCCCCGAGGTCTGCTCCCTCGGACCGGACCCGGGCGGCCATCTCCCCGGGCGCGGTGGAGCCGCACCCCTCGTTGACGTTGCGGCCGTTCGGCTCGGCGTGGAGCAGCGTCACCCTCGCTCCCAGGCGCTCGAAGATCTCCCCCGCGTAGGAGGAAGCCGCGCCGTTGCCGGTGTCGAGGACCACCTTCAATCCTTCGAGTGGGCTCTCTCCGGGGAGGGTCGAGGCGAGGTGAGCCAGGTATCTCTCTTTCAGCTCCGTTTCCACCGCCACGACGGCGGGGGGAAGGTCCCCCGCGGGCCGGGACAGCATCCGGCGCTCCAGCGCGTGCTCGTCGTCGTCGCTCCACTTGGACCCGTTCGGGTCGAGGAGCTTGATGCCGTTGTCCGGGTAGGGGTTGTGGCTCGCGGAGACGACCACGCCGGCGGCGGCGCCGAGCGGCCGCGCCAGCCAGGCCACTCCGGGCGTGGGGATCACCCCGGCGTAGCACACCCGGACCCCGCCCGCGGCGAGGCCCTGGGTCAGCCAGCCGCAGATCTCGGGCGTGCTCTCCCGGGTGTCGCCGCCGAGCACCACCTGAGGGGCGCTGCCGTTCGCCCTCTCCTGAAGGGTGGCGGCGAGCTCCACGGCCAGGGAGGTCACGGTGGGCCGGTCGAGAGGGAACTCGCCGAAGTGGCCGCGGATGCCGTCCGTGCCGAAGAGGCGGGGATGTCCGGGGTCTGCGCTCAAGGCTCCTCCGTCCCCCCAGGGGGGGCACCGTTCGGGGTCTGCGTCTCGTTCTTGGGGGGCTGGACCGGGACCCTCACCGTGACTCTGGGGGGCTGCACGATCTGGATCAAGGGGTCGGGCGGCACCACGGCCACGCTCTGTTCGAACGTGGTGCTCCGCCCGGCGACGCTCACGGGCCGGGTGCGGAGCACCTCGGTACTGGCGACCAGCGACTCCGGGCCGGTCACCAGCACCTGGCTCGGGAAGACCTCGGGCTCCCCGACCGTGGCGCCGGCCGCGGCCTCTCCCTCGAGCTCCGGCTCCACCCGGATGCGCGCGTTGGCCTCGCGCTCCAGCTCGACGGTGATCACGTTGGGCTCGATGGAGACCACCTCCAGGCCTTCGGGCATCAGGACGTTCTCGGACCCGAGGTTGATGGTGACAGGCCCCGGCTCCCGGTCGAGCTCCACCTGGACGTCCACCTGGTCGGGGTCGAGCCCGCGGACGCGCTTGCTGCTCCCGCGCACCCGCACGTTCACGCTCTGCTCCCGGTCGAGGACCATGAAGCCCTTCGGCCAGGTGTAGCTGATGCTCGCCTCGACCACGCGCTCGTTCAGGACCTCGCGGTCTTCGAAGGAGCTGTTGAACCAGAGGCCGAGGGCGATCCCCAGCGCCAGCAGGCGCAGTCCCCAGGTGCGGAGGCCCTCGTTCATGGGTTCCCCTGCGGGTAGAGGTCGGTGATCAGGTACTGGTAGAGCATGTTGCGCAGGCTCTTGCCGTCCAGGTCGCGGATCATCTCGCCGTCGAAGGCCACCGAGATGATGCCGCTCTCCTCCGAGACCACGACCGCGACCGCGTCGGTCTCCTCGGTGATCCCCAGGGCGGCGCGATGGCGGGTGCCGAACTCCTTGGACAGCTCGGGGTTGCCGGTGAGCGGCAGGAAGCAGGCCGCGGCGGCGAGGCGGTCGTCCTGGACGATCACCGCGCCGTCGTGGAGCGGCGTGTCCGGGCTGAAGATGTTGACGAGCAGGTCGTAGGAGATGGCCGCGTCGAGCTCGATCCCGTTCTCCACGTAGTTGCGGAGCCCCTGGAGGCGCTCGATGACGATCAGCGCGCCCACGCGATGTGACGAGAGCGTGGTGGCGGCGAGGACGATGTCGCCGAAGGAGGAGACCACCTTCTGCTGCTTGGTCAGGCCCCAGAGCGGGTTGCGTCCGAAGTTGGCCAGGGCGCGCCGGATCTCCTGCTGGAAGAGCACGATGATCGCGAAGGGGAGCACGATGAGCAGGTTCTCCAGGATGTCCTGCAGCGTCGGCAGCTCCGCGAGCTGGGCCATGAAGTAGATCAGGCCCACGAAGACGATGCCCCCCAGCATCTGCACCGCCCGGGTGCCGCGGATCAGGAGCAGCAGGTTGTAGATGACCACGGCGACGAAGAAGATATCGAGCGCGTCGCGCCAGGTGAGCAGATCCACGAAGCGCGCGACGGTCATGAAGCCAGGGCCTCCCAGACATCGAGGAGCTGAACCGTCTCGGCAACGTCGTGAACCCGGACCATGGCTGCGGTCCTGGCTGTCCAAGCCACGGCAGCCAAGCTTCCACCGAGCCGCTCCGAGGGACTTCCCTTGGCGATGAAGCTCTTGCGGCTCGCGCCCAGGAGGAGCGGCCGGCCAAGGACGGACAGCTCGTCCAGGCGGGCGATGAGCGCGAGGTTCTGCTCCCGGGTCTTGCCGAAGCCGATGCCGGGATCGAGCACGATCTGCGACTCGTCGATGCCCGTCGACCGGGCGCGGGCGAGGGCGTCGGACAGCTCGGTGCGCACCTCTCGCAGGACGTCCTCGAATCGGATGCCCCTCTGCATGATGGGGAGATCGCCGCGGCTGTGCATGAGGACGACCGGGCAGCCGGCCGCGGCCACGGCCCGGGCGAGGCGCGGATCGGCCAGGGCGCTCACGTCGTTGATCAGGTCGGCGCCGCAATCCAGGGCGCGCTCGGCCACCTCGCCCTTGCGCGTGTCCACCGAGATCGGCGCATCGGTGGCGCGGCGCACGGCCTCCAGGACGGGGAGAAGCCGGGCGATCTCCTCTTTGGCAGGGACTTCGGCAGCCCCGGCGCCGTAGACCCCGCCGCCCGGCCGGGTCGATTCGGCGCCGAGGTCCAGGAGGTCGGCGCCCTCTTCCAGCATGAGGAGAGCGCGCTCGACCGCCCGCGGGGGATCGTTCCAGAGGCCGCCGTCGCTGAACGAATCGGGGGTGAGGTTCAGGATGCCCATGACCCGCGGTGTTCCGCCGAGCCCGCCGCCGAGCGCGAGGGAACGGCCACGGGGGAGCCGAAGGGTCCAGGTCGGGCGGTTCGTGAGGTGAGCGGTCTCCATGCGCGGCAGATCGGGCCGTCCCTAGTCTATCAATTCCGCCTCAGGGAAACCCCTCTCCCCCGGAACGGGGGAGAGGGCTGGGGAGAGGGGGAACGGGAACAATCAAACGCCCGGCTTCGGGCCGGGCGTCTTGAGTTGAGAGCGAGGAGAGCAGTGTGGTCAACCCTCGCCCAGATCGATCGCCTCGGAGGTGGCCGGAACCGGCGCGGTGCGCGGCTGCATGACGCTCTCGGGCACGTCATGGCCGCCGATGACCATGCCCTCCCCCGGGGGCACCTCGCGGGTGGGCGCCGGACCGTGGCCGGTCATCTCGCGGATGATGTTGTAGACCTCCTCGCCGTCCAGCGACTCGCGCTCGAGCAGGTCCTGGGCGATGCGGTCGAGGACCGCCCGGCTGTCGGTGAGGATCCGGGTGGCCCGGTCGTAGGCGGCCGAGACGATGCGCGTGACCTCGCGGTCGATGCGGATCGCCGTGTCCTGGCTGTAGTCGGCGCGCTGCGCGAACTCGCGGCCGAGGAAGACCGGCTCGTCCTTGGCGCCGTAGGCGAGAGGGCCGAGGTCCGACATGCCCCACTCGCAGACCATGCGGCGGGCCATGTCCGTGGCGCGCTCGATGTCGTTGCCCGCGCCGGTGGTGATGTCGTCCTGGGTCAGCTCTTCGGCCACGCGGCCGCCCATGAGGATGGCGATCGTGGCCTCCACGTACCCCTTCTTGTAGGTGTACTTGTCCTCGGTGGGAAGCTGCATGGTCAGGCCGAGGGCCCGGCCGCGCGGGATGATCGTGACCTTGTGGAGCGGGTCGGCCCCGGGTGTGAAGACCGCGACCAGGGCGTGCCCCGCCTCGTGATAGGCGGTGATGCGCTTCTCCTCGTCGGTCAGCATCATGGTCTTCCTCTCGACGCCCATGAGGACCTTGTCCTTGGCGTACTCGAAGTCGACCATGTCGACCTTCTTCTTGTTGCGCCGGGCGGCGATCAGGGCCGCCTCGTTGACCAGGTTGGACAGGTCGGCGCCGGCGAACCCCGGAGTGCCGCGGGCGATCTTCAGCAGGTCCACGTCCTCGGAGAGGGGGATGTTGCGGGTGTGGACCTTGAGGATGCCGAAGCGGCCGTTGATATCCGGACGGTCCACGACCACGCGGCGGTCGAAGCGGCCGGGCCGGAGCAGGGCCGGGTCGAGCACGTCGGGCCGGTTCGTGGCGGCGATCAGGATGACGCCCTCGTTGGACTCGAAGCCATCCATCTCCACGAGGAGCTGGTTCAGGGTCTGCTCGCGCTCGTCGTGACCGCCGCCCAGGCCGGCGCCGCGATGGCGGCCGACGGCGTCGATCTCGTCGATGAAGATGATGCAGGGGGCGTTCTTCTTGCCCTGCTCGAACAGGTCGCGGACG
>DATMER010000024.1:0-60806 GCA_035556715.1 Thermoanaerobaculia bacterium
CGGCCGGCGACGCCCTGCGCCGCTGGCTTGAGGAGTGGGAGGCGATCCGCGCCAAGGGAGGGCCTTGGGGCGACGACGAGGACCCGGTCTTCCTCAATCACCAGGGCGGCCGGCTCTCGGACCGCTCCGTCCGCAACATCCTGGACAAGTGGGTGGAGAGCGCCGCGGTCGCCAAGGGCGTCCACCCCCACACCCTGCGCCACACGTTCGCCACCCACCTGCTGGAAAACGGCGCCGACCTGCGCACCATCCAGGAGCTGCTCGGCCACGCCTCGCTCTCGACCACCCAGAAGTACACCCACCTGGAGGTCGAGCGGCTGCTCTCGGTCTACCGCGATTCCCATCCGCGAGCCCGGCGCGAGGAATGAGCGCGCTTCGCTTCCCCTGCACCCCCGGAGGCTCGGTCCTCCGCGGGCGGCTCCGGCTGCGGTGGCTGCTGGTCGGGCTGGCGATCCTGATGATCGTCGTCGCCGTCCTGACCTGGGTGGCGGGCCAGCGCTGGCCCGCGGTGCTCGCCCTGCTGGTCGCGGGCATCCCGTGGACCGCCTGGCGGATGAGCGGCGACCTCGACGTCCTCTGGCTGGATGTCGCCACCAGCCATTTGACGATCCAGATGCGGCGGCGGCGGGAGCGCTTCCCCCTGGGAGGGGCCGAGGCCCGCCGTCTGACTCCCGGAGAGATCGAGCACCTGGAGCGGCTGGCCACGAGCGGCAGCGTCACGGCCGGCACCGGCGGCTTCGATTCCCAGCTCCTCGGGGAGCTCGACCTCTACGCCAGCAACTTCGCCAACGCCGTGCTCGTAGACCTGGGAGAGAGACGCCTCGTTGTCACTCCGGATAACCCCCATGGGCTGTTGGAAGCCCTCGGGACGCGCTTGCTATAGAATGCCCGACCCATGAAGGCGACGTTTCAATCGACCACGGTCCTCCTGGTGAAACGCGAGGGCAAAGTGTGCATGGCGAGCGATGGCCAGGTGACCATGGGCCAGAGCACCGTGATGAAGAGCGGCGCGCGCAAGGTGCGGCGCGCCGGCAAGGGCAAGGTGCTGGTAGGTTTCGCCGGGGGCGGCGCCGATGCCCTGGCGCTGTTCACCCGGCTGGAAGCGAAGCTCGAGGAGTTCGGCGGCAACGTGGAGCGGGCAGTGGTCGAGCTGGCCAAGGATTGGCGCACCGAGCGCACCCTGCGGCAGCTCCAGGCCATGATCATCGTGGCCGACAAGGAAAAGAGCTTCCTGGTCTCGGGCGTGGGCGAGCTCATCCAGCCCGACGAGGAGGACGGCATCCTGTCGATCGGCTCCGGGTCCAACTTCGCCCTGTCCGCCGCCCGCGCCCTGATGCGGCACACCTCCATGACCGCCGAAGAGATCGTCCGCGAGGCGATGAAGATCGCCGCCGAGATCTGCATCTTCACGAACGACCGACTGACGATAGAGGAACTCTGAGTCGATGACCACCCATACCAGCGAGGCTCCGACGGGGGTCGTCCTCGAGAACATGACGCCACGGCAGATCGTCGTGGAGCTCGACAAGTACGTCGTCGGCCAGAAGCAGGCCAAGCGGGCGGTAGCCATCGCCCTGCGCAACCGCTGGCGCCGCCAGCAGCTGCCCGCCGAGTTGGCCGAGGACATCGCTCCCAAGAACATCCTGATGATCGGCTCGACGGGCGTCGGCAAGACCGAGATCGCCCGCCGCCTGGCGCGGCTGGCCAAGGCGCCGTTCCTGAAGGTCGAGGCCAGCAAGTTCACCGAGGTGGGCTATGTCGGCCGCGACGTCGAGTCCATGGTGCGCGATCTCGTCGAAATTGCGGTCACCATGGTCAAGGAGGAGAAGCGCGAGGCCGTGCGCGAGGCTGCGGCCATGCGCGCCGAGGACCGCCTGCTGCAGCTCCTCGTGCCCCCCCGCCCGGTCAGCAGCTACCTGCGCAACCAGGAGCACGAGGACGAGGAGGACGACCTCACCGCCACCCGCGAGAAGTTCCGCGACAAGCTCCGCTCCGGCGCCCTCGACCACCGCCGCGTGGAGATCGAGGTGGACGAGTCCTCCTACCCCAGCCTGGAGATGTTCACCCCGCAGGGGGTCGAGGAGGTGGGGCTCAATATCAAGGACATGCTGCCCGGCCTCTTCGGCCGCAAGAAAAAGCAGCAGGTCTCCGTGGCCGAGGCGCGGGACATCCTGGTGCAGCAGGAGGCCGAGAAGCTGATCGACCGCGCCCAGGTCGCCCGCGAGGCGCGGGAGCGGGTCGAGCAGGGGGGCATGATCTTCCTCGACGAGATCGACAAGATCGCCGGCCGCGAAGGCAGCCGCGGGCCCGACGTCTCCCGCGAGGGCGTGCAGCGCGACCTACTGCCCATCGTCGAGGGGACCAACGTGTCGACCAAGTACGGGATGGTCAAGACCGACCACATCCTGTTCGTCGCGGCCGGCGCGTTCCACGTCAGCAAGCCGTCGGACCTGATCCCGGAGCTGCAGGGGCGCTTCCCCATCCGGGTCGAGCTCGACTCTCTGACCGAGCAGGACTTCGTGCGCATCCTGACCGAGCCCGAGACCGCCTTGACCAAGCAGTACTCGGCCCTGCTGTCCACCGAGGGGGTCAAGCTGGAGTTCATGCCCGACGCCGTCGCCGAGCTCGCGCGCCTGGCCGTGGAGGTCAACTCGGCCACCGAGAACATCGGCGCCCGCCGCCTCTCCACCCTCATGGAGCGGCTGCTCGACGAGGTCTCCTACGACGCGCCGGACATGGCCGGAGTCTCGGTCACGGTGGATGGGGAGTACGTCCGCCGCGTCCTTTCCGACATCGTCAAGAACCAGGACCTCTCGCGCTATGTGCTCTAGATCCGGCAGGCGTATCACCCTGGGTGTTGCCTGCCTCTTCCTGGTCGCGGCCCTGGGCTGCGGCAAGCAGGGGGACCCCGCGCCTCCCCTGCGCTCCGTGCCGGCCCCGACCTCGGACCTCAAGGTGCGGCAGCAGGGCAACCGCCTGCTGCTGGACTTCGCCTTCCCCCAGACCACGCCGGCCGGCACCGCCCTCGGCGGGATCACCTCGGTCGAGGTCTGGGAGGCGGTGCAGCCGGCCCCCCCCGAGGGCAAGGCCCCGCCGCTCGACCCTCGGGCCTTCCAGGGCGCGGCGGCCCTGAAGCTCACGCTCGGACCCCAGGACATCGGCCCGGCCACTTTCGGCAATCGGATCCTCATCCCCCTGCCCCTGCCCGAGCCGGCTCCGGCCACCCCGGAGGCACGATACTACTCCGTGCGCACCACCGGCCCCACGGGCGACCGCTCCGACCTCTCGAACCAGGTGGCCATCGTGCCCGGATCTCCGCCGGCCGCTCCCGAGCGGCTGTCGGTGACCGCCCGGCAGGACGGCGTCCTGGTCGAGTGGTCGGGCACCGAGGGCGCGGCCGGGTACAACGTCTACCGCCGCGGGGCCAACGAGCGCTCGCTCGGGCAGCCGATCCATTCGGCGGCCCCCACGGAGCGGAGCTGGCTGGACAACACCGCCCGCATCGGCCAGAACTACATCTATGGGGTTACTGCCGTCATGGGTCAGGACCCTCTCGTGGAGAGCACGGTGGCCTCGGAGCAGGAGGTCCGCTACCAGGATCGATTCCCGCCGCCGCCCCCGCTCGAGCTGGTAGCCCTGGCGGAGGGCGGCCGGGTGCGGCTCGTCTGGCGCGCCACCGAGGCGGAGGACCTGGCCGGATACCACGTCTACCGCCGCGGCTCCGAAGGGGATTTCGCTCGCGTCACCCAGCAGCCGCTCCAGGAGACCGAGTTCGTGGACTCGTCCGTCTCTCCCGGCCAGACCTACAGCTACCGGGTCACCGCGGCGGACCAGCTCGGCAACGAGAGCGGCCCCGGCGCCGAGGTCCGGGCTACGGTCCCGCCAAGCTCTCCGCCGCAATGACCGAGTTCTTCAAGGTCTCCGGCAGCGGCAATGACTTCCTCGCCCTGGTGGAAACCAGGGAGGCTCCCGAGCCGGAGACGATCCGCGCCTGGTGCCGGCGCGGCGTCTCCCTGGGCGCCGACGGCCTCTTCATCCTGCGCCAGGGCCCCGGCGAAGTGGTGATGGACTACTTCAACGCGGACGGCTACCCCGCGGATCTCTGTCTGAACGGCACCCGCTGCGCCGCCCAGCTCGCCTTTCACCTCGGCTGGGCGGAGGAGAACCTGACCATCCGCACCGGCGCGGGGACGGTGGCGGCCCGCCGGGAGGACGAGACGCGGGTCACCCTGGAGCTGCCCGCCCCGGAGATGCCCCGGGAGCTGGAGATCCAGGCGGGCGGCATCCGTTGTGCAGGGTACCGGCTGCGTGTCGGGGTGCCGCATTTCGTCCTGCCGTGGCCGGAGAGCCTGGACAGGGCACCGGTCGAGAGCCTGGGTAAGGAGATCCGGCATCATCCGGCATTCGAGGAGGGTACCAACGTCAACTTCGTGCGCTTTCCCGGCAAGCACCGGATGGAGATCCGGACCTTCGAGCGCGGAGTCGAGACCGAGACGCTCTCCTGCGGGAGCGGCATCCTGGCCGGGGCGGCGGTCGGGGTGCACCTCGGAAGGTCGGCGCTGCCGCTCCGGGTCGCGGTCCAGGGCGGCTTCGAGCTGGAGGTGGGAGCCGTTCCGGGAGGCGCGGCCTGGCTCCTGACCGGGGACGCCCGCGTGATCGCGCGCGGAACCCTGCTCGGCGCAGCGGCGGCGAGCCCCCCTCCCCCGTCGTGGAGCTAGCGGATCCCGCTAATATTCCGTCGGTCATGCCATCGCCTGTTTTCGGAGGAGGAGCGGAAGTGGAGAACAAATCCCGGGGCCCGCGAGTCGCCGCCATCGTGCCGGCCTACAACGAGGCCGAGACTCTCATCGAAGTCCTGAAGGTCCTCCAGGCCACCCCCCTCATCCACGAGGTCCTGGTGGTCTCCGACGGCTCCACGGACGACACCGTGGAGATCGCCCGTTCCCGCGGCCTCAGGACCATCCACCTGCGCCAGAACCAGGGCAAGGGGATCGCCATGGCTGTGGGCGTGGCCCACACCGACGCCCCGATCCTCACCTTCGTGGACGGCGACATCCTCAACCTGACGGTCGACCAGCTCACCCGGCTGATCGAGCCGGTCCTCTCCGGCCAGTCGGACATGAACGTGGGCGTGCGGGACCGCGGCCCGGCCCTGAACGACTTCCAGCGCCGCCACGGCCCCCTCCTGTCGGGCATCCGCTGCCTGCGGCGGGAGATCTTCGAGGCGGTTCCCGAGAGCCACCTGGAGGGGTTCGCCATCGAGACCGGGCTCAACTGGGCCTGCGGCGAGCTCGGGATGCGGATCACCACGACCGTCCTGCACAACCTCAAGCACCTGGTCAAGGAGAAGAAGCGCGGTCTCGTCCGCGGCTTCCGCGCCCGGATGCGGATGTTCGCGGCCGTGTTCGGGGCCTACATGGTCCTGCGCGTGAATCCGCCCACCTTGCGCCAGGTCCTGCCGCGCCAGGGGCTGGAGCCCGAGCTCGAATACATCAACTTCTGAGGGAAGAAAAAAAGAGGGGCTGTTCAGCCAGGAGGTCTGCCCAAACAGCCCGGAGGGAGCTTACAGACTTTGATTCTCAAGCCCCGGGCAGCCGGGGCGGTGGTTCAAGACGTATACGCAAGAGCATTAATAGTAATACTACTAGAGGTGCTCTGTCAAGCCCCGGGCTTCCATCTGCTGAAGCGGGTTGCCCGGGTTGCCGCAGGTTAGCAGCCGTACTACTATGAGGTGCGGCGAACGATGGACAACAAGACACCCTACCCGATTTCCCGAACCCTTCTCGACGAGGCTCCGGTCGAGCTGTCCTCCCACGACCGGATCCTGCTCTCCGCCCGGACGCTGTTCTCGTCCCAGGGTTATGAGAACGCCACGACCTCGGCCATCGCCCGGATGGCGGGGACGAGCGAGTCCCAGCTCATCAAGCACTTCGGCAGCAAGGAGGGGTTGCTCGCGGCGATCTTCGACCAGTCCTGGCAGCGGGTGTCCCGCGTCCTGGCGCAGGTCCTGGCGCAGTGCGAGACCCCCTTCGACAGGCTGCTCGCCCTCGCCGACGTGATGATCGGCGCCCTGGAGCAGGACAAGGACCTGCGGACCCTGATGCTCCTGGAAGGGCGCCGCATCCGCAAGCACGGCTCCATGGTTGTCCTGACCGACGGGTTCCTCAACATGGTGGCGACCCTGGACGGGCTCCTCGAGGAGATGCGGGCGGCCGGCCAGCTCCAGCCCGGCTTGAACGTCCAGGCGATCCGCTCGGCCCTGATCGGCGCGTTCGAAGGGCTCCTGCGGGACCAGATCCTCGCCGAGCGCGGCAACTACCCGGCCAGCTACAGCTCCGAGGATCTCCGCGCGGTCTTCCGGCTGTTCCTGAACTGCTTCGGGCCGGACGAATAGCGGCACGGCCTGCTCTGCCAGCCATCCTGCGAACCGGATCGCGGGCTTTGCCGTTATCATCCACTCATGCTGTCACTAGGATTGCTGTTGCTCCTCACACCCCAGGTCCAGATCCAGGCGTCCGCTCCGGAGGTCCGGCCGGTCCGCATCGCCGCCTCGGCGTTCGGCAGGCCGGCGGAGATCGAAGTTCGGGACCTCCCCCGGGAAACGGCCCGCGCCGCCATCCAGGCGGCCCTCGACGAAGTCTCCGCGGTCGAGCGCCTCACCCGGGCTGACGCGTCCGGCGGGGTCGGAGCCCTGAACGCCGTGGCCGGCCAGGGTCCGCAGACGGTGGACCCGAAGCTGATGCCGCTCCTGGTCCGGGCCCAGGAGTTCTGCCTCTGGTCGGAGGGAGCTCATGGCCCGCTGGGGCGGGACCTCTACGAGATCTGGGGCCTGCGCGCGGATAGGGCTGCCGCGACGCCCGATCCCGAGCGCGTCGAACAGGCCGCGGCCATGACCCGGTGCGAAGCGCTCCGGCTGAGTCCGTCCAAGGGCACCGCCGAGCTCGCCGAAGGGGCGCGGCTCGACCTCGGCGGCTTCGCGGAAGGGCACGCGGTCGACCGGGCGGTCGAGGTGCTCCTGCAGAACGGAGTGGCCAACGGTTTCGTGCAGATCGGTACGATCCAGAGAGCCTTCGGAGGGGGCGCGGACGGGCGCGGATGGAAGATCGTGCTGCCGAAGTTCCACGGCATGGACCAGCCGGCCGGCCGCTTCCTCCTGCGGGACCGGGCCGCCGCCATCCTGTCGATCGAGGAGGAGTCGCTGGCGTTCGGGGACCAGATCCTGCTCCCCTACCTCCATCAGCGCAAGGGGATCCCGGCGCAGGGGGTGGTCGGGATGGCCGCGGTGACCGACCTGGCCGTGGACGCCCAGGCCCTGGCCATCGCCATGGCCGTCACCGGCCCGCGCGAAGGTCAGCTACGCCTCGGATCCCTGCGCCCGAACCCCTCGGTGCTCTGGTTCCTGGGGAGCGGGTCCGGAGCGCCGCTCCAGATGGACCACCGCTGGGGCGAGGTAATCGCGGCCTCGCGATAGCGGCGATAGCGCCGCGAGCCTCACCGGGCAACCTCCAGGATCCGGCCGTTGACCTCGGACGGTTCAGCGCAGCAGGTCCCGCCGGGAGGGATCGGCCGGCCGTGGGGGCACTCGGAAGGGTGGTCGAGGAAGGCGCAGACCTGGTCCTCGAACCCGGCCGCCACGGGCATCGGGCCGCCGCACTCGTCGGACGAGTGGAGGGTGCGCTCCAGAAGGACCTCCGCCAGACGGACCCGCCTGACCACCGCAGCCGCCCGGGCGCTCCCCGACTCGGTGAAGGCGATCCGGCCATCCACGTAGGCGAGCACGCCGTCGGCGAGGAGGTCCGCGACACCCCGTCGCGCCACCGGCACCCCCTCGCCGTCCTCCTCGATCCGGCGCCAGAGGTCGACCAGCACGGACTGCAGCTCCACGGTACCGCTCCCGCCGTCGGAGGCCAGGCGCCCGTGCTCCAGCCGGACCTCGCGGCCGGCGCGGGCCGCGATGGACGGGTCATGGGTCACCAGGATCAGGGTGTGGCCGCGGTGGTGGAGGTCGGCGAGGAGCGACATCACCACGGATTCATTCACCGCGTCCAGGTTGCCGGTGGGCTCGTCCGCCAGGATCAGGGGCGGCTGGTTGATCAGGGCCCGGGCGATGCACACGCGCTGCTGCTCGCCGCCCGAGAGCTGGCTCGGCAGGTGGTGCAGCCGCTCCTCCAGGCCGACCCGGCGCAGGGCCTCTTCCGCTTCGGCCTGGTCGGTCATGCTGTGGACGTACTGCGCCAGCATGACGTTCTCCAGGGCGGTGAGGTAGGGGATCAGGTGGAACTGCTGGAAGACGAGGCCGACCGTCTGCTGGCGGTAGCGGGCCAGCTCGCGGGCGGACAGGGTCCCCAGGTCCATCATCCCGCCGACCCGGTCGCCGACCCGCACCCGGCCCTCGCTCGGACGGTCGAGCCCGGAGAGGATGTTGAGCAGGGTGGTCTTGCCGGAGCCCGAGGGGCCGGTCACCGCCACCCACTCCCCTTCCTGGATGGAAAGGCTGAGGTCGTCCAACGCCCGGAGCGAGCCGAAATGCCGGCTCAGCGCCTCGACGGTGACCAGATCAGTCGCCACGGAGCACCCTCGCCGCGTCCAGCCGCTGGATCCGCCGGAGCGCGAGGAAAAGAGAGGAGCCGACCACCAGCATGGCAACCGACGCGGAAGCCGCGAAGCCGCTCCAGGAAAAGACTCCAGGACCGGGACCGAGCAGCCGGTCGGCCAGGGCGCCGGCCGCCACGTCCCCCGCGATCTGCCCCACGGCTCCGGCCAGGACGGCAGCCGTCAGAAGCTCGGCGGCGAGGAAGCCCCCGACCCGCCGGCCCGTGTACCCCAGAGCGAGGAGCAGGCCGACCTCGGTCCGCCGCTCGCCGAGGAGGGCGGTGGTGGCCGCGCCCACCGAGATCAGGGCCAGGAGCAGGGAGACCGCGCTCACCGCCACGAGCACCCGGGTGAGGCGCCGGGTGACCCGGGCGTCCGACTCGCTGACCTTGAGGAGGGGCCGCGCCTCGATCCCCTCCACCCGGGACTCGATCTCCCGCGCCACCTCGTCGAGCCGGGCGGGCTCGGCCCGGACCTCGATCAGGCCGGCCGCAGACTTCGCCGTCCGGACGCCTGGGACCTCCCGCACCCGGTCCAAGGCGGTCAGAGGGAGCGAATCCGGACCGGCGACCTGCGGCCGCACCGTGAGGTTGGGTCCGAAGGCGGCGAGGCTCGATCCCATCCGGTCCCGGCTCCGGGAGGAGAACCCCGCCAGGGTCGAGACCGTGGCCGCGGCCACCAGGACCGCGGCCAGGATCAGCGCGAGCTGCCAGAACCGCCGCCGCAGGCTGGCGAGGACGAGGCGGAGGAGCATCAGGCCGTCGCCCTCTTGAGGGTGGCCGCCGGGTAGCGCTCCAGAGCTCGGAGCACCGGCGCCAGGCTTGCGACCACCGCGATCAGGAACCCGAGCAGGCCGGCGAAGGGGACGAGGAGGGGCACCCACGGGACTTCGACCCCGAGGACGCCGCTCCCCAGCAGCCGCCCGGCCACCAACCCGGCCGCGCCACCAATCAGTCCGCCCAGCAGCCCGAGCAGAGCGGCCTCGCTCAGGAAGAAGAAGACAACCCGCTGCCGCGCCGCGCCGATAGCGATCATCAGGCCGGCTTCCAGACGCCGCTCCAGCACCGTGGCGGTCATGGCCGCGGTCACCCCGACCGCAGCCCCGACGAGAGCCACACCCGCCAGGGCGATCAGCACCCCCCGCAACCGGCCGAGGACGTCCGCGGTGGCGCCGGTCACCCCGTAGTCCACGCTCGCCAGCCCCTCGGGCACGGCCTCGTTGATCTGATGGGCGACGGAGGACGGATACGACGTGCAGTACCAGGCCTCGTACTCCTCGGGGGTCATGCGCCGGGGGTCGCGTACCTGGCTCCCCTCCGGGGTGGTCAGCGCGAACACCTCGGCCCGGGTGAAGCCGGACCGGCCGGATAGGCGCTGGACGACCGCGAGAGGCGCGAACGCCTCTTCCTCTTCGGCTCCGCCGCTGGTCAGCAGGCCGGTTACGGTCAAGCTCTCGGTCCTGCCGCCGAGAGCCGCTTCGAGCCGGCTCCCCGGTCGGACCCCGAGACGCTGGGCCAGTCGGCGGCCGACCGCCACCTCGGCTTCGCCGTCCCGCGGCCAGCGCCCTTCCACTTTCAGGGTCGGCCGGGTGCGGGGGAGCCCGGTGCGCCAGCCGGGCTCCAGCTCATGGTCGAACCAGGTCCCCACGAGGGGCGCCACCCGGTCCCCGGTCCGGACCCGAAGGGAGTAGAGCGGCGCCAGGGCGATCACGTTGTTGCGCCAGAAGATCTTTCGCACCCGGGCCAGGCTCGCCTCCGGCAGGGTCGCCCGGCCCTCGGCCGGAACGAGCTGGAGGTTGGCCCCGTAGGAGCCCATCTCCGCAGCCAGCCGGTCGCCGGAGGCCAGAACCACCTCGGCAAGCGCGGTCGCGCCCAGGGTTCCGAGCGCCACGGCCGTCACGGCCAGCAGCTTCCTCCGGGTCCCCCGGCGCAGCGACTCGGCCAGCAGGCGGAAGTACATGGCGTTACTCCGCTGCCCCCATGTGATGGCCGGCGTGGGACGGCTCGAACAGCCCGGAGCCCGCGGCCAGATCGGCAGCCGCGAGCACGAGCTGGCCGTCCAGCACCCGGGACTTCAGCGGGGCCGGGTTGCACCCGCCCGCCTGCCCGATCGACGGGATGTAGATGGCCGAGCCGCAGTGGAGGCAGGTCACGGCCGGCCCCTCCTGGTAGTACCCCTTCGGGCCGCAGATCAGGCAGGCATCGAAGGCCGTGGCGATCGGACCCTTCTCCTCGATCGGGATGGCGATGAAGCGTACTGGCTTGCCTGCGATCGTGGCCTGGAACCGCTGCAGCTCCAGCCCCTGGAAGGTGGAGAGGGGGATCCGCACCTGGCCGTCCGCCCCCACCGGCACCGGGGTGGCCGGCGAGAGCATGGCCGGAGGCCGGGCGTAGACGAAACCCATGCCCAGGATGCTCAGGATGGTGAGGCCGAGCACGGCGCCGACCATCCGGGCCCAGGCCTGCCGCTGGGCCTGCGCCCGCTCCAGGCGCGCCGCCGCCCCCTCTTCGGCCGCCCGCGCCTCGCCCGCCCCGCCCGGGATCAGGAGCATGAGGAGCGGCAGCGCCACGACCGCGGCGATGAAGAAGAAGTCGTTCTGGACCAGCGGCCCGATCGTGGCCATCGTCTCTGGCGTCGCAGGCAGCCAGCCCGCCTCGGACAGCTCGTGGTACCCGTTGATCAAGAGCTGGACCACGAAGATCCCCAGGGCGATGCCGGTGATCTTGAAGAACCGTCCGAGGTCGATCCGCAGGCTCCCGCGCACGAAGAGCACGCCGAAGAACACCGCGGCCGAGAGCCCGATCAGGACCCCGAGGACCGCCATGAGCCCGCTGGTGGTCAGGGACAAGGCGGAGAGGAACAGCACCGTCTCCACCCCCTCGCGGAAGACCATCAGGAAGGTGAACAGGAACAGGCCGAGGCCCACCGACCCGGCCCGCTCGCTGGAGAGGATGCGGGAGAGCGACCCCTTCATCTCGCCCGAGAGCGAGTGGGAGTGCCGCCACATCCAGACCATCATGCTGCCCACGATGATCGCCGAGCCGAGGTAGAGGACGCCTTCGAAAGCCTCCTCGTTGACCGCCCACCGGTAGAGCAGCCAGGCGCCGATCAGGCTTGCCGCCGTGGCGGTCCCGATCCCGGCCCAGACCGCTCCGAGATGGCGCTCGTACCCTTCTTTCCGGAGGAAGGCCACGATGATCCCCACGACCAGAGCGGCCTCGACCCCCTCCCGCAGCGTCACGACCAGGGCTTCAAACACGGGCAAACCCTCCCGCCTGCAAGACCGGCTCGGCCCGCTGCTCACCCGCGCCCTGCGCGCACTCATTGCAGAGGCCGCTGATCTGGAGCGTGTGGCGCGAAGGCAGGAAGCCGTGCGCCCGGCAGATCTCCGCCTGGAGCGCGACGATGCCGGGGCTCACGAACTCCACCACCCGGCCGCAGCCGGTGCACACCAAGTGGTCGTGGTGCTGCCCACCGTGGACGTGCTCGTAGAGGAAACGGTCCCGCCCCAGGCGCTGCTTGCGGACCAGCCCGCAGTCCACGAGCAGGTCCAGGTTGCGGTACACCGTGGCGCGGGAGATCTTGAGACCGCGGGTCTTCATGGCCCCGAGCAGCTCCTCCGCGTCGATGTGCTTGTGCTGCGCGAAGATCTCCTCGAACAACGCGAGCCGCTCCTGGGTGACACGATGCCCCCGGCTGCGCAAGAATTGGAGGAAGCGATCCCGTTCGCGGGCATCGGACATGTCGGTTCTGACCTCGCTCAGCTCTTTTGAGACTTGGTCTCAAATTCCAGGATTATTCTGGACCTCACCGGTCCTGTTTGTCAACCGCTGGTGCTAGACTGTCTCCAGTCCAGTCCTGGGATGGGAACAGGTACGGAAGATGCACAGTTCTCTGGGCTGAAGGGAGCTGTATGAGTGTGCCTGAGATCTACTCCGAGATTCCCGAAAGCTCACCCCGGCAAGAGGAGACACCTCCGGAGCCGGCGGCTGGACCCGTGGCCGTCCCCCCGCTCGTGGAAGATACCCAGATCCGTCGCCGCCACCGGCTGCGCCGTCCGCTCCCCCTCTGGCTCCGGATCGTGGTCCTGCTGGTCGGCTGGATCGTGGTGCTGGTGGGGATCGCCGGGCTGGTGCTCCCCGGCATCCAGGGAATCGCGACGATCGTGATCGGCGCGGCCATCCTCTCGGTGGCGAGCGAGATCGCCTATGAGCTGATGCGCAAGGCCTTCCGCCGCTGGCCCGCGATCTGGGACCGCGTGGAGCGGTTCCGAGACCGCATCCAGGACAAGCTGCACGACTTCGTTCACAGGGGTTGATCCCGTTCCCCCTCTCCCCAATCCTCTCCCCCGTGCCGGGGGAGAGGGAGTCCACACCGGACCTTCCCTGGCTACTGTCTCTGCTCGATGGGAACGAACGGCCGCTCGGTCGCGCCGGTGTAGACCTGGCGCGGGCGGTTGATCCGCGTGCTCGGATCGTCCCGCATCTCCCGCCAGTGGGCGATCCACCCGGGCATCCGCCCGAGGGCGAACAGCACCGTGAACATGTTCGTGGGGATGCCCATAGCGCGGTAGATGATCCCGCTGTAGAAATCCACGTTCGGGTAGAGCTTGCGGGAGATGAAGAAGTCGTCGTGCAGCGCGACCTCCTCCAGGCGCTTGGCGATGTCCATGAGCGGATCGTCGATTCCCAGCTCGTCCAGCACGTCGTCGGCCATCTTCTTGAGGATGCGGGCTCGCGGGTCGAAGTTCTTGTACACCCGGTGGCCGAATCCCATCAGGCGGAAGCCGGAGCCCTTGTCCTTGGCCATGTCGACGTACTTCTTGTAATCACCCTTGTCGTCGCGGATGCGCTCCAGCATCTCGATGACGGCCTGGTTGGCGCCGCCGTGGAGCGGGCCCCAGAGGGCGGAGATGCCTGCCGAGATCGAGGCGAACAGGTTCGCCTGGCTGCTACCCACCATGCGCACCGTCGAAGTGCTGCAGTTCTGCTCGTGATCGGCGTGCAGGATCAGCAGCAGGTCGAGCGCGCGCTCGAACACCGGCCGGAACTTGTAGGGCTCCGCCGGCACCGCGTGCATCATGTAGAGGAAGTTCGCGCAGTAGGAGAGGTCGTTGCGCGGGTAGATGAACGGCTGCCCCACGTTCTTCTTGTAAGAGAACGCGGCGATCGTCGCCGCCTTGGCGAGCAGCCGGGCGATGTTGAGGTCGACATCGGCCTCGCCCGGGTAGTAGGCCGAGAGCGAAGACACCATGGAGGACAGCATGGCCATGGGGTGCGCGCTCGCCGGGAACCCCTCGTAGAACTTCTTCATGTCCTCGTGGAGGAGCGTGTGGTACGTCAGCCGCTGCTCGAACGCCGAGAGCTCCTGCTGGTTGGGCAGCTTGCCGTAGATCAGGAGGTAGCAGACCTCGGAGAACCGGGCCTGGCCCGCCAGTTCCTCGATGGGATAGCCGCGGTAGCGCAGGATGCCCGTTTCGCCGTCGATGAACGTGATTGAGCTCTCGCAGGCCCCGGTGTTGCCGTAGCCGGGGTCGAGAGTGATGGCCCCGGTCTTCGCCCGGAGCTGCGAGATGTCGATGCCCGTCTCTCCCTCGCTGCCCACCACGACGGGCAGCTCGATCTCCTTGCCGTCCAGGACCAGCCGGGCAGTATTACCCGAAGCCGGGGGCGCCGGAGCGGCGGGAGGGGCTTCCACGGCCACCGTGGCGGTCGTGGCGTCAGTCGTCTGCTGAGACATTTCGGGTCTCCCTAAGAGGTCGTCCCAGGCCGCGGAGGGGGCCTGTGGCGCCGCGGCGATTGTATCAAAGCTCCCGGAGCGCCGTGGCGACCGGCATGCGCGCCGCCCGGATGGCCGGAAAGAGCCCGCCGATCAACCCGATGACCAGTGCGAACACCGTGCCCAGCGCGATCAGTGGCGGGGTCACCGCGAACTGGAACGCCACCTGGCTGAAGGAAGACCAGTTCATCGTCGCCGCGCGGAAGCCGTTGAAGCCCAGGTAGGCCACGGCCGAGCCGAGCGCTCCGCCGACCAGGGAGAGGAACAGCGCCTCCGCCAGGATCGAGACGACCACCGGGCCGGCCCCGAAGCCGAGCGCCCGCAGCGTGGCCACCTCGCGGGTGCGCGTCGCCACCGCGGAGTACATGGTGTTGAGCGCACCGAACGTGGCGCCGATCGCCATCACCAGACCGATGAAGACGCCGAGCCCGGTGATGATGCTGTGCAGGGTCCGCGACTGCGCCTCGTAATACTCCGACTCCCGGATCACCTTCACGTCGAGCCGCGGATCGGTGGTGAGGTTGTCCTTGAAGCCGTCGAAGGCCGCCGCCGACTCGAGCTTCGCGTACACCGCCTGGAACGTGCTGCCGCGCCGATAGGCCGGCTGCAGCACCCCGACGTCGCACCAGATCTCCGACTCCGACAGGCCGCCGCCCGCCTCGAAGATCCCTACCACCGTCCACTCGACGCCGCCCCAGCGCTTCTTGTTCCCCACCTCCAGGCCGGCGAACTCGGACGCCGCGGACCTGCCCGCGATGATCTCGTTGCGGCCCGGCTGGAACACGCGGCCCTCGACGATCTCGATCTCGTCGCGGACCTGGAACGCCGCGGGCTGGACCCCCCGCAGCGGCACGTTGGCGTCCGTCCCGGTCGAGCGCTTGGGCACGTCCACCACCACGTAGAGCTCGGCCGAGGCGACCGGCCCCTGCGCGCCGCGCAGCACGCCCGGCGCCTCGGCGACGATCCGTGTGTGGTCCCGGAGGAGGCCGCTCGTCATCTCGCTGTCGCTGCCGCTGCGCAGCACCAGGGCGGTGTCGTCCGATCCCGACGAGACCAGGGCACGGCGGAAGCCTTCGCCGATGGAGAGCACGACGATCAGCACGCCCACGACGCCCATGACGCCGAAGATCGTGGCCAGGGAAGAGCCGAGGCGCTGGCCGACGGTCCGCAGACCGAGCCAGGTCACCGTGGCCACCTGAGAGAGCGCATTGAACATGGTCAGACCCTCCTCAGCGCGTCGACGATGCGCAGCCGCATGGCTTGCATGGCGGGCAGGACGCCCGTGGCAAGCCCGAACAGGATCGCGACCGCGGCCCCCAGGACCGCATCCTTCCCGGGCAGGAAGAAGACCGGGAGCTGGCCGTTGGTCGGATCGCCCACGGAGGTGATGAGCACCCAGGCGAGGCCCAGCCCCATCGCGCCGCCGAGCAGCGCGAGCAGGCAGGACTCCGCCAGGACGAACCCCAGCACCTGCCCGTGGGAGAAGCCCAGCGTCTTCAGCACCGCCAGCTCGTTCGTGCGCTCGCGCACCGACTGCGCCATCGTGTTGCCCACGATCAGCAGCAGCATGAAGAACGCCACGGCGATGATGCTGGTGAGGATGAGCCCGATGTCGCCCACCTGGTTCGCGAACGATTGCGCGAGAGCCTTCTCGGTCTGCGTCTTGGTCTCCGCCGGCGAGTTGGCGAACAGGGAGTCGATCTTCTTCGAGATCTCCGCGGCCTGCGCCGGATCGGCGATCCGGATCACGTACCAGCCGACGAACCCCAGGTCCCCGCCCCTCGACGCCTGGTTCAGGTAGTCGTAGTGGAAGTAGAAGCCGGAGGTGTCGACCTCCTTCTCCCGCCCGGTGTAGACGCCGCGGATCGTGAACTCCCAGAGCGGCGAGCCGTCCTGCTTGCGGTAGATCGTCCCCTGGATCGGGACGCGGTCCCCGAGCTTCCAGCCGAACCGCTCCATGGTCGCCTTGCCCACGATCACGCCTGTCCGGTCCGCCGTCCAGGCCTCGAGCTGCTCCTTGGGCACGACCATCTCGCGGTAGAGGTCGAACATCGTGTCCGTGTCCACCGCCATCTGGGGGAAGAAGTTCTTCGGGTCCTGGTAGACGCCGCCGAACCAGTTGAGAAAGGTCACGGCCTCCACCCCGGGCACGCTCGCGATCCGCTCCTTGTAGGAGACCGGCAGCGGCATGATGATGGCCGTCTTGTGGATCACCGACAGCCGGTCGGCCCCCACCACGTTCACTCCCATGCTGAAGGCGACGCGGATCGCCGCGAGATAGCCGAACAGGAAGAACGCGGCGAAGATCGACAGCAGCGTGAAGACCGTGCGGACCTTCCGGCGCTTGAGGTTGCTCCAGATCAGCGGGAAGAACTTCATGCCGCCGCCTCCTGGGTGAGCGCCCCCTTGTCGAGGTGGAGCGTGCGCTTGGCGCAGGCCGCGGCGTGCGGGTCGTGGGTGACCATCACGATGGTCTTGCCATGCTCGCGGTTGAGCGCCTGGAGGAGGTCCAGGATCTCATCGCCCGACTTGCGGTCGAGGTCGCCGGTCGGCTCGT
The DNA here is from genome assembly GCA_035556715.1 of Thermoanaerobaculia bacterium. Lineage (GTDB taxonomy): Bacteria > Acidobacteriota > Thermoanaerobaculia > Multivoradales > UBA5704 > DATMER01. Next base: position 16,928 of record DATMER010000024.1, read on the forward strand.
CGCAGAGCAGCAGCGTCGGATCGGTGACGATGGCGCGGGCGATGCCCACGCGCTGCTCCTGGCCGCCCGAGAGCTGCCGCGGATAGTGCCCCGAGCGGTCCGCGAGCCCCACCATCGCCAGGGCCGTGGACACGTGCTTCCTCCGCTCGGCCTTGGAGAGATGGGTCAGGAGCAGCGGCAGCTCCACGTTCCTCTCCGCGGTCAGCACCGGCAGAAGGTTGTAGAACTGGAACACAAACCCGATGTGGCGGGCGCGCCACTGGGCGAGCTTGCCCTCCGACAGCCGGTCGATGGGCTCGCCGGCCACGACCACCGAGCCCGAGGTCGGCCGGTCGAGCCCGCCGATCAGGTTGAGCAGGGTGCTCTTGCCCGAGCCCGAGGGACCCATGAGCGCCAGGAAGTCCCCCTTGGGGATCTCCAGGCTCAGCCCGCTCAGGATGTCGAGCCGCTCGGACCCGCGGTGATAGACCTTGTGGACGTCCCTGACCTGCACCAAAGCTTCCGACATTTCCTTGTCTCCTCGTGAGATCCGGTGTCCGGATCAGGACTCCTTGCGCACCGTGACCTTGAAGCCGTCCGCGAGCTGCTCGGGGCCTTCGACGACGACCTGCTCGCCGCCCGAGAGGCCGGAGAGCACCGCCACCTCCTCGCCCGTGGCCGGGCCGGTCTTGATCGCCCGGCGCTCCACGTGGTCGCCCTGGACGACGAAGACGTGCTCGCTGCCCAGCCCCTTCCGCACGGCGGCGCGGGGGATCAGGACCTTCGGCCGGGCCTCTGGCGTCTCGGCCGGCCGCTCATCGCTCAGGAACGAGACCTTGACCCCCATGTCCGGGAGGATGCGCGGGTCGAGCTGGTCGAAACCCAGGCGGACCTTGACCGTCGCCTTCTGGCGGTCGGCGGCCGGCACCGTGGTGATGACCCGGGCCGGGATCTCCCAGTCCGGATAGGCGTCCAGCACGGCCACTGCCCGCTGCCCGTCCCGCACGCGGTTGATGTAGGCCTCGTTGACGTCCACCTCCACCTCCAGCGAGCTCATGTCGACCAGGGTGCAGATGCCGGTGCGGGTGAAGCCGCCGCCGGCCGACACCGGGGAGATCATCTCGCCGGGCTGCGCATCCTTGGTGATGGCCACGCCGGAGAACGGGGCGCGGATGACCGCGTCCTCCAGGCTCTGGCGGTAGAGCGCGACCTGCCGGCGGGCCACCTCGACATCCTGGCGCTGGACCTCGAGCCGTGCAGCAAGCGAGTCGACCTCGGCGTCGGCGGTATCGGCCTGCGCCTGGGTGGTGATCCCCTTCTCGCGAAGGTCGCGCATCCGCCCCTGGTTGAGCCGCGCCTCGCGCAAGCGGACCTCGGTCTCCTGGAGACCGCGCTGGGACGATGCTGCCTGGGCCTCGGCCAGGGCCAGCTCCTTGCGGGCCGTGATGTCGTCCAGGCGGGCGAGGACCTGACCCTCGCGGACCTCCATCCCCTCCTCCACCAGGATCTCGGTCACCTTGCCGGTGATCTTGGAGGAGACGGTCGCCTGGCGGCGGGCGGTGACATAGCCGGATGCGTCCAGCACGGCACCGGCCGCGCCCCCGGCGGAGACGGCCCGGGCGTTGGCGGTGCGCACCTCGACCGCCCGCGGGATCTGGAGCCAGGCCCAGGCGGCGCCCGCCACGGCGAGCACCACGACGGCCAGCGACAGCCACAGCTTCCAACTGGGTCCGCTACGCTCGTTTACCCCGCTGCGATCGATGCGCAGCCCTTCGAGAGAGGGTTTTTCGGGAGTCATTCTCCGTCCTTGATGAGCCCAACCACCCTGGTTTCCCTTCAGGATGTGGGTACAGGCAGTGCTACGTCCCAATGCGGCAAAAAGTTTCGCGCCCGGGACGAGCGGTCACTTCTCGATTCTACCAGAGTTTACGCCTCATATACGGCGCAGGCGGTATCATTCTCCCAGACTTCCACCCGCGAGACCCGGACGCGGTCCTGGCTGCCGAGCCGACGGGCGACCTCCTCGAAGACGTACTCGCTCAACAACTCGGCCGTGGTGTTCCTCCGGTCGAACGGCGGAATGTCGTTGATCACCCGGTGGTCGAACGGCCCGAGGATCTCCTGCATCATCTCCTTCACGTCGGCAAAATCGAGGACCATCCCCAGCTCGTCCAGCCGCTCGGCCTTCAGGTGAACCCGCACCCGGTAGTTGTGCCCGTGCAGGTTCTGGCACCCCCGGGTGTGACCCCGGATGGCATGGGCGGCGGAAAAGGTGAAGTCCTTGAAGATCGTGTGCATGGCCGCCCCCCAAGATACCGTGGGAAGACGATGAAAGGAAGATCCGGACTCGGAAGGACGGTACGGCCGGCTACTGGAACGACACGGTCATCGTGTAGCTGACCCGGACGGGCTTTCCGAAGGCGGTGGCCGGCTTGAACTTCCACGTCCGGACCGCCTCCAGCGCTTTCTGGTCCAGCCCCATGGGCAGGCCCTTGACGACCCGGGCGTCCACGACGTTCCCCTCCTCGTCGATGACCGCGCTGATGATGACGACGCCCGTGATCCCGGCCTTGCGGGCCGTCTCCGTGAGCTCCGCAGGGTTGCCCGAGATCTTTTCCGGCCTGGTGGCCTCGAGACTGTGCCGCAGCTCGGCGCTTCGCTCCCGAAGCTTGCCCACCTCGATGAGCAACGCCCGCCTTTCCCCCTCGTCGCGCGTCAGCTCCGCCTTCTCCCGGAGCAACTGGCTCTTGGCGGCGATCGCCATGTAATCGTCCTTCCTTATCTTCAGCGCCCGGCCCGCGGCCTGGAGCCCTATCTCGATGACCTCGGCCTGGACCTTCTCATCCTCATCCTCTTCCTCTTCCCGGGACACCCGGTCCTGGGCGGCGTCGGCGACCGCGCTGAGGATCTCGTACGTGCTCGGGGCCGTCGTAGGCCTGCGCCTCCTCCCACGCCTGGGGAAGCCTGTCGAGCCCCAGGAAGACATAGGAGCGGGCGAGGCGGACCTCGGGCGAGGCACTCATGCCATCCAGGAGAGCCAGAGCCTCCTGGTAGCGCCTGCCCCGCACGAGCTCCCCGAATTCGGGGTTCTTCTGCAGGAACGCCCCGAAAAGAGGTCCGATGTTGAAGTCGTGTCGAGCTGGAAGTTCACCGTCAGGATGTAATAGACCGGGACCGGCTTTCCTTCAAGGGTCGCGGGCTTGAACTTCCAGGTCTCGACAGCTTCCACGGCGGCCCGGTCGAGCCCCATGGGCAGGCCCTTGAGGACCCGGGTCTCCGTCACGCTCCCCTGCTCGTCGATGACCGCCTCCACGATCACGACGCCCATCACCCTGGCCTTGCGGGCGACCTCCGTGTAGACCGGAGATACGCCGGAGATCTTCTCCGGCCGGGTAACTTCGCCGCCAACCCGGTACGGCGGAGCTTGCTGAGCGTGGACCCCACTGCTCAGAAGGAGGATCAGCGCGATGAGCGTCAGGCTCGGGCGAGACACGCGAAAGATCCCAGGCATTTTCAGGCTCCCTATTCTTTCAGAGAACACCTGGATTCTTGCACAGCCACTCCCCTGCAACAAAGAGAGCGATGACGCGTAGGGGAGGAGGATCTTACCTGGGAGGAGTCTGTCCATGAAGTCGATCCGCGCCGCCCTCTTCATCTGTCTGTCGCTGTCCTTCTCGTGGGCGCACGGTGAATCGCCGGCCCCCGCCGGTCCGGTCGAGGCGGTCGAGGTCAAGCCCTACCCGTGCAAGGTGGCATGGTCCGACCAGGAGGTGCTGTGCGCCACCTATCCCGTCTGGGAGAACCGCGAGACCCGGCAGGGGAGGAAGATCGGCCTGAACATCGTCATCCTCCCGGCCCTCGGACCGGACAAGCAACCCGATCCGGTCTTCGAGATCGCCGGCGGCCCCGGGCAGGCGGTCGGGGAGGTCGGGGAGTGGGCTGGGATCGACCGCCGGAAGCGGGACATCGTGCTGGTCGACCAGCGCGGCACCGGCCGCTCGAACCCGCTCCACTGCGACCTCTACGGCAATCCAATCGACTTCCGCCTCGCCGCCGGGGAACTGTTCCCGGCCGACGCGGTCAGGAGCTGCCGCGAGAAGCTGGAGAAGGTCGCGGACCTGAGCCAGTACACCAGCGCCGCCTTCGCGGACGACCTGAACGAAGTGCGCCAGTGGCTCGGTTACGGCAAGATCAACCTGATCGGCGGCTCGTATGGCTCGCGCGCGGCCCAGGTTTACTGGCAGCGGCACCCGGAGACCGTGCGGAGCGTGGTGCTGACCTCCGTGGCCCCGCTGGACCTCTTCCTCCCCCTGCGCCACGCGTATGCCGGCCAGCGGGCGCTCGACCTGCTGCTCGAGGAGTGCGCCTCGCAGCCCGAGTGCCGGGCCACGTTCCCCGACACCAGGGCGGACCTGAAGGCGCTCAAGGAACGGATCGACAAGGGTGTAACCGCGAACGTCACCAACACGCGCACCGGGGAGAAGCAGGAGGTGCGGCCGACCTGGGGCCTGGTCGCCGAAGGCATCCGCTACGCGTTGTACGGCCCCGAGGGAGCGAGCCTGCCGCTCCTGCTCCGGAACGCCGCGCAGGGCGACCTCGCGCCGCTCGTCCAGGCCTCGATCGAGCGCCGCCTGGACCTCACCGTTGGCTTCGAGGGCCGGCTTTATTACAACGGCCTGAACTTCTCGGTCACCTGCGCCGAGGACCTGCCGTTCATCACCGAGGAGATGACGCGCCGCGAGACCGCGGGGACCTACCTGGGCGACTACCGCGTCCGCCAGCAGAAGGACGTCTGCAAGATCTGGCCGCGGGGCAAGGTGCCGGCGAACATCCACGAGGCGGTCCGCTCGGACGTGCCCGTGCTGCTGGTCTCCGGCGAGCGCGACCCGGCCACCCCGCCGGAGATGGCCGAGATGGCCTCGCGCCACATGAAGAACCGCCTGCACGTGGTCATCCCGCGCGGCGCCCATGGCGGCGGCGGACAGTGCAGGGACAAGCTGACCAACGATTTCCTCGACCGCGCCTCGGTCCGGGGGCTCGAGCCCTCGTGCGCCGTGAGCGAATCGAAACCGACGCAGTTCACCAGGCCGGCTCCCACCGCTCCGGTCGCGGCGGTCGAGACCAAACCCTACCCGTGCCGGGTGCCGGGGCTGGACCAGGACGTGCTCTGCGCCACCTATCCCGTCTGGGAGAACCGCGAAACGAAACAGGGCAGGAAGATCGGCCTCAACATCGTCATTCTCCCGGCCACGGAGCCCGCCACGGGACCGGACAAGCCCGATCCGATCTTCGAGTTCGGCGGCGGCCCGGGGCAGGGGATCGCGGGGAGTGCCCCCGGCTTCGCCGGGAGCCCCTTGACCCAGAAACGGGACATGGTGCTGGTCGACCAGCGCGGCACCGGCGGCTCGAACCCTCTCCACTGTGACTTCTACGGCGAGCCGCTCGACCTCCGCCTCGCCACCGGGGACATGTTCCCGATCAGTGCGGTCGAGAAGTGCCGCGAAAAGCTGGAGAAGGTCGCGGACCTGACCCAGTACACCACGGCCGCCTTCGCGGACGACCTGAACGAGGTCCGCCAGTGGCTCGGCTACGGCAAGATCAACCTGGAGGGCGGCTCGTACGGCACGCGCAGCGCCATGGTCTACTGGCGCCGGCACCCGGAGACGGTGCGGAGCGTGGTGCTCGTTGGCACGACCGGGTTGGACGTGTACCTCCCCGTGGAGCACGCCGCCGCCGGCCAGCGGGCGCTCGACTTGCTCCTCGCCGAGTGCGCCGCGCAGCCCGAGTGCCGGGCCGCTTTCCCCGACACCCGGGCGGACCTAAAGGCGGTCCGGGAACGGATCGAGCAAGGCGTGACCGTGACCGTCACCAACCCGCGTACGAACGAGAAGCAGGAGGTGCAACCGACCTGGGGCCTGGTCGCCGAGAGCATGCGCTTCCTGATGTACGGCGAGGCGGCGGCGGGCCTGCCGCTCCAGATCCGCCAAGCCGCCCAGGGCGACTTCGAGCCGCTCATCCGGATGGCGATCGAGCGCCGCCTGAACATCACCGACGGCATCGACTGGGGTCTGAACTTCTCGGTCTCCTGCGCCGAGGACCTGCCGTTCATCACCGAGGAGAGGATCCGCGAGAAGACCGCGGGGACCTACCTCGGCGACTACCGCATCCGCCAGCAGAAGGCCGTCTGCAAGGTCTGGCCGAGGGCCAGGATCGCGGCGGACACCCACGCGCCGGTCCGCTCGGACGTGCCCGTGCTGCTGGTCTCCGGCGAGCGCGATCCGGTCACCCCGCCGGACCTCGCGAACCAGGCGTCACGCTTCATGACGAACCGCCTGCACGTGGTCGTCCCCCGCGGCAGTCACGGCGTCAGCGGGGAGTGCATGATCAACCTGCTCCGCGAGTTCCTCGACCGCGCCTCGGTCCAGGAACTCGATACCTCGTGCGTCGCGACCATCTATGGTCCGACGCAGTTCACGAAGCCGTGAGGGAGCCCTGGTGGCAGATCCTTTCTCCCGCGGCCCTACGGTCTGGGCGTCAGGGCTTCCAGCTCCTTCTTCAGTCCGTCCAGGATCGGCTCCAAGCGCTCCTTCTGACTGGGATCTCTTTCCAGCTTCCGCTTCACGGCCGCAAGGTGGGCTGCTTTCAGTGCCTGGTCCGCCGGAAGCTCCAGGTCCGGCGTGACACCCGTTCCCCTCTCATCCGCCTTGCTGGCCGGATAGACGGGTCTGCCGATCGGGAAGGCAGGCGTGCCGGCCGGGTAGACCGGCCACCCCATCGGGACGAAGACGGCGAAGTTCGGGTGGACCCGGACGAACCTTCCTGGATGCGTTCCGCCGGCAGTCCGCTCGCCGACGACGGTCGCGCGCTTGTGATGCTGAAGGAAAGCGGCGAAGCCTTCGGGCGCGGAGAACGTCTTCTTGCTCAGAAGGATATAAAGGTCCTTGTCGCGGTAGCGGCGGCCGGGCACGTAAGGGGACGTCCAGAACTGCTGCGTCATGTTCTCCGCGCGGCTGTACATGCCTCCGAGATGGAACGGCTCGTCGCCGCCGAAAAAGTAGCTGGCCAGGAAGACAACCATGTCCAGCGAGCCGCCCTGGCTGTTCCGAAGGTCGAGGATCATCGCGTCGGTATTCGCAAGGAAGGTCATGACGACCCCGGTCATGTCCCCGCTGAGCTCCGGGCGGATGAACTTCCGTATGTCCAGATAGCCGATGTTGCCCGGCAATCTCTCCACCTTCTCGAAGCCGAAGTTCGCCTCGATTGCAGCCGTCCGTGCCTCCTCCCGTTCCTGCGGAGTTTCCGGGGGAAACGGATTGCCCTCGTCGAGGGGCTCAGGCCTGTGGCTGTAGCCCATGGCCAAGTGCCTGTCCTTGCTGACTTCCTGCATATGCGCGTCGAGCGCGTCGACCAGATCGAAAGCGCTGGTGATCCTGTCGTACTCGCCGGCCTGCAACCGCCGGCGCAGGCTCTCGTCGATTTTCCTGGCGACCTCGTGTGAGACGTAATACCTGTCGATCGCCTTCAGCACGCCCTCGACGATCTCCCGGTTCATCCCGGCATTCAGGGGGATGTCCGGCGGCCTCTGGGCGGACGCAGACGAGCCGGGAAGCAGGAGCGCCAGAAGGCCGAGCCATATCGTCCGCGACAGCCATCGAGCCGAAGTGCGCATAGGAGCTACTTCCCCTTTCAGAGGATCAGCGGAGTCCAGACGAGCGTTCCTGTCCGTAGTCAATACGGAGCACCGCTGCCGAGGTTTTTCCGTCCGCTTGGAGAGGCTTGTCAGAGGGGAGGTGGATTGCCGCCTACTACTGGGATATCGACCCGCGAAGCTCGAGACGCCGCAGGTCGATGAGCGCACCGATCCGCAGGAGGTAGTCCAATCCGAGGATGCCATCCGCGGGGAAGCCGTAATCCATCGCTCCCACCTCAATCTCGAAGTCGAGGACCTTCATTTCGTCCATGGCAAGGAGGTCCAGACTCTTGGTAAACGCATACTCAGTTCCGCCCACGCCTCGAAGCCGGCGGAGGGCATCGGAAGGTTCCGGCACGACACCGATTTCGAGCAACCTATCGGCGGAAAAGATCGTGCTCGCTGAGCCTGTATCGAGGATTGTGTTGACGATGCGGAGGCTTCGCCTTCGGAAGGTCAGGACTGCCTCCACATAGGCCAAGCCCTGCTCCACCCGGATCTTCATCCGGCAATGCGGAGACCCGGCAGGGCACGTTCGGTGATCTCCAGATCTTCACGGTCGCTATGGACCACATAAAGCTCCCGGATCGGGGCCTCGCGGTGGAGACTCAAGTACGCACGGAGAGCTCTCTCGCCGTCCGGGAACGCGTCGACGACGGCCAGTTCATCCAGATGCCGTTGTCCCGACTCCGAATGCGCCAGTAACGCCTCGATCAGAAGCCACTGATGAGGATAATGCCGGCGGATGTCAGTCCATGTCATGCAAAGCCTCCGCAGCAGACAGAGTATACGAAGCCTCCCGACTTCCGTCAAAGATACCGCAGAAAGACGACCAAGGAAAGGGGCGGATGCGGATCGACGCGACGCCGGGCACGACAATAGGCTGAAGCCCGAGCATGCAGCCATCTTCGGTCAAGGGCATGCTCACGGAGACGGCGGCGCGCTTCTCGAGCTCGGCAAACACCTGGGAGAAGACCCGGCACGATCCTTCCGAGCTGCCCTTAAGGAGGGAACGCTAGACGAGAGGAGACGGGGAAGGGACGGGGCTGTTCGGCAGCCTCTCTGTACGCGGTTGAAACCTATCGGCGGCTCTTCAAGGCCCGTGGCGAGAGGGCACAAGCTTTGGGTACGACGGGACAGGCTCTCGACGCGAAGGCCAAGGCTTCGAGGCGCGAAGGCCAAGGCTTCGGGTGAGAGGGCGAGGCTCTCATCAAGTCTGACGAGAGCCTCGTCGGGGGCAACGAGGGTCTCATCGGAGTCGATGAGAGGCTCGTCGAGCCTGCGAGAGGCTCGTCAAGGGTGATGAGGGCCTCGTCGGGTCTGACAAGAGGCTCGTCGGGTTCAACGAGGGCTTCATCAGGGTCGACGAGAAGCTCGGCAAGGTTGACGAGATGCTCGTTGACTTCGACATGAGCCTCGTCAAGTCCGATGAAGGTCTCATCAGGGTCGACGAAGGCCTCAGCGGGGCAACGAGAGCCTTGTCAGGGTTGATGAGGGGCTCGTCGAGTCCGGCAAGAGGCTCGTTGACCTCAACGAGCGGCTCATTGGGGTTAGCGAGAGATTCGTCAAGGTGGGTGAACGGCTCGTCGGACTCAACGAGACCCTCGTCAGGTTGCGCGCGGATCAGAGCTGATAGACGACGCCCGCCCCCCGGAGGATCTCCGGGCCGGTGGGCGCTTCGACACCCCCCTCGGGCTCCAGGGTGATCACCACGTCCTGGGTCCTTTCGGGCATCGTCTCTGAAAACATCTCCACCTTCTCCCCGGGGGTGGGATCGAAGGTCCCTCCGCTGACCATCCTGCCCTCGTCGGCCACCCACCAGAGCTGGTAGTCCCGGTCCGGCGCGGCCGGGGGGAGGCCGTGGACCGCCAGGTACCAGTGCTGGTCGTCGGCCGCCACGAAGAGCGTACCGCGGGCCGGGCTCTGCCCGTCGACCGGCCGGAGCGGGCTCACCTTCACCGCCGGCGCGGTCACCATGGCGAAGTTCACCCGCATCCGCTCCATTGCGGATCGCATCCCGGTCATCGCGGACTCCGACTGCCCCCGCTCCCGGCGCTCGGCCGCCAGATCGCTCTCCAGGCGGGCGATGGTCTCCTCCATCCGGGTCTGGCGCAGAAAGAGCCAGCCGCTGAGGCCGCCCAGGGCGAGGATCAACGACGCGGCCAGGAGCGCGGGCCAGACGCTCCGGCGCCGCGACACCATGGCCACGCGGGGGGCGGACGGCCTCTCCCGCGAGAGGACGGGACGGGATGTCTGGACAGGTGGAGGCAGGGGAGCTGGCCGGGGGTCCACTTCCTGGGTCTCGTCCATGGCCTCTGAAGCAGCCGGGGGAACAGCCGGAGCCGCCTCGCCACGGGCGGCGGCCAGCAGCCGCGCCTTGACCTCCGACCGCGGCGCTTCGGGCTCCAGTTCGAAGGGGAGCAGCCCCAGCACCTCGGTGTAGAGGCGCGCCATCATCTCGGCCGTTTCGGAGGGATCGGAGGGCTCCCCGGAGGCGAGCGGCTCCCCGGGCGCCTCCAGGGCGGCCAGGATGGTGCGGTCCTCGGCGGTGAGCTCTTCGTTCACAACAGCTCCCGGATGTCGGACCGCAGCGCGCTCCGCAGCTTCTTCATGGCTAGCAGCGTCCTCGTCTTGACCGTGCCCAGCGGCAGATTCGCCCGGCCGGCGATCTCGCTCTGGGAGAGCCCTTCGTAGAAGGCCATCTCCAGCACCTGCTTCTGCTCGGGAGGCAGCCGGTCCAGCTCGGCCTTCACGCGCTGCCGCCTCTCTCGATGGAATACGGATTCCACGCCCTCGGGGGATGCATGCTCCCCAGGGCTCTCCAGATGCGCCGCCTCGTGCACCCGCTCCACGACCTTGCGGCTGCGCAGCCGGTCGATGGCCCGGCTGCGGGCGATCAGCACCAGCCAGGTGGAGACCGAGGAGCGCGCCGCGTCGTAGCGCCCGGCGTTGTTCCAGACATGGAGGAAGACCTCCTGCAGGACCTCTTCGGCGTCGGCGGCTCCAGCCAGGATGCGGCGGCAGAGGGCGAGGAGGGTGGGAGCGTGCCGGTCGTACAGCTCGGAGAGCGCCTCCGGGCGCCGCTCCAGGACCTGACGCAGGAGAACGGCGTCGGTCGGCCCCGGAGAGCCTGAGAGGGTTGGGAGCGGACCGGATTCCGGCATCTTGTCGTCGTTGGACGGCTCGTGAGGCGGCGTTAGGATACCATGCGCGCCATGAGCGAAAGCGGACCCACGCAGCCCGCCATCCGCGTCATCATGATGCCGAAGGATACAAACGCCCTGGGCACGATCTTCGGCGGCATCATCCTCTCCCATATCGACCTGGCCGGCGCGGTGGAGGCCCACCGCCACATCACCGGCCGGATGGTCACCGTGGCCATGCGGGAGGTGGTCTTCCACGCCCCGGTCTTCGTCGGCGACCTGGTCAGCTTCTATACCGAGACGAAGCGCCTGGGCCGGACCTCCATCACCGTCCGGGTCATGGTCGAGGCGGAGCGCCGCACCCGCGGTGGGGGCAAGGTCAAGGTGACCGAGGCCGAGGTCGTCTACGTCCAGGTCGACCAGGACAACCAGCCGGTCCCGCTGGAGAAGCCGGACAGCTAGACGCCCGGCTCGAAGGGCTCGAAGCAGCCCCGGCAGCGCGCCTCGTAGAACTCCGTATCCCCCACCTGGAGCTGCTCGCTGCCTCCCGCGATGCGCTGGCTGTAGCAGGCCGGCTCGCCGCAGCGCATGCAGACCGCGTGCATCTTGTCCACGTACTCGGCCAGGGCGAGGAGCTGCGGCATCGGTCCGAACGGCCGGCGCAGGTAGTCGAGGTCCAGGCCGGCCACGATCACCCGCATTCCCCGGTCGGCCAGCTCGCCCACCAGCTCCACCAGTCCGAGGTCGAAGAACTGCGCCTCGTCGATGCCCACGACCTCGACGGCGGGGTCGAGCTTCTGCCGCAGCTCGCAGCTGCACGCGACGGAGACCGCCTCGAGCTCGCGGTTGTCGCGGGTGACCAGTCGGCAGGGCTCGTGGCGGGTGTCGGCACCAGGCTTGAAGACCTGCACCTTCTGGCGGGCGATGGCCGCGCGCCGAAGGCGCCGCACCAGCTCCTCGCTCTTGCCGGAGAACATGCCGCCGGCAACGACTTCCACGTGGCCCCGCAACCTCTCGGTGGGGCTGTCCTTGATGTTCACCAGCCTCCAATCTACCGCAGGTAGGCCCCGGCGCCAAGACCCTGTTATAATTTGTGTCTTATGTCTACAAAGCGGCGCAGTAAAAGGATTTTCTCTTATGACGAAGCTCTGGAAACGTTTCCGGTCGTGCGCGACCTGACCTCGGCGGCCGTGCGCCGGATCGAGTCGCTCACCACCACGGTCGGGAGCCTCGACGAGATGGACGACCGCCGGCCGGAGCTGGAGGCCGAGTACCAGCAGATCGTGAGCTCCTGGGCGCAGCAGGTGAGCTCGATCGGCTGCGAGGTCAAGGGGCTCTGGCTGGTGGACTGGGACAATGGCGACGGCTACTACTGCTGGCGCTTCCCGGAGCAGGCGGTCGCCTTCTTCCACACGTACGAGGAAGGGTTCGGCGGCAGGCTCCCCATCAACTGATCCCTAGTTGATCCCCTCTTCGGTTATCTTCTTTCTCAGCTCCTCGATCCACCGCTCGGCCTCCCGCTTCCGCCCCGCGCCCAGCTCCCTCGCTCTTGGAGTGCGGTAGCGCTCCGGCGCAGGGCCGGGGTCGAGCTGCGCCAGCGCGCGGGCCACGGGCGTCCTCTTCTTCCCCGCTGCCATGAGGCGCTCGGCCGTGGCCACCACGCCGGACCACTCCAGGAGCAGGGCGTCGTGGACGAGCTCCTCTTCCGGCCCCCGAGGCTCTTCCCGGACCCGTCCGATCCCGGTCCGCACACGGCGGACGAGGTCGTCTCCCAGTCCGAGCCCCTTGAGGAAGAGGTCGAGCCGTCCCCCCGGGGCCAGCGAGCCCAGCCGGTCGACCACCCCCTGGAACAGGAGCAGGAGATCGAGAAGCTCTTCGTCGACAGGAAGGTCGCCGCGGATCGCCTGGATGCGGGCCGCGAGCCGCTCGACCTGGCCGAAGGTCTGGACGCCGTCGAGCCCCGCGTACAGGGGGCGGACGAACTGCTCGACCTGGCGGCGGACCCCGGGGTCCAGCGGGCTCACTTCCGGCTGGCCTCGGCGAGGAGCCGCTCCAGCCGCTCCAGGCTCATGCCCTGGAGGCTTCCGGCCACGGCGTCGGCAGCGCGCAGGCGCTCGGGCGGATAGGTGTGGGCCACGCCAAGGGTGCTCAGCCCCACGTCCGCCGCGGCCGACAGGCCGGCCGGGCTGTCCTCGATGGCGAGCACCTCGTGCGGGTGGAAGAGCCGCTCCGGCAGCGGCGGCAGGGAGTTGAGCTCCTCCAGGGCGCGGCGGTAGCCCTCGGGGTCGGGCTTGCCCTCGCTCACGTCCTCGGCGGTCACCAGGACCTTGAAGCGCTCCAGCAGCCCCGCCTGGCGAAGCGCGCCCTCCACCTCCTCGCGCAGGGCGCCGCTGACGATGCCGAGCATGCGGCCCGAGGAGGCCAGCTCCCGGACCAGCTCGACCGCGCCGGGGAAGAAGGGGTAGCCGCTCTGGCGCATCCTCTCCTGGTAGTAGCTGGCCTTGCGCGCGATCAGGCGCATCAAGCGGGGGACCGTGGCCGGCTCGCCCGCCTTCTGGAGCACGGCCGCGAAGCAGCCCCGGTCGTCAAAACCCAGGTAGTCGCGGTAGTAGTCCTCCGCCGTCAGCGAGACCCCCTCCTCGGCGAGCACGCGCTGGAAGATCTCCAGGTGGACGGGCTCGTCGTCGACGAGGATGCCGTTGAAATCAAAGAGGATGGCCCGCAGCACGGGGCCATCATATCGCGCCCGATTTGACAGCCGGCCGCGAATAGCGTGAAATTCCACCCCAGCCCCACCTGTTTCCTCAGTGGAGGAGGAGCATCATGGAGAATACGCAGTCTGTGCAGCCGGAGACGGATACCGCGCCCAACCACCAGGTCGAATCGCAGGCCGATACGCACGCGGACACGCCGGTCCTGCTGACGGCCAAGGCCGCCGAGATGGCAAGGATCACCCGCGAGCAGGAGGGCATCGACCCTTCGCACGGGCTCCGGGTCGCGGTCCGGGGCGGCGGGTGCAGCGGCTTCGAATACGCCCTCGACTTCGAGAACGAGGCGCGAGAGAACGACTGGGTCTACGAGCAGAACGGAATGACTCTCTACGTCGACGCGATCAGCGCCCGCTACCTCGAGGGCACGACGGTCGACTACGTCATGGGCATGGCCGGGGCCGGGTTCAAGTTCCTCAACCCGAAGGCCAAGGGCACCTGCGGCTGCGGCTCGTCGTTCACGGTCTGACCAGGGCGGCCCCGCCGCCCTCGACCGCCACCCGCGTGCCCGGCTCGACCCGGCGGTGGAGGATTCCCAGCCCCACAATCTGATTGAGAGCGAGGGAGCGGACCACGGTCGTGGCCCTCCCCGCTTCCCGTCCGTCGTGGATCAGCGCCGCGCCCTGCCGCGGTTCGCCCTCATCGAAGACAAGCCCCCTCAGGACGTTCTGCACGCCCCCCCGGTAGTGGATGCGGGCCACGACCTCCTGTCCCAGGTAGCAGCCTTTCGTGTAGCTGACCGCCTCCTCGATCCCCGTCTCCTGGGGGAAGTTGTCCGGCCCGAAGTCCTGTCCGAACCGGGGGATGCCCGCCTCGGCCCGCAGCACCTCCAGCGCCTCGAAGCCCACCGGCCGTGCCCCCTCCGCGACCAGCCGCTTGGCCAGCAGCACCGCCTCGGAAGCGGACACCCAGAGCGTCCAGGCCGGGACGCCGGACAGGCCCCGCCGCTGGACAACCACCTCGGTGCCATGGACCGTGATCCGGGCATGCCGCCAGGGCGCGTCCAGCGAGGAAAGATCCGTCCCGAGGACCGCTTCGGCGCCCGGGCCGAGGACCAGGACCGGCCGCATGTCGTCCAAAGTCCGGACTTCCACGCGGTCGGCCAGGATGTACTTCCGGAGATGGGCGGCGACCGGCTCCTTCTGGTCCTCGTCGACCTCCACCCACAGGCGGTCTTCCTGGGCCAGGAGGACGGCGTCGGACAGTATCCGCCCCTGGGGGCTGGTGAAGAAACCGTAGGCGCCCATTCCCGGGGCCAGCCCCTTGACGTCGCAGGTCACATAGTTGTGGAGGAAGCGGAGCCGGTCGGGGCCGAGGAGCTCCAGGCCTCCGCGCCAGGAGAGCTCTGTGATGCCGGCGCCCTCCCGCAAAGCCCGGTACTCCTCCTCGATGGGTGTCGTGATCATGACGCCAGTCTACAATCCTCTCGATGACCAAGACCGTCCCCTTCCAACTCGATTCCCTTCACGGCCTGGTGGACCTCCCCGACGAGCCCGGCGAGCGTCCGGCGGTGATCGTCTGCCACGGGTTCAAGGGGTTTATGGAATGGGGGTTCTTCCCCTACCTGGCGCACCTGTTAGCCGAGCGGGGCTTCGTCGTGGTCCGCTTCAACCTCTCCGGCACGGGAATGCTCCCGGGAGACGACCTCGTGAGCGACCCCGGCGCCTTCCGGGCCAACACCCATGGCCGCGAGCTCGCCGACCTCCTCGTCATCCTGGAGGCCGTGGGCGAGGCCATCGCCCCCGGCCGGGTGGACCGCGGCCGCCTCGGGCTCTTCGGCCACAGCCGGGGAGGCGGAAACGCCATCCTGGCAGCAGACCGGGTGCGCGCCCTGGTCACCTGGGCGGCCGTTGCGGGCTTCGACCGCTATACCCCCGAGCAGAAGGAGGCCTGGCGCCGCGAAGGAGAGCTCCCGGTCGTCAACGCCCGCACCGGACAGCAGCTCGCCCTCGGGATCGGCCTCCTGGAGGAGCTGGAGAGCAGGGACGATCTCGACATCCTCGCCGCCGCCCGCTCCGTCCGCGCCCCGTGGCTGATCGTCCATGGCGAGGACGACGAGAGCGTCCCCGTGGCCGAAGCGGACCGGCTCGCCGAAGCCTCCACCGGCGAGTTGCTCCGCATCCCCGGAGCCAGCCATACCTTCGGCGCCCGCCACCCGTTCGCCGGCCCCACCCCCCAGCTCATCCAGGCCCTCAACGCCACCCAGCGCTGGTTCCGGCGGCACCTGGTGAGATAGCATCCGCCAGCCAGGAGGCCAAATGGACCCACATTTCGATGGTGTGATCTTCAAGACTCACGCGGGGGAGGTTCGCCGGAGGCTGCGCGCGCCCTTCCCGCCTTACCGGATCCTCGACGTGCGCCCGCGGGAGCAATACGACCGCGGTCACATCCCCGGCGCGCTGTCCGCTCCGCCGGAGGGGATCACCGCCCTTCCCGAAGGAACGGACGACCGGACCGAGTTCATCGTCGTCGCGGAGGAGCCCGAGGATCCCACCATGCGGGCGGCTAGTCTCGCGCTGCGGTTCCTGGGCGTCCGCCGGGTGGTGGAGCTGACCGGCGGGATGGTGGAGTGGGAGAGGGCCGGCGGGCCCACGGAGCGTCGCGCGGCCTAAGTTACCAATCAGCGATCTCGGTGAGATCTGCCACCACCCGGTCCGCCCCGCCCTCCCGCAGGGTCTCGGCGGTCGTCCGGCCGGTGGCCACGGCAAGGACCGGGATGCCATGGGCGCGGGCGCAGGCCACGTCGTGGAGCGTGTCGCCCACGATCAGCGTCTCCTCGGGACGGAAGCGCCGTCCCATCCTCTGCTCGGCCCGCTCCAGAGCGACCGGCGGCAGATCCGTCCGGTCCACCCCGTCGCAACCGAACGCTCCGAAGTCGAAGTACCGGTTCAGGTCGAAGCGGGAGAGCTTCGTCCGGGCGCCGGGCTCCCAGTTCCCCGTCACCAGCCCCAGGACCACATCCTTCCGCCGGCCGAGCGTTTCGAGAGCCTCGGCCACCCCAGGGAGCAGCCGCATGTGTTGCCGGTCGAGCGCCTTCTCCAGCTTCCCGGCGTACATCGCCCTCATCTCGGGCAGGCGCGCCCGGACCTCCTCTTCGGTCAGACCGGCCTCGGTCAGGAGGTCCAGCGTGATCCGGGGATCGGTCCGCCCCGCCAGGTCATAACGGTCGATGTTGATGTTCCTGCCGAAGACCTCGGCGGCAGCCTCGGCAAAGAGCGGCCGGACCTGCGGTCCGCATTCCAGCAGCGTGCCGTCGATGTCGAACAGGATCAGGCGCATACAGCTCCGCCTCAATCTCTCCAGCGAGGGGGCTTCTTGGTCTCCAGGAAGGTGGCGATGCCATGCTTGCAGTCGGCCGTGCCCCGGGCCGCGGCATTGACCCCGGCGGCGTGGAGCAGGGCCTGGTCGAGCGGCCGGCCGAGGATGTCGAGGAGCAGCCGCTTGGTACGGGCGATCGACTCCGAGCTTCCCGTCTCCAGAACCTCCGCGGCCAGCGCCTCGCCCACTCGCGGCAGATCCTGCTCGGGACAGAGGCGGTTCACCAGCCCGATCTCCAGCGCCCTGGGAGCCTCCAGGAAGCGGGGGAACAGCAGCAGCTCACGGATGTCCGAGCCGCGGAGGCGCAACGGCAGATAGGTGGCCACCAGGGCCGCGACGAAGCCGATCCGCACCTCGCTGTAGAGGAAGCGGGCATCCTGCGCGGCGATCACGAAGTCGTGGGCCGTGGCCAGGCCGCAGCCACCGGCCACACAGGCACCCTGGACGAGAGCGATGGTCAGCGCGTCCTGCCGCAGCACCGCCTCGAACAGGTCGCGCATCCTCAGCGAGTCGCGCAGGTTCTCGTCCTCACTGGCGTCGAGGAGCGACCGGAGGTGCCCCAGGTCCGCCCCGGCCGAGAAGTTCTTCCCCGCGCCGGAGAGGATCACCGCGCGGATCCCCTCGGAGCGCAGCGGCGTGCGATAGAGGGAGGTCAGCTCCTCCATCATCGCGGGGGAGAGGGCATTGGCCCGGTCCGCATCGTTCAGGGTGACCCAGAGGAGGTCGCGGTCGCGCCGGACTTCCAGACGCTCGTAGGGACGGTCGTTCACCGCACCCCCTCCAGTACTTCCTCGGGGACCTCGATCTCCATCTGGAGCAGCCCCTGGGCGTGGGTCTTGCCCTGGGCATCGGTCTTCAGGCTCTCGGTGCCGCCGCCGCCCAGCGAGTCGTGCAGGATGAAGTTGAGCGCCAGCAGGTTGGGGACCTCGTAGCGGTCCACTCCGCCGCGGCAGACCTCGCGGAAGTGCTGCCCGACCCGCTCCTCGGTGACCTGCTCGCGAATCACCTCGAACAGCTCCGGGGATTTGGCAATCAGGCCGACGTTGCTCGCGTCCCCCTTGTCCCCCGAGCGGGCATTGGCCACTTCGTACAGACGGACCTTCTTCCTCATCGCGCCTCTCTCTTCAGGAAACCGACTCCGACGCCGGCCAGCCCAGCCAGACCCAGCAGTCCGGCAATCACGCCAGCGGTCCGCGGCGCGGTCAGGACGGGGTGGTAGAGACCGGGCAAGACCGCCCGGAAGCCGAGATCCAGAGACTCATGATGTTTCGCTTCCAGCCAGGCGAACCCGGCGAGCCCCGCGGCAAGCAGCAGCAGGAGCCATCCGGCAAGCAGCGGCCTCCGCAACCCCGCCTCCATCCCCTGGCGCAGCAGGACGATCCAGGCGATTCCGACCACGAAGGCCCAGAGGACGAACACGGTGCGGTCAGCGATGGCGCTGTAGCCGAAGCCGAGGAGAAGGACAGGGAGGAGACCGGCGAGCAGGCCGGTGTACCAGGCTCTCATAGGCTGCGCAGCCTAGCATGAGGGGCTAACCTGCCTGCTTGGGATGAGATATCATGCCTGTCGATGAGAGAGGCGAAGGATGGTCTATAAGCTCCCGCTGGTGCTCTCCCCTCAACCCGAGGGCGGGTTCACGGTCACTTCGCCCGTACTGCCGGAGCTGGTGACCGAGGGCGACACGATCGGTGAGGCAATGGCCAATGTGCAGGATGCCCTCGCCGCCGTCATCGAGGCTTATCAGGACCTCGGCCGCTCCTTGCCTGCCAGCACACAATTGCCCGAAGAAAGCAGCCCTGTCTGGTTGGAAACCCTCGTCGTCGCCTAGTCCTGCTCCTCAAAATCCGCCCATGTAAGTCCGAGCTGCCGCACCGCAGCCCGGACGGTACCCAGCTTGAGGTCGTGGCCGCCCCAGTCCGGCACGACAGTGATCCTTTGGGTCGAAGGGTTGAACCACTTCCGGTGGGAGCCGCCACCCCGGCGGGGGAGCTCCTCACAGCCGAGTTGAGCAAGCTTGCGGCTGACCTCGCGATAGTTCATGGAAGACCTTTATACCTCTTCGACCGTGACGTCGATCCGGCTCTCGACCTCCTCGCGGGCGAGGAGCGCGGGCCAGTAGGCCATGATCTCCTGGGGTCTGGGACGCCCGCCCGCGAAGCCGGTCACGCCGGGAGGACCGGCCGTGATGAGCGGCGCGATCTCCTTGCCGAAGCGCTCCACCTTGCCGGGATCGGCGTCGCGCACACCTAGACGGAGGACGACCTCCGGAGGATCGGCGCTGGGGTCGAAGACCCCCGGTAGGCAGTCGCCGGTGCCGAGCAGCTCGACACTCCGGTCCTCCTCCGGGAAGGTGACGCCGGCCCGCTCCAGCCGCTTCCAGACCACTTCGGACGCAAGCCGGGCCTTCTCCACGGCGCGGGGACCGGAAAGCGTGATCTGCCCGCTCGTCTTGTACCCGGCGAGGTAGGAGCCCGAGACCTTCAGGAAGGGGGTTCGGGGCTTGCCCTGGATGCCGGAGACGCGGACCCGGTCCTTCCCCTCCTGCTCGAGCCGGATTGAAGTGAAGTCGGCGACCACGTCCGGAGTGATGTACTCCTGCGGGTTGCCCATCTCGTAGAGGAGCTGCTCGGAGACGGTGTCCACGGTGACCATGCCGCCGGTGCCCTCGTGCTTGGTGACGGTAAAGGTGCCGTCCTCCCGGGCCTCGACGATGGGGTAGCCGGCGTTCCAGAGGTCGGGGACCTCCCACCAGCGGCTGAAGTTGCCACCGGTGCACTGGGCGCCGCACTCGATGATGTGGCCGGCGATGGTGCCGGCGGCGAGGCGGTCCCAGTCGTCCTCGGCCCAGCCGAACTCGTGGATCATGGGAGCGAGGGCCAGCGCGGTGTCGGTGATCCGGCCGCAGAGCACGATGTGCGCGCCCCCGCCGAGGGCCTGGCAGACGGGCCGGGCGCCCAGGTAAGCATTGGCGCTCATGACCTTGTCGATCGTGGGCGCCAGGGGCTCGCCGGTGTCCATGTTCTTCATCTCGTGGCCGGCGGCGACCAGCTCGCGCATACGGGGGAAGATGTCGTCCCCCTCCACCACGCCGACCCGGAGGCCGGAGACGCCGAGCTCGCGGGCGACCTCGAAGATCTTCTCGCGGCAGGCACGGGGGTTGAGCCCGCCCGCATTGGCCAGAATGCGGATGTTGCGCTCCTTGATCTCGGGGAGCACGCGGCGGATGAATCCGATGAAGTCGGTGGCATAGCCCAAGCGCGGGTCCTTGAGCTTCTGCCGCATCATGATCGACAGGGTCACCTCGGCGAGGTAATCCATGCCGATGTAGTGGATCTCTCCGCCGCGCAGCAGCTCTACCGGCGCGTCGACGTTGTCTCCCCAGAAGCCTTGGCCATTGCCGATCCGGATCGTCTTCATAAGCCGGGCAAGCCTAGCACGAGGGATACCGGAGCCCGGATCGCGCACGCAACGGGGACGGCCTGTCCTCGCCGGGTATGACCTCATCCTCGACGTGCAGGACGTGCACGCAAGGGGGTTGTCCCGTCTCCGTCGGGTATGGCCCACTCCCCGGCGCGCGGGGCGCGCACGCGAAAGTGGCAGCCCGTCCCCACCGGGTATGACCTCGTCCCCGGCGCGTGGAGCGTGTACGCCAAGGGCATGTCCTGTCCCCGTCGGATATGGCCTGCTCCCGATGCGTGGGAGGCGTACGCAGTGGTTACAGCCTGTCCCCGTTTGGGCTTCACCTCGCCCCCTGCGTGTGGGAGCTGCATGCCAAGGGTGCGCGGCAGGGTTAAGATCTTGCATGCAGTACAGGAGAAAGGAGAGGAGGATCAAGATATGGCGACGACATTGGAAAACGAGCGGCAGACCGAGACAAAATCATCCGGCTCCGCCGAGGTCAGCCAGGAGCAGTTCCTGGAAGGGCTGAACGTGGACCTGGCCCATGAATACGCAGCCGTCATCAGCTACCGGACCTATGCCAGCCAGGTGCAGGGGCAGTGGCGGATGGAGCTGCGGCAGTTCTTCGAGAGTGAGATCCCTGACGAGCTCGGGCACGCCCAGCTCCTCGCGGACAAGATCGTCGCCCTGGGCGGCACCCCGACGACGCAGCCCGCGCCGGTCAAACCTGCCCGGGATTCCAAGGAGATGCTCCGCAACTCCCTCGAGGACGAGATCGAGACCATCGACCGCTACGTCCTCCGCCGCAAGCAGGCCGAGGCCCTCGGCCACTACGGCCTGGCCGTCGAGTTCGACGACCTGATCCGCGACGAGAGCACTCATCGGGACGAGATCCAGATGATCCTCAAGCGGTGGGATACGGGGTAGAGCCGCACCCAAAACTTCCAGAAGTATTAAAATGGGGGGACCTTCCGGAGGTCCCCCCCATGCGCCTCTCCACGCCTTGCTTCGCCGCTGTTGCCGTCCTCTTCTATCTCCTTGCCTCTGAGACCGCCTCCGCCCAGACGGGTTGCCGGCTGCTCTACCCAGCCAAGGGCGGATGGGCGATCGACCTGTGCGAGCAGGACCCGAGCTTCGGCGAGCGAACGGCCGTCGAGATCGACGGCGTCCCCCAGGGGCTCGCGGCCATGGTCCGCGTCTACCATACAACTGACGACGGGACCGGCTTGCCCCAGGTGGTCGTGGTCAACGCCAGCGGGTTCCTGCGGCTCAAACCGAACGCCGATCCGCCGGGTAACCCCATCCCCTACGGCAGCTCATTCGTGCTCGGACCCGGGTACTGGCCTTCCGGGACGACCTACCATCACAGCCCGGCCATCGCCGGCCTCGAGATCGACACGCCCTCGCTCCCCCGCGGACCGCTCCGGATGAGCGCGGAGGGCACGAACCACGACTTCGACGTGACCTGGGAGATGACCCTGCCAGCACCCCGCGACCACCAGACCCGGCTGCACGTGGACCAGACCTGGACGGCCAGGGCGCCGGTCACCATCGATCCGGTGCGGCGGACCGAGGCCCAGGGGCTCAAGCTCGTCCAGGTCTCCTCCATGTTCATCGGCTCCGGCTGCGACGGCGGCCTGACGGACTGCCACGACAGCGACGCCCTCCGCCTGATCGACTCCACCCTGGAGCGGCGGCAGCTCGCCTTCGGCTCGGTCCCTCCCGGCACACTGCTGTTCAACCCCGGAGCCCTGCTGGGGAGCACCTGGCTCGACGTGCTCCACACCGACGACGCGAGCTGGCAGGGGAACACGCCCAACGTCCGGATCGCGCTCGACGCCCTGGACCCGGCCCGGCTCGTCGCTGCCCAGGCGTTCATCACGCCGACCATGAACCCGAACGACGACAACGTCAACGCGTGGCTGGCCGACGGCTCCACCGAAGCCGCGAGTTGGACCGTGGGCGAGAGCGGCTCCGCGAGCTACTGGCTGATCGCCCAGGACGACCCGCCCGAGCCGTGGGGGGACCTCAGCCTCCGGACCGGCCTGACCTTCCTCGACTTCGAGGGGGCCTCCAACTGCCAGGTCGTCCAGCACCCCTCGGCAAGCGGCTCGACCCAGACCATCGCGGGCTACACCGGCCAGGCCAAAGAGCTCGATTACGATCTGGGCACGGGCAATGGCAACTGGATCCAGATCCGCTGCGACTTCAGCCCCGCGGTCGACCTCTCGGCCTTCGACCACTTCCGCCTTGACTGGCGCGGATCGGCGGCGGGGAACTCCCTGGAGGTCGGGCTCATCAATCCCGGGGGCGACGTCTTCGCCCGCGGCTATCACCACCCCGCCCAGCGCTCCTGGTGGGGACAGCTCGTGATCCCCTTCCGCCATCTGAAGCCCTGGACGGTGGGCACGACCTTCGACCCGTCTCAGGTCGCAGCAGTCTTCGTCTCGGTGGTGAAGGACCCGGTGGACGATGTGGGCGGCACCGGCAGTGTGGCCATCGACAACCTGGGCGCGTTCAACGTCGACGCGCGGACCCTCCCGGCCGGGTTCGAGCGCGTCCCGGCCCACCCCGTCGCCGCCGAACAAGCCGCGGAGTGGATCGCCAGCCGCCAGCGTCCCACCGGCCTGGTGGACTCGTGGGAGGAGGAGGCCGCCTGCATCTCCCACCTCTACGACCAGGCCCTGGCCCTGATTGTCTTCGTGCGGGAAAGGCTGTGGGACGAGGCCGATGCCCTGGTCGCCTTCCTGGCCGCCCAGCAGAACTCCGACGGCTCCTGGTTCCGGACCCGCGACTGCGACTCGGGGGCGGTCCTGAGCGCGCAGATCTGGGAGGGGGACATCGCCTGGACCGTGTTCGCCCTGGACCGCTATATCCGCTTCGGCGGCACCCATGCCCAGGCCGAAGACACGCGGAACGACGGCGCCGACTGGCTCGTCACCCGGATCGGGGGCGACGGCTGCCTCGTCATCGACCACACCGAAGGAACCCTCGACACTTGGTGGGCGCTCTATATGTCCGGGTACACGGCCCAGGCCGACGGCCTCCGGAACTGCCTCCTGACCCGCTACTGGGACGATACCGCCGGGCGCTTCAAGGCAGGCCGGGGGACCGACCCGGCCGACCTACAGAGGGACTGGGTGCCCTACCTGGACAACCAGACCTGGGGCGCCCCCTTCCTGCGGGAGATCGGCGAGAGGACGGACGCGCTCCGCGCCCTCACCTACGCCCGGGAGACCTTGCTCCTGCCCGCGCAGGGAGGGCAGGTCCACGGGTTCGACGGCCAGGGAGGCCCCTGGTCACTGTGGAACGAGGGAACCGGGCAGTATGCGGCCGCGGGCGGACCCGGAGCGGGAGACCTCGTCCTCGAGCTCCTGGCTCAGCAGCGGGAGGACGGCGCGATGCCCAGCTCGACGGACGACTTCACCGGTGCCGGGGTCTGGACCTCGCGCTGGCACGGCCTGGCGCCCACCGCTTGGCTCTACTTCGCCCTGACCGGCGAGCCCTTCCCCCGCGGAGCCGACTTCCATACCGTCGCCCCCTGCCGGGTCTACGACAGCCGGACGGTGAGCCCCCTGCTCTCGGGAGCCGGACGGCTCGTGGCCGGGGCCGGCTCGTGCGGCATCCCGGTGACGGCCCAGGCCTTGTCGCTGAACGTCACAGCGATCGATCCGACGGGCGGCGGCCACATCATCCTGTACCCCGCGGACCTGCCGCTGCCGCCCCTGACGAGCACGCTCAACTTCCCGGCGGGCAGGAGCCGGGCGAACAACGCGATCATCCCCCTGTCGCCGGACGGCGTGATCCTGGCCCGCCCCGTGCTGGGGAGCGGCCAGGTGCACATCGCCGTGGACGTCAACGGGTATTTCGAATGAGGTGTCGAGTAAGGATCAGGTCTGCAGCACGCCCGTCCTGAACTCCGGGACGTGCGGGTTCATGGCAACGCACGCGAGCGAGCGGGCGATCACCTCCCGGGTCTGGGCCGGGTCGATGATGGCGTCCACCCAGAGGCGGGCCGCGGCGTAGCGGGGGTTCATGGCCGCGGCGTAGCGCGCCTGGATCTCCTGGAGACGCTTCTGCTTCTCTTCCTCGGAGACGTCCGCGCCCCGGTTCTTGTGCTGGATCGAGAGCAGCGTCTTGCTCGCCTGCTCTCCACCCATGACCGCGATGGATGCCGAGGGCCAGGCGTAGACGAACCGCGGGCCGTATGCCTTGCCGCACATGGCGTAGTTGCCCGCGCCGTAGGAGTTGCCCACGAAGAGCGTGATCTTGGGGACGGTCGAGTTGGCCACGGCGTTCACCATCTTGGCGCCGTCCTTGATGATGCCGCCCCTCTCCGCACGGCTGCCGACCATGAAGCCCGTCACGTCCTGGAGGAAAAGGAGCGGGATCTTCTTCTGGTTGCAGAGCTCCACGAAGCGGGCCCCCTTGTCCGCGGAGTCGGAGTAGATGACGCCGCCGATCTGGAGCTCCTTGTCCGAAGGGGCGGTGCCGGTCTTCCGCGGCACGATTGAGCGCTGGTTGGCCACGATCCCCACGGACCGGCCGCCGATCCACCCCGTGCCGCAGATCAGGGTCTGACCGTATGTGGCCTTGTACTCGTCCAGCTCGCTGCCGTCGAGGAGCCGGGCCAGCAGCTCGTGGGTGTCGTACGGCCGCGAGCGGTCGATCGGCATGATGCCGTAGACGTCCTCGGCCGGGTAGAGCGGCTCCACGGGCTCGCGCCGGGCGAAGGGAGCCACATTGGCGACATTACCCGCGGCGAGCTGGGCGAACTGGCTGCGGATCTTCTCCAGGCAGGCGGCATCATTGGGATGCCGGTGGTCTACCACGCCGGAGATGTCGCACTGGACCAGGGCGCCGCCCAGCTCCTCGTTCTCGATCCGCTCGCCGATGGCCGCCTGCACCAGGTGGGAGCCGGCCAGGAAGATGGAGCCGGTCCCCTCCACGATGTGGGACTCGTCGCTCATGATCGGCAGGTAGGCGCCTCCCGCCACGCAGGAGCCCATGATCGCCGCCATCTGGAAGATCCCTTCGGCGGAGAGGCGGGCGTTGTTGTAGAAGGCCCGGCCGAAGTGCTCCCGGTCCGGGAAGATCTCGTCCTGGAGCGGGAGGAAGACGCCGGCCGAATCCACCAGGTAGACGATGGGCAGCCGGTTCTCCAGGGCGATCTCCTGGGCACGCAGGACCTTCTTGCAGGTCAGGGGGAACCAGGCTCCAGCCTTGACGGTCGCGTCGTTCGAGACCACCACCACGTCCCGGCCGTGGATCCTGCCGATGCCCACGACCACTCCGGCGGAGGGGGCGCCTCCATATTCCTCATAGAAACCGTAGGCGACCCAGAGGCCAAGCTCCAGGAACGGTGCGCCCGGGTCGCAGAGGGCCTCGACCCTCTCGCGCGCGGTCATCTTGCCCTGGGCGCGCTGCTTGTCCTGGGCCTTGAGACCGCCGCCGAGCTTGAGGACCTCCTCCTCCTCGCGCAGCCGCTCCACCTCCCGCCGCCAGTGCTCGGCCTGGCGCTCGAATGCCTCGTTCCGTTTGACCTTGCTCTCCAGGATCGCCACGTTTCCTCCTTCGGCGCGGGGGATTATATGGGGACAGGCGGCCCGGATCTTGCTTTGTACCTGGAGTGTATTCGTCAGGTGCGCAGCCGCGTCACCAAACCGATAACTTCATGAAAGGAGCACACCATGGCGATGGACGACGTTTTTGAAGGCCGCTGGAAGCAGCTCAAGGGCGATGCCAAGCGCTTCTGGGGCAACCTCACCGATGACGACCTCGACCGTTCCGAGGGCAACCGCGACAAGCTCGTCGGTTCCCTGCAGGAGCGTTATGGATGGGAGAAAGTGAGAGCGGAGTCCGAGTTCGACCGGTTCGTGAATTCGGTCCGGACCCCGGCAGGCACTCGCACCGACCGCTGATCCCACCCTCTACCCGAAACGGGGCGGCACCCGCCGCCCCGTTTGCTACCATCCCTTCCATGAAAATCCGCCTCCTCGCCTTCGCGAGCGCCGGCGACGCCCTGGGCACGACCGAGACGGAGCTGGAGCTGCCCGACGGCAGCCGGGTTTCCGACCTGCGCGCCCGGCTGGAGCGCGACCATCCCGCCCTCACCCCCCTCTGGCCCCGCCTGGCCCTGGCCGTGGACGGCCACATCGCCGGACCCGACGAGCCCCTCCCCGACGGCGTCGAGGTCGCGCTCCTCCCCCCTGTGTCAGGAGGAAGTAGCCTGGCAGAGCTGGTGGACGGCCACATCGACGTGGACCGGGTGGTCCGGAGCGTTGAGGACCCCGGCTTCGGCGCCGTGGTCGTCTTCCTCGGCACCGTCCGCAAGCACCACGCCGGCCGGCAGGTCGAGAAGCTCACCTACACCGCCTACCGCCGGATGGCCGCGGACACCCTGGCGCGCATCGTCTCCGACCTCGAAGCAGCCGGGCTGCGGGCGGCGATCGTCCACCGTCTCGGCGAGGTCCCGGTGGGAGAGCCGAGCGTCGTGATCGCGGTTGGCTCCCCCCATCGCGCCGCGGCCTACGAGGCCAGCCGCACCGCCCTGGAGCGGTTGAAAGCGGAGGTCCCGATCTGGAAGCGGGAGCACTACGCGGAAGGCGAATCGGTCTGGCGGGAAGAAGAGAGCCTGGCCCCCCGTCCTTGATCGTTACTCTGCTGTCACGAATCAGCAATTTCGAGGTCAAGGCGCGTGTTCATGCTGTAGACTGTTCAGCCGGCTTCTGCCGATTCTCCTGTTGATCTGCAACGTTCCTCTGCAATCTGGTCTAGAAGAAGGAGTTTGCGAATGCCCAACCTCGTCTCTCGTCTGCCTGCCTCCAGGCGCATCCTGGCCGGGATGCTCCTGGGACTTCTCGCGCTGACTGCTCCAGTAGCCGCCAACGCGGCTGATCTCTTCTTCTCCGAGTACATCGAAGGCAGCTCCAACAACAAGGCGCTCGAGATCTACAACGGCACCGGAGCCGCCATCGACCTCGGATTGGCCGGCTACAACGTGCAGATGTTCTTCAATGGCAATCCGGCTTCGACCCTGACCATCAATCTGACCGGCGTGGTGGCCGACGGCGACGTGTTCGTCCTCGCCCAGTCCGCGTCCAACGCGACCATCCTCGCCGTGGCCGACCAGACCAACGGCTCCGGCTGGTTCAACGGCGACGACGCCATCGTCCTGCGCAAGGGCACCACCTTCATCGACTCCATCGGCCAAACCGGCTTCGATCCGGGCACCGAGTGGGGCACGGGCCTGGTCTCCACGGCCGACAACACCCTGCGGCGCAACACCGACTTCTGCGCCGGCGATCCGATCGCGAACGACGTCTTCGATCCTGCCGCCCAATGGGACGGCTTCGCCCAGGACACCTTCGGCGGGCTCGGCTCGCATAGCTGCATCGCCGTGCCGCCGCCTCCTCCGCCCCCGGTCCTGGAGAAGGAGATCTGGGAGATCCAGGGCGCGGGCCTCGCCTCTCCGTTCGTGAACCAGACGGTCAAGACCCTCGACAACGTCGTCACGGCCATCGCGTCGAACGGCTTCTTCATCCAGACCCCCGAGGCGCGGGGCGACGCCGACGCCGAGACCTCCAACGGCGTCTTCGTCTTCACCGGCTCCGCTCCCGCCGTCCAGGTGGGCGACCAGGTGGATGTCCAGGGCAACGTGGTCGAGTTCTTCAACCTGACCGAGATCGGCGGCACCGTGACCTTCACGATCGACGCCTCCGGCCTGCCGCTGCCGTCCGCGATCCTGCTCGACGAGAACACCCCGTCGCCCGACCAGCCGCAGCCCGCCAACGAGCTGGAGCGCTTCGAGGGCATGATCGTGCGGGTCGAGAACGCCTTTGCCACCTCCGCGACCGACCAGTTCGGCGACACGGCGATCGTGGCCGGCACGAGCCGCGCCTTCCGCGAGCCCGGCATCCTCTTCCCCGGCCTGCCTGGCCTGCCGGTCTGGGACGGCAACCCCGAGGTCTTCGAGATCGACCCCGACGCCGTCGGCCTTCCGCCGCTGTCCCTCCCGGCCGGAGCCACCATCCACGTGGCCGAGGGTCCCCTCTCCTTCGCGTTCAGCGACTACCAGATCTGGCCCACCACCCTGTCCGCGGACGGCACGATCGCGCTCGGTCCGGTCCGCGCCCGGGACGACGGCGAGTTCACCGTCGCCAGCCAGAACCTGCTCCGCCTCATGGACACGATCAACGATGCGTGCTCGGACGACGTGCCGACGCCCGCCGTCTACGCCAACCGTCTGAACAAGGTCTCGCTCCTCATCCGTGACGGGCTGGGCGCGCCGGACATCGTGGTGGTGCAGGAGGTCGAGAAGCTGTCCGTCCTCCAGGATGTGGCGGCCAAGATCCTCGCGGACGATCCCTC
Source organism: Thermoanaerobaculia bacterium (assembly GCA_035556715.1). Lineage (GTDB taxonomy): Bacteria > Acidobacteriota > Thermoanaerobaculia > Multivoradales > UBA5704 > DATMER01. The sequence continues at coordinate 45,595 of DATMER010000024.1, forward strand.
GATCGTCTACACGGCTTATCTGCAGGAGGGCAACGACGTCGGCTGCATCGACATAGGCTTCCTGGTCCGCGACACCGTCCAGGTCGACTCCGTCACCCAGTTCGGCGCGGCCGACACGTTCACCTTCAACAACGAGACGGCCCTGCTCCACGACCGCCCGCCGCTGGTTCTGACCGGCTCCTACACGGGCAACGGCGCGCCGTTCCCGATCACGGTGATCGGCATCCACAACCGCTCGCTGAGCGGCATCGATGGCAACGACGGCGCCCGCATCCGGGCCAAGCGGCACGAGCAGGCCCTCCGGATCTCGCAGTACATCCAGAGCCTGCAGACCGCCGATCCGGACATCCGCCTCGTGGTGACCGGCGACTTCAACGCCTTCCAGTTCACCGACGGCTACGTCGACGCCATGGGCCAGCTCACCGGCAACCCCGATCCCGCCGGCGCCCTGATCCCGGCCACCGACGAGATCGATCCCGACCTCACCAACCAGCTCCTGAGCGAGCCGGAGGAGGAGCGCTACTCCTTCGTCTTCGATGGCAGCGCCCAGGCGCTCGACCACTCCCTCACCTCCCAGGCGCTGAACCCGTTCGTCCGCGGCCTGGACCATGTGCGCGGCAACGCCGACTCGCCCGCCTCGTTCGGCAGCGATCCGAACACGGCTCTCCGCGCCGCGGACCATGACGGCCTCGCCCTCTACCTGATGAGCGACTTCGACGCCGACGGCGTGGCCGACGACGTGGACAACTGCCCGAACACGGCCATCCCTGAGGCGGCTCCCACCAAGAAGCTCAACCCGAACCACTACGCGCTGGTCAACGGAGACCTGATCTTCGACACCGTCGGCAATGGTCCGACCTTCACGATCCAGCAGACCGGCGGCTGCTCCTGCGAGCAGATCGTCGCGGCGCAGGGGCTCGGCAACGGGCACCTGAAGCACGGCTGCAACCAGGACGTGATGCAGGACTGGATCGCCGGCCTCGGTCAGTAAGACGAAAACCGGCTTGTCCGATAGAGGGGGCGCGGCTGCCAATGGCTACCGCGCTCCCTTTTCTTTTGGGGCGTGTTATAAGACGGGGCCATGCGACTGACGGACCTCTTCAAGAAGCGCCCCGCTCCGCCCACGGGTCCCCTCACGGACCAGGGGCTGCTCGCGAGCGATCTCTGGATCGACCAGCCGGATGCCCATGAGCGCATCCAGGGCCGCCTCAGGAAGGGGGAGATCACCCCCCAGGAATCCGAGCGGCTCGCCCACATCGTGGACAAGGGGTATCTCAGCTTCCCGCTGGGGCTCCCGGACCGGGTCTTCGACGAGGTTCAGGAGGCGGTCGACCGGGTCTGGCAGGAGAAGCCCCCCGATCTCGCCTGGGCCTCGCAGGGTCCTCTGCGCTCCTTCGCCGAGGCCGACGAGGCGCGCGACCGCAGGCCGTCCTACCGCATCGCCGACCTCCACTCTCATTGCGAAGCGGCGCTCGACCTCTATCTGAACGAAGAGGTCTTCCGCTACGTCGAGCTGATCCTGGACCAGCCCGCGGTCGCCACCCAGTCGCTCTACTTCGAGTATGGCAGCCAGCAGCCCCTTCACCGCGATCCGGTCTTCGTCCAGACCAAGCCGCCCAGCCACCTCTTCGCCGCCTGGATCGCGCTGGAGGACATCGACGCCCGCAGCGGTCCCCTCGTCTACGTGCCGGGCTCGCACCGCCTCCCCTACTACCAGTTCGAGCCGGGCGAGTGGCGGCTGGACAACGTCCGCCTCAGCGGGCGGGAAAAGGAAGCCATGCTGGAGATGGCCGAGTTCGACCGCCGCCAAGCGGAGGAGCACGGCTTGAAGCCCGAGCGCTTCACCCCCAAGCGGGGGGAGGCGCTCATCTGGCACGCCTCGCTCCTCCATGGCGGCGCCGTGGTCGAGGACCCCTCGATCACCCGCAAGAGCTTTGTGGTCCACTTCTCGACCCGCGCCAACTACCGGATCCGTCGGCAGCGGATCGTCGAGCAGGTCCCGGGACCGGGGGGAGAGAAGGTGGAGCGCACCCGAATCCTGGAGACCGAGCAGGTCTTCACCCGGGACGGCCGCCAGGGGTTCGACAACCCCCTTCGAGACCCTCTCCAGGGCTATCAGCCAGTCTGACCGCTACCGACGAGGACTGCGCTGAGAGAGCCGGCGGTAGCCGGATTGGCCGGAGAGACCTCGTCGAAGCGGAAGTCCTCGGCCCGAACGCGGGAGGGTGAGGGATCGGAAAGGTCGAGGCGGGCGCCGTCCGGAGGGAACGCTCCAAAGAGCTTGACCTCCTTGAACCGGCGGCGGAAGAGCGACTCCCAGTTCCAGAGATAAAGGCTCATGCGGTGGAGCCCGCTCCCTTTGTGCTGCTCCATGGTGCGCTCGTCCACGATCGGCGGCACCGAGGCGACGAAAGTCCCCTCCGGCTCCAGGTGCCGCACCGCCCATTCCACGACCAGGTTTGGAGACTGGAGGTGCGGCAGCAGGTCCACGGCCAGGATGAGGCCGAAGGTCCCGAGATCCGCGGGAGGGTTCTCGGCCGAGCCCTGCACGAAGCGGACGTTGGGGAACTTCTTCCGGGCATAAGAGAGCTTGCCCTCGTCCGCATCAAGCCCCACGACTTCCACTCCCGCCGAAGCCAGCCGCGCACTGCCGTACCCCGTCCCGCACCCGAGGTCGAGCACCCTCTTTCCCGCCGCGAACCGGGAGCCGAACACATAAAGGGCGAGGAGCGCCTGATAGGTGTCGTTGGGCACTTCCGGCGACACCCCGCCGCGCACGGGCAATCCGGCCCGCCAGCGTCGGAAAGCGTTCAGGGGTTTTTGGATGACTGCGGGCATAAGGCGTTCAGTGCAGCGGGAGGCTCACCCGGCTCAGAATGACATCCTCTAGATTCCGGCGACCGTCGAAGACTCCGTAGATAATGACTCGATCCTGATCTACCAGGTAGATGAGACGATAAGGCGGGATGATCAACTCTCGGAAGCTCTTGACCTCATACCTGGCAAGTTCCGGAACCACCCGCCCACGCAAGGGGAATTTCTCCAGCGCCCTGGAATGCTCGGTGATACGGCCGAACAGTTTCCGGGCCGCAGTAGGGGCCTCTGCCGCAACATACTCGAAGATCTGCTGCAGGTCACGGAGAGCGAGATCAATCCAGAGGACTTCGAGCTCGGAGCTCATTCTTCTGGCAAGCGGGAGGCAATGCGCGCGAACACCTCCTCCTGGGGTATGAGGCGTCCAGCCCTGACGTCTTCCTCTCCTTGCGCGATGAACTGGAGCATCAGGACGGCATCCCGCAGGGCTTGGTAGCTGTCCACGTCCAGGATCACCGCCTTCGCCTCTCCCTCCTCGGTGATGACGAGGGGACGGCGCGACTCACTGACCTGTCTCAGGACATCACCTGCCCGGGACTCCAGGTAGGTGAGCGGCTTGATATCTTCTTTCAGGCGCATAGGGGAAAGATAGCACGCCGGGTAGTCGAGGCTCGGGGGAATTCCCCCGTCGCGCGGCCTCGTTCTCTTCTACGGAGCATTTCAGCAGTATGTCTACATTCTCCGACACCGTCCCCACCAAGTACTGGCACGCGCTCGATAACGGGCGGATCCAGTGCGACCTCTGCCCCCGGTTCTGCAAGCTGCTCGAGGGGCAGCGCGGGCTCTGCTTCGTGCGCGCCCGGGAGAACGACCAGATCGTCCTCAAGACCTGGGGCCGGTCGAGCGGGTTCTGCGTCGATCCCATCGAGAAGAAGCCGCTCAACCACTTCCTCCCCGGGACGCCGGTCCTCTCCTTCGGCACCGCCGGCTGCAACCTGGCCTGCAAGTTCTGCCAGAACTGGGACATCAGCAAGTCCCGCGAGACCGACACCCTCGCCGACCAGGCCACCCCCGAGGTGATCGCCGAAGCCGCCCACCGCCTCGGCTGCCGGAGCGTAGCCTTTACTTATAACGACCCCGTGATCTTCCTGGAGTACGCGGTCGACGTGGCCGCCGCCTGCCGCGAGCGGGGGATCAAGACCGTGGCCGTCACGGCCGGCGAGATCTGTCCCGAGCCGCGGATCGAGTTCTACCGGTCCATGGATGCGGCGAACGTCGACCTCAAGGCCTTCACCGAGCGCTTCTACCGCAAGATCTGCGGCGGCTCCCTCGAAGCCGTGAAAGAAACCCTGGTCTACCTCAAGCACGAGACCGACGTCTGGTTCGAGATCACCAACCTCCTCATCCCGGGCGAGAACGACTCCAGCGAGGAGCTCGACCAGATGACCCGCTGGATCGTGGACGCCCTGGGTCCGGACGTGCCCGTCCACTTCACCGCGTTCCATCCCGACTGGAAGATGATGGAGTACCCGCCCACACCGCCCGCGACTCTCACCCGGGCGCGGAAGATCGCGATGGCGAACGGCGTCCGCTACGCCTACACCGGCAACGTCCACGACGAGACCGGGGGCACCACGTACTGCCACAACTGCGGAGAAGCGCTCATCGGACGGGACTGGTACGTCATGACCCACTGGAACCTGACGCCCGACGGCCGGTGCAACTCCTGCGGCACCCCCTGCGCCGGCCGCTTCGACGGTCCGCCCGGACAGTGGGGAGCCCGCCGGCTACCCGTTCGTCTGCGGAGCTTCGTGCCGGACGCCAGCCCTCTGAGGATCCTCTAAGAGGCCGCGGGAGTCGGCTTCACCGGGGACCCAAACAGGACAAGCCCGAAGCACACCGCGAAAACCAGGTACGCCGCGCATCCAACCCAAACCCAAAGGGCTGTCTGGCCGGCGAGAAGACTCTTCGCGAGCGCGATCGCTCCAATCGCGAAGTGAGTGAAGTTTCCCATGCCGACTGCCCGGTTGTAGATGCCGCCGATCAGGCTCCCCCTCGAGGTCCAATTCACCATGGCAAAGGCGATGTATAGCGCGCCGCCGAGTTGCACCAGCAAGGCGAGACCTGGATTCGAAGGGGCGCGGAGCCACGTCAGGATCTCCTGAGGCAGAAAGGAGGCCGTCAAGCCCACAGAGGCCATGAACAGCGAGCTCGCGGCCATTAGAGCTCTGGTATTCATCTTCAGCCAACAACCTTCTTGCCAAGCAATCGCCGTCGAATCGGGGACGGCTCCCATCCAGATGGGGGCCGCCCCGGAACCTTTCGGTGACTCCTCGCAACCTATCGGCCCTTCGCCGTAACCTATCGGCTTCTCGCCCGAAGCTCTTGACGACCGGCCATCGTCTATCGGCGGCTGCCCTTAACCTATCGGCGGACCGGCTATGGTCTATCGGTGCCTTCCCTGAACCTCTCGGCGACCAGCCATGGTCTATCGGCCGCTGTCCATAACCTATCGGCGCCTTCCCCTACCTACCGGCGACCGGCCACAGTCTATCGGCGCCTCTTCCTAGTCTATCGGCGGCTCTCTTGAACCTACCGCCGGCTGTCCATAACCTATCGGCGGCTCTCCCTGGTCCAGCGGCGCTTTCCCCTGGCCTATCGGTGACTGGCCTCAACCTATCGGCGAGGCCCCGATAGGCTAAGGGTAGCCGCCGATAGGTTAAGGACACACGCCGATAGACATTGAAGACTCGGGAAACCTCCAAGCGGAGACGCCAGGGGTTGCGGTGAGCCGGGCAAGAAGATGGCCAGGACGGGAAAGGTCTCCGTCCTCACGCCAAAAGGTCTCGGCGTCTCAGGAGAGCTTGGAGCCAAAGGGCGAAAGGTTGAGACGAGATGGTGAAGGCGTGGCCTGACACGTCGAACGCTTGAGCCGAGACAGCCAAGAGTCTGGCCCGAGCTAGATCTCGGCGATCGTAAAACCGAGATCTCTGGCGACAGCCACGAACCGCGTATCATAGCTAGCCACCGTTACAGCTTCTCCCTGAGCACGCAGGTAGACTGCTGATGCGATGTGCAGAGCGTCAAGAGTGCGAGGTGGGGCGGGGAAAGGCTCCAGCGCTCGGGCCAAGACTGTCGGAACCATCTCGACCAGGCCGACCCGGCCCAGGAGTGCTCTGACCGACTCCGAATGCGTGCTCGCGAGACCCCGGGCATGAACGCGGTTCCAAATTTCGTACTCGAGGAGACGGCTTGACGCGAGATCCTCTTCCCAGAAGGCGGAAGGAGGACAGCGATCCTCCGCAAACAGGTATGCGAGAGCCACTGAGGTGTCGAGGTAGATCAACGGTCGTCCCGATCCTCGGCCAGCTCACGGAGGATCTCGCTGAGCGGAGCGATCGGGGTCCGGGGAGGAAGGGGGGAAGCGGTTGCGGTCGGAGGAGTGATCCAGCCACGCCGAACGGCATCGCTGAGCGGGGAATCTCCACCCCAGGGAGAGCGGTCCTCCCGCGGCGGGACCAACTCCGCGACGACACGGTCCCGATCGGTGATGAGAACTCTCTCGCCGCCCTCGGCCAAGTGGACGTACTCGCCGAGATTGTCCTGCAGGTCCCTCAGAGCAACGGCGCGCATGGGCTCAAAGTAGTTTCAAGCACGTCTCGTGTCAAGGAAGCCCTGGTGCCTGGCACCTTGCCCCAACCACGCTGGGGTCAGAGGGTGAGGTCTCTCAAGGGAAGATCCCGAGATCCTGGTAGCAGACCGCGATCTTGTCGATTGCGTCGATAAAGGCAGCGGTGCGGAGGTCGGCTCCCTGGTGCTGGTTGCGGATCTCCCGGAGCCGGTGGTACGAGGTGGACATGGTGTCTTCCAGGCCGGAGTTCACCAGGTCGAGCTCCTCGGCGCCTCGGGTAATCTCCTTCTGCTCCTCCGGTCCGAACTGCTTGCCGGTGGCGCTGGTCACCGCTCCCAGGAGCCGGGAGAACGCCTTCTCCTCGAAGCGCTTCTCCATTCTCCCGAAGCGGACGTGGGAGAGGTTCTTCAGCCATTCGAAGTAGGAGACCAGCACTCCCCCCGCGTTGCAGTAGTGATCAGGCAGGATCAGCACCCCGCGCTCGGAGAGCAGCTCGCTCGCCCGGCTCGTGGTCGGGCCATTCGCCCCTTCGGCAATGATCTTCGCCCGGATGCGGGGCGCGTTTTCCGCCGTGATCTGGTTCTCCAGCGCGGCGGGGACCAGGATGTCGCAGTCCAGCTCCAGCCCCTGGGGACTGCTGTCCAGGTTCTTCGCGCCGGGGAAGTTCAGGATCGATCCGGTCGCCTTGCGGTGGGCGACCACCTGGAGCACGTCCATGCCGTTCGGGTTGTGGATCGCCCCCTCGTATTCGAGGAGCCCGACGATCACCGCGCCGTACTCCTGGAGGAAGAGGGCGGCGTGGTAGCCCACGTTGCCGAGCCCCTGGACCACGACGCGCTTGCCCTCCAGCCCCGGGGCGAGCCCGAGGGCCTTCATGTCCTCGGGCACGTTGCACGCCTCGCGGGTGGCGATGGCCACTCCGCGCCCCGTGGCCTCGGTCCGGCCGCGGATGCCCCCCTGGGCGATGGGCTTGCCGGTCACGCAGGCCTGGGAGTCGAGCTTGTCCGGGACGAGCGCCGTGTAGGTGTCCACAATCCAGGCCATCTCCCGCGGTCCGGTGCCGAAGTCCGGGGCCGGGACGTCGATGCCCGCTCCGATGAATCCTTTCTTGACCAGCTCGAAGGTGTAGCGCCGGGTGAGCCGCTCCAGCTCTTCGACCGTGTACTGGTTGCGGTCGATCCGGATGCCCCCCTTGGCGCCGCCGAAGGGGACGTCCACCACCGCGCACTTGTAGGTCATGAGCGCGGCCAGCGCGATCACCTCGTCTTCGTTGACGTCGAGGCTGTAGCGGATGCCCCCCTTGGTCGGCAGCTTGTGGTGGCTGTGCTCCGCCCGCCAGGCGTGGATCACCTCGACCGAGCCGTCCATCCGCCGCAGAGGGAAGGTGAAGTGATAGACGCTGTTGCACGTCTTGATGATGCTCAGGAGCCCGGAATGATGGCTAGTGAGGGCCGCGGCTTTGTCGAAGTTGCGGTTTACCTGGTCGAAGAAGCTGCGGTTCGTGCTCATGGCTCCGAGTGATAGCATCCTCTTCCCGGGGACCGCAACCCCTGCGGTTGCCGGACGTAATACAGAGAGGCAGAAGCAGAAGATGCCCTCCCGCGGTCTGGGTCTGCTCCTGGTCGGGCTCGGCGTGGTCGCGATCCTCGCCGGGATCCTGATGTGGGCCGGCTGGCTCTCCTGGTTCGGCCGCCTGCCGGGGGACATCCGCATCGAGCGTGAGAATGTCCGCGTCTATTTCCCGATCACGTCCATGATCCTGATCTCGATCGTGTTCTCCCTGCTGCTCAGCCTCCTGCGGCGCTTTTTCTGACGCTTGTTCTGAATGAATCTCGACTGGCTCGACGACCGGCTCCTGGGTGAGCCCCTGCGCGAATGGATGATGGCCCTGGCCATCGCCGCCGCCGCCCTGCTCGTCCTCGCCCTGATCAAGTGGATCGTGGTCAGCCGGGTCGGCCGTATCGCCTCGCGCACCGGGACCGGGGCCGACGACTTCTTCGTCGAGGTGGTGCGGCGCACCCGCTGGCTGCTGGTGCTCTTCCCGGTGCTCTCCATGGCCGCCGTCTCGCTCGAGGTGCCGCGCCTGAGGGATCTCCTCAAGACCGCGGCCATCCTCGCCTTCCTGCTCCAGCTCGCGCTCTGGGCCCTGGTCGGCATCAACTTCTGGGTGGGCAACTACAAGAAGAAGCGCGCGGAAGCGGACGCCGCCTCGATCACCATGATCGGTGCCTTCGGCTTCATGGGGAAGGTCGTCCTGTGGAGCGTCATCCTCCTCTTGGCCCTGGAAAACCTGGGGGTGGACGTCACCGCCCTGATCGCCGGCCTGGGCGTGGGGGGCGTGGCCGTGGCCCTGGCACTCCAGAACATCCTCGGCGACCTGCTGGCCTCGCTCTCGATCGTGCTCGACAAGCCGTTCGTCATCGGCGACACGATCCAGGTGGACAATTTCACCGGCACGGTCGAGAGCATCGGCATCAAGACCACCCACCTGCGGAGCGTCACGGGCGAGCAGCTCGTGTTTTCGAATGGCGACCTGGTGAAGAGCCGCATCCGCAACCACAAGCGGATGGGGGAGCGCCGCGCCGCGCACATGTTTGACGTGGTCTACCAGACCCCCGCGGAGAAGGTGGCGCGCATCCCCGAGATCGTCCGCCGGCTGATCGACACCCGGGAGCAGCTCCGCTTCGATCACGCCCATCTGACCGGGCTGGGCGAGTCCGGGCTCCGCTTCGAGATGGTCTGGTTCGTCCTGTCGCCTGACAATGCCCTTCACCTGGAGCTGCAGCAGGCGGTCCTCTTCGACCTGCTGCGGCGCTTCGAAGAAGAGGGCATCGAGCTCGCCTATCCCACCCGCACCCTGTGGCTCCCGGGTGAGGGGGGAACTGAAAGGAGATTTCGTGCGTAGATTGATCTGTTTTTTTGCTCTGTCGCTGCTCGCCGCGGGAGTTTCAGCCCAGGACGCGGGCACGCGCCTCCTGCGCTATCCGGATATCCACGGTGACACGATCGTGTTCGTCTATGCCGGCGATTTGTGGACGGTCGGCACCGAGGGAGGGGCGGCGCGCCGTCTGACGTCGGACCCCGGGATGGAGCTGTTCCCCAAGTTCTCGCCGGACGGCAAATGGATCGCCTTCACCGGCCAGTACAGCGGCAACACCCAGGTACACGTGATCGCCGCGGACGGCAGCACCCCCCCGAAGCAGCTCACATTCCGCAACGACATCGGCCGCATCCCGCCCCGGGGCGGAGTGGACAACCAGGTGTTCGGCTGGACGCCTGACGGCAAGCAGGTGCTCTTCAAGTCCCACCGAACGCCCTGGAGCGACCGCATCGGCCGACCCTATCTGGTTCCGGTCGCAGGTGGATTGGAAAAGCCCCTCCAGGTTCCGGAGAGCGGCACCGGCACTCTCTCGCCGGACGGCACGAAGCTGGTCTACACGCCGGTCATGCGCGAGTTCCGCACCTGGAAGCGCCACCGCGGCGGACGCGCCCAGGACGTCTGGATCTATGACCTGAAGAACGACACGTCCGAGCGGATCACGGACTTCGCCGGCACGGACAACATGCCGGTCTGGATCGGCAATACGATCTATTTCACCTCGGACCGCGGCGGCTGGCAGCTCAATCTGTTCGCCTACGACGTCAACAACCGGCAGGTCCGACAGGTCACGAACCACGACACGTTCGACGTGCTCTGGCCGAGCGGCGACGACCGCAGCATCGTCTACCAGCAGGCGGGATATCTCTATCTGTTCGACCCGGCCTCGGGGCAGACCCGGCAGGTGCCGGTCCGCGTTCAGGGCGACTTCGCCGCCACGCTTCCCTACTTCAAGAATGTGACCGGGGACCTCCAGTCCATGGCCATCTCCCCCACGGGCAAAAGGGCCGTGTTCGGCGCCCGGGGCGAGATCTTCACCGCCCCCGCGCAGAAGGGGGAGATCCGCAACCTGACCTCCACCCCCGGCATCCGGGAGCTGGACGCCGTCTGGTCGCCCGACGGCCGCTGGGTCGCCTATCTCTCGGACCGGAGCGGCGAGTACGAGATCTACGTCCGGCCGAGCGACGGCTCCGGGGACGAGCGCAGGGTGACCACCGGCGGCAAGGTCTGGCGCTTCCCGCCCCTCTGGTCCCCCGACTCGAAGAAGATCGCGTTCGCCGACACCGAGCACCGGCTCTTCTGGGTGGACGTCCAGTCCGGCAGGACGACCGAGGCGGACCGCAGCGACCGCGGCGACTTCTTCGACTACCGCTGGGCGCCCGACAGCCGCTGGCTCACCTACACCAAGGAGGGGGAGACGCAGCTCAATTCAGTCTGGGTCTACTCGCTGGACAGCAAGAAGGCCACGCGGCTGACCAGCGAGCTCACGAACGAGGCCGAGCCGGTCTTCTCTCCGGACGGACGCTACCTCTACTTCCTCTCCAACCGCGACTTCAACCTGACCTTCAGCGGCTTCGAGTTCACCTACGTCTACACGAATCCGACCCGGGTCTACGTGGGAGTCCTCTCCAAGGAGGGGCCGGCGCTGTTCCTCCCCACCAGCGACGAGGAGGAGTGGGAGGAGGACATGGGGAACAAGCCCGGCGCGCGGCCGGACCGCAAGCCCCCGGAGCCAATGATCGCCGATATCGCCGATATCGCCGATACCGCCGATGCCCAGGAGAAAGATCAGGGCGGTGCCGCCAATGACGAGGAGGGTGACGAAGAGGGCGACGAAGAAGCTCCGGACGCGGCAGCCAAGAAGCCGGTCCGGGTCAAGATCGACTTCGACGGCTTCGAGAACCGGGTGCGGGCCATCCCGGGTGCGCCCGGCGACTACCGCGGCCTGCAGGCCAATGCGGAAGGCATCCTCTACCGGGTGGGCGACGGTCCGGAGACCTCGCTCCGGATGTTCGACCTCAAGGCCGAGAAGGAGCAGACCATTCTCGAAGGCGGGATCAACGGCTACGACCTTTCGGCCGACGGCAAGAAGATCCTCTACCGCCGGGGGGACACCTACGGCATCGTGGACGTCAAGCCCGGCCAGAAGGCCGGAGACGGCAAGCTCGCCCTGGAGAAGCTGGAGCTTCGCATCGAGCCCAAGGAGGAGTGGCGCCAGATGTACGTGGACGCCTGGCGCATCCTCCGCGACTGGTTCTACGACCCGGCCATGCACGGGTTGAACTGGGAAGAGATGCGCGACCGCTACGGCGCCCTGGTGCCCTACGTCGCCCATCCCATGGACCTCGACTTCATCCTGGGCGAGCTGGGGGCCGAGCTTTCCGCGGGGCACGTCTACGTGCAGCCGGGGGAGCGGCCGGAGCCGAAGCGGGTCGAGAACGGCCTGCTCGGCGCCGAGGTCGAGCCCCACTCCTCGGGCTTCTACCGGATCACCAAGGTCTACCCCGGGGAGAACTGGCACCAGGACTTCCGCTCGCCGCTGACCGAGCCCGGGATCAACGTCAAGGAGGGCCACTTCATCCTGGAGGTGGACGGCACCTCCACGAAAGGAGTGGACAACTTCTACCGGCTCCTCCAGAACAAGGCGGACCGCGTGGTGACTCTCCTCGTCAACGGCGAGCCGTCGACCCAGGGAGCCTGGACGGAGAGGGTGCGTCCGGTCGCGAACGAGCAGAACCTCCGCTATCTGGACTGGGTGCTGTCGCGGCGCGAGATGGTGGCCAAGGCCTCCGGCGGAAGGATCGGGTACATCCATCTGCCGAACACCGCGGTCGAGGGCAACCGCGAGCTCTTCAAGTACTTCTATCCGCAGACCCAGACCGACGCCCTGATCCTGGACGACCGCTACAACGGCGGCGGCTTCGTGCCGCACGAGATGCTCGAGCTGCTCAGCCGGCCGCTGCTCCACTACTGGATCCGGCGCGGCGAGCAGCCGGAGCGGGTGCCGCAGTTCGTACACACCGGCCCCAAGGTGACGCTGATCAACGGCCAGGCGGGCTCGGGAGGCGACGCCTTCCCCTACTACTTCAAGAAGATGGGCCTCGGCCCCCTGATCGGCACCACCACCTGGGGAGGCCTGATCGGCATCTCGGGCAATCCGCCCCTGATGGACGGCACCACGGTCACCGCGGCCACCTTCCGCTTCCTGGACCTCGAGGGGAACTGGGAAGTCGAGAACGAGGGCGTCGCCCCCGACATCGAGGTGATCGATCGTCCCGACCTCGTGGCCAAGGGGCAGGACCCGTCGCTGGAAAAGGCGATCGAGGTGCTGCAGGAGGAGCTGCGGAAGAACCCGCCGTCGAAGGTGAAGGTGCCGGCGCCTCCGAAGCAGGAGTGGCCGCCGCGGTAGGAGCCCTCACCCCCCGGCCCCCTCTCCCACCTCCCCAACCCCCTCCCTGGGAGAGGGGGAGGCTTACGTAAAGCTACCCGAAGCAGGGGGGAGGGGGCGTCCTCTCCCGCAAAGCGGGGAGGATAGAGGAGGGGTCTTATCGGCAGGAGAGGGTGCCACCACCCTCCCCCGTACATTTCTGCCTCAGGGGTAAGTCTCCCCCTCTCCCGGGGAGGGGGTTGGGGAGGCGGGAGAGGGGGCCGGGGGGTGAGGGCCTCATCTCTTCCACCGCCAACCCCCATCCTCCGTTGAATGGATCCAAGCCACGATCTTCCCCGGCTGGATGCCCTGGGCCTCGCTCCAGAAGTGCCGGTCACGGAGATAGCGGCTGGAAGTGTCCCCCTCGGGGAGCGACTTCACTTCTTCGTGGATGCGGCGGAAGCGGTCCACCCACTTCGCGCAATTCGCCAGGCGGAGGTCCACCCAGCCGTCCCTTACCCAGCGCTCCAGCTTCTCGGGCGTGACCTCCTCGTCGCGGGCGTCCGGCGGGACGAGCACCGTCTGTCCCCGCAGGATCTCCCCGGATTCCAGGAGGATGGGCATGCCGATCGACACGATCCGGTTCGCCTCCTCGGGCTGCTCCCGGACCAGGCTGTTCAGACGCACGCAGACCTGCTCGGGCGTGGACTCCCGCACCGCGCCCATGGTCGGATAGGCGGCGCGCAGCAGGTGCGCTTCGAAGAGGAGCTTCGAGTTCTTCGGCGGACCGAGCAGCTCGAAGGCCACGCTGCGCACTCCGTGCTCCCTCTCCAGCTCGGTCATCTTCTCGATCGCCCAGTGACGCAGGAGGCCCGCCCGGTAGGTCGGGCCGAGCACGGCGCTGTCCAGCGCGTTCACGATGTCGTAGCCCGTGTTGCCCCCCTCGATCTCGAACACCGCGTAGCGGGCGATCTCCTCGGGCGTGACGAACTCCATCTGCTCGCAGCTAGTGATGCCGGCAAACTCCTCCAGGCTGAAGACGCCGTTCTCCCCGGTGTCGATGAAGACGTTGTCGAACGTCTCGTCCCGGACTTGGGCGGCACCGGGATCCTCCGAGGAAAAGGTCGATCCCAGGGGGCGCGGCTCGGCGCTCATCAGGTGGATCGGCTGCCGCTTGCGGTGGATCGGACCGTAGCCGATCCGCTTCCAGGCAATGGCCGCAGCGGGCTTGATCTCCTTGACGACCGGGCCTCCGGGCGTGCGCGCCATCAGGAAAAGCAGCATGGAGTGGGCGCCGGCCATGGCCGTCTTCGACAGCAGGGTCCGGCTCGGCTTCTCCTCGGAGTGCGTGTAGGGGACGTTCAGCCCCATGCCCCCGGTGCCGGTCGTGCCCACCTTCAGGTAGACCCGGGTGCCAGCGTCGAGCATGCCGTTGTACATGATCTGGATGTGGCGGATGAGCCGCGGCATGTAGAGCGATTCGAGGAGGATCTCGACCTCCTCCTCGGCCAAACCGCCCGCGAGACCGCCGCCGTCGAGCTGGGCGAGCACCTTCTCGGCCGAGGAGAAGATGTCGCGGTAGGCGATGCCCGTGGCCGTGTTGACGGCGTCGATGACCACGTCCGGCCGGTAGCTCACGAGCAGGTCGTAGAGGACGAAGCCCTGGAGGTCGTCGCCGGTGAGCCGGTTGAGCTGGGAGCGGATCTTCTCCCGCTGGGTGCCCCCGTGGAGGAGCCCGAAGATGTCTCCCGCCGACGGGATCAGGGTGGTGGTGCCGGCCAGGGGGGCCAGCTCGCGGCAGGCCTCCTCCGACTCGGCCAGGGTCAGGCTGTGGATCCGGATCTCGCGGGGCCGGCGCTCAAACAGCTCCCGGCACATCGCCAAGCCGACCATGCCCCCGCCTCCCAGGACAAGGATCTTCCGATTCTCGACATTCAAAGACTCACTCCTCCAAGGTGAAAAGAAGGTAACTAGACATGCTTGCGGCTTTCCGCTGGCGGGATTCTATCCTGGACAGTGTACACTCCCCGGGTTCTCCGCTTCCGGGGAACCTCTGCATTGACTCGGAGGTCTGGATGACGGTTCTCCGCTGCTTGCCGGCGGCGTTTTCCCTTGCCGCCCTGCTTCTGCCGGTTCCCAGCCGGGCTCAGGACCTCTCCGCCCGGATCGACCAGGCCGTCCAGCGGGCCGCGCCGGAGATCGTCGAGATCCGCCACCGCCTCCACCAGAACCCGGAGCTGAGCAACCGCGAGACCCAGACCGCCGCGCTCGTCGCCGACTACCTGAAGAAGCTCGGCCTGGAGGTCCGGACCGGGATCGCGAAGACCGGCGTCGTAGGCATCCTCAAGGGGGGCAAACCGGGGCCGGTGGTGGCCGTCCGGGCCGACATGGACGCCCTGCCGGTCACCGAGCAGACCGACCTCCCCTTCCGCTCCACCAAGCGCGACACCTTCCTCGGCCAGGAGATCGGGGTGGCCCACGCCTGCGGGCACGACATCCACACCTCGGTGCAGCTCGGCGTG
>DATMER010000025.1:0-14392 GCA_035556715.1 Thermoanaerobaculia bacterium
CCATGCCCTTCGGACCGATCTTCCGCGCCATGACCCGCAACCGGGCGCGCTTCATCCTGATCGTGGCGGAGGTGGCCCTGACCCTGGCCATCGTCGCCAACTGCGTCAGCCTGATCCGCGCATCCCAGGCCGAGCTGGCCAGGGAGTCCGGCTTCGACGACGCCAACCTCCTCTACGTGCGCAGCCGGCCCTTCGCCGAGGCGTTCCGCGACGACAAGTACCTGCAGGATGCGGTGGAAGCCGACGCCCGCACCCTGCGCGCGATCCCCGGCGTGCGCGCCGCAACCAACACCTATTTCCTCCCCTGGGATGGGGGCGGCAGCTCGACCGAGGTGCGCCGTGGCGACGTCCGCTACCGCACGCAGATCTACTCGGGCGACCTGAAGTTCTTCGACACTCTGGGCGTCAGCCTGCTGGAGGGAAGGAACTTCACGCAGGAGGAGTACGACACCTACAGCCAGACCGACCTGCCGGACGGCACCGTCACCCCGGTGGTGATCAGCCAGAAGCTCGCGGACCTGGTCTACCCCGAGGGGGGAGCGCTGGGAAAAGTGATCAATGACCCCGACGATAATCCGTCCTACCGGGTGATCGGGATCTTCGGCCCCTTCTACAACCCCTATGGCTGGCCGATCGGAGATTACGCGGTCATCTATCCGAGCCGGACCGGCAACTTCAACGGCACCTCCTTCCTGGTGCGCGCCGAGCCGGGGCAGGCCGCGGCGCTGACTACGGAGATCGAGAAGGCCCTGCTCGCCGCCAACAACGGCCGCAATGTGCAGGTCCAGTTGATCTCCGAAACGCGGCGGCAGTACGACGCCCGCGACCGTTCGGTGGTGTTCGCGCTCAACGCGGTCATGCTGCTCCTGGTGTTCGTCACGGCGCTGGGGATCGTGGGCATCACCTCGTTCTCGGTGGCCGAGCGGCAGCGGCAGATCGGCACCCGGCGGGCACTCGGAGCGACCCAGGCGGACATCCTGCGCCACTTCCTCCTGGAGAACTGGATGATCACCAGCATCGGCGCCGCCCTGGGACTGGGCTTCGCCTACGCCCTGAACTTCGGGCTGGTGAACCTGGTCGCAGGGGCGAAGCTCGACGTCTGGATCCTGGTGGTGGGCGTCGCCCTCCTCTGGGCGACAGGCTTGGCCGCCGCCCTGGGCCCGGCGCTGCGGGCCGCGCGGATCGCCCCGGCGATCGCGACAAGGAACGTGTAGGGGACCCTCACCTCCCGCCCCCTCTCCCGCCTCCCCGCCCCCCTCCCCGGGAGAGGGGGAGACGGAAAAAAGAAAAGAAGCCGGGGAAGGGCGGTGGCGCCCCTCTCCCGGCGAGGGGGATGGGGAGGCGGGAGAGGGGAAGGGGGTGAGGGCTCCGGGGATGCCCTGCGATATAACTAGTCACCGCGCCATGCCGACCATCCTCATCGTCGAAGACCAGCCCTCGGTTTCAACAGCCCTCCAGGTGCTGTTCGAGATCCGGGGCTTCGATTGCCTGGTCGCCCGCGGCCCGGCCCATGCGCTGCGGGCGATCGAGTCCGACCCCTCCGAGATCGGCGTCGTCATCCAGGACATGAACTTCAGCCCTGAGGCGACCTCGGGCGAGGAGGGGGTCGTGCTCTTCCGCGAGATCAAGAAGCGCGACCCGGGCCTGCCCGTCCTTCTGATGACCGCCTGGACCTCGCTGGAGATCGCGGTGCAGCTCGTCAAGGAGGGGGCGAGCGACTACCTGGCCAAGCCGTGGGACGACGAGAAGCTCCTGGTCACCGTCCGCAACCTCCTGCGCATCCGGGAGCTGCAGCTCGAGAACAACCGTCTCCGGGGCCGCGCCCGGCGCACCTGGGAAGAGCTGGCCGAGCACCACGACCTCTGCGGCGCGGTCTGGGTGAGCGAGCGGATGCACGCCCTGGCCATCCTCGCCCTCCAGGTGGCGAGGGCGGACGTGCCAATCCTGATCACCGGCCCGAGCGGCGCGGGCAAGGAAAAGCTGGCGGAGATCGTCCAGGCGAACTCGCGGCGCAAGGAAAAGCCCTTCATCCGGGTCAACGCCGGTGCCATCCCCGACGAGCTGCTCGAAAGCGAGCTCTTCGGAGCCGAGGCCGGGGCCTATACCGGAGCCGCCCGCCGCCGGATCGGCCGCTTCGAAGCCGCGGACGGCGGCACCCTGTTCCTGGACGAGATCGGCAACCTTTCCCTTTCCGGACAGCGCAAGCTCCTGCGGGTCCTCCAGAGCGGCCAGTTCGAGCGCCTGGGGAGCAGCGAGACCCGCCGGGTGGACGTGCGGCTCATCTGCGCCACCAACGCCGACCTGCGTCACGAGATCGCGGCCGGCCGTTTCCGGGAAGACCTCTTCTACCGCCTGAACGTCGTGGAGCTGTCCGTGGCGCCGCTCTCCGAGCGACCCGAGGACGTGCTCCCCCTGGCCGAGAAGTTCCTCCGCGACCTGTCGCCCTCCCCCTCGGGCTCCCTCTGGCGCGTGTCTCCCGGAGCGCGGGAGAGGCTGCTCCGCTACGCCTGGCCGGGCAATGTCCGGGAGCTGGAAAACGCCCTCCGCCGGGCCGTGCTCGTTGCCTCCACCGACACGATCCAGGAGGACGATCTCGGGCTGGGCACTCCGGGCTTCCCCGTTGCGGTCGCCGACCGGACCGTGTCCGAGGATCTGGACGACACCACCCTCGCCGAACGCATCAAGCTGGAGCGCGCCCTGGAGGAAGCGGGCGGCGTCGTTGCCAAGGCCGCCGAATCCCTGGGCCTCAGCCGCCAGGCCCTCTACCGCAAGATGGAGAAGTACGGATTGGCGGTGGAGCGGCGGGTCAAGGGGTGAAAAGAGCCCTCACCCCCCGGCCCCCTCTCCCGCCTCCCCAGCCCCCTCCCCGGGAGAGGGGGAGACAAGCGGAGATACGACTCTGAAGATCCTGGACACGCAACGTCGGGCGCGGGAGCTGAGGCGGGAACAGACGCCTGCCGAGGTAGCACTTTGGGAGTTGCTCCGGGATCGGCAGGTCCTTGGACTGAAGTTCCGGCGGCAGACTCCGGTCAGCCGCTACATAGCTGATTTTTGTTGTCCTGACCTGAGGCTGATTGTCGAGCTGGATGGTGAGGTCCATTCGACCGAGACGCAAATCGCTCACGACCAGAACCGCGACAAATACCTCCAGGCTCTCGGTTACGAAGTTCTCCGGTTCCCCAATGAACGGCTGCTGACAGATCCGAAGTCCGTCCTTGACGAGATCACCAAGGCCGCCCTGGCTCTCCGTCCTAGCCTCGCCCACAAGCTGAAGCTTTTCTCCCCCTCTCCCGGGGAGGGGGACGGGGAGGCGGGAGAGGGGGCCGGGGGGTGAGGGCTCCCCTCCGCTTCGCCACCCGGGTCCGCCTAGCCTTCTTCGCGGCGTTGCTCGCCGGGGCCGGAGCCGCCGCCGCGGTCGCATCCTGGTCCCCATCCCCCTCGATCATTCTCGCCCTCTCTCTCGCCGCGGGCATCACGATCGGCCTCTGGCTCCTGAACCGCGTCCTGACCCCGGCGACCCGCACCTTTGACGCCCTTCGCGACGGAGTCCGGGGCTACAAGGACCACGACTTCAGCCTCAACCTGGCAGTGGACCGGCGTGATGAGATCGGCGAGCTGGTCGAGCTCTACAACGCGGTGGGGGACGTCCTGCGGGACGAGCGCGGGAACCTGCTCCAGAAGGAGCTGCTCCTGGAGACGGTGCTGGAGGCGACGCCCATGGCGATCGTCCTCACGCAGCGGGACCGCATCTTCTTCGTGAACCGCGCGGCGCGGGAGCTGTTCGTCACCGGCCGGAGGCTCGAAGGGCAGCCCTTCGGCCGCATCCTGGAGGAATGTCCTCCCCAGATGCGCGAGGTCCTGGCGAGCGGCCGGGACTCTCTCTTTTCGGTCGAACGTGGTGGAGAAGAAGAGGTTTATCACGTGGCTCGCCGGGCGTTCGAGCTGAACGGCCAGCGGCACGAGCTGACCATGCTCAAGCACCTGACTCCCGAGCTGCGCCGCCAGGAGGTGGACATCTGGAAGAAGGCGATCCGCACCATGAGCCACGAGATCAACAACTCGCTGGCCCCGATCGCTTCGCTCGCCCGGTCCGCCCGCCACATCCTGGACAACCCCGAGCACCAGGACCGTCTCGGCGGGGTCCTGGACGTTATTGAAGAGCGCGCCGCCCACCTGCGCGACTTTCTGGAGAGCTACGCCCGCTTCGCCCGCCTGCCCGCCCCGGTCAAGCGCGAGGTGGAGTGGCGGCCCTTCCTGGATGAGCTGCGAGGTCTCTTCCCCTTCAGCCTGGAAGGCGAGCCGCCCGCGAAGCCGAACCGCTTCGACCCTGGCCAGCTCCAGCAGGTCCTCATCAACCTCCTCAAGAACGCCCAGGAATCGGGGAGCCCGCCCGAAGAGATCCGTGTCGCCATCGAGCCCACGGCCGACGGGGGAGTCCGCCTGAGGGTGAAGGACCGGGGAGCGGGCATGAGCGACGAAGTGATGAGAAAGGCGCTCCTTCCTTTCTATACCTCCAAGGCCACCGGCTCCGGCCTCGGCCTCCCGCTCTGCCGGGAGATCGTGGAAGCCCACGGCGGCCACCTTCGCCTGGAAAGCCGGGAGGGGAGGGGGACCTCCGTGGTCTGCTGGCTGCCGGGGGAGTGAAATCCGCTCGACAGGTCCGTCTCAGG
Source organism: Thermoanaerobaculia bacterium (assembly GCA_035556715.1). Classification (GTDB taxonomy): domain Bacteria; phylum Acidobacteriota; class Thermoanaerobaculia; order Multivoradales; family UBA5704; genus DATMER01. Next base: position 4,671 of record DATMER010000025.1, read on the forward strand.
AGGATGTCTGAGAAGGGGAGATGGATTGAATGACTGTTTCCCCTTCTCAGACGCCCCTGTTGAAAAAGAGGAAGGACGGCGGGTCTACAATAGGTCCATGACCATCCGGCTCTTCGTCTCCCTCGTCTCCCTTGTAGTTGTCGCCCTCCTCGCCGCCTGCGCCGGGACCGTCCCGGGAGCGCGCTCCCCAGCCGTTGACCCTGACGTCACCGACGCCTCCATCCAGGCGGACATCTACGTAGCTCTCCTGGAGAAGCTGGGTGGGGACGGGCTCCCCATCGACGTCGAGGTCCAGGGGAGCCGCGCGGTGCTCACCGGCCAGGTGGAGGAGCGGTCCACCCAGGAGCTGGCGGAGGAGGTGGCCCTCTCGGTTCCCGGTGTCCGCAGGGTGGACAACCAGGTCACCGTGGCCGTGCCCGCCGCCCGCACTCCTATGGGCCAGGCAGTCTCCAATACCGAGATGGAGGTCCACGACGCGGCGCTGGAGGCGCGGGTCGGCAAGAATCTCCTGGCCGAGATCGGCCGCTATGCCCTGGACCTGGAGGTCGAATCCACTGACGGCGTGGTGAGTCTCCGGGGCACCCTCCCCGACGAGGAGCGCCGGAAGCTCGCGCTCCGGGCCGCCGAGGGGACTTCCGGGGTCAAGAAGGTCGTCGACCTCCTGCGGGTCAGATAGCCGCTGTTATAATCCTCTACCCCAAGGAATAAACCGGCCCCAGGGCCGTTTGAAATCTTTGTTCTTGAACCTGGAAGGAGATCTCCTGTGTCCCTGACGAGCTGGATTCGCAACATGTTCTCCCGCGCCGAGCGCCCCAAGGAGGTCGCGCTTGGCCGCAACGACCAGTGCTGGTGCGGCAGCGGGAAGAAGTACAAGAAGTGCCACTGGACCAAGGACCAGGCTGAGCAGCGCGAAGCCAACTACGCCGCGCTCATGGCCAAGAAGAGCAAGGGAGGCGACGGCATCACCCGCGCCGCCAGCAAGGCGCTCCCGCCCGAGAACACGGCCGCCAACAACGCCAACCGCCGTTAGCGTTCGCCTCGGCGGCGGCTTGATGGTTTTCACGAGCTGCGCTACAATGGCACGCATGCAGAAGACGGAAACCGTGGACTTGCCCACGCCGCGTTCCCTGAAGGAAGAACTGGAGGAGGCTGCGCGCTCGCGACACACCAGCGTCGCGGACCTGCTCGAGCAGATCGTCCGCGAATGGCTGGAACGTTTCCGGAATGGGAACGGCAGCGAGAACGAAGAGGACGACGAGGAACAGCAGCGGCGCTTACGGGCTGAAGTAATGAAGTTCACTGGCACGATTGAGGGGGAACCCGACTGGTCCGAGAGCGTCCGACCTCGGGTTCGAGCCAAGCTTGCCCAGAAATATGGGCGGTAGACCGAAGGGCCTCATCGACACCGGGGCAATCCTGGCAATCGTCAATCGCCCCGACCGGTGGCACCACTCCTGTATGGAAACCTTGGCGACCCTCCGGTTGCCGCTTGCCACCTCGGAAGCAGTCCTCACTGAGCTTTTCCACTTCCTGAGTCATCCCCGCGATATCGACGCAGCCTGGGACTTCATCCACTCCGGCGCGGTGACGGTGAAGCCGATCAGTGACGAGGATCTCCCTGATCTCCGGGGCTTGATGCACCGCTACCGCGACCGTCCCATGGACTTTGCGGACGCCACTCTGGTCCATTTGGCCCAGAGAGAGCAACTGGACACGGTCTTTACCATCGACCACAACGATTTCGAGACCTACCGCATCGATGGTAGGCGTCCGTTCCGCATCCTTCCTCAGCGCTGAAGACAAACGTGAGGCTTGACAGCCTCTCCGCATCTCTCTACCATCTTAAAAATACCGAACGCTCGTTCAGTCTCTTGGCTGGACCGGAGGACCGGGCAATGGCGAGGCGGCGCACACAGGCATCCAAGTCCGAGGCGTCCACCCAGAAGGTGCTCACGGCCGCGCTGTCCCTTTTCTCGCGGCAGGGATACCGGGCGACCTCGATGCGGCAGCTCGCCCGGCGGTCTGGCCTCTCGGTGGGGAACCTCTACCACCACTTTGGCAACAAGGAGCAGATCTTCCAGCGCCTGATCGACCGGTACTGGGAGGTGCTCCTCGACCCCGACCTGCCGCTCAACCGCATCTTCGCGGCTGCCCGCTTTCCCGATGACCTCGAGGAGATGGCCGCGGCCATCGATCAGGTGGTCACCGACAACGCCCAGAGCATCCTGCTCATCTACATCGACGTCATCGAGTTCAAGGGCAAGCACATCCGGACCTTCTACGAGCAGATGGCCGACCGCTTCCGCTCCGCGTACGGTGACCGCATCGACGAGATGAAGCGCAAGGGCGAGGTCGCCGAAGGGGTGGATCCGCTCATCGCCGTGATGCTCGCCACCCGCTGGTTCTTCTACTACTTCACGGTCGAAAAGTGCTTCGGTGTGCCCATGCACCTGGGCTTGCAGCCCAAGCAGGCGGTGGAGGAGTTCGCAAAGGTACTGCGCTTCGGCCTCCTGGCACGGGAACCCGGAGCTTCGGATCTCGAAACAGAATCGCGTCTCGGGACGCGAGGAGGGAAAAATCATGTGGACGAAGTGCGACGACGTCCGGACGCGTAGGGGAGGAGTCTTCCTGCGCCTGGCCACGTGCCTGGCTCTCATTCTTCTCACCGGTCTCCCGACCCCAGCTACATTGGCCCAGGTCAGCACCGCCAGCGTCGAGGCCCACGTCACCGACGTGGACGGCGGGGCCCTGCCCGGGGTCACCGTCACTTTGGAAAACTCGGACACCGGCCTGACGCGCGTGGCCGTGACCGGCGAGTCCGGCGACGTCAGCCTCGCCGCGCTGCCTCCCGGCACCTATCGCGCCAGCTTCGAGCTTCAGGGCTTCTCCCCGGCCAACCAGGAGGGCGTCGTCCTGCGCGTCGGCCAGACCATTCAGGTGCGCGCCGAGCTGAGCCCGGCTGTGACCGAATCGATCACCGTCAGCTCTACGGTGCCTCTGGTCGACGTCTACAAGACTGATACTTCCACCAACATCGTGCCCGAGCAGATCGAGTCGCTGCCCGTGCCCGATCGCGACTTCCAGCGCCTGGCCTTCATCGCCCCGGGCGTGCAGCGCGAGCGCGGCGGCTTCCGCTTTATCGGCGGCGGCCCGGTCGTGGGCTCGGGCGGAAACGCCAGCCAGTCCACCATCCTGGTCAACGGCGTGGACTTCACCGATCCGGCCCTCGGCCTTTCGAAGATCCGCTTCAGCCAGGACGCCATCAGCGAGTTCCGCGTCATGAACAACCGTTATGACACGGAGATCGGCGGCACGGCCGGCGGCGCGCTTTCGATCGTCACCCGCGGCGGCACGAACCGGCTCTCGGGCACGGCTTTCGGCTTCTACCGCGCCGACGACCTGCGCGAGCCTGGAGCCCTGGAGCAGGAGGGCGCCGACTTCTCCCGTGCCCAATATGGCTTCACCGTGGGCGGCCCCATCACCCAGGACAAGGCCCATTACTTCGTCTCTTTCGAGCAGATCAACGAGGACAACGTCGCTTTCTTCCGGCCCGGCGGCGCCTTCGCCGGTCAGGCGGACGATGTCGAGCATCCTTTCGATCAGACGCTCGGCTTCGCCCGGCTGGGCTATATCCTGAGCGATTCGCACACGCTCTCGGGCAACCTCGCCTACGAGAAATACGAGGAGGAGAACTTCCGCGTCGGCGGCATCGTCTCTCTGGCGGCCGGACAGCAGCTCAACCGGGACAACTGGAACCTCACCCTGGAGGACCTCGGCGTCCTGAGCAGCCGTGGATTGAACGAGCTGCGCTTCCAGGCCGGCACACGCAAGTACGACGAGCCGACCAGCTCGAACGCCGTGTCCGAGTGGTTCTCCTCGGGCAACACGCTCCAGACCGGCTCGAACATCCTCGGCGACCTGCTCGGCGAGGGCGACATGTACGAGCTGCGCGACACCTTTCACTGGAACCTGGAGGGCGGGGGAGGCCATGACGTCAAGATTGGCGCCTCGGTCCTGCATGCCGAGGACCGCCTGCGGATCGACACGTTCCAGGAGGGGCTCTTCATCTACGTGACCGACACCCGCGCCCTTCCCCTTGCGTACTCCTACGGCGAAGGCTCGGGCGATGTCACGATGGACACGACGCGCTATGCCGCCTTCTTGCAGGACGAGTGGCGTCCGCGCTCGAACGTGTCGCTCAACTTCGGCGTGCGTTACGACCTGGACGACGGCGGCAACAACCCCGGCTTCACCCACCCTCTGGTGCCGAAGCCGCGGGAGAAGGACACGAACGACGTCCAGCCGCGCTTCTCGTTCTCATGGGACCCGGCCTCGAACGGCAGCGACGTCGTCCGTGGCGGCATCGGGATGTTCAACGGCCGCTTCCTCCTGGTTCCGGCTGAGACCGAGCTGCAATCGAACGGTTTTACCGGAGGCCGCATCCTGCGCACCCGGGTCAACGGCGCTCTGCTTGGATTGAACTTCCCTCCGTTCATCCTCGATCCGAACAACCCTCGCAACACCGGCGTGCTGCTCAACCCGGACATCTCGCTCCTGGCTCCCGACCTGGAGACGCCCGAGTCGGTGCAGGCCAGCCTGGGCTGGACCCACCGCTTCGGCGCCAGCCGCTTCTTCCTCGACACCGAGGGGGTCTGGTCCGAGGGGGACAACGAGATCGCCATCCGCGACGTGAACTTCGGCGGCAACGCCAACCCGGTGCGGCTGAACCGGAGCTTCAACCAGGTCAACATGTACACCAACGACGGGCGGTCGGAGTACAAGGCGCTGATCCTGCGCCTCAACGGTACGCTGCGCCAGACCGACCTGGTCACTGCCGCGGTGACCTTCGCGGACAAGAAAAACATTTCGGACGACTTCAGCCCCGAGTTCCCCTTCGGCTATCCGAATGACCCGTCGAACATCGACGCCGAGTTCGGCCGCAGCCGGGCCGACGAGCGCTACCGCGTGGTGATGACCGGCATCTTCCACCTGCCGTGGCAGATGACCGTGGCCCCGATCTATGAGTACGGTTCGGGCCAGCCGTGGAACCATCGCCTCGGCTACGACTTCAACGGCGACGGCAAGAATTCGGACCGCCCGGCCGGGGTGGAGCGGAACGAGGAGGACGGCCCGTCGTTCCGCCAGCTCAGTCTGCGCCTGACCAAGGGCTTGACCCTGCTCGGAGACAACCGGCTGGACTTGATCGTGGAGGGTTTCAACGTCCTCGACAACACCAACTACGACGTCAACTCGATCGATACCGCCGAGTTCCTCTCCGGACCGACGATCGCGAACCCGGCGCTGCCGTTCGTGCGGAACCCGAACTTCGGACGGTTTCGGGCGACTCTGCTAGGCCGGGAGATCCAGCTCGGGCTGAAGTGGGTGTTCTAGTGTCGGATCGGGTGGTCATCATAACGGGCGCGGCCGCCGGGATCGGCCGCGCCACCGCCCGTCGCTTTGCTCAGGACGGCGCCCGGATCGCGGCGTGGGACGTCACCGATTCCGCGGCCGAGGCGCTCGTCGCCGAGCTCAAGGAGGCCGGCGCCTCCGGCGCTCTCTTTCAAAAAGTGAACGTTACCGAGACCGCGTCCGTCGAAGGAGCGGTGGCCGAGGTGGCGGAGCGCTGGGGGGGGATCGACGTGCTGGTCAACAATGCCGGGATCCTCCGCGACAGCCAGCTCGTCAAGTGGAAGGATGGCAAAAAGGTTTCCGAGATGAGCGAGGCCGACTTCGACGCGGTGGTCTCGGTGAACCTGAAGGGTGTGTTCCTCTGCACCCGGGCCGTGGCGCCGCGCATAATCGAAGGCGGACGGGGAGGAGCGATCCTCAATGCCTCGTCGGTTGTGGGTCTGTACGGCAACTTCGGCCAGACCAACTATGCCGCGACCAAGGCGGGAGTGGTGAACATGACCCGCACCTGGTCGCGGGAGCTGGGCCGCTACGGCATCCGGGTCAACGCGGTCGCGCCCGGTTTCATCGCTACCGAGATGGTGAAGGCCATGCCGGAGAAGGTCCTGGCCGCCATGGTCGACCGCACGCCGATCGGCCGCATGGGCCAGCCCGAGGACGTCGCGGAGGCTTACTTCTGGCTCGCCTCGGATGCCGCCTCGTTCATCAGTGGCACGGTGCTCTCCGTGGATGGCGGTTTGGTCGTCGGGACCTGATCCATGATTCCGCACGGCGACCTTCTGGGTGAGCGCGCCCGCCTGACGCCGGACAAGACCGCCCTGGTCTACGTCCCGACGGGCGAGCGCTTCACCTATGCCGAGCTGAACGACCGGGCCGTCCGCCAGGCGCGGATCTGGCGCGGGACCCTCGGTCTCCGCAAGGGGGACCGGGTCGCCATGCTCGCCGACAACCGGCCGGAGATCCTCGATGCCTTCTTCGCCGCGCCCAAGTCGGGGATCGTCTTCGTCCCTCTCGGCACCCGGCTGACCGTCCATGAGATGGCCGGCATCCTGGCCGACGCCACGCCCTCGGCTCTCTTTTATGGTGCCGAGCACGCGGACAAGGTGCGTGAGCTGCGGAGGCTCGTCGAGATCCCCCATTGGGTGAGCCTTGAAGAGGGATTGGAGCTGAACGACTCAGAATGGCAGCCGGAGCCCGGAAATCCCGAGGACATCTGGTGCCTGCTCTACACCTCCGGAACAACGGGCAGACCCAAGGGGGTCATGCTGCCGTACCGGATGATCATCTGGAACGGCTACAACACCGTGATCGGCTGGCAGCTTCGGGAGGACGACGTCAGTCCGATCTTCACGCCGCTCTACCACGCGGGCGGGCTCGGGGCCTTCCTGGTCCCGATCATCACCATCGGAGGGACGGTGGTCCTCCATCGTGGCTTCGATGCGGCCGAGGTCTGGCGGACGATCGAGGCCGAGGGGGCGACAGTCGTCCTCGGTGTGCCGACCATCTGGCAGATGCTCGCCGAGGCTCCCGAATTCCAGACCGTGGACCTCTCCCGGGTGCGCTGGCTGATCAGCGGCGGCGCGCCGCTTCCGACCTGGATCATCGAGACCTACCAGCGCCGCGGCGTGGTGTTCAAGCAGGGTTATGGAATGACCGAGGTGGGGGTGAACTGTTTCTCCATGACGGTGGAGGAGTCCGCGCGTCACCCCGGCTCCATCGGCAAGCCCCTGATGTTCACCCAGACCCGCCTCATCGACGAACAGGGAAGTCCAGTGCCCGCGGGCGAGGTGGGGGAGCTGCTCATCCGCGGACCCCACGTCTGCCTCGGCTACTGGAACAACCCCGAGTCCACGACCGCCGCCCTCGACTCCGAAGGCTGGCTCCACACCGGCGACCTCGCCCGCCGCGATGCCCAGGGCTTCCACTGGATCGCGGGGCGCAAGAAAGACATGATCATCAGCGGCGGAGTCAACGTCTACCCGGCCGAGATCGAAGGGGAGCTGGTGCTCCACCCTGGAGTGCGGGATGCCGCCGTGGTCGGAGTGCCTCATCCCACGTGGGGTGAGATGGGAGTCGCCTTCGTGGTGCCTGGAGCAGATCCCCCTACGGCGGAAGATCTGTCCGTCTTTTTGGGAGACCGTTTGGCGAAGTACAAGATCCCACGCGAATTCCGCTTCGTCGAGAGTCTCCCGCGTACCGCCTACGGCAAGGTGGTGAAAGGGGAGCTGCGGGCGCAATATCTTGCAGGCAATTCATGATCACACATCGCATCGAAGGCGAAGGCGAGCCCGTCCTCCTTCTCAACGGCGGCCTCATGAGCATCGGAGCCTGGGAGCCGATCGCGGTAGCCCTGGCAAAGCGCTTCCACGTGATCCGCTGCGACTTCCGGGGCCAGCTCCTCTCCCCGGGCGAGCCCGAGCCGAACCTGGAGGTCCACGTGCGCGACGTGGTCGAGCTGCTCGACGGCCTCGGTTTCCAAAGCGTCCACATCGCGGGCACCTCCTATGGTGGTCTGGTGGCGCTGCGGCTCGCCTCCCTCCATCCGGAGCGCGTGTCCTCGGTGGCCGTGATCGCCGGGTCCGACAGGATCACGCCCGAGCTCTGGGAGTCCTCGGCCGAGATGCGCGATCTCGCCCTGGACTCGGCGAACGGCGGCGACGGCGGCCGGGTTCTCGAGTTCATCCTCCCGGGGACCTACACCCCGGAGTACCTGGAGAAGCAGCGCTCGGCCCTCGCCTTCCATCGCAACTGGGTGGCCGGTCTGCCGGCGATCTGGTTCCGCGGCGTGGCCTCGATCCTCTCTTCTTTAGAAGGCGTCGATCTGACCCCGCACCTGGGCGCCATCCGCTCTCCCACACTGATCCTTGCCGGCGAGCGGGACGCCATGTTCCCGCCGGAGCGCTCCCGGGCCCTGGCCGCGGCCATCCCCGGAGCCCGGCTGGAGGTCGTCCCCGGCGCGCCCCACGGCATGGTCGTCGAGAACCCGGACGAGACTGCCCGGCACCTGATTGACTTCCTCGAAAAGGGTTTCCTCGAAACACACCGATCCGGAGCTCCGAATGCCTGAGCCTCGTTACGCGTCCATCATCTCCACCGGCATCTGTCTTCCCGAGCGGGAGATCTCCAACGACCTGCTGCGCGAGCGCTTCCCCGAGCCCGCTGACTTCGTGAGCAAGATGGAGGCCTCGACCGGCATCCTCCGGCGCTGGTGGGCTCCCGACGACTGGGCCACCTCCGATCTCGCTCTCAGGGCCGCGCAACAGGCCCTGGAGGCGGCGGGCCGCCGGCCCGAGGACGTGGACCTCATCATCCTGGGCACCGACTCGCCCGACTACCTGACTCCGGCCACCTCGGTCGTGCTCCAGGGCAAGCTCGGAGCGAAGAACGCCGGGACCTTCGACGTGGGCTGCGCCTGCGCCTCCTTCCCGACCGGCTTCGCTACGGGCGCCGGCCTGATCGCCGCCAATCCATCCCTGAAGACCGTCCTCGTCGTGGGCGTCTACCTGATGCACCGGCTGACCGCGCCGGACGACCCCATGATCTTCTTCTATGGCGACGGCGCGGGCGCGGCGGTGCTGGAGCCCTCGTCCGAGCCCGGCTTCCTGAACGCCGTGTTCCAGGCGGACGGCTCCTACGCGGGCTACTGGGGGATCTACTCCGGCGGCACGGCCGAGCCGGCCAGCGAGGAATCGATCAAGGCCGGGCGCACCACGGTCAAGCTCGTCCAGCGCTATCCCCCGGAGATCAATCACGAAGGCTGGCCCCGCCTGGTGCGCCGCCTCGCCAGGGAGGGGGGATTCGAGGTCTCCGACATCGACTTCCTGATCTTCACCCAGGTGCGCAAGCCCTCGATCGAGCTGGTCATGGCCGACCTGGGCCTTCCCATGGAGCGCACCCATACCGTCATGGAGGACTGGGGCTACACCGGCTCGGCCTGCGTGCCCATGGCGCTCCACGATGCGCGGGAAAAGGGAAAGATCAAGTCCGGAGACCTGGTGGTCCTGATCGGCTCGGGCGTGGGCTACAACCAGGCCGGGGTCGCGTTCCGGGCATGAGCCCTCACCCCCGACCCCCATAGGCGCTAACTTTGCCGCTGTAGAGGTTCTTTCCCTGGGAGCGCCGGCATCCTTGCCGGCCTTCCTCGCTGGGGAAGGCCTCCCCATCGGGGAACGGGGCCGCGACCTGAGGGTATGAGGTCATACCCTCAGAGTGGGCTTCAGCCCCTACCTTCCTGACATATGTCCGACCGGTACAATGTGCCGATTGGGGATACCTCAGGGAGGAGACTGACATGGGAATTCGTAACGCAGGCC
>DATMER010000026.1:0-156669 GCA_035556715.1 Thermoanaerobaculia bacterium
GAGCAGGTCGCGGACCTCCCGGCGGTAGCGGTCGAGCTTCTGGTCGGCGCGGGCGAAGAGGGCGTCGTTGTGCCGCATGATCTCGTGGATGCCCTCGGCGTTGAGGGCCTCCAGGTACTCCAGGCGGCGGCGGTGCTCGTCGCGGATCTCCTCGGACCGGCTCAGATGCTCGAGCAGGATCAGGTTGAAGATCCGCTGGCGGTCCCAGAGGTCGTTCTGCGGGATTTTGACGAGAGGGCGGAAGAGGCGCTTGAGCGCGACCAGGAGACGGCCGAAGGGTCCGCGATGGCTCTGGATCGGGAAGGAGTGGTCCCCCTTCCAGAGCCAGTTCCAGTCCGCGAGGTCGCGGGGGGGATCGACGAGGAAGTCGTCGATGGACGGCGAGCGACGCTCCGGGGAGTCCTCCGGAGGGTAGTCACTCGCCGTCATCTCGGATCAGGGGGGTAGAACTACTCCTCGGGCACGACGGAGACCGTGATCTCGGCCGTGACCTCGGAGTGGAGCTCGACGCGCACGGGGTGGTCGCCGAGGGTCTTGATGCCGCCTTCGAGGTCGATCCGGCGGCGGTCGATGGTGAAGCCCTTGGTCTCCAGGACTTCGGCGACGTCGCCCGCGGTCACCGAGCCGTAGAGCGTGCCGGTCTCGCCGACGCGCTTCGGGATGGTGATCTGCAGGCCCGCCAAGCGGTTCGCGAAGTCCTGCGCGGCATCGCGCTCCTTGGCGTGAGCGACGTCGATCTTCTTGCGCTGCTGCTCGAAGAGCTTCTGGTTGCCGGAGGTCGCCTCAAGGGCGATCCCCTGCGGAAGGAGGAAGTTACGGCCGTAGCCGGGCTTGACCTCGACGGTCTCGCCCCGCTTGCCGAGATTGCGCTGGTCGGTGAGCAGAATGACTTTCACGCTCGCCTCTCCTAGTCCGTGGTGAAGGGGATGAGCGCCAGGTGGCGCGCCCGCTTGATGGCCTGCTGCAACGGACGCTGGTGCGTGGCGCAGGTTCCGGAGATCCGGCGCGGCAGGATCTTCGACCGCTCGGGGATGAACTGCTGAAGCAGCTTCACGTCCTTGTAGTCGATGTAATCGATCTTGTCGGCGCAGAACTTACAGACCTTCCGCCGCCGGAAGAAGACCTTTCTCGGTCTCGACATGGTCATGGCTGGTCTCCAATCTCGACGTCGTCGTCATCCGGCGCCTCGGCGGCACCGGCACCGCTCCCGCTCCCGGTACCGCTTCCAATACCGCTCTCAGGACCGCCGGACCCCGCCGGCTTGCGCCTGGCAGCCCGCTTGAGGTCCTCGTCGGTGCGGACCGTCAGGTAGCGGAGGATCTTGTCATTCTGCCGCATGCGGTGCTCCACCTCGGCCAGAGACGTCTTGCCGTCCTGGCTGGTGACGCCGAGCAGAACGTACTTGCCCTCGGTCAGTTTGTCGATCGGGTAGGCGAGCTTGCGCCGGCCCCAGTTCTCTTCCAGGCTGATCTCGGAGCCGCCGGCAGAGATCATCTGCTTGTACTCCTGGATCAGGGTTACGACGTCCTCGTCGGAGACACGGGGGTCCACGATGAAGACGAGCTCATAGGTACGCATGGGTACGCTTGACCTCCCTATGGCCTTTGCAGTCCCGCTTTTCGCGGAACAGAGAGGTGAATGGTGTCGGTCCTCGGAGCACACACTCCGGGCCGGCGGTGACAAGGGGGGTAATTATACAGATCGGCGGCCGCAGCGCAAGGGGCGCCCTACCCGTTGAACCGGGCCATGGCCGCCTCCGCCCCTTCCTTCACCCAGGTCTCGCAGGCGTCGGCGGCGCGGAGGATCATGGCGTCCACGGCCTCGCGCTGGTCCGGCGGGAAGGGGGAGAGCACGAACTCGACCAGGTCCTCGCCGCGCGGTGGCCCGTCCTCGGGGGAGATCCCCAGTCGCAGCCGGGGCACCTGGTCGGTGCGCAGGTTCTCGATCACCGACTCCAGGCCGCGGTGCCCGCCGGGGCTCCCCGACTTGCGCAGCCGCAGCCGGCCCAGGGGCAGCGCGATCTCGTCGTAGACCACCAGCACGGCGGACGGATCGAGCTCGTGGGTCTCCAGGAGACAGCGAGCGGCCCAGCCGCTCCGGTTCATGTAGGTCTGGGGCAGGGCGAGGAAAGTGTCCTCGCCCCCCACGAACGAGTTGCACTCCCGGCGGCCGAGCCCGCAGCCCCAGCGGCGGGCCAGCTCCTCGACGACGAGGAAGCCCGCGTTGTGGCGGGTGTCGCGGTACCGCTCGCCGGGGTTGCCCAGCCCGAGGATGAGCCTCGCCATGCGCGGAGAGGCCTAATCCTCGTCCGTCTTGCCCTTCTTGATGACCGCGGGCTCGTCGCGGTCCGCGGCACCCTCGGCACCGGCGCCTTCGTCCTCGACCCGGGAGTGGGCCACAGAGACGATGACCTTGTCAGGAGCGTCATGCAGGACGACCCCCTCGGGCAGCTTCAGGGCGCCGGCCTCGACGTGCTGGGCGGTGTGCAGCTCGGTGACGTCGAGCTCGATCTGCTTCGGGATGTCGCCGGGGAGGCACTCGACCTCGACCTCGCGGGTGACGAAGTCGAGCACGCCGCCCTGGGTCTTGACGCCGTAGGACGTGCCCACCAGCTCGATCGGGACCTGCACGCGGATCTTCTGGTCCATCATCACGCGCTGGAAGTCGATGTGGAGCACCTGGCGGCTGATCGGGTGGGTCTGCATCTCGCGGATCATGGCGTGGCGCTGGTTGTCGCCCAGCTTGAGCAGGAAGACCGGGTGCTCGCTGCCGGCCTTCTTCATCAGGTCGAGCATGGACTTGCGGTCGATCTGGATGGGAATGGTGTCCTTGCCTCCGCCGTACACCACGGCCGGGATCAGGCCTCCGGACCGGGCGCGGCGGTTCGCCCCCTTGCCGGTCTTCTCGCGCTTGTGGACTTCGATGGTCATATCACTCATGGTTTTCCTCACTTCTTCCATTCTTCTCTACTCTAGACGAACAGGGAGCTCACGGAGCTGTTTTCGTGGATCCGACGGATGGCCTCGCCCAGCAGGGGGGCGACCGACAGAGCCTTGAGCTTCCGCGAGCGCGAAATCTTCTCCTCCAGGGGCGTGGTGTTCGTGATGAGCACCTGCTCCAGGGGCGAGTCGTTGATGCGCTGGAGCGCCGGGCCGGAGAGGACGCCGTGAACTCCGGCGGCGAGCACCCGGCGGGCGCCCTTCTTCGTCAGGGCGTCCACCGCCTTGGTCATGGTGCCGGCCGTGTCGATGATGTCGTCCACGATCAGGGCGTTGCAGCCGTCGACCTCGCCGATGACGTGCAGCACCTCGGCCTCGTTCGGGGCCGTGCGGCGCTTGTCCAGGATGGCCAGTCCGACCCCCAGGCGCTTGGCGATGGCCCGCGCCCTCTCCACGCCGCCCGCGTCCGGCGAGACGATGACCAGATCGGGGATCTCCAGCTCGCGGATCGCGTCCAGCAGCACCGGCGCGGCGAACAGGTGGTCCACCGGGATGTCGAAGAAACCCTGGATCTGGTCGGCGTGCAGGTCCATGGTCAGCACGCGGTCGGCCCCGGCGCGGGAGATCAGATCGGCCACCAGCTTGGCCGTGATGGGCACACGCGGCCGGTCCTTCTTGTCCTGGCGGGCATAGCCGTAATACGGGATCACCGCGGTTACTCTCGACGCCGAGGAGCGCTTGAAGCTGTCGAGCAGGATCAGCAGCTCCATCAGGTTCTCGTTGACCGGCGCGCTGGTGGGCTGAACGATGAACACGTCCGAGCCGCGGACGTTCTCGTCGATCTGGCAGAACGTCTCGCCGTCGGAGAAGTTGAGAGCGGAAGCCCGCCCGGGCTCCAGGTTGAGGAAATCGCAGATTTCCTGCACCAGGGCCGGATGTGAGCGGCCCCCGAAGATCTTCAGTTCGCCAGCCATGTTCCCCCGCTGAAAGCAGACATCGGGGGCTCGCCGAGGCGGCACCCGTCAGGTCGTCACGGATTTGGTTCGCTTCCGCGATCTGGTTGGGGCGGGAGGATTCGAACCTCCGGTAACCAGATCCAAAGTCTGGCGCCTTACCGCTTGGCTACGCCCCAGTCTCGGGTGTTCCCACCGCTCCGCCCTGCCCCGGCCGCCCTCGTCTGGGGGCGCCCGGACTCAGGGCACGGTCCAGAAGGAGTCGCGGAGGTGCATCTCCTGGATCTCCTCCAGGGACCTCTCCGCCGCCGGAGGAACCGGCGCCGCAGCGGCCAGGGGTTGCTGCCGGGGCTCGCCGTCCTCCGGCACCGGCGGCATCACCGGAATCGCCGTCGCTGCCACCGCGGCCACCGAGGCCATCGGCTCATCCCCCCGGTCCACGAGCACCCTATGGTACTCCCCCAGCACCTTTTCCTCGATCATCCGCCGAGTCTCGTTGTTCAACGGGTGAGCCACGTCCTTGAACTCCCCGTTCTTCTTCTTCCGGCTCGGCATGCTGATGAAGAGGCCCTCCCTCCCCTGGATGATCTTGATGTCATTGACCATGAAGCACTGATCAAAGACGATCGACACGAAAGCCTTGAGCTTCTCTTCCTGGATCGGAAAGACCTTGACCTCTGTGATCTCCATTTCGCGTTCCTCTCCATCATCCCCTGGTGGAACCCTCTGCGGCTGGGGAACGGGCGCTACAGGGAGAAGCGCACGCTCCAGGTGGCGCGCCCAAGAGCGAACCACCCTACGCTTCGGCGACCTTGCCGGCTCTGGACGGATCTTGACCGCCCCGGTTCCGGAACACCGCTTCAGACAGGCGCCAGCATCAATGAGGCGATTATATACCGATGCGGGCTCCGGGGATAAGAAAAGGAAGACCTTCGCGAGGCCCTTCCGGTCAGCAGCGGCGTAAATGCTAGAGGGGAAAGGCTGCTGTGTCAATTCCCCCGGCGGTTTTTCCCTGGATTCTCCCCGATCAGGCCGGCGGATACAGGTCGCGGCACGAGGATTCCCGGTATCCGGCGACCGCGGCGGGCGTCGCCAGGGGCTCCGGCTCGCGCTCCAGGTTCTCGCGCAGGACCTCCCGCCAGCGCACCTGCACGCCCTTGGAGCGGTCCGAAAGGTAGGCCCAGGTGTCCCGGCGCATGAACCAGACCGCCGGCTGCTCCTGGTCCCAGAGCGTCCACCCCTCGACCGTGCCGCCGTCGCCGAGATCGACGGCCCATCGGCGGCCGATGTCGTCCCGGAGCTCGATTCGCTTCCCCTTCCGCTCCGGCTCCACCTCCCCGGAGGGCTCGGCCGGCACCCGCCCCATGAGGAGGGAGGGCAGGGACAGGAGGGGGAAGGGACCCAGGGGGATGCCCGACACGTCGAAGCTCCCCTCGAAGGCGCAGGTGACCTTGTTGCGGTGGTCGAGCCAGACACCCTTCTCCGAAGTCACGTCCAGCCCCCAGAGGGCTCGCCCCACCGGGTCCACGGCCTGGATCTGATAGCGGATCGGGGAGGCGAGGCGCAGGGTCACGCGAAAGGACCCCTCGCCCTCGGGGCCGGAGTAGTTGACCCGGTAGAGCCGCTGCGAGCCGAAGGCGTCCGCGGGAATCTCCCAGGGCGGTGTGCCGCCGCCGGCCTGGGGCCGCCCCGGCACACCGCCGCCGGTGGCGCAGGCAGTCAGGAAAAGGGTGAGGAGGAGTGCAAGGCTACGGCCGGGGACGAGCCCCGTCCTCCGGGAGCCGTTCCAGCTTGCGCCGCACCTGCTCCAGGTTGTCGTCCTCCAGCTCGAGCGCCCGCCGGTACGCCTCTCGCGCCCTCTCTGTCTGCCCCAACGCCACATACACATCCCCCAGATGCTCCTGCAGCGTCGCGTCGGCGGGCTCCAGCCTCACGGCCCTTTCCAGGTAGCCACGCGCCTGCTCGTGACGGCCGAGCTGATAGTAGGTCCAGCCCAAAGAATCGACGTATGACCCGTTGTCGGGCTCCAGAGCCACGGCGCGACGCACCAGCGCCAGGGCCTCTTCCAGGTTCTCCCCGGTCTCGGCATAGGTGTAGCCGAGGTAGTTCAGGGCGGCATGGAAGTCGGGGTCCAGCTCGAGGACGCGCCGGAACTCGGAGACCGCCCTGGCGCGCTGCTCGGTGCGCTCGTAGGCCACGCCCAGCAGGAAGCCCGCCGCGACCGAGTCCTTCTGCTTCGCCACGAGCCGCTCCAGCACCGGGATCGAGTCCTGGTAGCGGTCCAGCCTCTGGTAGGCCTGCGCGGCGGCCAGCGCGGACTGCGGATCTCCCGCCTCCATCAAACTGGCGAGGAGCCGGCGGCCCTCCCGGTCGTCTCCCGAGCGGAGCAGCACCTCGGCCTTCCGGCTCTGGATCAGCGGCGAAGAGCCGCCTTTCTCCAGCTCGGCCAGCGCCTCGGCGTGACGGCCCGCCCCCACCAGGGCCTCGACCCGGAGCAGCAGGGCCTGGTTGCGCAGCGCCTCGTCGGTGCCAGGGGCCTGGGCGGCGGCGAGCGGCGCCAGGGCGCGCTCGGCCTGCTCCCACTCCTTGGCGTCGAGGTGGGCCTGCACCAGCTCCATGCGCACGTCCCGCTCGTCCTCGGCCTTCCCCTCCTTTGCCAGGCGGTCGGCCAGCTCGGACAGCAGCCCGGTGGCGTCGGCGCGCTGGCCGTCACGCTGCATCACCCGGGCGACGGTGAGGGCCAGGGGGATGTTGTCCGGCTGCGCCGTGCGCAGCGGATCGAGCAGCGCCAGGGCGTCCCGGTGCCGCCCCTCGGCCGTGAAGACCAGCCCCTTGACCAGGGACAGGAAAGGCCGGTCGGGCCCGGCTTCGCCCTGGGCTGCCAGGAGCGTGTCGGCGGTTGCCAGGGCGTTCTCCAGGTCGCCGCTGCGGTAGAGCTCCCAGGCGAGCTGCCGGCGCAGCCGCGGCTCCTCGCGCACCGTCTCCGGGGCGCCGCGCAGGGTCTCGACCGCGGTGCGGTGGTCGCCGCGCTGGCTCTGCAGCTCGACCAGCGTGAGGCGGGCCTCCAGCGACCCGGGGTCGAAGCCGAGGATGTCGCCGAGCACCTTCTCGGCCTCCGACGACTTGTCCGCCCGCAGCAGGGCCTCGACGAGCAGGGCGTAGGCCATGCGCTGCTGCGGCAAGCGGGTGACCAGGTCGCGCAGGACCTCCGCCGCCTTCTCGGGCTGGCGCTGGTCGAGGTAGATCTGGCCCAGGGTGAGGGCCGCCTGCGGATCCTCGGGATCGCGCTGGCGCACCGTCTCCAGGGCCTCCTGGGCTGTGGCGAGGGCCGAGGGGTCCTGGGCGGAAAGCTCGAGGTAGACCTCGCCCACGGCGCGCAGCACGTCCAGGTTGTCCGGCGCGAGCTCCCGCGCCCGGGCCAGGGTCTGGGCCGCGCGCTGGAGGTACTCTTCGCGCACCCCCGGAGCCCGGGAGTACTGCGCCAGCCGCGCCAGGAGCTGCCCGTGCTCCA
The DNA here is from genome assembly GCA_035556715.1 of Thermoanaerobaculia bacterium. Classification (GTDB taxonomy): domain Bacteria; phylum Acidobacteriota; class Thermoanaerobaculia; order Multivoradales; family UBA5704; genus DATMER01. The sequence goes on from DATMER010000026.1 coordinate 7,404, forward strand.
GCCGCACGTAGGGGGAATCGGGCGCCAGGCGCTCCGCCTCCTGGTACGCGGTGAGCGCTTCGGGCAGCGAGCCCTCCACGGACAGCAGCTTGGCCAGGGCAAACTGATAAGCTGCGGCGGCTCCTGGCTCCGACAGCGGCGCCGCCGACGTTGCCGACGTCGTCGGCATCAGCGGCATTGCAGGCGTTTGCGCAGGAGGGGTGGCAGATGGAGGAACAGGCTCCGGGCTCTGGGCAGCCAGGACATTCCAGGACAGCAGGACGATCGGCAGTGCGGCAGTGAAACCTTTCACACCGCGCAGGATAGCAGCGGGGCGAGCCGCTTTACAAGGTCGCAGGGCGGCCTCTATAATGACGCCCTCGCAGTTAAGTAGTGTAAGATGAGTGGGTTAGACGGAAGAGAGTCGCAAGCACGGTAGCTTACGAATGGGCAAGCTCGGACAGCTCCTGGTGGCGCGCGGCTGGATCACGGTCCAGCAGCTCACCCGTGGCCTGCATACGCAGCAGGTGGTCGGCGGCCGCCTTGGCACTTCCCTGCTGGAGATGGACGCCCTTTCCGAGGACAACCTCCTCAAGGGGCTCTCCGAGCAGCTCGGAGTGCCGCCGGTCAACCTGGACGATCTGCGGGGGATTCCGGAGGAGGTCATCGGACTGATCCCGGACAAGATCGCCCGCCGGTGCCGGGCCATCCCCTTCCGCGTCGTGGGCAGCCGCCTGGACGTGGCGATGATCGACCCGCGCAACCTTGCCTCCCAGGACGAGGTCGCGTTTGCCTCCGGCAAGCGGGTCCTGGTTCACGTGGCGCACGAGCTGCGGATCATGGAGGCGCTGGAGCGCTACTACCGCGAGGAGAGCTCGTCGCGCTTCAGCCTGATCTCGGAGCGCCTGAACCGCGCCCGCTACTTCTGGGACCGGGACAGGCAGCCCGAGCCCACGCGCTCCGAGGACGAGCTGACGCGGCTCCCCCCTCTGCCGTCCCCCTTGACCAACCGGATGGCCATGCCGGCGATGCGGCCCGCGGCTGCCCCGGCGCCAGCTCCCCGGCCCGTCGCCCCTCCGATCCCAATCCCGGCTCCGATCCCCGTCGCGAAACCGGTGTCGCCCGCAGCGGCCGCCCCGGCTGCGCCCCAGACCCCGGTGGCACCGGTCGTGGCGCCGGTCAAGCGGCCGACGGTTCAGACGGTGACCATGACCGAGGAGGAGCGGGCGGCGCTGGCCCTCCTGCCGACGCCGGCTGCCACCCCGGCCACCCCGGCCCCCAGCTCCATCGAGGAGGTGGAGGCGGCCTTCGCCAGGACGCACGACCGCGAGGAGGCGGGGCGGATCGCGCTCGGCTTCCTCGCCCACAGCTACCGGCGGGCGGCCCTGTTCCAGGTGACCAAGGACAAGGTCGCCGCCTGGATGGCCCAAGGGGAGCTGGACCTCTCCATCTTCCAGAAGTTCTTCATCCGGTTCGACCAGCCGTCGCTCTTCCTGAACCTGCGCAACGGGAGCAACCTCTACCTGGGTCCCCTGCCGCCCATGCCGGCCCACCGGGAGCTCGCCCGCGCCTGGGGCGGCGAGCTGCCGAGGGACTGCGTGCTCCTGCCGGTGCGGATCAACGAGCGCCTGGTGGCGGTCCTCTACGCGGATGGCGGCGTCAAGCCAGGGAAGGGGATCGGCGGTATTGGCGGCATGGGCGGCATGGGCGGCATTGACCTGTCCCAGTTGCAGCGGCTGGCCATTGCCACCGGGACCGCCCTGGAGCGTTGTATCCTTCATCGGAAACACGCCGAGGCCAAACCGTGAAAGCTTTTCGTTTCGTTGACACCTTCAAAACCCGTTGCTAGACTCGCCCCCGCTTCGGAGCACACATGATCAAGTCGGACATCGTAGACCGCGTCGCGGAGATCACGGACGTACCCAGAGTCAAGGCCGCCCAGGCCGTCGACACCATCATTGACGCGATGAAGAGCGCCCTCTGCGACGGCAAGCGCATCGAGCTGCGCGGCTTCGGGGTCTTCCAGGTGCGCGACCGCAAGAAGGGCGTGGGCCGCAACCCCAAGACCGGCGTCGAGGTGGCGATCTCCCCCGGCAAGACGGTACGATTCAAGCCCGGCAAGGATCTGAAAAACCTCTGAAGCCTCTCGACCCCGAGCTGCTGCCGCCGTACGGGCCCGTCCCAGGATACCCGATACTCCCGGCACCCCCGCCACGCCCCCCCCGGCTGCGCTGGCGCTTGGCCCTCGCTCTCTTCGTCCTCACCTTCCTCTGCACCACCACGCTCGGGCCGGTCTTCTGGATGATGACCCGGACGGACGTGCTCACGCCCCACGCGCCGTTCCTGAGCCCGGCCCTGGTGGCCGCCGTCTGGGGTGATCCTGAAATGCTCGGGCTGGGCCTCTCTTTCTCGCTGCCGGTGCTGCTCATCCTCCTGGCGCACGAGATGGGGCACTATCTGGCCTGCCGGTACTACCGGCTGCCGGCAACGCCCCCCTACTTCCTGCCCATGCCCCTGATGCTGGGGACGCTCGGCGCGTTCATCCGCATCCGCGCCCCTCTGCGCAACCGGCGGGAGCTGTTCGACGTCGGGATCGCCGGCCCGCTGGCCGGGTTCGTGGTCCTGATCCCCTTCCTTCTCTATGGCGTGGCCCACTCCGAGCCCGCGGTCCTGCGGCTCCGGCCCGGAGAGATCATCTTCCTCCCCGGCCAATGCCTGGCCGTGGATCTCGCGGCCCGGCTCTTCCACGCCCCTCTCGGCGAGGGGATGGTCCTGAACCTCCACCCGTTCGCCCTGGCGGCCTGGTTCGGACTGCTGGCGACGTCGATCAACCTGATCCCCCTGGGGCAGCTCGACGGCGGGCACATCCTGTACGCCCTGTCCCGGCGCGGGCAGCGGCGGCTGGCGCCGCTCCTCTGGCTCGCCCTGGCCGCGGCCGGTGTCCTCTGGTCGGGGTGGTGGGTCTGGTGCGTGCTGTCGCTGGTGTTCGGGATCTTCCACCCGCCGCTCCAGAACGAGGCCGTGCCGCTGGACCGCGGCAGGAAGATCCTGGCGGCCGTGGCCCTGGCGATCCTCGCCCTCTCCTTCATCCCGCGCGGGCTCGCCCAGGTGGAAAGGATCTCCGCGGAGGAGCCGACCGGCGAATGGGTTCAGAAGTCACCGACCAGCGTCACCGGTCCGTCGTTGACCAGCGACACCTCCATGTAGGCCCGGAAGCGTCCGGTCTCCACGCGGAAGCCTCGCCCCCTTAGATCCTCCACCAGGGCCTCGACCAGAGGCGCGGCCTCCTCGGGCGGCGCGGCGCCGTCGAAGGACGGCCGCCGCCCGCGGGCCAGCGATCCCGCCAGGGTGAACTGCGAGACCACCAGGAAAGCTCCGCCAACGGCGGCAGTATCCAGGTTCATCTTTCCGGTATCGTCCTCGAACACGCGCAGCCCCGCCAGCTTGTCCGCGGCAGCCCGGACCTTCTCCATCCCGTCCCCCCGCTCCACCCCCGCGAGGACCAGGAGACCGCGGCCGATCTCGCCCACCGTCTCTTCTTCCACCCGCACCGACGCCGAGCTCACTCTCTGGATGACCAGTCGCATCTTCCCACTCCCTTTTCTCCGCCTTGCGGGATCTCCTCCCGGCCGGCCGGCGTGTGATAGCGTAGCCGGTCAAAATCGGGGAGGAATCGGAGCATGTTGAACAAAGTCATCCTGATCGGCAACCTCGGCAAGGACCCCGAGGTGCGGTCCCTGCCCTCGGGGCAGCCGGTCGCGACCTGGACGATGGCCACGAGCCGGCGCTGGCGGGACAAGAACGGGCAGAAGCAGGAGCAGACCGAGTGGCACAGCATCGTCTGCTTCGGCAAGCAGGCGGAGATCGCTGGGCAGTACCTGACCAAGGGCAAGCAGGTCTGCGTGGAAGGCCGTATCCAGACCCGCTCCTGGGACGACCGGAACACCGGGGAGAAGAAGTACCGCACCGAGATCGTCTGCGACAACTTCCAGATGCTCGGCCAGCGCGGCGGCGACTTCGAAGCCGCCGACCGCCAGTCCGCCCAGGGCGGCCCCACTTACGACGAGGGGGGCTTCGGTGGCGGAGGCGGCGGGGACATCGAGGACGACGACATCCCCTTCTGAGTCTGTTTCAAGGGGCGCCCGGAGACCTCCGGGCGTCCATCAATCTTTCCTACTGCGGCGGACACGCCACCTTCGTCAGCGTCGCATCCCCGACCGGCGGCACCCGAACGAGGTAGCAGGTGTCCCGGGTCTGAGGCGGAGGAGTGACGGGAGGTGGCGTCACTGGAGGTGGGGTCACAGGAGGCGGGGTCACGGGAGGCGGGGTCACGGGAGGCGGGGTCACGGGAGGGGTCCCGCCTTCCGCCTTGATCATGTTGCACGCCATCCGTCCCCGGACAGGATCCCTGACCGGCTCGATCCAGTGCTCGCCGGGCCGGCGCCTCGCGTCGCGGACCGGGTCGTTGACGATGCACCACTGGCTCTGATCCCTTCCGCAGCAACCCGGAGGCGTATTCGGGCGGGCCCGCAGCCTGTCGTCGCCGCCACCGCCACCGCTGGTGTCCTGGCAGCCATCCCGGGGCGCCCCGATGATCGCGACCCAGGAGGCACAGTTCATGGGCGACCCCGGGGAGTTCGAGATGGCGAAGTCGAAGAGCTCCTGGTTGGACGGGGGCCGGCCCAGGAGCACTGCCAGGATCGAGCTCGCCTCGCCACCCTTCTGCTCCGATCCGATCGCAGCGATCTGGGCTCCGCGGACCGAGGTGTCTCCCTCCGCGTACCGGCCGAAGTAACCCGCGTCATCCCCCGCGTTCTGGCCGTTCCAGGAGATACCGGAATTCAGCCTCTTCGTGACCGTGGGAAACCCCGGCCTCTGCCAGAGCACCGAGGCTCCGGCAGGCGGGTGGTAGCCGGACGCGTCGATCGTGCCGGAGAACCGCGCCATCGACGCGGCCGGCGCTGCCGCGGGCGGTGGCGCCGAGGATGGCGCCGGAGCCTGGGCGGGCTCGGGCGACGGTGTGGGCTCCGCTTCCTCCGGGGCCTTGGTACAACCTCCTACCAGCGCTCCTGTCAGCGCGAACGCGAGCAAGCCGGCTAGAAGCACAGCCGTTGATCGCCCGAAGCTCTTCCTCGGCATGGCTCAATCTCCTTTACGTGGCTAGGTAAATGCTATACCAGCCCTGTGCGAAAGGACAGACGCTTCCCGGAGGGGGACTCCCTCACTCCTTACGCGTACAGCCTCTCGATCTCTTCTGCGTAATTCTGGTAGATAACCCGCCGCTTGAGCTTCATCGTCGGGGTGAGCTCGCCCCCCTCGATGCTCAGCTCCTGGGGGAGGATGATGAAGCGCTTGATGGTCTCGTAGCGCGCCAGGGTCTGGTTGACCTGCTCCACCTGCTTCTCCAGGTGCTGCCGGAAGATCGCGCAGGAGGCCAGGTCCTTCGGCTCGCGCACCGGGCTGCCCGCGGCCTCGGCTTCGATGGAAGCCCGCAGCGGGTCGAGCGTGATCAGCGCCGCCAGGTAGTTCCGCCGGTCGCCCAGCACCACCGCCTGGGAGACCACGGGGATCTGCTTGAGCTTGCTCTCCAGGTTCTGCGGGCCGATGTTCTTGCCGCCCGAGGTGATGAGCAGCTCCTTTTTGCGGTCGGTGATCTTGAGGAAGCCGTCCGCGTCCAGCTCGCCGATGTCGCCCGAGTGGAGCCAGCCCTCCTCGTCCACGGTCTCCCGCGTGGCCGCCTCGTTCTTGTAGTAGCCCGGGAAGACGTGGGGACCGCGCATCAGAACCTCGCCGTCCTCTGCGGTCCTGATCTCGGTCCCCTCGATGGGGAGGCCGACCTTGCCCAGCCGGTAGCGGTTGGGGTACGAGAAAGTCGCCGGGCCGGTGCACTCGCTCATCCCGTAGACCTCCATGATCGGGATGTCGAGACTGCGGAAGAAGCGGAGCGTGTCGAGCGAGATCGGGGCTGTCGAGGTCGAGCAGACGCGCGCCCGGTCGAGCCCCAGCCTCTCGCGCACCTTGGAGAAGACCAGCTTGTGGGCGAGCCCGTAGAGGAAGGGCTTGCCGCTGCGCCCGGCCTGCTCGGCTTCCCCCGCCTCCAATCCGAGACCGCGCGCCCACGCCGCGATCTTCTTCTTGAGCGGTGGGTTCTGCGCCCCGGCCGCCTGGATGGCGGCCTGCATCTTCTCCCAGACCCGCGGCACGGCGAAGAAGAAGTGCGGGCGCACCTCGCGCAGGTTCTCGCCCAGCTTCTCCAGGCTCTCAGCGAACCAGGAGCAGCCGCCCACGGCCATGGGCGAGTGCAGGGACACAACCTGCTCCGCGATATGGCTGAGCGGCAGGTAGCTGATCAAGTCGTCCTTCTCGTTGACGGCGTAGGCGTCGCAGACCTTCTTCGCGGTCCAGGTGACGTTGTGGTGGGTGAGCATGACCGCCTTGGGCGGCCCGGTGGTGCCCGAGGTGTAAATCAGGGTGCAGACGTCCTCGGGCTTCTGGGCGTCCATGCGGGCGCGCAGCTCGGATTCGGGGACCTCCTTGCCGAGCGCCAGAAGGTGCTGCCAGGTGTGGACGCCCTCTCCCGCCGCCGACCCTTCCATGAGCACGATGGCCTTGAGCAGCGGCAGGCGGTCCCGGATGGAGAGGAAGGCCGCCAGGTACTTCTCATTCTCGAGCACGGCCACGGCCGCCTCGGCGTGCTCGGAGATGTACTGGCACTGCTCCGGAGTGCTGGTGACGTAGATCCCGGCGGGCAGGCCGCCGGCCATGATGGCTCCGATGTCGGCGAGGAACCACTCGGGACGGTTGTAGCCCATGATCGCCACGCCCTGGCGCGGCTGCAATCCCAAGCGCAGGAAGCCGCGGGCCACGAGCTTGGCCTCGTCGCGGTACTCCTTCCAGGTGGTGACCTGCCAGCGGCCGTCCCGCTTCACCCGCATCGCCGGGCGCTCGGCGCGCGAGCGGGCTGTCCGGTCCAGAACCTCGAATACGGTCTCAGGCATGGGGCCTCCTCGGGAAACGGAAGAGGCTTACCTGTAACACCTCGGGCACGTCGGGGTCAACCGGGCCTACGCCTCCTCTACCCCGGCCTGCATCTGCTCGAAGGCCTGCTTTACGTTCTCCAGGCGCTCGCCCTGCTTCCCTTCGCGCATCAGATTGATGTAGTCGCGGGCGGAGCGCAGGGTGCGGAGGCGCTGGCGGTAGACCTCCAGGCGGCGGTGGGCCTCGGCGCGGCGCTCCTCGAGCTGGGGGTCCTCCAGGCGGGCCACCACTTCGGGCAGCGCCTGCAGGGTGTGGCAGAGGAGCAGCACGTCACAGCCCGCTCCGAAGGCCAGGACCGAGCGCTCGGCCAGGTTCCCCCATTCATCCAGGGCCTTCATCTCCAGGTCATCGCTGAAGCAGAGGCCGTCGAACTGGAGACGGCCGCGGAGCACGCCGCCGATGATCGCGGGCGACAGGGTGGCGGGCCTCTGCTCGGCGTCGTAGGCCGGATAGATGGCGTGGCTCACCATGACCGAGCCGGACAGGCGCGCCAGGGCGTCGAACGGGTCGAGATCCGCCATCAGGACCGCGGAGGGCAGGTAGACGCTGGCCACCTTGAAATGGGTGTCGGCCGCGGCGCCCCCCAGCCCCGGGAAGTGCTTCAGCGAGCCGCCCGCCCCTCCCATGTGAAGACCGCGCAGGAAGGCCCGGGCGCGGGGGATGATCTCCGCGGGCGAGGCCCCCAGGTAGCGGCCGTCGAGCGCGTTGTCGGTCTCGCCGCGGTCGAGGTCGACCACCGGGGCGAAGTCCACGTCCAGGTCGAACAGGCGGAGGGACTGGGCGATCCAGAGCCCGGCCTGGAGCGACAGGCTGGTCGGGCGCCGCCGCAGGAGCTCCGCGGACGGCGCCGGTCCCACCACGTCCTTGAGCCGGTCCACCCGGCCCCCCTCGGCGTCGATGCAGAGCACGGCTTCGGGCAGCACCTTGCGCACCTCCCGCACCAGCTCCCCGAGCTGCTCGGCCCCCTGGATGTTCCGCTTGAAGAAGACGACCCCGCCGGGCTGGTGCTCGGCGAGCAGAGCGGCCGAGGCGGAATCCAGCTCTGGTCCGGGGATTCCTACGAAGACATGCTCGGCAGCGCTCATGATGGCTCGGGGCCCCCTCGCCCCCCACACTCTGTTAGACGAGCCGCGATTTTAGACTATGGAGGAGGTTCAGCGCTGCAAGCGGGGTCAGACGCTCGACGTCCAAGTCTTTGAGGATACCCGCGACAACTTGCTCGGGCGGGGCGAACAGGGTGAGCTGGGCCGGCCCGTCGGTCTCCGGAGAGCTGCCTTTGGCCAGGCGCGGCTTGCCCGTGGGGTCGTACTCGTGGGCCTCCAGGTTGGCCAGGATCTCCCCGGCCCGGTCGATGACCTGGGGGGGCAGGCCGGCCAGCCGCGCCACGTGCAGGCCGTAGGACTTGTCGGCCGCCCCCGGAACCACCCGGCGCAGGAAGACAATGCGCTCGTCCCACTCCTTGACCGCCATGGTGCGGTTGACCACCCGCGGCAGCAGAGCCGACAGCTCGGTCAGCTCGTGGTAGTGGGTGGCGAACAGGGTCTTGGGCTTCCGGTGCTCGTGCAGGTACTCGACGATGGCCCAGGCCAGGGAGAGCCCGTCGAAGGTGGCCGTGCCCCGCCCCACCTCGTCCAGGATGACCAGGCTGCGGTCCGTGGCGTGGCGCAGGATGTTCGCGGTCTCGATCATCTCCACCATGAAGGTGGACTCCCCCCGCGCCAGGTCGTCGGACGCTCCGACCCGGGTGAAGATGCGGTCCACGACTCCGATTTCAGCCTGCTCGGCCGGCACGAAGCTCCCGGCCTGGGCCATGAGGACGATCAGCGCCACCTGCCGCAGGTAGGTGGACTTGCCCCCCATGTTCGGGCCGGTGAGAAGGACGATGCCCGCCCTCTCCCCGTCCAGCTCCGCGTCGTTAGGCACGAACGCGTCCCGGCTCGCCAGCTCCACCACCGGATGGCGCCCTTCGCGGATGCAGATCCGTCCTCCGGCCTCCCCCATGACCGGCCGGACGTAGCGGTGGCGCGCCGCGGCCTCGGCGAAGGAGGCCAGGGCGTCGAGCGTGCCCAGGGCGGCGGCCAGCGCGGTCAGCCCTGGGGCAGCCGCGGCGATGAAGGTGGTGAGCTTGCGGAAGTGCTCCTGCTCCAGGTGGATCTGCCGCTCCTCCGCGGACAGGATCTGCTCCTCCAGCTCCTTGATCTCCGGCGTGACGTAGCGCTCCGCGTTGACCAGGGTCTGCCTGCGAATGTAGTCGGAAGGCACCCGCTGCTGGTTCGCCTTGGTGATCTCCAGGTAGTAGCCGAAGACCTTGTTGTAGCGGATCTTCAGGGAGGAGATCCCGGTGCGCTCCCGCTCCCGCACCTCCAGGGCCAGGATGTGCCGCTTGCTGTCCCGGGTGAGCGACCGGTACTTGTCCAGCTCGGGATCAACCCCGGTTGCGATGACGCCCCCCTCCTGGAGGTTCGGCGCCGGGGCCTCCTCCAGGACGCGGGCGAGCTCGGCGTGGAGCCCGGCCAAGGGATCGGCCGCCGCGATTTGAGCGAGAAGAGACGGCTGGGCATCCGCCAGCTCGGCGAGGATCGAGGGGACCTCGGCAAGACCGTCGCGGAGGGCGCCGGCTTCCCGCGGGGTGAGGGTGCCGAGGACGGCGCGGGCCAGGATGCGCTCCGGGTCCCCCACCCGGGCCAGCCGGTCGCGAATTCGCTCCCGCCTCGGGTTGTCCGCGGCCAGCTCGCCCACGGCCCGGTGGCGCTCGGCGATCGCCTCAGGGTCGACCAGGGGCCGCCGCAGCCACTCGCGCATCGTCCGGCCGCCCGGCGGGGTCACCGTCCGGTCCAGCACGGAGAGCAGGGTGGTGCGCCGCCGGCTTCCTCCACTGCCGCCGATCGCCAGCTCCTGCCGCTGGGGACGGAAGACCTCCAGGTTGGCCAGGGTGGCGGCGTCCAGGATCAGCCGGTCCCGGGCCTCGCGGACCGCGATCCCCCGGACGTGGGAGAGGAGGCTCTTCTGGGTCTCCTGGGCATAGGCCAGGGCCGCTGCCGCGGCGCGCACAGCCAGCTCCCCCTCGACCAGGCTGAACCCGCGGAGGGTGCCTACGTTGAACTGGCGCAGGAGCAGGTCCTCGGCCCGCCGCGGGTCGTACAGGCGGTCTCCGGCCAGCGGGGTGCGGCAGGGGCACTCCCGCTCGGCCCACTCGCGAATGGCAACAGGAAATCCCTCCTCCCCCCGGTCCGAGTGGAAGAGCACCTCGCGGGGTCGCAGCAGGGCGAGGTCGTCCACCCCCTCCTCCGCGCTCCCCCACCGGCGGACGAAGAAGGTCCCGGTCGAGAGGTCGAGGAAGGCGCCAGCCCCGCCACCCCCGCGATCCCCATCCCACGTCAATCCCGCCAGGAGATTCTCCTCCTTGCCGTCCAGGAGCCCGGGGTCGCTGATCGTGCCCGGGGTGACGACGCGGGTGACCTCGCGGCGGACCAGTCCCTTGGCCTGGGCAGGGTCTTCGACCTGATCGCAGATCGCGGCCTTGAGGCCGGCGGCGAGGAGCTTGGCGAGGTAGGCATCCAGGGCGTGATGGGGGACGCCGCACATGGGGGCCTCGTTCTCGGTGCCCCGGTTGCGCGCCGTGAGCTGCACCTCCAGGATGGGCGCGGCCTGGCGGGCGTCGTCGAAGAACATCTCGAAGAAGTCGCCCATGCGATACAGCAGGATGGCGTCGGGATGCTCGGCCTTCACCTCCAGGTACTGGCGGAGCATGGGAGTCAGGGAGCCGAGAGATAGGCTCGGGGTGATCGGCGGCGGGGGCGAAGACATGGAAAGGGAGTATATCGAGACACGGACTTACACGGACGACCACCGACGATCATGGACTCAGAGCATGTCCGTGCAGGTCGATGTCCGTCCGTGTCTGTCGGTGTCTCCGTATACTCCCCCACCATGCCCCCACCCCTCCTCCTCGCCCTCGACACCGGCTCCCCCCGGGTGAGCGTAGCCGTGGGCCGCGACGGCCAGGTCCTCGCCGAGCGCGCCGTGGAGATCGAGCGCTCGTCCGGACGGCTCCTGGAGATGATCGGCGAGGTGCTTGCCGAGGCCGGGGCGCGGCCCGCGGACCTGGGCGGCGTCGTGGCGCTCCGGGGACCGGGGAGCTTCACCGGGCTGCGCATCGGCTTGGCCACGGCCCTCGGCCTGCACCAGGCGCTCGGCGTCCCGGCCACCGCACTGCCCACCCTGCGCGTCCTGGCCCTGGCCGCGGAGGAGGAGGACGGGGGGACCATCGTGGCCGCGGTGGACGCTCTCCGCGGCGAGTGGAGCGCCCAGGCGTTTCCGGCCGGGGTGGCCGGGGCGGAGCCCCTGGGGGAGATGGAGCTGGTGCACGGCAGCGCTCTCCCCACCCTCGCCCCCGGAGTGACGGCCGTCACCGGCTTCGGGGTCTCGCGGCTCGCGGAGCTTCCGGACTGGCCAGGTGGAGTCCGGCTTGTGGAGGCAGGACCGCTCGCGGCAGCCGCCCTCCGGCTGATTCCGGACGAGTGGGATTCCGGCCTCCTGATCCACCCCCTCTACTCGCGTCCACCCGCCGTGACATCGCCCAAGAAGCGGCCCCTTCCGCACCTCCCGTCGCCCCGGGGAGGCTCCTCGGCATAAGATCGCGGGCGATGCAAGCCCTCAAGCCCGTCCTTTCCATCCGCCAGGCCGTCGCGGAGGACCTCCCACGGATCGCCTGGCTGGAGGATGCGGCCTTCGCCGATCCCTGGCCTTTCGACCTGCTCGCCTACGAGTTCGGTCATCCGCGGGGGTTCCTCCTGGTGGCGAGCTGGGATGAAGCGCCGCCCTCGGGGTACGTCGCCTTCCGGCACGGCGGCGGCGAGTCCGAGATGCTGCGCCTGGCCGTGGATCCCCGGGAGCGCCGGCTGGGCGTGGCGCAGGCCCTGGTCGAGCAGGGCCTCCACCGGCTGCGGCAAGAGAAGATCCAGACCTGCCACCTGGAGGTCCGCATGGACAACGAAGGCGCGATCGCCTTCTACCAGGCCCTCGGCTTCGAGCGCTCCGGCCGGCGGAAGAATTACTACCGGGATGGCACGGACGCCTTGCTCTACTCCCTCGCGCTGTAAGGCTCCCTCTCCCCCGGTACCGGGGGAGAGGGGGGATGGGATCAACTCCCTGTGCTATCCTCGACCTGACCTCGATGACGCACCGTCCGACATCCCTGACCCACGCCTGCCCCCGGAGGGGTCTGCGCGCGGGTCGTCGCCAGGAGCCGGTCCGCTGGTGAGCCCAACTCGCTGCCGGCCGCTCCGTCTTTCCTTCCCCAATCCAGGCGCCGTTCCCGGCGCACACCCGCAGTCAAGGAGGCTGATGCCATGCCGAACCGCGACGAGCTCAAGGAGGAGTTGATCCAGACCGATGCCGAGTTCCGCCGCCTGCACGAGGAGCATCAGGAGTACGAGCGGCGGCTCCACGACATCCAGCAGAAGTCCCTTCCCTCCGAGGAAGACGAGGCCGAGGAGAAGCGCATCAAGCTGCACAAGCTGGTGCTCAAGGACCACATGGAAGCCATCCTGCGCACCCACCGGGAGAGCCGGGTCTCGGCCTGACCGGGGTCCGGAGCGCCGATGACGTTCGCCAAGGAGTCCTGGCCCTTCGTCCTGCCGTTCGTGTTCGGGGCGGCGATCCTTGCCTGGGTCGACCGCCCCGGCTGGGCGCTCGCGGCGCTCATCGTCGGACTCCTGGTCCTGCTCTTCTTCCGGGACCCCACCCGCAGCTACGAGGGCGAGGTCGGGGTGGTCCTGGCCCCCGCGGACGGCCTGATCACCCGGATCGATACGATCGAGGACCCGGAGATCGGGACCGGCCGCTACCACCGCATCGTCACCTTCCTCTCCGTGTTCGACGTCCACGTCCAGAAGTCCCCGGCCGCTGGCGAAGTGACCGTCTCGCGCTATGCCGTCGGCAGGAAGGTCGCGGCCTTCCGCGAGGACGCGGGCGACGTCAACGAGAAGCACCTCACGGTGATCCGCCGGCAGAACGGCGACACCCTCGGGGTGCGGCAGATCGCCGGCCTCCTCGCCCGCCGGGTGGTCTGCTATTTGAAAGAGGGAGACCATGTGCACCGGGGCCAGCCCATGGGGCTGATCAAGTTCGGGTCGAGGGTCGACCTGCTGGTGCCCGAGAGCTACGAGCTGAAGGTCAAGAAGGGGGACCGCGTGAAGAACGGCGCGACGCCGATGGCGCTCCCCCCGGGAGAGCCCGCCAAGTGATCGACCGCCGCCGCCCCGACCGCCCGCCGCGCCCTCCGATGGCAAAGCGGATGCAACGGGGTGCCTACCTGCTGCCGAGCCTCTTCACGGTCGCCAACATGCTGCTCGGCTTCTACGCTGTCGTGTGCGCGTTGCGCGGCATGGAGCTGCTCGCCATGCCGGATCCCGCCCTCGTCGAGGCAGGGATACGCCTCTTCCGGCGGGCGGCGCTTCTGGTCTTCGTCGCGGCCATCGTGGACACCTTCGACGGCCTGATCGCCCGGGTGACCGGCACCGAGAGCGAATTCGGCAAGGAGTACGACTCGCTGGCCGACGTCATCACCTTCGGTGCCGTGCCCGGCCTCCTGACCTGGCTTTGGGGGCTGAGGGAGCTCCACCGCGACGCCTGGCTGCTGTCCGCGTTCTTCATGATTTGCACCGCGACCCGGCTCGCCCGGTTCAACGTGCAGCACAAGGTGGTGGACAAGCGCTGGTTCGTGGGCCTGCCCACGCCGGCCGCGGCCGGCACGATCTGCTCTCTCCTCTTCTACGCCCCCGACCGCGAGTGGAAGTCGTGGATGATCGGCCTGGTGGCGGTCTCGCTGCTGCTGGTCGGCCTGCTGATGGTCTCGACCTTCCGCTACCGCAGCGTCAAAGGGTTCGATCCGCGCAAGCGGGTGAGCTACCGGGTGGCGGTGCCAATCGCGGCGCTGCTCCTGGTGATCTACTACCAGCCTTACGCCTTCTTCCTGATCCTGGCGGTCGCCTACACCTTGTCAGGACCGCTGCTCTGGCTGTGGGGCCAGTTCCGCGGCCGTGGCCGGAGCCAGCCAGACCAGCCACCCGAGATCCGCGTGGAGCCGATCGAGCCGCCGCCGCCCGACGACGACCTCCCCCCTTACCGACGATGAGCACGATCGCGATCCTCCACCCCGCGAGCCTGGTCGGCAAGGAGCTGCGGGAGGCCCTCGATAGCCGGATGAAGGAGTGGCGGGAGGTCCGCCTGCTCAGCACGGACCCCGAGGAGGTCGGCACGCTGACCGAGGTGATGGGTGCCGCGGCCCTCGTGCAGCGCTACGAGCCCGATAGCCTGAAGGATGTCTCGACCGTCTACTTCTGCGGCCCGATCGAGAAGAACCGTCCGCTGTTCGACGACGTGCCCCCCGGCGCGGTCGTGGTGGTGCTCTCGCCGGACGCGACGCCCGAGGATGGCTCGCCGGTGGTGGCCGGGGTGAACACCGAGGCGGCGCGGGCGGGAGCACGGCTGCTCTCGCCGCATCCGGCGCTGGTGCTGCTCGCCCACGTGCTCGCGCCGCTGCGCTCGTTCCAGCCAGTGGACATGGTGGCCACGCTGATCCAGCCGGCCTCGGTGCAGGGGGACCCCGGCATCCAGGAGCTGTTCGAGCAGACGCGGGAGATCGTGGCCATGATCGGCCGGACCGCCACGCCCGTCTATGGCAAGCAGCTCTCGTTCAACCTGCTGCCCACGGCCTCCGAGACCCTGCCGCTCTCCGACCTACTGCAGAAGATCGTGCCCGAGACGCCGCCGATCCCGCTGCAGGTGCTCCAGGGGGGCGTCTTCCACGGCCTGGCCGCGAGCCTCTACGTCCGCTTTGGGGGAAACCCGAACCCGAAGGCGATCCGCAAAGCCCTCAAGGCCAACCCGTACATCGAGCTCGCGGACGACCCCGGCCACCTCGGCCCCATCGACTCGGCCAACAGCGACAAGGTGATCCTCGGAACCGTCCGCGAGGACGCCGCCGGAGGCTTCTGGTTCTGGGCCGTGATGGACAACCTCACCCGCGGCATGGCCTTGAATGCCGTCGAGGTTGCGGAGGCGGTTGGGGGCTGAACCGGGAAGGCGCTATAATCCTCGCTGCCATGGCGGAGCCTCTGAAGAGACTTTTTACCGTATCCGAGTACCACTCGCTCGCCGAAGCAGGTATCCTCTCCGAGGACGACCGTGTCGAGCTGATCGAGGGGGAAATCTTCCGGATGGCACCGATTGGGAGCCGGCATGCGGGGTGTGTCAACCGGTTGAACCACCTGCTCCAGGGAACGGGGGCAATCGTGTCGCCCCAGAACCCCGCCTTCATGAACGATCATTCCGAGCCCCAGCCGGACATCGCTCTCCTGCAATGGAGAGCCGACTTCTACGCGAGCTCGCATCCCAAGCCGGAGGACGTCCTCCTCCTGATCGAGGTTGCCGACTCCAGCATCGGGTTTGACCGCGGGAAGAAAGTCCCTCTCTACGCCCAATGCGGCATTGCGGACTTCTGGCTGGTCGACCTTGTCAAGAACACGATCGAGGTCTATCGACAGCCTTCAGCGACCGGCTTCCGCGACATCCGCAAGCTCCGGAGAGGTGAGAGCATCTCGCCCCTGGCCTTCCCGGACCTGGAGCTGAACGTCAGCGACATCCTGGGCTGAACGCAGCGTCCTCTCAAGGAACCCGAGCACCCTCTTTCGGGACGATGGAAGTCCGTGGCTATTCAGCCCTCACCCCCGGCCCCCTACGGCACCGCCAGCCCCAGATGCTTGACAAACGGCTCCGCGGTCTGCGGATCGGTGAGCAGCGCCATGCCGTTCTCCAGACAGTACGTGGCGAGGAGGCAGTCCACACCGTGGACGTCCACCCCCTTCGCGAGCAGGGAGTGGTAGTTGACCGCGCTCTTTGCGGCGAGGTTGACTCCCCCGACCGCAATGAGCCAGAACTTCCTCAGGGCTGCCTCGGCCGTCCGGCGGTGCCTCTCCTCCGGCATTGCGTAGAGCACCTCGGCCATGGAGAGGTCCGCCACGGCCAGCGCAGAACGGCCCAGGAGGCTGTCCAGGAGATCCGTCTCGCGCGACTTCACTCCCGCGAAGTAGTCGAGCCAGACCGGCGCGTCAACGAGAACCTGCACGGCGCCTCCGCTTCGGGGGCTCGGGCTCTTCCCAGACGAGCTTCCCCCGGAGCTCGCGGACTCCCGCCTGCTCGTGCAGACGCACCAGCAACTTCAAGGCTTCCTCCACGACAGCCTTCTTCGTCTTCAATCCTGACAGTCTCCACGCCTTATTGAACAGTTCCTTGTCCAGATCCATGCTGGTGAACATGATTTCCTCCTCAAGTGGCCCGAGTATATACTCAGTGCGGAAATCTATATAGTTTTCCCCAAAATTATATGCCCAGCGCGGCTGTGTATATAAACGTGTGCCCTACCAGCCCTTTCCGGAGGAAATCCATATACACAGAGCGGCTGTCTATATAGATCCCCGTCCCGTTATATACCCAGGCAGCCAGTCTATATAGAACTGGCGCCGTCTATATAGTTTTGGAGGAAGGGTATATAGATAGAGGCTCGATCATATGGGCAGAGGGGGCTACCTATATAGATGAGAGCTGCCTAAGCAGATCGGGATCGACGCGGCTCTTCACGGTGCGGCGGTCCAGCCCCGTGCGGCGCGCAGCCTCCTCGTAGCTCCCCGCCTGGAGATAGACGAGCGTGCAGTAGCGCCGCAGGAGGTCGTCGGCCGTCAGCGCGCCGGAGAGGAACTCCTCGGCCAGCCGCTCCCTCAATCCGGCGCCGCCGCCGTCTCCCGCCGGACGGTACTCCCGCCGGATCAGGATGTTGTTGACGCACTGCGCCAGCTCGCGCACGTTCCCGGGCCAGGGGTAGTCCAGCCCCAGGTTGGCGCGGATCCAGACCTCCACGTCCCGCGCCAGCTCCTCGGCCAGGTCATCCCCCACGGCGCGCTGCGCCAGGGCAAGGACCAGATCCGACAGCTCCGAGGGCGAGTCGGCGATCCGCTCCTTGAGCGAGGGGGTGGCGAGCAGGTCCGAGCAGAGGCGGTAATAGAGATCGGCGCGGAAGCGGCCGGCGCGCATCTCGGCGGCCAGGTCGCGGTTCGTGGCCGCCAGCACCTTGCCCTGGAAGCGGCGGGTCTGGCTCTCCCCCAGCCGCTGGAAGGTGCGCGTCTCCAGCACCCGCAGCAGCTTCACCTGGATGGCGGGCTCGACCTCGCCGATCTCATCCAGGAAGACCGTGCCGAGCGGCGGGCAGACCTCCAGCCAGCCGGAGTGGTCCGACACCGCGCCCGTGAACGCACCGCGCCGGTGGCCGAACAGCTCGGACTCGATCAGCGTCGGCGACAGCGCCGACAGGTTCAGCGGGAAGAACGACTCCGCCCAGCTCTCCCGGAACGTGCCCGAGTCCGGGTCGAACGGGATGTAGCGCGACCAGGCGATGGAGCGGGCTACGAGCTCCTTGCCCGTGCCTGAGGGGCCGGTTACCAGGGTCGTCACGTCCCCCAGGCTGCGGTAGAGGGCGCGCAGGTAGCGCCGCAGGTCGTGCGTGAAGATCGACTGCCAGACCTGCGCCCGCAGCCGCGCCGCGGGCAGCGAGCCCCCCACGATCGAGCGGAAGGTGAAGTGGAAGGCCCGGCGAATCTGGAAGAAGCAGGCGAAGAGGTGCGCCGCGTCGAACGGCTCCTCCCGGCGCGGACCGGGCAGGTCCTGGAACCACCGCAGGTCTTCGGCAAAATCGCGGTAGAAGCCAAAGGTCGCGCGCCGCTCCCCTGCCTTCGGATCTTGAATGGCCGTGAAGAAGCGCTCCTGATATCTGCCGTAGAGGACGTAGAGGACGAGGTCGCGGTAGAGCCCCAGGTCCTCGCGGGAGGGGCGGGCACCGGCCAGGCGCTCGCGCAGGGAGGTGGCCAGCTCCTCGGCCTTCGGCGCGATCCGCGTCAGGTTCGGGTTGTCCGCGTCTCCCCGCGAGTGCCAGACCACGTCGAACGGAGTGAACTCGTCTCCCAGCGCTTGGCGCTCCCAGAGCAGGCGCTCCGTCCCGAACGGGTTGCCATAGGTCAGACGGGAGATGGCCTCCACCAGCTCGCGCTCGCGGTCGGACAGCAAGGCTCGGCTCGTCATCGTGGGCCTCCGTACATGTGGTGCATGGCCACTCTACACCAGGTGTCGGCGCCGGACACGGACTAAAAGGACATAAAGGACCTAAAGGACTGCAAGGACAGCACTGCCCTGCCTTTCTTGCTTCGGGCACAGCGCTCGCTCTATCGGATTGCAACGCGGGGTTCCTCGCGAACAAAGGAGACCGACATGAAAGCTTGGAGACTGGTCCTGCTGGCGCTGGCCGTCTGTGCCCCCGCCGCCACCCCCGCAAACGCCGCGGGGCTGCTCGTCGCCGACGGCGGCTTCGGCGGCGTGCTCGAGATCCGCGAGCAGGATGTGCGGGTCACGATCAACAACGGCGTGGCCGTGACCCAGGTGGAGCAGGTCTTCCGCAACACGGAGGACCGGGTGGTCGAGGCGCTCTACACCTTCCCCGTGCCCAAGGGGGCCTCGGTGGCCAACTTCAGCATGTGGATCAACGGCCGCGAGATGGTGGGCGAGGTCGTCGAGAAGGAGCGCGCCCGCCAGATCTACGAGAGCTACAAGCAGCCGCAGAACCGCAAGGACCCCGGACTGCTCGAGCAGGTGGACTTCAAGACGTTCGAGATGCGGGTCTTCCCCATCGCGGCCCGCGCCGAGCAGCGGGTGCGGATCACCTATTACCAGGAGCTGGACTTCGACCACGACTGGGCCACGTACGTCTACCCGCTGGCAACGGACACCCGGCAGGACGTCGATTCTCGCACCCGCGGCCGCTTCGCCCTCACCCTGGACGTGAAGTCGGAGGTGCCCATCGAGGAGATGGAGAGCCCGAGCCACCGCGACGACTTCGTGGTGGTCCACCACGACGACAACCACGCCCAGGCGAGCCTGGAGGCCGACCAGGGGGATTTGAACCGCGACGTGGTGCTCGCCTTCCACCTGGAGCGCCCGCGCACCGGCTTCGACCTGATCGCCTCGCGGGCCCCGGAGAACACCGGTGAGGACGGCTTCTTCCTCCTCACCCTCACGGCAGGCGAGGAGCTGGCCGAGAGCGATCAGGACATGGACTACGTGTTCCTCCTGGACGTCTCCGGGAGCATGGACGAGGACGGCAAGCTCGACCTCTCCCGCGGCTCACTGGGCGCGTTCATCCGCGCTCTCGGTCCCCGGGACCGCTTCGAGGTGTTGACCTTCAACGTGGCCGCGCAGGAGCTGTTCCAGAAGCTGCAGACCGCGGACGACCCCGGCAAGGCCACGGCGGTCGAGTTCCTGGACGCCCAGCGCGCACGCGGCGGCACGGTCCTGGAGCCGGCCCTGCGCGCCGCGTACCGCTACAAGGACCCGGCCCGGCCGCTCAACGTGGTCGTGCTCTCGGACGGCATGACCGACCAGGGGGAGCGCTCCATCCTGCTCCGCCTGATCGGCGAGCGGCCCGAGGGCACCCGGGTCTTCTGCATCGGCGTGGGCAACGAGGTGAACCGCGCCCTCTTGGAGCAGCTTGCTGAAGACGCGGGCGGCCTCGCCGCCTTCGTCTCCCGGGGCGACAGCTTCGAGCGCCAGGCCCAGGCCTTCCGCCGCAAGCTTGTGCGGCCCGCGGCCAGCGACCTGGAGATCCGGATCGAGGGCGCTGACGTGTACGACCTGGAGCCGCAGCGGCTCCCCAACCTCTACCACGGCATGCCGGTGCGGCTCTACGGCCGCTACCGCAGCGCCGGTCCGGTGAAGCTCCACCTGAAAGCCGACGTGGGCGGCCAGCCCCTGGAGCGGACGGTCGACCTGGATATCCCCGAGGATCCCAAGGACGCGGAGAACCCGGAGATCGAGCGCATGTGGGCCTGGCACCGGGTGCAGAGGCTGCTCAAGGACGCGGACCGCGCGGGCTCCCGGAGCGGCGTGTTGGACGAGATCGTGCGTCTCGGCGAGGGCTTCTCGATCGTGACCGAGTACACCTCGTTCCTGGTGCTGGAGAACGACGCCGAGTACAAGCGCTGGCAGATCGAGAGGCGCAACGCCCTGCGCATCGAGCGCGACCGCCGTGCCCAGGCGCGGGTGCGGGACGAGCTAGACCGCATCCGCGACAAGACCCTGGCCGGACTCGGCCCCGAGGCCGTGGAGCAGCGGGCATCTGTAAACCCTGTCACCCCGGCTGCGGCTCCCCCGAGAACGGCGCCCGCCCCCGCTCCGGCTCAGCCGAGCAACCGGGGTGACGTCGATCTCGGCGGCGGCGGTGCGCTCGATCCTTTCAGCATCGGGTTGGTCCTGCTCCTGGCAGCGGCGAGTCTGGCGGCTTCCCGGCGGCGGGCCTGAGCTTTTCACGCTTTGGCAGAGCTCCTGCAAGGTCGGACAGAGGGAGGGAGCATGCAATGAGATCGAAGAAGCCACGCGTCGTCGTCGTCACCGGAGCCTCCGCCGGAGTGGGCCGGGCCACGGTCCGAGCCTTCGCCGAGCAGGGAGCCCACGTGGGGCTCATCGCCCGCGGCCAGGACGGCCTCGACGCCGCGCGCCGCGAGGTCGAGGAGCTGGGGGCCAGGGCGCTTGCGCTTCCCCTCGACGTGGCCGACGCCGCGAAGGTGGAAGAGGCCGCGGCCCGCGTCGAGCGGGAGCTCGGCCCCATCGACGTCTGGGTCAACAATGCCATGGTGTCGGTCTTCTCCCCGGTGCGGGAGATGGAGCCCGAGGAGTACCGGCGGGTGACCGAGGTCACTTACCTCGGCTACGTCTATGGCACCCTGGCGGCGCTCAAGCGCATGCTGCCCCGGGACCGCGGGGTGATCGTCCAGGTGGGATCGACGCTGGCCTACCGCGGTATCCCGCTCCAGTCCGCCTACTGCGGGGCCAAGCACGCGATCCAGGGCTTCTGCGACTCTCTGCGCGCCGAGCTTCTCCACGACAAGAGCCGCGTGCGGGTGACCATGGTCCAGATGCCGGCGCTCAACACGCCGCAGTTCGGTTGGGTGAAGAGCCGCCTCCCCCGCCGGCCGCAGCCGGTGCCGCCGATCTACCAGCCCGAAGTGGCGGCGCGGGCCATCGTCTGGGCCGCCGCGCACCCGCGCCGCGAGGTCTGGGTGGGAGCGCCGACCGTCGTGGGCATCCTCGGCAACAAGCTCGCCCCGGGCCTGGGCGACCGCTATCTCGCCCGGGCCGGCTACGACTCGCAGCAGTACAACGGCCTGGACGACCGCAACCGCGCCAACAACCTCTGGGAGCCGGTGCCGGGCGACCATGGCGCGCACGGCGACTTCGACGAGCGCGCCACGGAGAGCAGCCCGCAGCTCTGGGCGACCACGCACAAGCGCGGCCTGCTCGCCCTGGCCGGCGCCAGTATCGCCAGTATCGTCGGGCTCGCCTGGGCCCTGCGCCCGTCTACTACCAGATGATCCGGGCCGAGTGCCCCAGCCCGAGGAGCGCCACGGCCACGCAGGTGCCGGCCAGGGCGAGCGCGCTGAGCCGCGGCCGGAATCCGAGCAGCGCCCCCATGCCGAACAGGCTGGCATAGAGGTTGGGCAGGAACATCAGCGGCGACGCCCCCACCGTGGCGATCCAGGTCTCGTTGAACGGGTTCGGACAGGCGTCGTTCGGCACCAGGAGCACGAACCCCAGCGCCATCAGGCCCAGGAGGGCCTCCTCCCGCCGTCCGGAGCGGTAGAGCAGGGCCAGGGCGGCCGCAGCGAGGAATCCGATCCCCGTCAGCGCCAGGTTGAAGGATAGCATCGGGCCGACCTCCCGAAACGCCTCGGGCGCGGACAGCCGGAATGGATAGAGCTGGTGCACGGTCGAGGTGCAGATGAAGGAGAGCGGCAGCAGGATCCAGACTGCGGAGGCGAGCCTTCCGCCCGCCGGCCGGGCCGTGCGCCGGCTGCGCCAGATGCCGAGGGTGACGTAGCCGGCCGCGAGGACGAGCGTGATCACTCCGCCCACGAAGGCCGGCACGAACCAGGAAGGGAAGCTCCGCGCCCGGGGGACCAGGTCCCAGCCCGTCTTCGCCGTGAGCGCCGCGGCGGCGGCGAAGAGGACCGCGGCGAGGCCCGCGATCCGCGGAGTCACCCGGAGCGCCCCAATCGGGTCAATCCGGAATGCAGCGGCAGCAGTCCGGCGGCACCAGGGCCGGATGTTGTCCCGCGGGACAGGCCGCGCAACGGACGTTCGAGCAGTCCTTGGTCATGTCGTTGCCGCCGAGCGGCACGCACTTGCAGCAGTCCGGCGGGTGCAGGGCCGGGGTCTGCCCTTCCGGGCAGTCCGCGCAGCGGACGTTCGAGCAGGGGCCGCCCGGGCCGCCCTGCTGGGCGCTCGCGCTCCCCACGGCCTCCGTCGTCCCGGAAGCCATCCCGGTGCCCATGCTGCCCGATCCGGTGTCGGTCGTGTTCGTCTCGGTCGTCGCGCTGGCTTCGGCCGGCACGGGCACCGCCCCGGGCTCGGTCGACGTGTCTCCCGCCTGTGGTCCCGAGC
This sequence comes from Thermoanaerobaculia bacterium, assembly GCA_035556715.1. Lineage (GTDB taxonomy): Bacteria > Acidobacteriota > Thermoanaerobaculia > Multivoradales > UBA5704 > DATMER01. The sequence goes on from DATMER010000026.1 coordinate 29,961, forward strand.
TGGCGCAGGCGCCGAGCACCAGGACGACCATCAGGGCCATCATCAGTATCCATAGTCTCTTCATGAGGCCTCCTCTCCGTATGCCACTCTCAAGTACGGAAGGGAAGCAAGGCCCGCGCCTGGAGTTTGACCCCTTGGTCTACCGCCGGGTGGCCTGGAGAATCGCCTCCTGGAGCGTCTGGAGGCTGACGGGCTTGGTCAGGTGGGCCGTGAAGCCGGCCTCGCGGCTGCGCTGGATGTCCTCGTCCATGCCGTAGCCGCTCAAGGCGATGCCGCGCAGGCCGTGGCCGGCGAGCTCGCGCATCAGCTCGAGGCCGCTGCCGTCGGGCAGACCGAGGTCGCTGATGACCAGATCGAGATCCGGCTTCGGGGTTTGCGCCGCTTCGAGGGCGCCGGCCACGGTCCCGGCCACGGTGACCTCGTGCCCCAGGGTGCGCAGCAGGTCGGCCATGGCCTGGGCGGTGTCGGCGTGGTCCTCCACCAGGAGCAGGCGCAGCCCCCGGTCGAGCCGCGGCTCAGCCTCCCGCGGGAAGGTCACGACCGTGTCGTCGAGGTCGCGCTCCGGCACGCCGGCCGGGATGCGGACGGTGAAGGTGGCTCCCCGGCCGGCGCCCTCGCTCGCGGCCGTGAGGTCTCCCCCGTGCAGGCGCACCAGGGCACGGCTGACGGCGAGGCCCAGGCCCAGGCCGCCGAAGCGGCGGGTGATGCGGCGGTCGGCCTGCTCGAAGGCTCCGAAGATGCGCGGCAGCACGTCGGGCTCGATGCCGATGCCCGTGTCCGAGATCTCCACGAGAACCGAGTCTTCCAGACGCGAGCGGACCGTGATCGTGCCCCCCTCGGGGGTGAACTTGCAGGCGTTGCTGAGCAGGTTCCAGAAGACCTGGGTCAGGCGCGCGGGGTCGGCCCAGGCGATCAGGCGCCCGGGCGCAAGCTCGGTGACGAGGTGCACGCCCCTGACGGCCATCTCGCTCCGCGAGCTGCGCAGGGCGTGCGCCAGGACCTCGGCCACGTCCGCGGGCTGGCGCTGCAGCACGAGCTTGCCCCGCGCCACGCGAGTCAGGTCGAGGAGGTCGTCAATGAGCCGCGCCTCCAGCTCCACGTTGCGCCGGATGACCGTGAGATGGCCGCGCAGGTCGGCGGGGAGGCGGTCGTCTTCCTGGAGGCTGGAGACCAGGGCAAGGACCGGCGTCAGCGGCGTGCGCAGCTCGTGGCTGAGCGTGGCGAGGAAGTGATCCTTGGCCTCGTTGGCTGCCTTGAGCTCCTCCTCGGCGCGGCGGCGGTCGCTCACGTCCACGGCGCTGCCCACCACTCTCATCGGCCGCCCGGCCTCGTCACGCACGATGAAGCCGCGGTCCCAGACGTATACCCAGCGGCCGTCCTTGTGCCGGACGCGGTACTCGGCGCTGAAGAGCGGCTCCCCGGAGGCGATGGAGGCGTAGATGCGCTGGCTCGCCTGCTCCCAGTCCTCGGGATCGATCTGCCGGGTCCACCACCCCACCTGGTGGTCCACCTCCTCGGGGTGCCAGCCCAGCAGGTTGAACAGCCCCGGGGACCGTCGCACACGGTCGTTGAAGACGTCCCAGTCGTAGACCAGGCCGCTGATCGCCTCGGACGCGAGACGGAAGCGCTCTTCGCTCTCGCGCAGCGCCTCCTCGGCGCGCCGGCTGCGCTCCAGGGCATCGGCCGCCATGTGGGCCTCGGCGAGCAGGTCGCGCTCGCGCTCGGCGGCACGGCACCGCTCCCGGCGCTCGCGCAGGCGGACCATGACCCGGCAAAGGAGATCGCGGGGATCGAACGGATCGAAGAGGAAGTCGTCCGCGCCCGCCTCCAGAGCCAGGATGCAGGCATCGCGATCCTCTCCCAGGAGGACCACCGCGGCCTCACGCTCGCCGCCCAGGTCCCGCAGCTCCCGCAGGATATCCAGCCCGCCATCGCGAACACCGGCGACGACAGCGTCGGGACGGAGCTCCCGGAGGATCGCCGGCTCCGTGGATTCCACGACCTGCCAGCCGGAGAAAACCGCGCGCACCCGCTGCCGCCGCCCGGCATCGGGATCGGCGATCAGGACCAGCCCGGGCTCGCTGTCGGGACGCTCGGGCAAGGCCTAAACCCCGCTCGCCCAGGCGGCGGCCTGGATGGCCGCCTTCAGCGCCTGCAGGTCCACCGGCTTGGTCAGATGCTTCGAGAAGCCTGCCTCATGGCTGCGCTGCACGTCCTCCTCCATCCCGTAGCCGCTGAGCGCGATGCCCTTCAGCCCGTAGCGGCGGGAGAGCTCGCGCATCAGGTCGAGACCGCTGCCGTCGGGGAGCCCCAGGTCGCTGACGACCAGGTCGAGCTGCCCTTCCTGCGCCCCGGCCGCGGTCAGGGCGGACGCGATCGAGCCCGCCAAGGTGACCTGGTGGCCGAGCGCCCGCAGGAGATCTGCCATGGCCTCGGCCGTGTCGGCGTGGTCCTCCACCAGCAGCAATCTTAATGGAGTGGCCGCGGTTCCGGTCCGCGCCGTCTCCGCCGGGGGAGCGGCCCCGGCAGTATCGCCGGTATTGACGGTATCAGTAGCCGGGACATCCCCGGCCGGCAGGCGCACGGTGAACGTGGAGCCGCGGTTCTCGCCGGCGCTCTCCGCGGCGAGCGTGCCGCCGTGCATGCCGATGATGGCCTTGGTCAGAGACAGCCCCAGCCCCAGGCCGCCGAAGCGGCGGGTGATCTGGCGGTCGGTCTGCTCGAAGGCGTCGAAGATCCGCGGCAGCAGATCGGGCGCGATCCCGATGCCCGTGTCGCAGACCTGGACCACCAGGGCGCGGCCGTCGTCCTCGTCCCAGGAGCGCACGTGGATCTCCCCGCCCTCCGGGCTGAACTTGACCGCATTGTGGAGGAGGTTCCAGAACACCTGGGTCAGGCGCGGGGAGTCGGCCCAGACCCGGTGCTCGCGGGCTCCGAGATCCAGGCCCAGGCGGATGCGGCCGGAGGCGAGCTCAGCGCTGCAGCAGACCTCGATGGCGTGCGCGAGGAGCTGGCGGACGTCGACGACCTCGCGGCGGAGCTCGAGCTTGCCGCGGGAGATGCGCGTCAGGTCGAGCAGGTCGTCGATGAGCCGCGCCTCCAGCTCGACGTTGCGGCGGATCACGCCCAGGGCATGCCGCACCCGGACCGGCAGGTCCTCGTCCTCCTCCAGAGCGGAGGCGAGGGCCAGCACCGGGGTGAGCGGCGTGCGCAGCTCGTGGCTGAGGGCGGCGAGGAACTGGTCCTTGGCACGGTTGGCGGCCTCGGCCGCCTCCTTGGCCTCGCGCAGCTCGTTCTCGACGCGCTTGCGCTCCGCGGCACCCTCGACAGCTTCCAGGGCAAAGGCGGTGAGGTCGGCCACGGAGGCGGCGAAGCTCTGCTCCTCCGGGGTCCACCGCCGCGGCCCGCCCACGTGCTCGTGGCAGACCACGCCGGCCATGCGGCCGTGCACGCGGACCGGCGCGTCGAGCATGGAGGCGATGCCGAGCGGGGACAGGTAGGAGGCGGAGAACTCGCTCGTCCGCGGGTCTGTGTACGCGTCGTGCGCCACGATCGCCCGCTCCTCCTCCAGGGCGCGGAAGTAGGCCGGGAAGTCGGCCGCGGCCAGGCTGGCGCAGCGGGAGTGGCGGTGGGGTCCCTTCTCGTAGAGCTCGGCGCAGTCGATACGGGTGCGGGCCTCGTCGAAGAGCCAGATGCTCGCCCGCTCCACCTGGAGAGTCTCGGCCGCGGCCTCGGAGAGCTCGCGCAAGGCCGTGTCCAGGTCGCCGGAGGCCGCGGCCTCGCTCTTCGCCAGGCGCACCAGCACCTGGTTCTGCTCGCGCAGCCGATCGGATGGCGACAGGGCTCAGCTCCCCGCGGACCCGTTCCCGGCGGCCACCCGCTGGATGGCTGTCTCCAGCGCCTCCAGATTGACCGGTTTGGTCAGGTGAAGCTCGAAGCCGGCCTCGCGGCTCCGGCGGAGGTCCTCCTCCATGCCGTAGCCGCTGAGAGCGATGCCGCGCAGACCGAACCTCTGCGCGAGCTGGCGCATGAGGTCCTGGCCGTTGCCGTCGGGCAGGCCGAGGTCGCTGACGACCAGGTCGAGCCCGCCCTGCTCCGCCGCGGCGAGAGCCTGGGCCAGGGTCCCCGCGACCCGGACCTCGTGGCCGTGGAGGCGCATCAGCTCGGCCAGAGCGGCGGCCGTGTCGGAGTGGTCCTCCACCAGGAGGACGCGCAGCCGGGCCGACACGGACCGCGGCTCCGCCGCCTCGGCCGCGGCGGACAGGGTCTCGGCCCGCCACGGCCCCACCGGAAGCTGGACGGAGAAGGTCGTGCCCCGGTCCCGGCCTTCGCTCCTCACGGCGATGGACCCGCCGTGCAGCTCCACGATCGCCTTGGAGATGGCGAGCCCCAGGCCCAGGCCGCCGTAGCGGCGGGTCACGCTCTCCTCGCCCTGCTCGAAGGCGTCGAAGATGCGCGGCAGCACCTCCGGGTCGATCCCCACGCCGGTGTCGGAGACCTCGACGGTGATCCAGGCCGGCTCGTGGCGCGAGCGCACCGCGATGGTCCCGCCTTCAGGGGTGAACTTCACGGCGTTGTTGAGGAGGTTCCAGAAGACCTGGGTCAGCCGCGGGGCGTCTCCCCAGAGGTGGTGATCCTCGGCCGCGAGGTCGAGCTCGACGTTGCGCCGGCCCGTGGACAGCTCCCCGGCGCAGGAGGTCTGGACCACGTGCCCGATCACCTCGTGGAGGTCGACATCCTGCTGGGCGAGCTGGATCTTGCCGCTGGAGACGCGCGTCAGGTCGAGGAGGTCGTCGATCAGACGCGCCTCGAGCTCCACGTTGCGCCGCACCATGGCGATCTCGCGGGCGAGATGGGAGGGCAGGCGGCCGTCCGCCTCCAGGGAGGAGATCACGGCCAGCACCGGGGTCAGCGGGGTGCGCAGCTCGTGGCTGAGCATGGCGAGGAAGCGGTCCTTGGCCAGGTTCATGGCCTCGGACGCGGCCCAGGCCTGTTCCAGATGCTCGCTCCGCTTCTGCTCGGTGAGGTCGGTCACCACCATGCACAGCACCGGCTCGCCCGGCTCCTCCAGGGGCAGCATGCTGAACGCCACGTAAACCGGCAGAGGATCGCCGTCCGCCGTCTCCAGCACGACCTCACCCTGCCCGCTCCCCTCCTGCCCCAGAAGCGCTGCGAAGAGCTCGTGGCTGGCCGGGCGGACGAAGCGCTGGACCTCGGAGCCGATGATGCTCTGGAGCGGCCTCCTGAGCATCTGGGCGAAGCTGGCGTTGCAGTAGAGCACCATCCCGTCGGCGGTGACGGTCACGGCCCCCTGCCGCATGCACTCGATCATCAGGCGGTACGGGCGGTCGGCGCTCTTGAGGGTGTAGACCTTCTCTCCGCGCGTCTCCGTCACCACCAGGGCATCGACCTCGCCGTGGCGGATGGCGCGCAGCGTCTCCTCCGCTTCCTCCAGTTGCGCGCGCAGCTCTTCGAGCTCGGAGGTCTGCTCTGACGTCATCTCCCTAGATCTCCACGGGAAGCCCCAGCCTGGCGTGGAGCCGGGCCGGGTCGGAAAGGTTGCCCACGATCCGGCGCAGAGGGAGCGGCGACATCCTCACGAGCGTGGGAGTCGCAAGGATCCCCTCCTCGTCGGCCAGCACGGGCTGCTGATAGACATCGATGACTTCGAGGGTGTACCTGTTCTTCAGGAACTTCTCGCAGAACGCCTTGATGCCCGCGATCGCACGGCTGGAGCCCGGCGTGGCCCCCGTGACGTAGAGCCGCAGGGAGTAGGAAGCCACCTCTTGTGCGATGCCGGACATCGGCCTTCAGCTCCGGGGGCGGATCTCCAGCCCCACCAGGACCCTTTCCGAGCTCGACAGGTCGCCGATGATCTTGCGGATCGGCTCCGGCAGCCTGCGGACCAGCGTGGGAATGGCCAGGATCTGGTCGCTGCGCGCCAGCTTCGGGTTCTCCACCAGGTCGATGACCTCGATGCGGTACTTGCCGGCCAGGTGCTCCTCGCAGAACCGCTTCAGGTTGGCCAGGGCCGCGACCGACTTGGGCGTCTGGCCGGCAACGTAGAGGCGCAGGTCGTAGAAATCACTCGGCTCCGGAGACCGGGAATGGTCCTGGGCCACGGTGTTCGTGCTCATTGAATCAGACCTCCCTTGCCGGCATTGCCGGCCGCTCCGCCGGTGTCGGGACCAGAATCCACCTTCCTAGCTCTGGCCATGTCCCTCCTGTCGTCCAGGAGCCGAGCCTCCCGCGCCTCCTCCTGCGCGAGGACCCTCTCGGTCTCCTCCTGCTCGGCCTGGAACTCCAGGCGAAGCGCGGTGAGCCGGGCTTCGAGCGCCTCGCGCTTGCGCTCCAGCTCGCGCCGGCGGCGCTCCATCGTCTCTAGCCGCGTGATCGCCGCGGCCTTTTCTTTCGCCTCCTGGGCCAGCCGCGCCGAGCCGGTCAGGGCTCCTTCGGATCCAAGGTAGGGATCCACCAGCCGGATTCCCTCGTCGGTCAGCAGCACCTCCCGGAGCTGGTTCGAGTGCGCCATGCCGCGGGCCTTGAGCACGTACAGCGTGCGGTTGCGCTCGCCGCTGATCTCGTTCTGCCGCACCAGCAGCCAGGTGTCCATCAGGGACGACACGCCCACCTCCGTCTGCTCCATCTGCTCGATGTGGGTCAGGCTGGTGAAGAGCGCGGTGACCTGGTGCGCCTTCAGGAAATCGATCAGGCGCATCAGCATGCTCTTGACCTCCTCTTCGCCGCCCACGGAGAGGAAGTTCGTGATCGGGTCCACGATGACGACCTGCGGCTGGAAGTCGCGGATCGACTTGTAGATGGTGACCAGGTGCCGCTCCAGCCCGTGCAGGGTGGGCCGGGCGGCATGGAACAGGAGCTGGCCGTTGTCCACCCAGGGCTGGAGGTCGAGGCCGATGGAGCGCATGTTGCGCACCACCTGGTTGCGGGACTCCTCGAACGCGAAGAAGACGCAGCGCTCGCCGCGGCGGCAGGCGGCGTCCACGAAATGGGCGGACAGGCTGGTCTTGCCCGTGCCCGCCCTGCCCGAGATCAGCACGCTGCTGCCCCGAAAGTAGCCCTGGCCGCTCAGCATCTGGTCGAGCCCCGGGATCCCCGTGGAGATGCGCTGGGACGTGGCGGCGTGCTCGAGCGACAGCGAGGTGACCGGCAGCACGTCGATGCCGTCCTCGTCGATCAGGAACGGGTACTCGTTCGTGCCATGGATGCTGCCGCGGTATTTGACCACGCGCAGCCGCCGGGTGGCGAGCTGGTCGTTGACCCGGTGGTCCAGGAGGATCACGCAGTCGGAGACGTACTCCTCCAGGCCGTGGCGGGTGAGGCTCCCCTCGCCGCGCTCGCCGGTGATGACCGCGGTGACGCCCCGGTCCTTGAGCCAGCGGAACAGGCGGCGCAGCTCGGAGCGCAGGATCGCCTCGTTCTGAAGGCCGCCGAAGAGGACCTCCAGGGTGTCCAGGACCACCCGCTTCGCGCCGATGGAGTCGATGGCGAAGCCCAGACGGATGAACAGCCCTTCCAGGTCGTACTCGCCGGTTTCCTCGATCTCGCTGCGCTCGACGTGGACATAGTCGATGACGAGCTTCTCCTGCTCCACGAGCTCGCCGAGGTCGAAGCCCAGGGAGCGGACGTTCTCGGTGAGCTCCTGGACCCCCTCCTCGAAGCTCATGAAGACGCCGGGCTCGCCGTACTCGGTCGCGCCCCGGACCAGGAACTCCATGGCCATGAGGGTCTTGCCGCACCCCGCGCTGCCGCAGATGAGAGTGGGCCGCCCGGCGGGAAGACCGCCAGCGGTGATCTCGTCCAGGCCGGGGATGCCGGTGGGAACCTTCAGAATTCCCGCGAGCGCGGGGGTATCGTGTCGTTCGATCGGTCGAGCCATCGTTTCCCTGTTGAATGAGCCGCGGAGCTCGGTCTCGGTCCGAGCCAGTATTGTAAAGGAAAAGCGTCCGTCAAATCGGCGGCGGCCGCGGACCGCCTCCCCGATGTTACCGAATGACGGTAGAAGACTTCTTCTCAGGTATCTAACTCTCGTCAAATGCGGCTATGCTACGCCCATGGGGATGTTCGGGAATCTCGGCAAGACGCTCGCCCTCCTGCGCGAGATGCGCGGGTACAGCCAGCTCGCGCTGTGTCGGGAAGCCAGGATCGGCAAGAGCCAGCTCTCGAAGTACGAGAAGGGGCGCGAGCTCCCCAAGCTGGAGACGCTCGAGAGGGTGCTGCGTGTCCTGAACGTGCAGCCGCTCAGCTTCTTCTACACCGTGGCCATGCTCGACGACCTGGTCGAGAAGCTGGACGGCTCCATCAGGAGGAAGGCCGTCCCGCCCCTCGCCCTCCCGCTCACCCTGCTCCAGCCGAACCTCGACCGGGTCTTCGCAGTGACCCTGGGACAGCTCTTCCGGCTCCACCACCTGCAGACCGAGGTCCAGGCGAGCCCCGCGTTCCAGCGGCTCTCCAAGAAGCCCTAGCTCCGGGCTCCAGCGGTCTCGTGGATGACCGCCTCCAGCGCCTGGAAGTTGACGGGCTTGGTGAGATGGCGGGAGAAGCCGGCCTCGAGGCTCCGCCGCACGTCATCCTCCGTGCCGTAGCCGCTGAGGGCGATGCCACGCAGGCCGTAGCGCGTCCCCAGCTCGCGCATCAGGTCCATGCCTGTGCCGTCCGGAAGACCGAGGTCGCTGATGACGAGGTCGATCCCGGCGCCCGAGTCCATCTCCGCGGCCGCCACCTGCAACCCGGAGGACACGCTGCCCGCCACCCGGACCTCGTGCCCCAGGGCGCGCAGCAGCTCGGCCATGGCCTCGGCGGTGTCCGGGTGGTCTTCCACCAGGAGCAGGCGCAGGGGGCGCCGCACCCCGCCGCTCCCGCCGATCCCTCCGGTCGCTGCCGCCACCGGGGGCAGAGCTCCGGCCTCCGCGGTCCGCGCATCCGCGGGCCAGCCCCCCGCGGGCAGGTAGACCCGGAAGGTCGCGCCCTTGCCGTAGCCCGGGCTCGCGCCGACGATGCGGCCTCCGTGCAGATCGCAGATGGCCTTGCTGATGGACAGCCCCAGGCCGAGCCCGCCGAAATTGCGTCCCAGGATCGGCGGTCCCTGCGCGAAGGCCTCGAAGATGTGCGGCAGCGAGCCCGGCTCGATGCCCACGCCCGTGTCGGTGATCTCGACGACCAGGTCTTTCCCGCCGGTCTCGCCGTCGTTCCAGGTGCGGACCACGATCGTGCCGCCGTCGGGCGTGAACTTGACCGCGTTGCGCAGCAGGTTCCAGAAAATCTGCATCAGGCGCGAGCCGTCGCCCCAGACCCGGTGCTCCGCGGCCGCGAGGTCGGTGATCACCTTGAAGCGGCTGGCGACGGCGTCTTCGGCGCAGCAGATCTGGATGGCGTGCTCGACCAGGGCGCGGACGTCGGTGATGGCGCGCTGGAGCTCCAGCCGGCCGCGCGCGATGCGGGTCAGGTCGAGGAGGTCGTCGATGAGCCGCGCCTCCAGCTCGACGTTGCGGCGGATCATGGCCAGGCGGTCGGCCATGTCGTGCAGGCGGCCGTCCCCCTCCAGGCCGGAGACCAGGGCCAGCACGGGGGTGAGGGGCGTGCGCAGCTCGTGGCTCAGGGTGGCGAGGAACTGATCCTTGGCGCGGTTGGCGGCCTCGGCCTCCTCCTTGGCCTGGCGCAGCTCCTCTTCCGCCTGCTTGCGGCCGGTCACGTCCATGGCCGTGCCGATGAAGCGCACGGCGTGGCGCTCCTCCCCCTCCCCGCGGAAGAAGGCCCGGCCGCGGGAGGTGACCCAGCGGACGGTGCCGTCGGGAGCCACGGAGCGGTACTCGACGTCGTACTCGCCCGTGCTCGCGGGCTCGAGCACCTCCTGGATGGCCTGGTGGACCCGGTCCCAGTCGTCCGGGTGGACGCGCAGCAGGAACTCGCCGTAGTCGACCTCGGCGTCCGCAGGGAGGCCGTGGATCTCCTTGCAGCGGTCGGACCACTTCATCCTGCCCAGGACCGGGTTGAAGTCCCAGGTGCCCATGCCCGTGGCCTCGACGGCCATGCGCAGGCGCTCCTGGCTGTCGCGCAGCGCCTCCTCGGCCTGCCGGCGCTCGGTCACGTCGTTGGCCATGGTGACCAGGAAGAGGCGGCCGTCGGGCAGGCTGCCGGGCTCGGAGGCGGTGAAGCTCCAGATGCGGCTCTCGCCGTCCCGGGTGCGGATGACGAGCTCCTCCTCGGCCCCCCTGCGGCCTTCGAAGATGCGGCGCACCTCCGCCTCTACCTGGGAGGCGGCCGGGCCGTAGGCCTCGCGCAGCCAGTCGTGAAACGTGGGGATGTCCTCGCGGGCATAACCGGAGAGGCGGGTCCAGGTGCGGCTCATGGCCAGGATCTCTCCGTCCTCGGCATGCACGAGGATGGGGATGGGGGCGTCGACCACGGCCTGTCGGAACTGCTCCTCGCTGCGCCGCAGCGCACCTTCCGCGGCATGGCGGGCACGATGGGTCAGCCAGGCCGCAGTCACGGTCGTGGCCAGGGCCACGGCACCAATCGCCAGAGCAGCAGGGACGAAGCGGGCTGCCGCGGCGGCGACCGACAGTGCCACCAGGGAGGCGCCGAATCCCCAGACGGCGAGACGGGCTGCGCGAGGGGTCATCTTTCTGCCTTCTAGCCAAGACAGAGTAGCAGATCCTGAAACAATGTGTCTTCTATGGGGATTTGGCGGACCCCGCCACCTGCTGGATGGCGGCTTCCAGTGCCTGCGGGCTGACCGGCTTGATCAGGTGGCGCTCGAAGCCGGCCTCGCGGCTCTTGCGGAGGTCGTCCTCCATGCCGTAGCCGCTCAGGGCAATGCCCCGCAGCCCGCGGGCCCGCAGCTCGCGCATCAGCTCGCGGCCGCTGCCGTCGGGCAGGCCGATGTCGCTCACCAGGAGGTCGAAGCGCTCCACGTCCGCCGCGTCCGCCATTTGCGCGGCAGCCGCGCGGCCCTCGGCCAGGGTGCGCGCCACGGTCACCTGGTGGCCGCGGGCGCGCAGCAGGTCGGCCATGGCGTCGGCGGTGTCCTCGTGGTCCTCCACCAGCAGGATCCGCCAGCGCGGCGGACCGGTCGCGGACTCCGGGTCCGGAGCGGGCGGCTGCGCGGAGACGGCCGCTCCGGACCAGGAGCCCGCGGCCGCACCGGCTCCGAGGGGAAGGCGCACGGTGAAGGTCGAGCCCTGGCCCTGGCCCTCGCTCGCGGCGGTGAGGGTCCCGCCGTGGAGATCGACGATCGCCTTGCTGATGGCGAGCCCCAGGCCCAGTCCGCCGAAGCGCTGGGTGATGCTGCGCTGCCCCTGCTCGAAAGCGTCAAAGATCCGCGGCAGCACCTCGGGATCGATGCCGATGCCGCTGTCCGCGACCTCCACGGCGAGGCAGCCCTCTTCGGTCCGCGAGCTCACCCGCACGGTGCCGCCCTGGGCGGTGAACTTGATCGCGTTGCGGACCAGGTTCCAGAAGACCTGGGTCAGGCGCGGAGCGTCGGCCCAGACACCGTGGTCCCCGGCCGCGAGCAGCGTGGTCAGGCGCAGCTCCTTGGCCGCGAGGTCGCGGGCGCAGGTCTGGAGAGCGTGCATCAGGATCTGCCGCGCGTCGGCCGGGGCGCGGAGCAGCTCGAGCTTGCCGCGGGCGATGCGCGTCAGGTCGAGCAGGTCGTCGATGAGACGGGCCTCCAGCTCCACGTTGCGGCGGATCACGTCGAGCTCGCGGCGCAGGCCCCGGGCGCGCTCGTCCTCCTGGAGCCCGGCGACCAGGGCCAGGATGGGGGTGAGAGGGGTGCGCAGCTCGTGGCTCAGAGTGGCGAGGAACTGGTCCTTGGCGTCGTTGGCTGCCCGCACCTCGCGGAAGAGGCGGGCGTTGTCGATGGCCACGGCCGCGCGCCGCGCCAGCTCCACGCCCAGGGCCAGGTCGGCCGGGCCATAGATCCGGCCCGAGTCCGCCGACGTGGCGAGGAAGAGCACGCCGAGGGTCTGGCCGCGCGCCACCAGAGGGAGGATCAGGCTGGAGCGGCGGCCGAGCCGGCAGTAGATTTCGCGCAGCTCCGGGGTGAGCGGTCCCGTGCCTTCCGGCGACACCTGGGCGTGGAGCTGGGGCCGGCCCGTGCGCACCACCTCTTCCACGGCGCTCGGCGGGCGGTCGGCCTTGCCCAGGTAGATGTCGCCGAGCCGCTTCAGCAGGGGCTCCTTGGCGGGGTCCATGTGGGCCACGGCGATCTGCCGGAAGACGCGGCGTCCTTCGGCCTCGAAGACGACGCAGTCATCGGCGACCCGCGGCACGGCCAGCCGGGCGAGGCTGGCGAGGGTGGCGTCGTAGTCCAGAGAGGCGGAGAGGATCTCGCTCGCCTCGGCGAGGAATTCGCTGCGCCGCTGAGCCGCCTCGGCGGCCTCCTTGGCCGCCTGCAGCTCGATCTCTGTCTGCCACCTGGCCTGTTCGAGTTGCTCGTGGATGCTCAACGCTGGAGGTCCTGCATGAAGTAACGCACCGCCCCCCATTCTGTCAGATTCCTCAGCGCCGGAGACGCCCAACCCAGAACCCCAGCTCCTCGGCGCCGGTCATCCGGGCCAGGAGCAGGTACCCGGCGGCGTAGGTCCCCAGCACGGCCAGCGCCTGGAGAGCCACGTGGACCGGCGGCAGCGCCCACCAGACCAGGGCCGCGGTCACGGCCGCCGCCGCGGCCAGCACGGCCATCCGCCCGAGCTCGCGCCAGGGCACGACCGGTCCCGGAGCGCTCCGGGCCAGGGCGCGCCGCAGGAGCAGCAGCTCGAGCCAGGACGCCACGCCCGAGGCGAGCGCCAGGCCCACGGCGCCCAGGCGGAGCACACCCCCGGTATCGCCGATGGGGGCGACCGCCGCAACCTGGATGCCGTCGAGCCAGCGCATGAGCGGATACGCCATGGCCGCCGACAGCGCCACCCGCGCCGCGGCGATCCGCGCCGGCGCCCGGGTGTCCCCCAGGGCATAGAAGGTGTTCTGGAGCTGCCGCGACAAGGTCGCGGGGAGCAGGCCCACGGTGTAGCCGCAGAGCACCAGGTAGACGAGCCAGTTGTCCTCCACGCCGAAGCGGCCGGACCGGAACCGGAAGAGCGCGCCCACCAGGAGGAAGCCGAAGGCCAGGAATCCGGCAAAGGTGGGCACGTTAAGGAAGGCGGTCTGGCGCATCGACCGCCGCACCCGCGGCAGGAGCGCGGAATCATCTCCCTCGCGCCGCAGGCGGGCCATCTCGGGAAGCTCGGCAGCGGCGACCGACATCCCGAACAGGCTGATGGGGAGCGTGTACAGAGTCTGCCCGTAGCCGAGCGCGCTGACCGCGCCCTGGGCGAGCAGCGCGGCCAGGAAGAGGTCGAGGTAGCTGGCGAGCTGCACCACGCCCCGTCCTGCCACCACGGGCGCGAAGGCCGAGAGCGCCTGCCTCACTCCCGGCACCCGCGTGGACAGGGAGAGCCGGAAGCCGCGCATCTCCCGGGCCACGGTCGGGAGCTGCACCAGGAACTGCAGGAGCCCGCCCAGCAAGGCGCCCCAGCAGGCCGCGAAAAGCAGCCGGTCCAGCGCGGCGAGGGAGAAGGTGTCCGCGTCGCGCAGCCCGCCCACCCAGATCAGGGCAGCGATGATCGCGGCGTTCCACAGGACCGGCGCGAAGTAAGACAGGAGGAAACGGCGGTGGCTGTTGAGCACTCCCAGCGCCCAGGCCGAGAGGACCAGGACTCCGGTCATCGGGAAGATGATCCGGACCGCCGCCACGGTCAGCTCGTAGCGGTCGACCGCTCCCCCCCGGTCCTGGAGGAAGCCGGCCGCCAGGAGCGCCACGATGGGTCTGGCGAGCAGCACGCCCAGGAGGGACAGGGTCGCCGAGGCGGCCAGGAGCAACCCGAAGACGGCGCCGGCAAAGCGTCCGGCCTCGTCGCGCCGCCCCTCCTCCAGCATGCGCGAGTAGATGGGGATGAACGCGGCCGAGAGCGTCCCCTCGCCCAGCAGGTTCTGGAGGACGTTGGGAGCGCGCATGGCCGCGCGGAAGACATCGGCATGCGGCCCCACGCCGAAGAACCGCGCCAGAGCCTGCTCCCGCACGAGCCCGATCAGGCGGGAGGAGAGGATGCCGAGGGCGACCGTGGCGGCGCCGCCGGTCCGGGGTGTCGCAGCAGGCTGGCCGGGCTCAGTGGTCACCTGGGCATATCGTTCCAGTTCAGCAGCACGTTGTACACCAGCCGGAAGTCCGACAAATTCAGGTAGCGGTGGAGCGGGTTGAAGGCGAAGAGGAGGACCCTCCCCTTCCCCACCGGCACGTCCAGGACCGCGGGCTTGCCGTCCACCTGGTCCTCTCCGCGCACGAAACCGGAGAGCACCAGCCGCTTGTCCTCGGGGCTCTCGGGCTTCTTCTCCTGCGGCGCGGGCTCCTCATCAACCTCCTCGACCTCGATCTCCTCTTCCTCAGGAGCGGCAGGCTCCTCTTTTTTCTCCTCCTCGGGAACTTTCTTCATCCCGAACTGGAGCACGGCCCAGCCGCGGTCGCGGTCGTCGACGTCGAACAGCGGGCCATTGCCGCGGAAGACGCTGCTCCTCTCCTCGTAGCCATAGGCGACGGGGTGCTCCGGACGCAGCACCTTGACCCGCAGCTCCGAGCCCGGGGTGTTGAAGCCGCCGTCCAGGCTTCGCACCCGGCGCACCAGGCCTCCCTCAACCGGCAGGTTGCCGGAATTGCCCAGGGTCACGAGCACCCCGCCCCGCTCCACGAAGCGCTGCAGGTTGAGCAGCCCCTCGAAGCCCATGCCGCCGGTGATGTCCTCCGAGGCGTTCGGGATGCCGTGGCTCGGGAACTCGTCCGTCTTCGTGTAGGCCAGGGGACCCCACTTCGGATCGATGCCGTGGACCAGGCGCGCGAAGCTGCCGGACGCGCTCGGGAAGAGGATCACGTCGAAGCGCTCGTCCAGGCCGCCGCGCCGCAGGTCGCCGTCCGTGATCAGCGTGTACTCGAAGCCCTCCTGGTCCAGGGTGTAGCGGGCCCAGCCGGCGTCCTGCGTGGACACCCAGGTCTGGAGCAACCCCACCCGCGGCAGGTCCACCACGTGGCGGGGGACGTCCGGCTGGGTGGTCACGGCCGTGAAAGCGAGCCCCAGGCGCGAGGCCGCGTCCTCCACCGCCTCCCGGGGCGCCTGCACGATCCAGCTCCCCGCGGGATAGGAGACGCCGCTCACCTCGAAGGCCTTCTCCGCCGCGTCCACCTGGTGGCTCCCCAGGAGCCGGCGCGCCCGCAGCAGGGAGGTCTGGCCGGTGTCCCGCAGGAGAAAGACGTCGCCCGTGCCCTCCACCCGTCCCATCAGAGGGACTTCCCCGGTCACCATCTCCATGGCGGCATCGAGTACCTTGCGGTCCGCCACGGACGAGCCCTCGACGCCGTAGATCAGCGGCCAGGTCCAGGCCACGTCGTCATACGGCGTGTTCGGCTCGTCCGCCGGGAACTTCTGCTCCTCCAGGAAGTTGAGGGCCGCGCTCCGGTACGGCTGGTCCATGCGCACCACATAGCTCCCCGCCGGCCAGGAGTTGTCCTTGGTGTTCTTGGCGCCCAAGGTCAGCTCCGCGCTCAGGCGGTGGACCTCGATCCGGTGCAGGCGGAGCTGGTTGACCAGATGGGCCAGCCGCCCGGCGTCGCGCTGCTCGGGAGGGAACACCCAGGCGTAGGGCGCCTCGGTCCGCCCCTTCTCCAGGGCGCGCTGGCCCTTGACCCAGAAGCTCTCCAGCAGCTCCTGCCGGTGGCGGGCCGCGTACTCCAGCGCCTCCAGCACGGCCGATTGCATGTAGTTCGTGTTGTTCCGCAGCGACCAGCGGACCTTCCTGTCCGGCGGCCAGGGACGGTACCACTGGACCTCGGTCACCGGCTTGCCCACGTAACGGGAGTTCTTGATGTCCCGGTCGAACGTGCCGGCGTGGGAGTTGCCGAAGGTCTCGTAAAAGCGGCCCACCCCGTGATGGTTGTTGGCCACCGACGTCAGGTAACCGGGCCACCAGCCGTCCCAGAACCCCCAGACCCAGACGCCGGGCAGACCCATGGCCGCGAGCGCGCCGGCCTCGTGGTAGCCGATCTGGGTCCACTCGTGGATCGTCACCGGGTCCACGGCCCGGCTGTAGGGGCCGTGGCCGGTGGAGATGTAGAGGAACGGCACCGACTCGTGGAGGTCGTGCATGACCTGGGGGTGCCAGGCGAACCACGCCTCATGCAGGGCCTTGGACAGCGCCTGGGTGACCTGCATGCCGTCCCGGTTGTTGTCGTGGAAGACGTAGTGCCCCCAGTAGGGAGGGGACATGATCTCCCGGATCTCCTCCCAGGAGCCCTGCCGGCCGCGCAGGTGGCGGTAGAACCACTCGACCGTCCGGTCCCGGCCGTCGGGCTCGGCCACCGGGGTGATGAGGACGACCGCGTTGCGCCGGATCTCCTGGATCGCGGGCCTCTCCGAGACCGCCAGGCGGTAGGCCAGCTCCATCAGCATCTCGGGGCTGCCCGTTTCCGGGGAATGCAGTCCGCCGATCAGGTGATAGATGACCTTGCCCTCCTCGGACAACCGCCGCGCCTCCTCGCGGGGGGTGGAGCGCGGGTCGGCGAGCCGGGCGGTGATCTCCCGCCAGCGGCCGATCTGGGCGAGGTTCTCGGCATCCGAGACCGCGACCATCAGGATCTCGCGCCCCTCCTCGGTCCGGCCGACCGTCTCCACCTGCACCCGGTCGCTGGCCTCGTCGAGCCGGCGGTAGTAGCCGTGGATCTCGGAAACCCGGCTCAGCTCGTTCGGCGTGCCCACGATGCGGCCCAGGACGTCGCCGGGCGAGGGCACGGTGTCCGACTCGGGCACGTAGGCCACGGTCTCGGCGAGGAACTTCGGGTCGGTCGTGAGCTCGCGGATCTTCTCCACGCTCCCGGGCTCGGGCCGGTCCGGGGGCCAGAGGTCAGGCGCGGGCTCCTGGGCCAGGGCCGGGAGGGCGAAGAGCAAGGCAAGGATCAGGAAGCGTGGCGCGTTCATGGCGCGCAAAGATAGCAGGCCCTACTTCACCCGGGCCACCACGACCGTGATGTCGTCGCTCTGCTCGGAGTCCCCCTTGAAGTGGGAGAGGTCGCCGAGGATGGAGTCCCGGATGTCGCGCACCGAGTGGTTGCCCGAGGCCGCGCGCGCCACGGTCCGTTGCAGGCGCGGGTAGCCATAGTCCTGCCCGGCGCTGTTGCGGCTCTCGACCAGGCCGTCGGTGTAGAGGATCAGGAGGTCCCCCCGCCGGACCTTCCGCTGGCACTGCCGGAACTCGGAGTCCAGGAGAGTGCCCAGCGGCAGCGCCCCCTCCCCCACCTCCGTGAACGACCGCTCCCGGGTATCCCAGTGCAGCACCGGCGGATGCCCGGCGCTGGCAACCGTGAGGGTGACTCCATCCGCCACCCGGTCCAGCACGGCGCAGAGCAGGGTGACGTAGGTCCGCCGGTCCGTGGTCTTGCGCACCATCGGGTTCAGCCGGTTCAGGACGTCCACCGGCGAGGCCAGGTCCTTCTCCAGGAGATAGAGGCAGCTCCGCACGCCGGAGAGCAGCAGCCCGCTGGCCAGGCCGTGGCCGGAGACGTCGCCGATCACCAGCGCGAGCTGGGAGCCCGACAAACGGAAGTAGTCGTAGTAGTCGCCCCCGACCTCGGTCGCCGGCAGCGAGGCGGCGGCCAGCTCGACCCAGCCGATGTCCGGCGGGAGCTGCGGCAGCATGCTGAGCTGGATCTTGCGCGCGTACTCGATCTCCTCACGCATCCGCAGCCGCTCCCGCGAGCGGGCGTGCTCCGTCCGCCAGACCAGCAGGAAGCGCTTCTTCTCCACCTGGGTGAGAACCGCCGACAGCGCCAGGCAGATCAGGCTCACCGTCGTGATCGAGGCGAACTCGTCCGTGCTCGGCAGGGCCTCGGCGGACGGCAGCCCCGTCGCGGTCAGGGGGAGGAGCGCCGTCAGCCACAGGATGAGGTAGGTCATCAGGTGCTCGGTCAGCCGCAGCCGGAACCCGATGAGCGCGAACGCCACCGGGATGAACGCGATAGCCGGATCGTCGCTGGACAGGCTCGCCGCCTTGATCACCACGGCCTGGAGCAGGAGGAACCCGAGCAGGACCTGGCGGAACCAGGTCGTGTAGAACCGCTCCCGGCGCAGGACGATCAGGAGGATCGCGACGACCAGGTCGGCCACGAAGAAGGCCATCAGCCCGATCCGCCGGTCGGACGCGGAGCCCGACACGGAGCCGATCATCCCGGGCACGGAGAGCACCATCACCAGCGCCAGGATCCACCGGAAATAGCGGTAGTTCCGGGCATCGAAGTGACGCTGGAGCGCAATCGGCTCAGGGAGTTGGACGAGCTCGTCGATGGAGGACGGTTTCATACGCGGACCGGTCGGACCGACGCAATGCTAAACGAAATCGAAGCCCTCCGGGTTCGCCGCCTCACTCGTAGCGCAGGGCCTCCAGCGGATCGACCCGCGTCGCCCGGAGGGCCGGCAGCCAGTTCGCCAGCAGCGCGACCCCGATGAGGACGAGCGGGACGACCGCGAATGTGACAGGGTCCGTGGCGCTCACGCCGTAGACCTGGTCGCGGAGGAACCGCGTCGCGAACAGGGCCAGGGCGAGCCCGACGACCGCGCCGATCAGCACCATCCGCATCCCCTGGAACACCACCAAACGGCGCACCTGGTCCGGGCGGGCGCCGAGGGCCATGCGGATGCCGATCTCGTGCGTTCTCTGGGCCACGGAGTAGCTGACGACACCGTACACCCCTACCGCCGCGAGCACCAGGGCGAGCCCGGCGAACAGGCCCAGGAGGAGCGTCTTGAACCGGTTCTGCGCCAGCGCCTCGGCCACCACCGACTCCATGGTCTGGACCCGGTCGATCGGCAGATCGCGATCCAGCTCCCGCACCGCCTCGCGCAGGCTCGAGGTCAGGGAGGCGGGATCGCCGGAGGTGCGCAGCACCAGGAAGCTCTCCGGCGACGGCCCCTGGGACTGCGGCCAGTACGCCTCCGCGGCCAGCTCCTGGTCCAGGCTGTCGTGGCGCACATCCCCCACCACGCCGACGATCGTGCGCCACCCCGGGTCCTCGGGGTCGGCCGGGTCGCCGAAGGTGAAGCGCTTGCCGAGCGGTTCCTCGTCCGGCCACTCCTGGGCCGCCATCGCCTGGTTGATGATCACGACCTGCTCGCCGTCTCCGCCGTCCTGTTCCCTGAACGCCCGCCCCCGGACCACGGGGATGCCCATGGCACGGAAGTACGCGGGGCTGACCATTCGCACGTTGGCTCCGCGGACCTCGCTGGGCGGAGGCGCCGGCCGCCCCTCCACCGAGTAAGCCAGGATCATGTTCGCTCCGCTGAGCGGCAGGGGGTAGATGATGGCGGCCTGCTCCACCCCGGGGATCACCGAGATGCGCTCCTCGAGCTGCCGGTAGAAGATCGCCTGCCGCTCCTCGTCCGGGTACTTGAACTCCGGGATCGTGATCCGCGCCGTCAGCAGCCCCTCGGGCCGGAACCCGGGGTCCACCCCACTCAGCCGCGCGAAGCTCTGGATGAGCAGGCCCGCGCCCATGAGAAGCACCAGGGCGACCGCCACCTCGCCCAGCACCAGGAGGTTGCGCACCATCCGGCCGTGCGCTCCGCCCGCCATGGCCCGCCCCCCTTCCTTGAGGGCCTCGTAGAGACGGCGGCCGGTCGCCGACAGGGCCGGCACCAGCCCGAACAGCAGGCCGGTCACCAGGGATACGAGGAAGGTGAAGGCGAGCACCTTGCCGTCCATCCCGATCTCCCGCGCCCGCGGGATGCCGTCCGGGTCCAGGGCGACCAGCGCGCCCACTCCCCACCAGGCGAAGAGCAGGCCGAGGGCGCCGCCCGCCACGAACAGGATCACGGTCTCGGTGAGCATCTGGCGCACCAGGCGCGTGCGGCTCGCCCCGAGAGCGGCCCGCACTGCGAGCTCGCGCTCCCGCGACGCTACCCGCGCCAGCAGGAGGTTGGCCACGTTGGCGCAGGCGATGAGCAGCACGAACGAGACCGCCACCAGCAGGATGACCAGGGCCGGGCGGATGTCCTCCACCATCGAGTCCCGCAGCCGCATTAGGCTCACGGTCCACTCCGAGTTCGAGTCCGGATACTGCTTGGCCAGCCGGGAGGCGATGGAGGTCATCTCGGCTTGGGCCTTCTCCAGGCTGACGCCGTCCTTGAGCCGTCCGATCGTCCCCAGGTAGTGCGCGCCGCGGTTCTCGGTGGCGAAGTCCAGGGCCATCGGCACCCAGAGCTCGGTCTCGCGCGGCAGCTCGAAGCCGCTGGGGGCGATGCCCACCACCACGTAGCTCTCGCCGTTCAGGTTAAGAGGGCGGCCGACGATCTTCGGGTCGGCCCCGAAGCGCCGCTGCCACAGCCCGTGCGAGAGGACCGCCGCCCTGCCCTGCCCGGGGCGTCCCTCCTCCTGGGTGAACCCGCGCCCGATCCTCGGCTCGGCCCCGAGCATGCGGAAGAAGTCGGAGGTCACCGAGGCCCCCTGCAGCACCTCGGGCTGATCGCCGCCGGTCAGGTTCAGCCGCTCGCGGCCGAAGGCGACCAGGTACTCGAACGATTGGCTCTCCTTGCGCCAGTCGGCGAAGTTCGGAGGCGCTACGCTGAAGCGGGGGAAGCCCAGCTTGGGCGCGCTCTCCCAGACGCGGACCAGCTCGTCCGGCTGCGGATAGGGCAGCGGCTCCAGCAGCACGCCGTTGACCACGCTGAAGATGGCGGAGTTGGCGCCGATGCCCAGCGCCAGGGTCAGCATCGCCACCAGGGTGGTGGCCGGGTTGCGGATCAGGGTGCGAAAACCGAAGCGGATGTCCTTCCAGACGTTTTCCAAGCTGCCTCCCGCCAGGAGAAGGTGCTGCCAAGGAGCCGGCGCGTCCGAAGGCGTGCCGGCTCGGGAAAATCAGGAGATGGGCAGCGGCTCCGGCATGGACGGAGGGACCGCCGGAGGCTCCGCCGGCACTTCGAAGCGCCGGCTGCCGAGCATCACCTCGGCAAGCTCGCGCCACACCAGCGCCAGCCCGTTGAGGATGTTCACCGACACGAGCAGGCCGATCATGCCCAAGCCCGCCAGGATGAGCGTCTCGCCGAACGTGTCCACGACCCAGAAGGGGATGTGGACGAAGACGTCGTCGAAGAAGTAGACGACCGGCGCCAGGAGGAACCCGGCCGGGACCGAGAGCAGCACCAGCGTCAGGACGAAACTGACGATCCCCAGGGGGAACTTGAGGAACAGATAGCCCATGCCCTTCCAGGTGACGGGATTGGACAGGAACTCCTGCACCGCCGTCCAGAAGCTCCGGGTCTGGCCGGTGGCCGGGGGCGCCATCGGGGGCACCTCGGCGCCGAGCAGGTGGATGGCGAGCCGCCGTTCCAGCGCGGCCATGCCCCAGCTCGCGGCGAAGACCAGGGCGAGGATCGGCAGGCCGATCCAGACGATCGCCAGGCCAAAGCCCAGGGCCAGGCCCGTGAAGAGGAAGGTGAAGTAGAAGATCCCCAGCGGGAACGACAGCAACAGGTAGAACAGGTTCGTATAGGTGCGCACCTCGACCGGCGCGGTGAAGAAGCGGACCGCCAGGTTCACGTTCTTCTCCGGATCTTCTGTCGGATACGTCTGGATCTCGGTATTCATCTGGTCCCTCCCGGGCTCACATCGATACTCTCTGCGGCCCGATTCCTGGGAAAGACTACGAGGAAACGGGAGGGAGGGTTTCGGGAGATGACCGGCGTCCGATCCTGTTATCCCTTCCCATACCCGGAACCCGGCTCCTGAGCTACAATCCCGACAAAAGTTTCCACCCCCTGGGAGAACAGACTTGAAAGTCCATCAGGTTATCGAGATGCTTGAGGATGAGGGCTGGCAGCTTGTCCGGACGCGCGGCAGCCACCGGCAGTTCCAGCATCCCACCAAACCCGGGACGGTGACGGTGGCAGGCAAGCCCAGCATGGACTTGCGCCCGGGAACACTGAACAGTATCTTGAGGCAAGCCGGGCTCAAGTAACAGGAGATCCGTTCATGCGGTACGCAGTGGTCGTAGAGAAAGCCGAGAACAACTACAGCGCCTATGTGCCGGACCTGCCGGGATGCGTGGCTGCGGCCGAGACCCGCGAAGAACTCCTCGACCTGATTCGGGAGGCCATCGACTTCCACCTCGAAGGTATGCGAGAGGCTGGCGAGGAGATCCCGGAGCCTACCGCAGTCGCCGAGTACGTCGAGGTCTAGCCCCCTCTCTCAGCACTTACGGCCGCTCCCTGACATAGAGCGCCTCGTAATGGGGCCGCCCGCGGCGGACCTGGTGGATGCGGCCATGGCGCGCCTGGCGGCGGAGCACCAGCGACACGTGGCGCGCGCTGACCGGCCGCCGCAGGAGGTTGGCGAAGCGGCGGTTGACCTCGTCCGTCAGGGCCGCCGCCCCGAAGCGCTCGTCTCCGGCCATGCCTTCGATGACCCGGTTCACCAGCCGGGTGAGGATGCGCACGTGCCCGGTATCCATGTCCTCGTCGCTCACGGACGCGGAGGGCGCGACCAGTCCGAGCGCGGTGGTCAGGCTGGAGCGGAGGGAATCCACGGTCTGGGCGATCCGGGCGCCCTCCCGCGCGTGCTGCTCCCGTTGCTCGCGATGAGCGCTCTCCTGCTCCGAATGGAACGTCTCCCGCTCGCGGTGATGCTCGAGCTGCTTCTCGAGCTGAGCAAGCAGCTTCTCCGTGGACACCGGTGGAGCCATGACGATCTCCTCAAGGTGGTTTTGCAGCTTCCGTGGGCTCAGCAGCCCCTTCTCCGCAACGAGATGCTGCAAATCGGCAGGTTGCTTCCGCCGCTCGACCCCGAGATGCTGCCACTCGACGCCATGTCGCAGCATCCCGAGGGAAGGCGCGAGCCGCTCGGCCTCAGTTAGCAGCATCCCGAAGACTATACGCAGCATACGGGAGTCGAGAACAGCCAGCAAGACCGCCTTTCGCAGCTTACCCACCAGCGGCGGCGTCTGCGGACCCTTCCCTGGCTGCGAAAATCAAGCCTTCGGCTGCGGAGACATCCCGAGATGCTGCGACTCGGAGAGGATTCGCAGCATCTCCGAAGGGGAGAGAGGCGGAGGAGGCAGGATTCGCAGCCTCAGCGGCTGGCGGAGGGGAGGAGCACCATCTCCCCCGCCGGCTCGCGCAGGTTGTAGCGGGAGCTCATCACCCGGCCGTAGGCTCCCGCGTTGGCGATGAGGAGGACGTCCCCCTCTTCCGCGGGGGCCAGGCGGCGGGAGCGGCCGAGGATGTCGCCGGTCTCGCAGATCGGACCCACGACGTGGGCCAGCATCGTGGTGGGCTGGCCGAGCCGGGTCAGATTCACGATCAGATGGTAAGCGCCGTAGAGCGCCGGGCGGATCAGGGAGTTCATCCCGGTCTCGGCGCCGACGTAGGTCACCTCCCGCTTGCGCTTGACCTGCACCACGCGGGCTAGGAGCACCCCGGCCTGGGCCACCAGGAACCGGCCCGGTTCGATCCAGAGCTGGAAGCGCGGGTTCGCGGCCCGGAACAGCCGCAGCGACGCGCTCAGCTCCTCCAGGTCGAGCGGACCCTGCCCGGGCCGCTCCGGGACCCCGAGGCCGCCTCCCACGTCCAGGATTCGCACGTCCGGGAAGCGATCGGCCTCCCCTGCGAGAAAGAGCGCGGTCTCGCGCCAGCTCCGGGCATCGCGGATGCCGCTGCCGGAATGGGCGTGCAGGCCGACGATCCGGACTCCGAGCCCCGCGGCCAGCTCCCGCAGCTCGCCCAGGTTCTCGGGGTCCACCCCGAACTTGGACTGCGCGCCGGCCGTGCGCACATGGGCGTGATGGCCCTGGCCCCGGCCGGGATCGAGCCGCACCAGGACCTCCCGGCCGCGGAACACGTCCGGCCAGGCGCGCAGCGGATGCAGGCTGTCGATCGTCACCCAGGCGCCGAGCTCGAAGGCCCGGCGGTACTCCGCGGCCGGCGCGAAGTTCGGGGTGAAGAGCACGCGCTCCGCCTCGATCCCGGGGAAGAGCGCGGTCACATGCTCCAGCTCGGGCGCGGACACGCACTCGAACCCGATCCCCGCGGCCTCGAACCGGGCCAGCACGCCGGGATGGCAGTTCGCCTTCACCGAATAAAAGACGTGGTCGAAGACCCCCAGGGAGCGCATGGACTCCGCGGCCCGGTCCAGGCTCCCGGCGTCGTAGACGTAGACCGGACCATGCTCGGCAGCCAGGACGAGCAGCTCGTCCCGACGTCCGCGCCACCACTCCTCCGGGAGGACGGCTACGCTTTCTCCTTCGGTGTCCACCGATTCCCCGAACATCTCGGCCCAGGTCGGCCCGAACACCGCGCTCTCGGTCTGGTGGCCGAAGAGCAGGCCGTGGAGCTGCCGCACCAGGCGCTCGCTCTGGTCCTCGTCCACCATGAAAGTCAGGTTGAGGTCGCTGGCCGCCTGGGTCACCAGGTGGACCTTCATCTCCTCGAAGACCTCCAGCACCGGGCTCAGCTCGTGGAGGATGCCGCGGATGCCGCGCCCCACCAGGGAGAGGGCCGCGGTCGGAGCGATCACCCGCGGCTCGCAGAGGCCCTCCAGGTCGCGGCTGACCGCGGCGAGGGCCTCCTCCTCCAGGACGTTGGCGCCCGGGTCGAGGGAGACGGTCACGTTGGTCTCCGAGGTGGAGACCGAGTCGATGGACAGGCCGTGGCGGGCGAACGTGGCGAAGACCTCGGCGAGGAAGCCGACCTGCTGCCACATGCCCAGGGTCTCCATGGAGACCAGGGTGATCCCGCTTCTGGCCGAAATCGCCTTGACCGCCGGCCCGGTCTCCGGACCCGCGGCCGAGACGACCGTGCCCGGCAGCTCGGGACGGTCCGTGCAGCGCACGTGGAGCGGGATGCGGTGGCGGCGCAGCGGCGGGATGCAGCGCGGATGGAGCACCTTGGCGCCGGTGATGGCGATCTCCTGCGCCTCCTCGTAGTCGAGGGCGCGCAGGAGACGGGCCGAGGGGAGCAGCGCCGGGTTGGCCGTGAACATCCCCGGCACGTCGGTCCAGACCTCGCACCGCTCGGCGCCGATCCGGGCGGCGAGCAGGGCTGCCGAAGTATCCGAGCCGCCGCGGCCGAGGAGCACCGTCTCCCCCGCCGCGTTGCGGGCGATGAAGCCCTGGGTGACGACCACGCCCCGCTCCGCATCCAGGCGTTGCCGCAGCGCCTCGTCGCGCTCGTGGCCGCAGGTGGCGGAGAGATAGGCCCGGGGGGCTTCGGTCTTGCGGGGATCGTCGAGGGAAACCAGTCCCTCGCGGGCGTCGAACCAGGTGGCAGGCACGCCCCGGGCTTCCAGGAAGGCGGCACCGAGGCGGGTTGAGAGCAGCTCGCCGAAGGCCATGACCCGCGCCTTGAGGCGGGGTCCGGCCTCGCGCAGCAGCGAGGCGGCGAGGGCGAGGCGCGTGAGCTCGTCGAGGTCGTCCCGGAGCAGCGCCTCCGTATCGATTCCGAGGCCCGCGCCCAGCTCCAGATGACGGGCGACGATCGCCCGCAGCGCCTCCTCGTGCTCGCCGCGCACCGCGAGCCCGAGCATCCCCTCCAGCTCGCTGGTGATGCGCGTCATCGCCGAGCAGACGACGAGCGGACGGAGCCCTTCCTTCATCCGCTCCTCGGCGAGCGAGGCGATGGTGCGCCAGCGCTCCGGCGAGGAAACGCTGGTGCCGCCGAACTTGAGGACGACCCAGCGGGTGCCCATCCGGGGAGCTAGCCCTTGGCCGCCTTGACCGCCTCGGTGAGCGCCGGCAGCACCTCGTGCAGATCGCCGACGATCCCGTAGTGGGCGACGTTGAAGATCGGCGCGCCGGGGTCCTTGTTGATCGCCACGATCGTCGTCGAGGCCTTCATGCCCACCAGGTGCTGGATCGCCCCGGAGATGCCCGCGGCGATGTAGAGCTTCGGCGCCACGGTCTGACCCGAGGAGCCGATCTGCCGGTCGCGCGGCAGCCAGCCGTTGTCGATCACCGGACGGCTGGCTCCAATCTCGGCCCCGAGCGCCTGGGCGAGGTTGTTGATGACTCCCATCTTGTCCGCGCCACCCACGCCGCGGCCCACGGCCAGGATGATGTCCGCCTTGGTCAGGTCCACCTGGTCGCCGCCGACCTCCTCGTAGCCGAGGACCTCGCGGTCCGGCTTCACCCCGGAGAGGTCGACATCGAGCGGCTTGATTCCACCATTGCCCTTGACCACGGCGTCCGCGGGGAAGGCGCCGGCCTGCACCGAGACGAAGACCGTGCCTTCGCCTTTCACTCGGACGCGGGCCTGGAGCTTGCCGCCCAGGACCGGACGCTTCCAGAGGAGGCCGCCGTCCGCGGACTCGAATCCGGTGGCGTCGGTGATGAGCCCGGCATTCACGGCCTGGGCGAGACGGGGGACGTAGTCCACCGACTGATAGGTGTGGGGGAAGATCACGTAATCGGGCTTCGCGGCCTGGATCGCAGGTGCGAGCGCCCCCAGGTACGCGCCCGGCGTGTAGCTGCGGAGGGCCTCGTGATCGGCCACGTGCACCGCGGCGAGATCGTTCTTCGCAACCTCTTCGGCCGCGGGGCCGACGCCCGAGCCGAGCACCACCGCCTCGGCCTTCCCGCCAAGGGTTTGGGCCAGCTTCTGCGCGGCGCCGAGGGCCTCGAGGGAGATGCGAGGGATCTGTCCCCCCTCGCGGAGCTGCAGGACCACCCAGACCGTCGCCATCAAAGCACCCTCGCTTCCTTCTGAAGCCTGTCGACCAGCGTCTTCGCCGCGGCCTCGGGCGTGCCGTCGATCATCTGCGCGCCCGTGCCGCTGTCCGGGAAGGCCACGGACACGATCTCGATGCGCGAGCCCGCCGCCCCCACCTGCCCGGGATCGAGCCCGAGGTCGGAGGCGCCGACGTTGGCGATCTCCTTCTTCTTCGCGGCCATGATCCCCTTGAGCGAGGCGTACCGCGGATGGTTGATGCCGGCCTGGATCTCCAGCACCGCGGGCAGCGCGATGCGGGAGATCTCGTTGACGCCGCTCTCCATCTCGCGGGTCACTTTCAGGGATCGGCTCCCCTCCTCAAGCTCGACCCCCATCACGAGCCAGACGTGCGGCCAGCCGAGATGGCCGGCGATCACCGAGCCGGTGCCGCCCCAGCGCACGTCGTCCGACTGCGAGCCGGTGAGCACCAGGTCGAACTGCTCGCGGGCGACCGCGGCGGCGAGAACCCGGCCCGTGGCCAGCGCGTCGCCTCCCGCGAAGGCCGGATCGTTGAGATGGACGGCGCGGGCGGCCCCCACCGCCAGAGCCTTGCGCAGGGCCTCCTTGACCCGCTCGGGGCCGAGGCTGAAGACCACGACCTCGCCCCCGGTCTTCTCGGCCAGGGACAGGCCCTCCTCCAGAGCGTAGAGATCGCTCTCGTTCGTGACGAAGGGCAGGTCCTCCTCCTCCACCCACTTGCCGTCCCGGCTCACGCGCAGCCGGGCCTCGGTGTTGGGGACCTGCTTGACGCAGACAGCAATCCTCATGAAGGGATCTCTCCTTGTTGGGCGGCGCCGTTCAGCAGGCGGCGCAGCAGCGGCGGGTCGGGGTTGAAGGCCCACACGCGGTCGTCGAACTTCAGCGTGGGCACCACGCGCCGTCCGCCGCTGCGCTCCAGGATCATGGCCTCGGCCTGGGCGTCGCGGTCCACGTCCACCTCCTCGAACAGAGCGCCAGCCTCCTCCAGCACCCGCTTGGCGCGGCGGCAGTCCCCGCACCACGACGAGCTGTAGACGAGCAGGCGGGAGGATGGCACGCCGGTACCGGTGGCCAGGCGGGCGGTCTCGTCCGGCGAGAGCCGCAGGCCCACGATGCGGATCTTGCCTCCGGGCTCGGTGAGGAGCACGGCGGGCAGGTCGGCGCGCGGCGAGATCCCGAGCTTCAGCAGCCGGATCTCCGCTGCCGGATCGACGGCGAGATCGACCCGGTCGCCGCAGGCCACGGGCGGCACCGGATGCCGGGTCGAGTCGTAATACACATGACAATCAAGATGGTTCATAAAGTCCTTCCTGGGACCCTCACCGCGGCGCCGTTGATGGCCGACGCGGCGGGGGTCGTGAGGAAATGGATTGCGGAAGCGACGGCATCCGTCGTGACCCACTGCGACGGGTCGGCGTCGGGCATGGCGGCGCGGTTCGCCGGGGTATCCATGGTGCCGGGGAGGATCGCATTCGCCCGCCCGCCGAAGGGTTGCATCTCCCGGGCCAGCGACTCGACCATGCGCAGGACGCCGGCCTTGGCCGCGGCATACCCTCCGACCCCGGCTTCGCCGAGGAGCGCCGCCGGGGCCGACACCGCCACCACCGACCCGCCGCCGGCCCGCTCGAAGCGCCGGGCGCACTCGCGGAACACGCGGAACGTTGTCTCCAGGTTCAGCGTCACCAGGTAGCTCCAGTCGCGGTCGGAGAGGTCGGCAAAGCGGGCCCAGCGGAAGCCGCCCACGAGGTGGACCACGGAGGCGGGGACTCCCGAGGCGTTCTCGGCGTCATCGAAGAGGCGCTCGACCTCGACGGAGTCGGCGAGGTTGACGCGCCGCACGGACAGCCGGTCCGACGGGGCGAGCTCGGTCAGCTCGCCCAGGGCGGCTTCATTGGCGTCGACGGCGAGGACGCGGTCGCCTCCGTCGAGGAAGCGTTCCACCACGCTCCGCCCGAGGGCGCCGGCAGCGCCGGTGATCAGGACTCTCACGCTCATGGTTCGTTCCGGGGTTACCGAGGGAAATCTCCCATACAGGCAGTAGAGTGCCTGGACAGGAGGCAAACGAGCCTATCACGGGTCCGGAAGGAGGGACCTGGCTACAGTCCGCGGACCTTCACCGCGATCAGGAGCAGGGCATAGCCCACGATCCAGGACCAGGACGCGATGGCGCCTCCTACCCGGATCACTCCGAAGAAGTTGAGCGCCGCGACCAGGTAGAGGATCAGACAGATGACCCACGTCACGTTCTTGGGAGCGTTGTTCCCGCCTCTCGCCATGCCTTGGACCCTCCTCGATCGAGTGAGGCCGCCATCCTATACTGGATTCGCGGCCGGTCTTGAGACCGGTTCCGAGCTCTCGAAACGCCTGCGAAGGTCGGAGAACCAGATCAGCGCCACGACGGCGCCGTCGCAAAAGGTCGCCAGATCGTTGAGCGTGGAGGCCAGGGAAGAGCCGATCCAGGAACCGGGAGCAGGATCACCGCGACGATCAGGACCCGAAGACCCCGTCCACGGCAAACGGGCAGGCTCGTTGCAGCAGTTCAGACCGGATGGAAGTCCAGGATTACTACCACCGCATCCTCCCCTTCTACGACGCCGAGCTGCGCGGCCGGGGGGATGAAGACTTCTGGGTTCGTATGGCGAGCGAGCCGCGAGGATGCCGCGTCCTGGAGCTGGGAGCGGGCACCGGCCGGGCCACCCATTTCCTCGCGCAAACGGCAGGACGGGTGGTGGCCTCGGAGCTCAGCCCCGAGATGATCGCCGTGGCCCGCCGACACCTCGCGGACCTCCCCAACGTCCAACTGCTCATAGCGGACATGCGCGAGCTGAGCCTCGCAGAGAAGTTCGACCTCGCCGTGGCCGTCGATGACCCCTTCGTCCATCTCACTGGCGGCGAAGACCGCGACCGCGCTTTCCAGGTGGTCGCCGAGCACCTCGTCCCGGGAGGCCGCTTCATCCTCGACGCGGCGTGGTTCCCGCCCGAGGACCGCGAGGACGCGGCCGACAGTCTGGTCAAGGACCGCTCCGCCGAGGATGGCAGGCTCCGGGTGCGGGAGGTCTGGCACTGCGATCCCGAGACCCGCCTCTGCACCGCGCGCTTCGAGTACCGGCTGGACGGCCGGCTCGCGGCCGAAGCCTCCTTCCCCGGCCGCCTCTGGTCCATCGAAGAGCTGAAGGACCGCGCCCGCTCCGCCGGCCTCGAAATCTCCCGCCTCTGGGGAGGCTACGACCTCCGCGCCTGGGACCGCGGCTCCTCCCCGCGGCTCATCGCGGAGATGAGAAAGCCCGCGACCAAGGGATAGAATCCCGCTGACCATGGGCTCCAACCCGTTCCAGGAGAAGGCCATGGAGTCGCTCCAGCAGAAGGGGGCGGTGCTCGTGGACGAGACCGGCACCCGTCTCTGCCGGGCCATCCCTCCCGCCGAGCTGCTCGGCAACCCGCGCGGAGCGATGGACCTCCCGCGAGGCGCGCGGCTACCGCGAGCTGCGGGCTCGGTTCGAATGACGTCCCCGTCCTGATACGAGGACGTCCGAGGAGCCTCCGCCCCCGGGCCAGCCCTGGTACCTCCCTTGCACTTTACGGATATTGGAAATCGGGTCCGCCGCCAACGGACCCCGGCCACCTATCCTGGACGGCCGACAAAGCAACAGGGGGCACACCATGCGACGATTCACCTTCCTTTCAATCTTCCTCCTTGCCTTCGCGCTGACCGCGCCGGCCGCCATGGCCGACTCCGGCAAGGATAAGGGTAAGGACAAGGGCAAGCACTCCGAGAAGGACAAGGACCGCGACCGGGATTGGGATGACGACCGGGATCGGGATCACGACCGGGATTGGGACGACAGCCGCGACGGCAACATGCGTTTCCGCGGGATGGACCGGAACGGCGACGGCCGGATCAGCCGGAGCGAGTGGCGGGGCAACGACCGCTCCTTCGACAACCACGACCGCAATGGCGACGGCATCCTGTCCGGTGCCGAGGTGCGTGCGGGAGGCCGGCGGGGCGACCGGGACTGGAACGATGATGACGACCGCCGGAACGATTATTACCAGCGGATCGACCGCAACGACGACGGCTACATCTCGCGGTCCGAGTGGCCGGCGGATCTCGATCGCTTCGAGCGTCTCGACCTCAACAACGACGGCCGGTTGAGCCGGAACGAGCTCTGGCGCGACGGCAGCGGACGGCGCTAGCCAATGTACGCACCTCCGGGCCGGAGCGTTTAGCCAGATGCGCCGCTCCGGCCAATCCTCCCATCAGGTGGACCAGGGGGACAACCCGGACCCCCTCCGGTAGATCCCCCGCGAAGAGCGTCTGCCCCGCGAGCGACTCGAACGCGGCCTTGGAGAGGAAGAGCGCCACGGCCGCCATCGATAGAGCTCGGGTCCACGGATCGGGGGAATCCGCAACGCGGAAAGCAGCCAGGACGAAGAGCGTCGATGCCACTCCGGAGCTGCCCCGGTAGACGAGAAGGTCGGGCGACAGGTGGACCGCGACCGCGGTGAGAACGGCGCCGAGCGCCAGGGAGACAGCCGCGAGCCGCCGGTCCCCCCGGGCTTCGAGCCACATCCCGAGCCCGAGCAGCATGCCGAGGTCGAAGACGGCCATCCGCGCCGTCCAGTGAACCATCTGGCCGGTCAACAGACGCCAGACCTCGCCCGCCTCGACCCGGGCGCGGTCATACTCCAGGTCCCCGAGCGAGGCCGCCGCGCAGAGGGCGACGAGCATCGTGGTCAGCCAGGGAAAGCGTTTCATTCACGTTCCCGGCGTCCTTGAAGTCCTTTTGCAAGCCCGAGCAGCGCGACCACGATCAGCTCCGGAATCCCCAGCGCCCCACCGCCGCCGCCTCCGCTGCCGGGTGTGATGCGCACCCCCTCGATGTCATACATCGCGATCGCCGGAGTGCCCGGCCCTTGGACGGTGCCGGTCTTCGCCTGCTCTTCGAACTGCTCCAGCGCGGAATGCAGGCTGGCGATCAGGTCACCGGTTGCCTTCTCGAACCCCTGGGCCGCGAACGTCCGCCGCTTGCTGTCGA
This sequence comes from Thermoanaerobaculia bacterium, assembly GCA_035556715.1. Taxonomy (GTDB): domain Bacteria; phylum Acidobacteriota; class Thermoanaerobaculia; order Multivoradales; family UBA5704; genus DATMER01. Next base: position 61,765 of record DATMER010000026.1, read on the forward strand.
CGTTGAGCGGGCTCGACCGCCCCTTGACCGTGCTCTCGCCGGCCGCGCGGAAGAGCAGCGCCTGCGAGCGGATGTCGTAGATCACGGCATCCATGACCGTGCGCGTGTCGTTCTTCTCCCCTTCGATCAGGAAGGATCCGACCACGGTGATGTAGGTCCAGGAGGCGCGCGTCGACTCCGTGAACTGGGCCTGGTCGTACGACAGCAATACCATGAGGTCGAGCCCCAGCGACGAGCGGATCTGGTCGAGGTTCGCGAAGCCCCCACCGGGTTGGAGGTAGGCCGTGGGCACGACCTCCAGGTGCCCGATCGCCTTGTGCTCCTTGAATGCGCCCGCGACCCGGGCCAAAAGCCTCTGCTTCTGCTCCTCGGTGATCGGGTCCGCCTGGTAGTCCCGGCTCGGAGCGAAGGCGAGCCCCACCCGCACCGGCATCCTCAGGACCACCTCCCGCGCCGGCTCGGCGGCGGTGGCCCCCTCGGGATAGAGGAAATCCAGCGCGCTGTTGACCCGCCGGGACGGCGGCAGGGTACCGGCACAGCCAGCCGCCAGGGCCAGCAACGCCAGAAGAACGAAGAGACGAGCCGTGCAATGCCTCATGTGACCTCCTTCCGGAGCAAGGCAAAGCGATGCCCATGCCACGGTGGAGCGGAAATCCCAACTGATTGCAGGGCTTGAGCTTGGAGCGCCGGGCTCCTCAGGGTTCAGACCGTCAGGTTACATCCGCTGTACGCCGGACGCACATGAGATGTCTTGGATCTGGGATTCCGGTGCGTTCAGAGTCATTCTAAACGGGCTTGGAATGGCAGGGTTCCCGTCGCGCCCCGCTGTGTTACTGTTTTTCAGCAGTTTGGTTGTTTTGGGGAGGCTTACCCGACAGTCTGACACCTTTCCACAGCTAGAGGAGAACGATGATGGTTGAAGATCATCCGTTGCTTCAGGCGCTCCGGAGGATTGGCTCAGGTAGATGGATCGGGATCTTGGTTGTGGCCTTGGGGGTGGCTCTGGCTCAGCCGATGCTGGCTCAGACGCCGGAGCCCCAGACACAGGAAGAGGAAGGCGACCAGGAAGAACAGGCCGAGCCGGAGCCGGAACAGGAGGAGTTCGAGGAGGAGATCACGGTCACCGGCACCCGGGTCGAAGGCCGCAGCGCCGCGGACACTCCCGCCCCGGTCGACTACATCGACGAGACGGCCATCCGCAGCACCGGCGCCACCGAGACCGGCAAGATCCTCCAACTCCTTGCCCCCTCCTTCAACTTCTCCACCACCTTCGTCAGCGACGGCACCGACATCATCCGGCCGGCCACGCTGCGCGCCCTCGGCCCTGACCAGGTCCTCGTCCTGGTCAACGGCAAGCGCCGCCATCAGCAGGCGCTGCTCAACGTCCAGCAGACCATCGCCCGCGGCTCGGCCGGCTACGACATCAACGCCATCCCGGCCTCCGCCATCGATCACATCGAGGTGCTCCGCGACGGCGCGGCCGCGCAGTACGGCTCCGATGCCATCGCGGGCGTCATCAACATCATCCTCAAGAATCAGACGGACGTCACGGACCTCACCCTCGACGCGGGCCAGACCTACGAGGGCGACGGCGAAAGCATCATGACCGGGGTCAACACCGGCTTCCGGATCGGGACCGCGGGCTTCGCGAATCTCACCTTCGAATACCGGGACCGCGGCGAGACCAACCGCGCCGGGCCGGATTCCCTGCGCGTGAGCCCTCCCACGGTGACGCAGCGCCTCGGCGACGCGGAGTCCCAGGACATCTCGGCCTGGCTCAACTCCGAGATCCCTGCCGGCAACGGCGAGATCTACGCCTTCGGCGGCTGGTCCAACCGGGAGGGGAGCTCCTCGGGCTTCTTCCGCACCGCGGACGACGGACGGACGATTCCGGACATCTATCCCCAGGGCTTCCTGCCCACCATCATCACCGAACCCACGGACCTCTCCCTGGCGCTCGGCTACCGCGCGGACGCCGCTCTCGCCGGCTGGTCGTACGACCTGGGCGTCAACTACGGCAGCAGCGAGTTCAAGTTCCGCGAGGAAAACACCGCCAACGTCAGCTACTGGTACGAGCCGGTCGACCCGAACAACCCGACCGGCCCGCGGATCGGGCAGACCGCGACCGAAGCGGACACGGGCACGTTGGCGTTCGATCAGCTCACCTTCAACCTGGACTTCCGCCGCCTCGTAGAATGGGGCGTGGGCGCCGGTCCGCTCAACCTGGCCGCGGGTGTCGAGTGGCGCCGGGATGGCTTCCAGATCGAGGCCGGTGACGAGATCTCCTATGAATACGGCCGCACCAACAACCGCAACATCCTCATCCTGGACCAGACCGGGAGCATCGCCCAGCCCGGCACCCAGGGCTTCCCCGGTTGGTCCCCCCAGGAGGCGGTGGACGAGAGCCGCGACAATACGGCCATCTACCTGGACACCGAGGCCCAGCTCACCGACAAGTTCCTGGCCGCCGCGGCCGTGCGCTTCGAGGACTACTCGGATTTCGGCAACACCGTGAACGGCAAGCTCTCGGCGCGCGTCGACTTCACCGACGCCTTCTCCCTCCGCGGCACGGTCTCGACCGGCTTCCGCGCCCCGAGCGTGCAGCAGTCCTTCTACAGCCAGCGCTCCACGAACCTCAACGCCGCCGGCGTGCTCACCGACACTCTCACGGCGCGCCAGGACAGCAGCGTGACCCGGGCCTTCGGCATCCCGGCGCTCGAAGAAGAGACCTCGCAGAACTACTCTCTCGGCGTCGTCGTCGAGCCCGCCGCCAGCTTCCGCCTCACCGTGGACGTGTACCGGATCGACATCGACGACCGCATCGTCTTCTCGAGCAACATCCAGCCCGAGTCCGGCTCGTGCGGTAACCCTTTCGATCCGGCGCTCTGCCCGATCCGGGCGATCCTGGACCCCATCGGAGTCGGCCAGGTGCTGTTCTTCACCAACGCCATCGACACCCAGACCGACGGCCTGGACATCGTCGCCCTGTACGACTGGAAGCTCGGGGGCGAGTCGCTGCTCTCCCTGGAGGGCGCCTTCCACTTCAACGACACCGAGGTCACCGGCCGCCGTTCGTCGTCGAGCATCCTGCCGACGGAGGTGCTCTTCGACCAGGCCCAGATCACGCTGATCGAGGAAGGCCAGCCGGGCGAGCACTACACGCTGAGCAGTACCTACTACCGGGGCGGCTGGAATGCCAACCTCCGCTTCAACTACTTTGGAGAGGTTGCGGGCGAGGGCTTCACTCCCGGGTTCAAACAGACCTGGGGAGGCAAGTGGCTGACCGACCTCTCGCTCACGGCCCCGCTGGGCGGAAACCTTTCGTTCACGGTGGGCGGCCTCAACATCTTCGACGAGTACCCGGACAAGTGGGACGAGACCAACGCCTTCCCCTTCCCCCAGCTCGGCTTCGTCTACGGCTGGGAGACCCTCCCCTTCGGCATCAACGGTGGCTACTACTTCGCCCGCCTGAACTACCGCTTCAACCACTGAGCGCGCAGAGGTCCCGGGGAGCGCCCCGGGACCTCCATTCCCTGCTACACTCAATTCTGAGGTGTACAGATGGCAGGTCAGAGGACTGTTCGACGCAGCAACTCCCTCGCTCTTGGCTTCCTCGTTCTCTGGCTCGTCGGGTTGAGCACGGCCTGCAACGAAGGCTCCGGCCTCTTGCCCGGGGAACGGGACTTCCGGTTTGGAGCCGTCGAGGTGCGGGCCTTCGACCAGCAGAGCTCCCCGGTTGAGGGCGTGACCATGGAGCTGCGGGACAGCCGGGGCACCCTGCTCTGGGGGGACCTGAACAAGACCGGCCCGGACGGGCGTGTGGGCTTCAACGCCCTGATCCCGGGTTCTCATACGATCACGATCAAGCCCCCCACAGGTTATGCCGTCCCGGCGTCGCAACCGAATCCCTTCGGAGTCGAAGTCAAAAACTCCCAGAGCATCACCATCAACGTCTTCCTCTTGCGTCTCTTGGAGTAGAGTCTCGTGCCATGAGAATCCTCCTGTTCGGCGCCACAGGCTCCGCTGGCGGCAGCGTCCTCCGTATCGCCCATGCTTGACCGGAAAGAAAGGACACGCATCCAATGCCACAAGGAATTCGATTTTTCTCTGTACCTGTCATGGCTCTCCTGTTGTTCAGCGCTCTGGTGAGCGACGCGCAAGCACAACAAGAACCGAGCGGGGATGAAGGCGCGATCCGGCAGGTCGTTCAACAAGTCCAGGATGGCTGGAACGCACATGATGGCAAGGCGTTCGCGGCCCCGTTCGCCGTTGATGCCGACTATGTCGTGGTCAATGGCATGCTGATGAAGGGCAGAACGGCCATCGAGAAGGGACACACGGGGATATTCTCCAGCATCTACAAGGACAGCCGGAATACCGCCACGATCAAGAGCATCCGCCTTCTGCGTCCCGATGTGGCGGTGGTCCACATCGAGTGGAATCTGGAGTTTCGCGAAGGCGGGGAGACGAGGAAGGGTCACGCGATGAACACGATGGTGATGACGAAGGAAGACGGCAAGTGGAGCATCGCCGCGTTTCAGAACACCCCGATCCAGGCGGAAGGCCCCAGGCCCGGTCCGCCTCAATAGATAGCTGCGCCCAACTGGCGGACTCATGACTCCCGAAGAGCCAATCGGTCGCTGGCGCGTCGTCCCGGAGCACCGGGAGAGCTTCGGCGACTCCTCCATCCTGTTCACGCGGTTCGGAGACCTGGTCTACTCGACCCTGGGGCCGGAGGGAGTGACAGGTCGCTTCCTCCTCGTCTACGAGGTCGAGGGGGACGAGATCGTGACGGACCAGCCGAGCGAGCCGGCCGTGGAGCGGACTCCCTTCCGGATCGAAGACGGCAGGCTCTACCTGGGGGATTGCGCGCATCACCGGGAAGGCGAAGAAGAGATCTCGGATCCTTTTGCCCGCATGTTCGCGATCGGCAGCGCCGCGATCGAGCACGGGCTCGGCTCGGTGAGTCCCGACGGCCCTTTCATCTCGTTCCTGATGGTCGATGCGGGTGAGCAGCGGTCGCTCAGACGGATCGTGACGGACACTCTCGACGAGGCGCGTGATGCCGCGCGCCAGTTCGTGGAAGAAGAGCTGAAATCGGTGGAAGTCTGCGCCTACGCCTTCGACGGCTACGTGACCTTACAGGAGGGAAAGTTCGACGCCATTCTCGTCGAGGTCAGCGACGCGGCGGAGCCGGACGGTCTCATTCTCGCTCAGCCTTATGCGCTCGAGGGTGGGCAAGCCCTGCGGCAGACCGCACTCGAGGTCCAACTAAATCCATCGTGGCTCGGAAGACCTGCCTGAGGACGTGACGAGATGAGCGAGACCTTCGACGTTGTCATCATCGGGACCGGTCAGGCCGGACCGGGCCTCGCGGGGCGCTGCAACAAGGAAGGACTGAAGACGGCCCTCATCGAGCGCAGCCTCCTGGGCGGCACCTGCGTCAACGACGGCTGCACCCCCACCAAGGCTCTGATCGCAAGCGCCCGCGCTGTCCATATCGCGCGCCGGGGGGACGACTACGGTTTCAGCCCGGGAGGAGAGGTCCGCGTCGACATGAAGCGCGTGAAAGCGCGCAAGGACGACGTGGTGCGCCAGTCCAGCGAGGGACTGGAGAAGTGGCTGCATGGCATGGAAAACGTGACGGTCATCCACGGCCACGCCCGCTTCACCGGTCCGCACAGCGTAGCTGTGAACGGTCGCGAGCTGAGCGCCGAGCGGATCTTCATCAACGCCGGCTGCCGCGCCGCCATCCCCGACATGCCGGGGCTGAGCGATGTGCCCTATCTCACCAGCAGCTCGATGATGGAGGTGGATTTCCTGCCCGAGCACCTGATCATCGTCGGCGGCAGCTACATCGGCCTAGAGTTCGCCCAGATGTACCGCCGCTTCGGCTCGCGGGTGACGGTCTGCGAGCGCTCGGCACGCCTGATCGGACGCGAGGACGAAGACGTGTCCGACATGGTGCGCGAGATCCTGGAATCGGAGGGCGTCGAGGTGCGTGCCAGCGCCGAGTGCTTCGAGGTGGAGCGGCGCGGAACGCGAGTGGCCGTGAAGCTCGCCTGCCGGGAGGGAGCGCCCGAGGTCGAAGGCTCTCACCTGTTGCTCGCCGTCGGCCGCCGGCCCAACACCGACGACCTCGGGCTCGAAGCGGCGGACATCGCCACCGATGAGCGCGGCTATGTGAAGGTCGACGATCAGCTCCGCACCAACGCCGAGGGCATCTGGGCCCTGGGTGACGTGAACGGACGGGGAGCCTTCACCCACACCGCGTACAACGATTATGAGATCGTCGCGGCCAACCTGTTCGACGGGGATTCACGCAAAGTCACGGACCGCATCCCGGTCTATGCCCTGTTCATCGATCCGCCGCTGGGACGCGTCGGCATGACCGATGCCCAGGTCCGGGCCAGCGGCCGTCCGGTTCTGGTCGCGAAGATGCCGATGAAGCGGGTCGGTAGGGCGCGGGAAGCGAGCGAAACGAAAGGTTTCATGAAGGTCGTGGTCGACAAAGAGACGCAGCGCATCCTCGGCGCGGCGTTGCTGGGGATGAGCGGCGACGAAGCTGTGCACTCGATCCTGGACGTGATGTATGCCGACAAGCCCTACACACTGATCCGGCGCGCCGTGCACATCCACCCGACGGTGTCCGAGCTCATCCCGACTTTGCTGGAGGGCCTCAAGCCCCCTGTGGCTCAGTGATGGCTCTGGAACTTCATGATTCCGTCCGTCTTCAAATCCGGGGACACGACGAAAGGAGACCCTCATGGAGCGACCGGTCGAGAAGGTGATCGTCGCCGTGCATGGCATCGGCGATCAGACCCGCTTCAGCACGATCCAGCAGGTGCTGTCACAGTTCAGCCTCTATCATGGTCAGACTGCCGCGGTGCCGCTGGGCAACTTCCATACTAAGGATGAATCCGCCGTCTACACCTCGAATGATCCGGAGTTCCATGGTCTCGGCTTCGCGGAGGTTTACTGGGCTCACATCCCGCGCAGGATCGCCGAGGAGAAGTATCTCCTGGAGGATGTCCAGCCCTGGGTGCGGACAGTCATCGGCCGCGTGCACCGGCATCGGATGGCGACCCGTGACCTCACGGAGTCCGACGAGCGCATGATCGAGCAGGTCCTCGGCGAGATGCTGCAGACGATCGGCGTGCTGGACCGGCTGTGCTTCCTGGCCGACAAGATGGGCATCTTCTCCTTCGATCTCAAGAAGGTGCTGGTCGACTTCGTGGACGACGTCCAGATCGTGGCCGAGTTCAAGCGGGAGGGCGGAGAGATCGGCCAGGTCTTCGCGGAACGGATGCAGGCCGTGCACGAGCAGTTCCAGGACGCCGAGGAGATCTACATCGTCGCCCATAGCGAAGGCACGGTCGTCACCTTGCTGGGGTTGCTCTCCGCGCTGTGCACCCAGGGCAACCCGTGGATCTCGAAGGTCCACGGCCTGATGACGTTCGGCTCGCCGATCGACAAGCATCTGATCCTCTGGCCCGAGCTGTTCGAAGAGTTCGTGGAGCCCTGCAACCGGCCTCCCAAGCCGATCGTATGGCACAACTACTACGACTACGGCGATCCCGTGGGCTTCGAGTTGGAGACGGCGCGCAACCGGTTTACGACTGGGGCCTGGCAGGGCGTCTTCAACTTCCCGCCCGAGAATGATCACGGCTTCGCGCGATATCCGCTCCCGGGCAAGGCCCACACCGATTACTGGCAGGATGCGGACGTGTTCGGCCACTTCATCCAGAACGTCGTCGAGAAGGATCTCCCGGAAGCCAGAATGGAGCCGCCAAAGCCCGCGGCCGAGAGGTATAAGAAGCCGCCGGCGAGCAAGACGTTGCCGCGAATCATCAGTTGGGTTTTGCCCTACATGCTCGGCGCGGCTCTCCTGTTCATCGCCGTGCTCTTCCTCTACAACGCGGTCCATGGATTCCTCGAGCCAGACCAAAAACAGCCGCTCCTGCAGGTCTTCGGCAACGTGGCCGCCATCAGTTGTCTCCTGGCCGGCATTACGGTCATGGCGCGCATCCCGCGCTTGACGAAGGTCTGGACGTGGCGCCTGTTCGGGGGGCTCGTCTTCCTTCTCTCCATCGGGGGGTATCACGTCTTCCGCCGCCTGACGGAGGGCCGCAGCGGCTTCTGGAGCCGCGTCATGACGATCGAGGGACCCGGTTTGTTCGTCGGAGTCGCAGTGGTCCTCGCCATCGCGATCACGGTCGCCAGCACGCTCTTTCCGAAGCTGGGAATGCGGGCGCTGCTGATCCCCGGCGCGCTGGCCGTGGCGTATGTCGTCTACTATTACATCGAGGGGGCGCACGGCAAGCTGTGGCCGATCTTCGTGGCAGGAGCGGTGTTCCTCTACCTCTGGTGGCTGGCCGCGCTCCTCTTCGACCTGACCTTCGTCTGGCACCGCTATATCCGGATGTCGGTTCCGATCTTCAGGGAGCAGTCGCAGGCGCAAGGCGCCGTGCCCGGGGCCGGTCAGGGAAGGCTGAGAGACGAGTTTGCTTCGCGACCGTGATGGCTGTGTTTCACCGCGGGGGCCAGAATTCGCTGACTCTCATTTGATCAACGATCCCAGTGCCCCCGCGGCCAGCTCAACAATCCCTCACCCTGTTCATTCAACTCATGATGCTCTCCTTGACGATTCGATATCTCCAACGTTTATCGGCTCCTCTTCTCGCTCCGTCGTACGAAGCGGCCATTCTTGTCCCTCGCCTGCGCTTGCCGTGACCTCGATGCCTTCCGCTTCTCAGCCGGCTTCTTTCTCTTCGAAGCCCGGAAGTTCTTGGTGACGCTCACCGCCACAGCACCAGCAAGCATCAAGAACGTTCCATGCTTCTCGGCAAATTCAGCCGCGGCGGCCAAAATCAAGACCACGGACACGGGCAACGCATGCGATATAATATCAAGAAACAACGCCTGGTGAACAATTTCGGAGTACAGGACCCACATCCTATTCAGGAGGACTTTCATCATCGCAAGCTCCTGTTCTGTGCGCGAATGCAGTTCTGTTATGCCAAATATCTGACGAGCCAGCCACGCACGGCGTGATGGCAGCGCTGCAGCAACGGAAGTCACTAATATCTGTCAGTCGTCTGCTTAACATGGGTAATTAACCTCCTTAGAGTCGGTCGTTATTTGTTGGTGCTCAGGGGACATCGTTTCCTCGTCACAGTATTCGAGAGACTTTGCCACCAGATCACCGCTCCGAAACAACGAAGCCGCACCTGCTTTGGAGGCTTACCCTGGAAAGGCTCGTGGAAGTTCCCTGCGTAGCAGCATTCACAAACCGCTTAGTCATCTGTCTTCCTTTCGTTGCGTCCACCAGGACGCTTCAATCAGTACGTTGGCGGACAAACACTTACTGCAGCTTCGCGTATCCAGGCTCAGCTTACTGCGATAAGTTCTCTCCTTTCTCTGCGGCTCTGCGGAAGCCCCAGGCGCCTTCAAACCACCAGCAATATGGTCCATATTCTGAGACAGAGCACCCGGAGAGTCAACAGGTTTGGCTAAATTTATTTAACCCAATCGATTTAATATTGCTAGACGCCCACGAAACTGGTCGAGCCGGTTCCCAACGCCATCTTGCCCCTTCGTTGTGCTGGCCCAAGTTGTACGTGTATAATGGGATTCCTCCAGAGATCTCGGGAGAAGGGCTCCGAGCCCTCTTGGGGACTTGGCTCTGAGCAGGAAATGTGGGCTCCAATTGGAGCCCGATTCCAGGAGGGGATCTATGACAGACTTGCAGCAAAAGCAGGTCAAGATGACGAAGGCGCAGTGGGATTTCCTGGGCAAATTAGGCAAGGAACTTGGTGACCACGATGGTAGAGGAGACCATTCCAAGCTTGTGCGGGAGATCATCTCCGCAGCTGCTACCAAGTGGCTGGAGTCTCCCTATGTGTGCCTCTTGGACAAGCATATGGTCCTGGTTACCGGAATGGGCGACGTATTTTACCGGCAGGAGCAGGTCCTGCGGCTCAACAAGAAACGAGAGAGGCTCCCCTGCAGCCTGGAGATCAAGCCGGAGAAAAAGAAGGACTACCTTGAAGCCTGTCCCGATAAAGATGAGGCTTCGTGGTTCAAGTCCCGCTGGTTGCTCAATTACTTTGCCGCGTGGCACAGCAGGAGCGCTGGACGGGGCCTGCTTCTGGATTCCTTCGTCGATCATGACGGAACAGACAACAAAACGGCCGATCTACTCATAGATTTGGGCCCTGGTTCGGTGGTTACACGCGAGATCGTGGTGGGCTTGGATGAGTTCGTACAATGGCGCGGGGCCAAGAGGGGTGATGACCGAGTCGGTATCCCCATTGATATCCCTACTCGGAACCTAGAGGTTGTCGTGATCGTTGATATGGACCTCTACCGGAACTCCCCTCTCAACAGAGATGAGATCCCAGACCTTCAACTGGAGTTCCGGAACCCGGAGAATGCCAGATTCGAGGGTGAAGGGATTGCGCGAGATCGATGGAACCCTTTGGACGATCCCATCGTGGGGCGTTGCACCGGCAAGAGGTCCGAACCAAATACCACGGAGATGCGGAAATATCTCCGGGAACTTGACTCACGTATCCAGTTCCTCGCCACCCAAACGGCCGCCAATGGTGAGGTAGTGCCGCCGGAGCAACGATCAAGACTGCTAAAAGCTACTCAGCTCCCGAAATCTTTTCTTTACTATAAGCTTCGATGGCCCTCACCCTATTTCGGTGTCGAAGTGTGCATCCGATGGGAGAAGGCGATCAGCGTGCGTTAAAGTGAACTGCAGCAGCTGGTAGTGGCACAAATCCTCAGTGATGGCTGTCGTGGCCGTACTTGTTCAGCGCTTCTTCGAGGGGGAGCTTCCGTACCCGTAGCTGGTTGCCGGCGATCTTCTCGGCACCGTAGGGGTCGATGTTGTCGACCTCGTACTTCTTTCCGTTCACATCCACGATCAGCACGTCGTAGGTGAAGGCGGTGTCGGTCGTCGCCTTGAGCCAGTGGATGTTGTTCCTCTCGTCGGAGATGGAGGAATGGCTGCCGACGCGGGCGAGCTGGTCAACGGTCGGCTCGATGATCATGTGCGTGCCGTCCTCTTCGACCTTGTCGTAGTGACGGAGCCAGAGCTCGCCCTTGAGCACGTAGTGGCAGGAGACCATGTTCCTGTGGCCGTGCGGGATGATCGCGCGGTCCTTCTTCATCCCGAAAATCTTGCTGTAGAAAGCGAGGTCTTCCGGCAGCCCTTCGAGCTGCGGGAATCTCACCCATTTCGTGTTCACGCCGAGGTCGGGATACTCGAAGCCCTGGACCAGCTTGTCGAAGTCGATCCGGGTGAGCAGCTCCTCGAAGCCGACGCGGTCGAACAGCTCGTCGATCTTCGTCTGCCACTGGCCGGGCGTGATCTTCCCGGTCTTGAGGTCCAGGCTCATCTCGTGGAGGCCCCTCAGCCAGTGGTCGGTGACCGGCTTGACCGAGCCGGCGAGAGCGTCCTTCAGGAAGAGGGTCCGGAACAGGGCATAGGAGGCGATGCTTCCGATCAGAGACTTCGAGAACTCGCGCCGGTTCATGCTGGAGCTCCAACAATCTGTTTGAGGAGCGCAATGTTATCACGGTGCCCGGTCAGATGAGCTGTCACCTTGCCGCGGATGGGATAGCCGAGAAGGTAGAGGTCGCCCACGATGTCGAGGATCTTGTGGCGGACGAACTCGTCCGGGAAGCGCAGGTCGGTGTTGATGACCTCATCCTCGCCCACCAGGATGAAGTTGTCGAGCCGGCCGCCTGAGCCCAGGCCGAGCTCGTTCATCATCTTGAGATCCTTCATGAAGCCGAAGGTGCGGGCAGGGGCGATCTCCTTCTTGTAGACCTCAGGCGAGGAGAGGGTGAAGTCGTAGCGCTGCTCCCCCACCGGCGGCGGGTAGCGCAGGAGGTAGGAGACCGAGAACTCCTCCGCCGGTTCGATGGCCAGGACCTTGTCCCCGCCGCCGCGGACCTCGTAACGGCGGTCGATTACCACCTCCCGCTCGGGCTCTTCCTGCTCGGCGATCCCCACTTCTTCGAGGAGCTTGCAGAATTCCAGGGCGGAGCCGTCGAGCACCGGGATCTCCCGGTGGACCTTGATCAGGAGGTTGCCGATCCGGTTCGCGTGGAGCGCGGAGAGCAGGTGCTCGATGGTGCGGATGCTCTCCCCTTCGCCCGAGAGTGTGGTCGCGTAGTCGGTCTCAGCCACGGCCCGGACGTGCGCCGGGATCTCGATGCCCGCCGGCAGGGTCACGAAGTGGATGCCGCTGTTCGCGGGCAGAGGCTGAAGGACCATGCCCGTGCGCTGCCCGGAATGAAGCCCGAGGCCATAGATCACGGTGGAGTGACCGATGGTGCGTTGGCGGCGGCCGGTCTCCTTGAGAAGAGGCAGGTCCGGCGCGGCGGCGAAGCGCCTCTCGCCCTGGCGGTCCCGCGGCAGGCCCGGGGCCGAGCCCGAGACCCCGGCTTCCAGCAGGGAGCGCCGGTAGGAGAGGGCACCGCTGGCGGCGTCCACCGCCCGCTTGTAGGAGAGGGGCTTCTCCAGGTAGTCGAACGCCCCCATCTTGATGGCGCTGACCGCGGTCGAGGCGGAGCCATGGCCGGACATCATGACCACCGCGGCCGCGGGGTCGGTCTCGCGCAAGGCCTGGAGGGTCTCAAGGCCGTCGCGGTCGGCGAGCCAGATGTCGAGGAAGACCACGGCAGGCCGCTTTTCCTGGTAGAGGGTCAGGGCCTCTTCGCCGCTCGTGGTGGTGAGGGTCGAGTAGCCTTCATCCGAAAGGATCCCTCCCAGCGTGGAGAGGATCCCTGGCTCGTCATCAACGATCAGGATCAGGTCGGACATGGGACTCCTGGCGTCCGGGGGTTGGGCCGAGGCTCACCAGGCCGCGTCGGGCGAGACGGGCGGGTTCTCGGGATGATCTTCGTTCTCGATCGCCCGCAGGAGCTGCGCCGGGCTCTCCTTGAACTCAAGCCGGGCCCCCGACGCGAACAGGACCTCGCTCCCCTCCCGCGGCTCACCTTTCACCCGGTCGAGGATGGCGGCGATGTGGGAGCTATGGAGGTTCGCGTTCCTGCCGTCGATGGTGGTTGCGGTGATCCAGGCCATGGCGGGGAGGGTATCACGTAAGATACGCCCCCTACTTGCGGAACATTGCGGAACAAAACCGATATGAAGAAGATCCTTGCCATCCTCGGTATCGCTATCCTCGTCCTCGCGGCCATCATCCTGGTCCGTGCCTCTACCCTCGAATCCAAACAGGTGAAGGCCGAGCCGGTCACCGACCTCGCCGTGGACTCCAATGCCGCGGCGCAACGGCTGGCCGGGGCGGTGCGCTTCCCCACGATCTCGCACGAGGGGGGACGGGACGTGGAGGCCCAGGCGTTCCTCGGCCTGCATCGATATCTCCAGGCGAGCTTCCCCCTGGTCCATCAGTCCCTTAGGCGGGAGGTCGTGGCGGAGTACAGCCTCCTCTACACCTGGCCGGGGTCAAAGCCGGAGCTGCCGCCCATCCTCCTCATGTCCCACACGGACGTGGTGCCCATCGAGCCCGGCACGGAGAAGAGGTGGATCCATCCTCCCTTCTCCGGCGCGATCGCCGGGGGCTACATCTGGGGACGGGGCACGATCGACGACAAGGTCTCGGTGCTCGGCGTGCTCGAAGGGGTCGAGCTGCTGCTCGCCCGGGGGTTCCAGCCGGAGCGCACGGTGCTGCTCGCCTTCGGGCATGACGAGGAGGTCGGCGGCACCCAGGGCGCGGCGGCGATCGCCCGCCTGCTGGAGAGCCGCGGGGTCCGCCCGGCCATGATCCTCGACGAGGGGGGCATCATCGCCAAGGGAATGGTCCCCGGGCTCGACTCCCCTGTCGCCATGATCAGCACGGCTGAAAAGGGTTTCGTCACCGTGGAGCTGACCGCCCGGAGCCAGGGCGGCCACTCGTCCATGCCGCCGCGCAGCACCGCGATCGGCATGGTCGCCGCCGCGGTGCAGAAGCTGGAGCAGAACCCCATGCCCGCCCGGATCGACGGCGCCACCCGCGAGTCCTTCGACTTCCTGGCGCCCGAGCTGCCCCTCGGCGCGCGCCTGCCGCTCGCCAACCTCTGGCTGTTCGCGCCGCTGGTGAGGAAGCAGTTCTCCGGCGAGCCCGCCTCGGACGCCCGCATGCGCACGACCACGGCGGCCACCATGATCCGCGGCGGGGTCAAGGAGAACGTGCTCCCCAGCGAGGGCAGGGCCTGGGTCAACTTCCGCATCCTGCCGGGAGATACGGTCGCGTCCGTGCTGGAGCACGTGCGCGAGACGGTCGGACCCGGCATCCAGGTTTCGGTCTCGGGCACCCTCGTCTCCGAGCCTTCCCCGCAGTCGAAGACGGACGAGGGGGCCTTCCGCCTGCTTCAGACCACCCTGGCGCAGGTGTTCCCGGGCACGCTCGCCGCGCCCAACCTCCTCGCCGGAGCGACGGACACGAAGCACTTCCGGAAGCTGAGCCCGAACGTGTACCGGTTCATCCCGGTGTCGATCACGGCCGAGGACCTGGAGCGTATCCACGGCACGAACGAGCGCGTGGGGGTCCAGGACTACGCCGGGGCCGTGCGCTTCTACGCGCAGCTCGTGCGCAACGCGGCAGGCGGATCGGGCCCGCCGCCCAAGCTCTAGGAATCCGGCCCGTCAGCTCGCCAACGCTCGCGGATTCCGGCCACCGAGGGTTACCACCTTCGCCGGCTTGGCCGCGGCGGCCGGTGCCGTCTCCAGCACGGGCTTCGTGTCCTCCTCGGAAAGCAGCTCCGCATAGGCGCCCAGCCGGGTTTTCAACCCCTCCCGGTAGAAGGCGGGGAGCCGCCGCGAGCGGCCCTCCAGGAAGGCGAGCATCTCCGGGTCGCTGGCGATGCGGTCGCGGATCGATTGCAGGCGGCCGAGCTCCGAGCGCATTCTCATCGTGCGGAGGACGTGCAGAGCCTTCAGGCCCCGGGTCCGAGCGCTGCGCAACCGGCGCAGCAGGAGCTTTTTCGAGACGACCGTGCGGTAGAGACGGATCAGCAGGTCGTAGTAGGACAGCGGGTCGTAGTGCTGCGGCCGGATGATCAGGTGCGGCATGTAGTAGAAGGCGAACGGGATGTCCTGGAGGATCCGGTCCTCGGCCAGAAGACGGTCGTACATCGGCGTCCCCCCGAAGGGGACGGGGATGTTGAGCGTCGGCCAGACGAAGGGCAGGCGCCGGATGAACTCCCGAGTCATTTCGACGGGCTCCTCTCCCTGATCGCCATCCGTGCCGAAGAGGAAGTTGGCCTGCAGGGCTGGCACATGGCGGTGCAGCTCCTCGAACTGCCCGATCACGTTCTCCAGCTTCTCCTGTCCCACGCTCCGGCCGACTCCGGCCTTGTTCGAGTAGTCCGTCCACGACTCGACCCCGGGTGCCACGTAGAGGCAGTTCGTCTCCTTCAGCCGGTGGAGCCTGGGACCGCGCAGGATCGACAGCGAGCTCTCCATGAGGTAGGGGCTGCGCCGCTCCCGGGGGATCTGCTCCATCAGGTCGAGCATCTCGTCGAACTTGACGCCGAAGTTGGGGTCGTGGAAGGCGACGATGACCCCCGGCAGGCGCTCGGAGACATAGCGCAGGTCGGCCAGGAGCCGTTCCGAGGGCATCATCACGTAGTCGTTCTTCCAGTCGACGCAGAAGTCGCAGCGGTACGGGCAGCCCAGGCTGCTCAGCATGGGGACGTTGCTCAGCTTCACCGGCTTGCCGCGGACGAAGCTCGCCTTCCTGATGTGCGGCATCCGTTCTTCGACGCTCGGGATGTCGTCCAGGACGCGGCCGCTGCTCACAATGCTCCCGGGCTCGAAGTCTCCGCGCAGGATGCCCGCGATCAGGGCCTTGTCGCAGTCGTGGACGACCAGGTCGAAAAAGCGCAGGCTGTCGGTGGGAAACGAAGTGGCGTGCGGACCGCCGAGGACGGTGAGCGCTCCGCGACCGCGGTGGAGTCGCGCCAGAGAATAGGCGAGAGCGCTCGCCTGGGTGTAGGTCGACAGGAAGACGACGTCCAGCTCCTTCGGCAGGAGGTCGTCCGGCGGACTCTGGCCGTAATAGGTCGCGTAGTGGACCTCGTGCCCGAGCTGCTGGCTCCAGACCGCGACCACCTGCGGCATGATGCTCGCGTACTGCCTTCGGAAGCGGCTGTCGTAGTTCCTGACGATCCAGCCATGGGACACCGAGTCAGTCAAGATCTCAAGGACGCCTACTCGCATGAGGGAGAGCCTCCCCGGGCAGTCCTTCCCGGTAGGATGATTGAGCCGTGTTTCTTAATTATCGAACACAAGTCCTGCCCTGCGCAATGCGGATTGGCCGGGCACATGGGGAGCGCTGGAGAGCGAGGGCCGTGCCACGGAGTGAAACGCCGCGCTTTCTCCCGGGGAGACTGGACGGCGGACGTCGTTTCCGGAGCCTGCCGAGGCATCCCGTGCATGCCTGGCTTGCACGTGATGTACAGCGTCAGAACTTGAACAGCGCGTCGAAGGCGGACCGGGCGTCGCCGGGGGAGCCTTTGTTGGACTCCTTGGCGAACTCCCGGGCGGTCTTGGGGGTGAAGAGCGGGCACTCGTTGCGGGTGCTCTTCTTCAGGATCTTCGCCGGGACCTCTTCGAAGCGGCGGCACTCCCAGCGTACGGAGGTGTCGAAGGAGACGCAGTTGGAGCAGGTGTGGAGGTCGGAGCTGCACTTGGCGCAGGTGGCGTCGACGGGGACCTCGTCGAAGAGCGGCTGCTTCTCGCCGCACCTGGCGCAGCGGAACACGGACTCGGAGGGGATACCCAGCCCGCGTCCCCGCGGCCCCTCCTTCTTCTCCCGCGGACCCTGCGGCCCCCGGGACCGCTCCGAGCCGCGGTCATCTTTATCCTTGTAGCCCCTCTGCCTGTACTTGGGTTCGTCGGACATGGCGCTAGTCTACAATGCTTCCCCATGGCGACTCTCACCAGCTCGCAGCGGAAGTGGTTGCGCGGCCAGTCTCACATGCTGAGGCCCGTGGTCCAGATCGGCAAGCAGGGATTGACGGAGGCCACGCTCAGGCAGGTGGACGAGGCGCTGAACGACCACGAATTGATCAAGGTCCAGGCCACCGTGCCACGGGAAGAAAAGAAAGAGGTCGCCGCCCGCCTCGCCTCCGAGCTCGACGCCGAGATCGCCGGGCATATCGGCCACGTCGTCATCCTCTACCGGGAGCAGCCGGACCCGGAGAAGCGGTCGATCGAGCTGCCCTGAGACCTCACCCCCTGTCCCCCTCTCCCATCTCCCTGCCGCCCATCCCCG
Source organism: Thermoanaerobaculia bacterium (assembly GCA_035556715.1). Classification (GTDB taxonomy): domain Bacteria; phylum Acidobacteriota; class Thermoanaerobaculia; order Multivoradales; family UBA5704; genus DATMER01. The sequence continues at coordinate 79,062 of DATMER010000026.1, forward strand.
GGAGAGGGGGAACGTGACTGAGGCAGTCCGGCCTCACGTTCAGGCACGGCGATCCCAGATACGTCCCCCCTCTCCCGGCGGGGTGTGGGCGGGAGATGGGAGAGGGGGACAGGGGGTGAGGTCCTTGCCCCCTCCCGCCACCTTTGGCTAAGCTCCCGCCGTCCTTCTCTCTTGAAATCGAGGTATTGCGGATGCCCAGACCTGTCCTCCGTCCATCCCTGTCCTGGATCCTGATCCTCCTGCTGTTCGTGGGCGCCTCGCCCGCGGTGAGCGCCGCCGCCCCGGAAAAGCCGAAGAAGGCCGACGAGGCCAAGAAGGAGAGCGGCCTCTCCGATCCCGCCGGGCTCGAAGGGCTCAAGTACCGCTCGATCGGCCCGGCTTGGGGCGGCCGCGTGTCCCGCGCCTCGGGCGTGCCCGGCGATCCGCTCACCTACTACGCGGCCACGGCTTCCGGCGGGGTCTGGAAGTCGTCGGACGGCGGCTTCAACTGGAAGCCGGTCTTCGAAGAACAGCCGATCTCCTCCATCGGCTCGATCGCCGTGGCGCCTTCCGATCCCAACGTGGTCTACGTCGGCTCCGGCGAGGCGAACATCCGGGGCAACGTGGCCGCGGGGAACGGCATCTACAAGTCCACGGACGCGGGCAAGACCTGGACACACGTCTGGAAGCAGGAGGGGCAGATCGGGACCATGGCGGTCCATCCGCGCAATCCGGACGTCGCCTTCGCGGCCGTGCTCGGACATGCCTTCGGTCCCAACCCGGAGCGCGGCGTGTACCGGACCCGAGACGGCGGCAGGACCTGGCAGCAGGTGCTCAAGAAGGACGCGGACACCGGCGCCTCGGACGTGGCGCTCGATCCCTCCAACCCGAACATCGTCTTCGCCGGGCTCTGGCAGGCGCGGCGCCGCCCGTGGGAGATGACCAGCGGCGGTCCGGGCAGCGGCCTCCACGTCTCGCGCGACGGCGGCGACACCTGGACGCAGCTCACGGAGGGGCTTCCCGAAGGGATCTGGGGCAAGGTGGGCGTGGCCGTGGCGCCTTCCGACGGCCGGCGGGTCTACGCGCTGATCGAAGCGGAGAAGGGCGGCCTCTTCCGCTCCGACGACGGCGGCGAGAGCTGGACCCTCGCCACGAACAACCGCGAGCTGCGGCAGCGCGCCTGGTACTACACCACCGTCACGGTCAGCCCGGGCAACCCCGACGAGGTCTGGGTGCCCAACGTGCCCATGCTCAAGAGCATCGACGGCGGCAAGACCTTCAGGAAGATGTTCCTCAGCCACGGCGACCACCACGACCTGTGGATCGATCCCACGAATCCCAAGCGGATGATCGGGGCGGACGACGGTGGGGTGGACGTGTCGAACGACGGAGGCGAGACCTGGAACCCGGCGGTGCTGCCGATCGGGCAGTTCTACCATATCTCCGTGGACAACCGGGTGCCGTTCCACGTGGCCGGCGCCCTCCAGGACATGGGCACGGCGCAGGGGCCGAGCAACTCCCTGAGCTTCCGCGGGATCACCAACGCCGACTGGCACGACGTGGGCGGCGGCGAGGCCGGCTGGGTGGTCTCGGACCCCTCGGACCCGAACATCGTCTACGCGGGCGAGTACCTGGGGATCATGACCCGCTACGACCATCGCGTCGGGGAGGCGCGCAACGTCAGCGCCTGGCCGGACAACCCGTCGGGCTGGGCGGCCAAGGACATGCACTACCGCTTCCAGTGGACCGCGCCCATCCACATCTCGCCGCACGACCCGAAGACGGTCTACCACGGCGCGAACGTCCTCTTCCGCACACGGGACGGCGGCCAGACCTGGGACACCATCAGCCCCGACCTGACCCGCGACGACGAGTCCAAGCAGCAGTGGTCCGGCGGCCCGATCACCGGCGACAACACCGGGGTCGAGACCTACTGCACGATCTTCGTGGTGGCCGAGTCCCCCTTGGAGAAGGGGCTGATCTGGGCGGGCAGCGACGACGGGCTCGTGCACATCACCCGCAATGGTGGCGGCAGTAGCGGCAAGTGGGAGAACGTGACGAAGAACGTCCCCGGCCTCCCCGAGTGGGGCACGGTGAGCATGATCGAGCCCTCGCGCTTCGACGCGGGCACGGCTTATCTCGTGGTCGACGCCCACCGGCTGGACGACATGCGTCCCTATCTCTGGAAGACCACGGACTACGGGAAGACCTGGAAGCGTTTGGATAAAGACCTGCCCCGCGATGTCTATCTCCACTCCGTGCGCGAGGACCCCGCCCACAAGGGAACGCTCTACCTCGGCACCGAGCGCGGCGTGGCCGTGTCCCAGGACGACGGCGCCACCTGGAATTCGCTGCGCCTGAACCTCCCCACCGTGGCCGTCCACGACCTCGCGGTCAAGGACAACAGCCTGGTGCTGGGGACCCACGGCCGGTCGGCCTGGATCCTGGACGACCTGTCGCTGGTGCGGGAGCAGTCGTCCGAAGCCATGGCCAAGGACGTGCACCTCTACCCCGCTCCGGACGCGGTGCGCTGGGTCTGGCATCGCGGCCCCCGTCTCACCAACCGGGTGGGACAGAACCCGGCGCAGGGAGCCCCCCTCCACTACTGGCTCAAGGAGGAGCCCAAGAGGGAGGTGACGATCGAGATCCTGGACGCGAACGGCACTTTGGTGCGGAAGATGAGCAGCGCCGAGCCGGAGCCCATCGGGTTCAGCGAGTACATGGAGGATGAGAAGGAGTTCCTCAAGACGCGGACACTCTCCAAGAAGAAGGGGCTGCAGCGCACGGACTGGGACCTGGCCTGGGAGGGCGCGGAGCTGATCCGGGGAGGGATGCTGGACTACGGCTTTCCGGTCATCGGCCCGACCGTCCTCCCCGGCACCTACACGGTGCGGCTGACGGCGGATGGAAAGACCGAAAGCACGACGCTGAAGGTGCTGCCGGACCCGCGCTCGACGGTGTCCCCACAGGATCTGGCGGAGCAGCTCCGCTTCTCGCTGGAGGTACGGGACGCGATCTCCCATCTGACCCGCACGGCCGAGCAGATCCGCAGCGTGCGCCGGCAGGTCACGGCCCGGAACGACCTCCTGAAGAAGGATGCCAGGGCCGCGGAACTCATCAAGGCTTCCGAGGCGTTCCTGAAGAAGATGGACGCCGTGGAGGAGGGGCTGCACAACCCCAAGGCGGAGATCGCCTACGACATCCTGGCCATGAAGGGAGGAGCCATGCCCTACTCGCGCCTCTCCCCCCTCTTCGACTCCGTCAAGACGGGCGACGGCCCGCCCACCCAGGGCACGAAGAATGTCTTCGCCACGGTGAAGAAGGATCTGGACAGGCTGGACGCCGAGTGGAAGACACTCCTGGCAGGAGACTTCGCGGCTTTGCAGCAGCAGGCCGAGGCGCTGGAGATGCCGGAGATCTATCTGCCGGGTGGATCCCGGTAAAACGGAGAGGATGTGGATGTGCAACCGAGCAAGCCGGCGAATGGGGCCGAATTAGTCGCTTACTGGCACCGCGAGGGCCTCATCGGCAGCCGCCCCGAGATTGTCAACAGCCAGGAACACGCTCGTGAGCTACGCGAGCAGGAATCGCAGAGGAGACCATTCATGGCGACGCTGATCCCCTCCCCCACCATCATCAAGGCCGCGGGCAACCTGCCCAAGGTGATCGAGGAGTTCGTCGGCCGGGTCAACTCCGGCACACAGGCGGTGAGCATCGCGCGGATGAGGAGCCCGGCCGGGTGGGTCGAGCCGGGGCAGACGCCGGAGTTCGACGAGTACACGGTCGTGCTGCGGGGGATGGTCCGGATCACGACCCGGGACGGGGTGCAGGATGTTCAGGCCGGCCAGGCGGTGATCACTCCCAAGGGGGAGTGGGTGCAGTACAGCACACCCGGTGCGGAAGGGGCGGAGTACGTGGCGGTGTGCGTGCCGGCGTTCTCCCCGGGGATCGTGCAACGGGACGAGTGAGCTTTTCCCTGGGAACGCCGGCATCCTGCCGGCTCCGGGCTTTTTCTTTTGGAGTGTGGGCCGGCAGGATGCCGGCGGTCCCAGGGAAAAAGCTATGCCTTTGCGGGAACCGGAACCGCAGCCGGCTTGCCCCAGATCTCGCCGAGCGCCCGCTGGAAGTTGCCGCCCAGGATCAGCTCGATCTGGCGGTCGGTGTACCCTCTCCGGATCAGCCCCTCGGTCAGCTCGAAGACCCGGCGCGGGTGCCTGAGGCCGAGCACGTTGTAGCGCGGGCGGACCCGGTTCGTGCGCGGATCGATGGCGTCCACGTCCGCGTCGCTGCCGAGCCCCACGTGCTCGATCCCGGCCACGCGGATCACGTGCTCGAAGTGGTCGAGGACGTGCCCGATCCGGGCCGGCTGGCCGCTCTTCAGGAAGGCGGGGATCACCGTGATCCCCATCACGCCCCCACGGTCGGCCATGGCCTTGATCACCCGGTCCGACTTGCAGCGCGGATGGGCCACCAGGGCGCGGCAGTTCGAGTGCGTGACCAGGACCGGCTTGCGGGAGGCGCGGATGGCGTCCAGGCTCGTCCGCTCGGCCGAGTGGGAGATGTCCACCACCATCCCCACGCGGTTCATGGCGGCGACGATCTCGGCACCGTAGGCGGTCAGGCCGTTGTCCTGGGGCTCCTTGCAGCCGCAGCCCAGACGGTTGCGGGAGTTGTAGGTGAGCTGCGACACCCGCTGGCCGACCTCGTGGAAGGTCTCCACGTCCGCGGCCGTGCGGAAGTGGTCGGCGTTCTGGAAGCCGATCAGGATGCCGATCTTCCCCTCCTCCCCGGCGCGCCCGAAGTCCGCGGCCGTGTCCATGCGCAGGAGGTACTGCGGGTGGGCGCCGAGGAAGCGGTTCCAGCCGGTGGTCCAGCGCAGCGCCGCCTCGTAGGGGTTCGGCTCGTTGGGCTCCACCGCCGGGTGGAAGACCCGGACCCCGGTGTTCAGCAGCTTGAGGTAGTCGGCCTGGCTGAAGGTCGCGGGCTCGCGCTGCCAGCCGTACAGCTTCGGCCAGTCCAGCGTCAGGAGGCCGAGCATGTCGACCACGACCGACCGGCCGACCAGGTCGATGGCCCGGGCGGAGATGTCGGTCCGGTCGGCGGCGAAGAGGCTGAAGCGGCCCCGGTTGACCATCGGGGCGCCCAGCACTCCCGCGCCGGCGAGCAGACCCGCTCTGAGGAACTCCCTGCGATTCACGTCTGTACTTCTTCTGTCTCGATAAGGTGAGGGGACTATACACGGGCCATAGGGACCTGTCTATAGAAATAGGAACGGGAAATCCGGGAAGCTCCCGCCAGCCGAGTTACAATCAGGCTGTTCCGGCCTAATCTCGATTCATCTCGATGGACTCGATGGACGCGCTGCGCCAGGATCTCCGCTTCGCCATCCGGTTGCTCCTCAAGAGCCGGGGCTTCGCGGTGATTGCCATGCTCTCCGTGGCGCTCGGGATCGGGGTCAACACGACGGCCTTCGGCGTCCTGCACGGTATCCTTCTCCGGCCCTTCCCCTACGTGGACCCGGAGCGGATCGTCGCCATCTCGACGGAGCACGCGCTCGTCGAGGGCCACTACGGCTCCTGGTCGTACCCGGACTACCTGGACCTGCAGCTCGAGAGCAGCGTCTTCGAAGGGGTGGCCGCCCACCGCGGCGGAGGGAGCATGACCCTGGCGGGTCCCGAGGGGCCGGAGAAGATCGAGATCGACGCCGTCTCGGCCGAGCTCTTTCCGCTCCTCGGAGTCGGTCCGATCCTCGGACGCCCCTTCACGCCCGGGGAGGACCGGCCGGGAGGACCGCCGGTGGTCCTCCTCAGCCACCGCCTCTGGCAGCGCCGCTTCCAGGGCGACCCCGGCATCGTCGGCAGCGAGGTGATCGCCGGCGGCAAACCGCACCGGGTGGTCGGCGTCATGCCTCCGGGGTTCGAGTTTCCGGACATCCGGCAGGCCTGGGTGCCGCTCGGGAGCCGGTGGGCCGAGGGCCCGCGGTCGGTTCGCACTCTCCAGGTGAAGGCGCGCCTGCGGCCAGGCATCTCACTGGAGCACGCACAGGCCGAGGTGAGAGCCCTTCTGCGCAGGCTGGAGGCGCGCCATCCGCAGACCAACGCGGGCTGGCGCGGCTCGGTGGAGCCGCTGCGGCAGAAGGTCGCCCCTGCCGAGCTGCGGCTGCCGTTCTTCATCATGGCCGGGGCGGCAGGCTGCGTCCTCCTCATCGCCTGCATCAACGTGAGCAGCCTGCTGCTCGCCCGGGCCGGAAGCCGGCAGAAAGAGCTGGCGATCCGGGCGGCCCTCGGGTGCAGCCGCGGCCGGATCGTCCGCCAGCTCCTCACCGAGAACGTGCTCCTGGCCCTGGCCGGCGGAGCCCTCGGCGTGCTGCTCTCGGTCGCGGGGCTCGACGCCGCCGGCCGCGCCCTGGCTCCGGTGCCGTTCTGGATGCGCTTCACGCTGGACGGTCCGGTCCTGCTCTTCGCGCTCGCCGCGTCGGTGGCCTCCGGCCTTCTCTTCGGGCTCGTCCCGGCCCTGCAGGCGGTGGGGATCGAGCTCCGCTCGACGGTCAAGGACGGCGGTGGGGCCTGGCGGAGGCGGTTCAACCGGCAGAGCCTCCGGGCGGGCCTCATGGTCGGGGAGGTCGCGATCGCCCTGGTCCTGCTGATCGGCGCGTCGCTCTTCCTGCGCAGCCTCCTGAGCCTGCGCAACAGCGATCCCCGGTTCGGTTCGCGGGACCTCCTCACTCTCTGGACGACGCTGCAGGGCGACGCCTATGACGACGTGGAGAGCCGGGCGGGGAGGGCCGAGGACATCGCGCGGCGGCTCGCGGGGGTGCCGGGGATCGAAGGCGTGGCGGTCGGAGCGGTGCCGCTCTACGACACCGGGACCCGCGGCCGGGTCACGCTGGAAGGACAGCGGTTCGCCGCCGGCAAGGAGCCCGCCCCGCAGATCTTCGGCGTGACCGCGGGCTACTTCCGCATCCTCCGGGTGCCGCTCCTGCGCGGCCGGGCCTTCACGGACCGGGAGTCCGCCAACGGGGCCGCGGTCGCCGTGGTCAACCAGGCCTTCGTGAGCCGGTTCTTCCCCGGCTCGGCCGTCGTAGGAAAGCGTCTCCGCCTGGTCGACGAGGAGGGGGCCGGCTGGATGACGATCCTGGGCGTCTCCGGGGACCTCAAGACGAACCCCTGGGTGCCGGCCGAGCCGCAGGTCTACGTGCCGCCGCGTTACCAGCAGATCCACTCCCTCGGCATCGTCCTGCGGACCCGGCTCGCCCGCGACCGTGCCGTGGGAAGGGTGAGGATGGCGCTCCGCGCTTCCGACCCGGGCCTGCCGCTCTACGACGTCTACTCGATGGACGAGGTCCTCGATAACTACCTCGCCGTCGAGCGGGCGGTCAGCCAGGGGTTCGCGCTGTTCGGCGCGGTCGCGCTCTTCCTGGCGGCGATCGGGATCTACGGCGTGCTCTCCTGCTCGGTGAGCCACCGGCTGCGCGAGCTGGGCGTGCGGATCGCGCTGGGGGCGAAGCGCCGGCACGTGCTCGGGCTCGTCCTGGTCCGCGGCCTGGCGCTGGCGGCCTTCGGCATCGGGCTGGGACTGGCTGCGGCGCTCGTCGCGTCGCGGCTCGTGATCGGAGCGCTCTACGGCGTCAGCCCGACCGATCCATTGAGCTTCATGACCATCCCCCTCCTCCTCCTGACCGTGGCGCTCGCGGCCTGCTGGGTCCCGGCCCGCCGCGCCATGGACACGAACCCCGTGGAGGCGATCCGGAGCGAGTGAGCTGGCCTCTCCTTTGGCCTCTCCTTTGCAGGGTACAGAAGGTGACCCGGTTCGGGTCCTTAAACTACTTTGTGAAGGAGAGTCTGATGAACGACCACGACAACAAGGACAAGGTACATCCGGTCGGCAGCGGTACGGGTGCCGCGGCCGGCGCCGCCACGGGCGCTGCCGTCGGTACGATGGTGGGCGGGCCGGTGGTCGGCACGCTGGTCGGAGCCGCGGTCGGAGCCGTCGCCGGAGGCCTCGTCGGCCACGGCATCGCCGAGGCCATCAATCCCACCGAGGAAAACGCCTACTGGAGCGAGAACTACCGCACGCGGCCCTACGCCGAGAGCGGCCGTGACTACGAGCACTACCAGCCCGCCTACCAGTACGGCTGGGAGTCCCGGGCCCAACACGCGAACAAGAGCTGGGACGAGGCCGAGAACGACCTGGAGCGCGGCTGGGACAACGCCAAGGGCGCGTCCAAGCAGACGTGGAACGAGGCCAGGCACGCGACCCGCGATGCCTGGCACCGCGTCGAGCGCGCCGTTCCCGGCGACGCGGACCGCGACGGCCGATAGGATTCCGCCCTCCTGACAACTCCGAGACCCGGGTGAGCTCATCCGGGTCTCGGAGTCTTGCACCCGAGCCATGCACCGAAGCCATGCATCGATATGCTAGGCTGACATGCGAAGGAGGACCTCCGGTGATCGCAACCCGTCTCCGCCCCCTCGCTGTCCTGCTCCTGGTCTTTGCCTCACTTGCCTCGCTCCCCCTGTCCGCGTCTGACGAATCGCGCTTCATTGCGGACTTTGCCGTCTTCCCGGTCGCGGGAGACCTGCCCGGCGTCTCGCTCCAGCCCCTGGGCGGCGCCAGCGGGCTGGCGTTCCCGACCGCCCTCACCCACGCGGGGGACGACCGGCTGTTCGTGACCCTGCGCGACGGACGCATCGTGATCTACGCCAACGGCGGGATCGTCGGGCAGCCGTTCCTGGACATCCGCAACCTGGTGAGCACCCAGGGCGAGGGTGGGCTGCTCTCCACGGCCTTCCACCCCCGCTTCTCCCAGAACGGCTTCTTCTTCGTCAACTACACGGACCGGAGCAGCTTCGACACGATCATCGCCCGCTACCAGGTCTCGCCCGGCAACCCCAACCAGGCCGACCCGTCGAGCGCCAGGGTGCTGCTCCGGATCGACCAGCCGTTCACCAACCACAACGGCGGACAGATCCAGTTCGGCCCGGACGGCTACCTCTACATCGGCATGGGCGACGGCGGCTCCGCCAACGACCCCGAGTGCCGGGCGCAGCGCGACAACACCCTGCTCGGCAAGATGCTGCGCATCGACGTCGACCAGAACGTGAATTCGTCCCCCTTCTACGGCATCCCGTCGGACAACCCGTTCAGGGGGAACGGCGGCATGCCGGACGAGGTCTGGGCGTCAGGCCTCCGCAACCCGTGGCGGTTCTCCTTCGACCGCCAGACCGGCGACCTCTACATCGGGGACGTGGGGCAGAACCAGCGCGAGGAGATCGACCGCCAGGCCGCGGACAGCAACGGCGGCGAGAACTACGGCTGGAAGGTCATGGAGGGGACGCTCTGCTTCAGCACCGCGTCCTGCCCGGGCTCGACCCCCTCCTGCAACTCGTCGGCACTAACGCTGCCCATCCTCGAGTACGTCAACGACGATGACAACTGCTCGGTCACCGCGGGCTACGTCTACCGCGGGGCGAACCTGCCGCAGCTCCGCGGCACGTACTTTTTCGGCGACCTCTGCTCCGCCCGGATCTGGGGCGCCAACCCCCAAGGAAACGGCTGGGTGGTGCGCCGGCTCGCCGGTGCCGAGGCGGTCCTCGGGAACCAGAACCTGATCTCCTTCGGCGAGGACCGCCGCGGTGAGGTTTACGTATTGACCAGCTCGGCCATCTACCGGCTCGTCGGCCCCGCGCAACCGCCGCCCACGGGGAATGACAAGGTGGCCCTGTTCGATCCGGCCACGGTCACGTTCCGGATCAAGACGTCCCTGACCTCCGGTCCCGCGGACCTGACCTTCAGCTTCGGACGCCGCGGCAAGGGCTGGATCCCGGTCGCGGGCGACTGGAACGGCGACGGACGCGACTCGATCGGCTACTGGGACGCCCAGACGCGGAGCTTCCGCCTGCGGAACTCCCTGACCCCGGGCTCGGCCGACCTGCGCTTCTTCCTGCAGCAGGTCCCGCGGAGCTGGGTCCCGGTGATCGGCGACTGGGACGGCGGCGGCCCCGACGGCGTCGGCTTCTACGACCCGGCGACCTCCACCTTCCGCACCCGGAACCAGCTCAAGCGCGGCGGCTTCGGCCGGGCCTTCCGGGTGGGCCAGCCGGGCTCCGGGCTGATCCCCCTGGCGGGCGACTGGGACGGCGACGGACGCGACAGCGTGGGCCTCTTCGATCCCCGCACGAACACGTTCCGGCTCCGCAACTCCCTTAACACCGGGGGCTTCGACGTGGTCCACGACTTCCCGGACAACGAGGAGATCCTGCCCATCGTCGGGGACTGGGACGGCGACGGACGCGACACGCCGGGGCTGTACCGGGTGGACTCGGCCGAGTTTGCCCTGACCGGAGCGAACGGGAGCACGATCGAGACGGTCTTCCAGTTCGGGGAGCCCGGGAGCGGGTGGGTGCCGCTGGCGGGGGCCTGGTAGCCGGGAGCGGGCGCTACGCGGCCTGTCACGCCGGAAAAGATGGATCATCCCTCTGTAGGGGCACCCCTTGTGGGTGCCCTTCCGGAGGGCGGCCACAAGGGCCGCCCCTACATAAAACGCTATCCGTCACTCGGACTGTGACGAGGAACTACGCGGCCGGCCGGTTCTTGCGGCGGCGCTGGCGCGCGGCCTGGTCGCGGAGCGGCCTCTCCTCGGGTGGGACATTCCGGACGTAGGACGAGCCCTGCCGGAGCCAGACGCCGTTGCGCCGCGTGTAGCCGGCGCCGGTCATCAGCTCCCCCACCTTGACCCCTTTTTCCAGGCGGAGTCCCCAGATCTGGAAGAAGGCATCGGGCCGGACCTTGCCGAGCAGGTAGTCGAAGTCCCAGCGGTCGTGCCCGGGGCGGAAGACCTGGGGATGGTCCTCGTCCCCGGGAAGCTTGCTCGGCAGCCGGGCCACGTGGCGGTCGTTGAAGCCCAGGATATCCACCAGCCTGTAGTCGCTGAAGTAGGCCGGGATGCCTGCCCAGGCCGTGGCGATCGTCGCGCCCGGCTCGACCATCCGCTGCATCCGGTAGAGCTGGCGCATCACCGTGCGGTGGCTCTCCACCATCGGCGGCCGCTCGGTCCCCATTATCAGGCGCCAGGGCGTGTCCGTGCCCCCCGGCCACAACCCGTTGACGAGGAGCAGACCGAGCGCGCCTGCCGCTCCCGCGGCCCATCTGCCCGCCAGCTCTCCCCTGCTCTCCCAGGCGTCGAGCAGCCGGTTGAGGATCCCGTTGAGCAGCACGAACAGCAGCGGAAGCACGAAGGAGATGTAGCGATTCGCGCGGACCGGGATCTCGCCGCCCAGATCCCAGGCGTCCCCTCCGACCCAGACGCTGTAGGCGCAGTAGAGGACGAAGACCGCGGCCGGCAGCTCGAAACGCCGGTCGCGTCGCAACAGCACCGCCCCGATCCCCGCCACCAGGAGGAGAAGGAGGTGGGAGCGGACGAACACCTCCAAGGCGAGGAGGCCGCGCAGGAGCCGCACCACCAGCGGCACCCCGGTCAGCTTCAGGTAGTAGGTGTTGGGCAGGAGGTCGTGGAAGTAGACCCAGCGGAACAGCTCGTAGCCGAGCACCGCGGCCAGGAAGAGACCAAGGCCAATCAGCCATCTCCTCCGGTCGCGCCGCAGACCGCCCCGGGTTACTACCCAGACCTGGACCGCCACCACGAGCAGGAGCATGTCCATCCGCAGCAGATAGGACGCGGCGCAGACCGCCCACAGCTCCAGGTGGCGCTCGCGCCTCCCCTCCACCGTGGCGATGGCAAGGTGCACGCCCACCACGGCGAGCAGGGCCTGGAGCCCGGTCTCCATGCCCATCAGCGACCAGTAGGCCAGGGAGTAGCAGAAGGCGGTGAGCACCGCGGCCGGCAGCCAGTGCCGCGCGGTCCGCCCGGAGAACCAGGAGAGCATCAGGCGGCGGACCGCCACGATCAGCAGGGCGAGCACGGCCAGCGAGAGGAGCTGCATGGGCAGGCTGCGGAAGCGCAGGTCCAGCGGCAGCAGGTTGGCGGCCACCATGGGCACCACCCAGAGCGGATGCGTGAAGCCCTCCACCGGCTCGCCCCGGCGCGCCCAGTTGAGCCCGTGCCCCTCCACCAGGTTGCGGGCGTAGGTCATGGAGATCATGGCGTCGTCGAAGAGGCAGAAGTACCGCCGCGGCTCCTCGCCGGCAGGGGCGGTCAGGAACGAGCTGCGGTAGATGAGGAAGCTTCCCCAGGCCAGGAAGATCAGGAGCAGCACGCCCAGGCCCGGATCAAGCCAGGCGCGGAATCGAGTGGCGGGAGCGTCCTGGGGGGTCGTCATCGGAGCCGGCGAAGTGTACGACAGAACATTCACCATACGGGCAACATGCGGGCTTTGCTATCATCCCCCCGGGTCCAAGCTGTTGACCTGGAGGTAGTAGCTCAATGAAGAAGCGTCTGCTCGTCGGCTGCCTCGCGCTCGTCGCGGCCACTTCCATCTCCCCCGCCTTCGCCGGTTTCGTCTACGTCCCGGTGCTCGACCGCAACGCTTCCGGCGGCAGCACCCACAGGACCGAGGTCTGGCTGAGCAACAGCGGCGTCCAGGAGCGGCGCTACGGCGCCCTCTTCCTGCCCGCGGGCACGGACGGGACGAAGCGTCCCGTGCCGAGCGCCAAGGCCGCCGTCCTCGCCGGCCGCACCAGCAAGCTGGTCGGCCTCAGCACCCCGGGCGCGCCCGGCCTGCTGGAGATCGAGGCGGGCACGCAGGTGCTCGTCCACGCGCGCCTCGCGAGCTCCCCCTCGAGCGGCTTCGCCGGGTATACGGAGGTGCCGGTGATCTCGTCGGACAACGCCGTGCCCTCGGGCACGGCCGCGCACCTCCAGGGGTTGTTCCGCGACACCTCCGGCGCCTACACGGACCTGGAGATCGTGAACCTCGCCAACCAGGCCGCGTCGTGCACCATCCAGTTCTTCCGGGCCGACGGCACGCAGATCGGCGCCACGGCCACGGTGAGCGTCCAGCCGCTGTCGATGCGCCACTTCGGCGACGCGCTCGGGCTCCTCGGCGCCGGCTCCCTGGCCGATGCCCGCGCCCAGGTCACGTGCAACCGGCTCTTCTTCGCGTTCGCCGCGATCTACAACCCGGCCCGTACGCTGCTCTCATTCGTGACGCCCTCGGCCTCCGGCGCCTCGACCCTGGCCGGCCCGACCGGTTCCGGACCGGCGCCCGGCGCGATCGTGTTCGAGCGCACCGGCGAGGTCCACCGGCCGGTCCTGGGGAGCGAGATCGAGATCCTCAAGGTCCCGGTGTCCCAGGCGCTCGCCCTCAAGAGGTTCATCGTGGAGTGGGACGTGGTCCCCGGCCCCTGGACGCCGACCAAGCCCGAGGGCAATCACAACCTGATCTGGATCCACCGCGGCAAGTACCGGAGCAACACCCTGGCGAACGTGAACACGTTCGGTCCGCCGCGGAGCGGGATCAAGAACGCCCAGAACCTGGACATGGCCGCCAGGGCGCTGACCACGGAGGAGGTCCCGCTGGTGCTCCAGCAGGGGGTCTCGTACCACATCCGCTACGTCTACGACGCGGAGACGAACCGGATCACGATGACGGTTACGTCCGGCGGCGCCACGGTCTCGACCCTGGAGATGGCGGGCTCGGTGCCATCCAAGGTCATCAACGTGCCGGCCACGGGGCTGGTGGTCCAGTTCGGCCACACCGCGGCGCAAGCAGCCGGGGGCATCGAGTTCCCGACCTACGGCTGGGTGTATTCGAATCTGCGGATCGAGATGGTGCCGTAGAGGTTGACACCGTCGCCGAAGATATAGCAATATGGCTCAACGTCATTTCCCTGGATCGTAAGGCCAACCCCTGGCAGTCTGCGGCCCGAGGTGGCCGCAGCACCTGGAGGTTGTTGAGATGGTCAGACTCACGCTCTCGCTGTCCGCCCTGCTCTGCCTTGCCGCTTCCATCACCGCCGCGGGCCGCCTCGACCGGGAGCCGCTGCCGTTCGACCGCGGCGGTCTGCACCGCGCTGGCGGCACGGCCGCTCTCACGGGGTTGGAGCGCGGCAGCTATCGCCTCCTGGTCGTGGGCGCGGCGGTGCCTGGAGCCCGGCCAGCCCGGTGCCAGCTCCGGCTCCTGGACGCCGCGGGCGCGGTACTCGCCGAGGCGCCCCTGAAAGTCCCGGCCGGCTCCAGCGAGCAGATCGACTTTGCCGGACGCGCGAGCCTGAGCCGGGCCGCCGACGCCCAGGTGTCCTGCGATCAGCCTTTCCATGCCTACGCTGCAGCGGCCGGACGGAACGAGCCCAAGGTGGTCTGGGGCGAGGGGAGCGGCCCGAGCACGTCCTGCAAGTTCACTCTGCAAGCGCAGCGCTCGCCCCAGGACCCTCGCGTCCTCAGCGCCGTCCTGCCTGGAAACATCCATACGCCCTCCCCCGGAAACAAGCCCGAGAACCGGATCGGAGTGGTCTGTATCAACATCCCTCACGACCTGTCGCTGAGCAGGCTGATTCTCGAATGGGATGTCACACCCGGCCACTGGAACCCCCAGTATGTGCCGGGCAGCCACAACCTGGTCTGGCTCCATCGTGGCAGCTATACCAAGAACACGGTGGGCAATGTGAATGTGTTCGGAAAGGTCGGAAAGAACGGCAACTTCTTTGCCATGAACCAGAACATCGACGCCTCCAAGCCCATGACCGGCAGGCTGAGGCCAGCCGATCTGGTGCTGGGCGGCTCGACGACCTACCATCTGGCCTACCTGTACGATGCTGCGAGCCGGAAAGCCTTCTTCGGGATCGCCGGCGCAGGCAGGTCCGAGGTCGCGAGCTTCGCAGCCACGGCCAGAGACGGAATTCTGCAGATCCCCAGGAAGAACCGGTGGAGCGACAGCTCCCTGTTCGTGGAGTTCGGCCACTTCGGCGAGAGCAGGCCCAGGAAGGGCTTTCCCGCGGTTCCCACCTACGGCTGGAGGTACTCCAACCTTCGCCTGACGATGATTCAGAAGTAGTATCAGGCCGGGGGGCGTCCGAAGAAGGCCCGGAATGGCTTCCAGTAGAGGAAAACCAGCGCGGCGGCGGCGAGCGCCGCCGCCGCGAGCGAGGCGGCGAAGCGGGGCCAGGTGCCCACCGCGAAGAGCCAGGCAGCCAGGGCGAAGAGCGGCAGCGGCACCAGATAGATGATGGCGAGGTCGCCCATGAACCGCCAGAAGCGCGGGCCGAAGACGCGCGCGATCTCCCAGGCCATCAGCAGGTTGCCCACCAGCAGGTAGTTCGCCGCGGCCATGCCCGCGGCGCCATGGTCCTGGGTCAGGTACACCCCGAACCCCACCAGCGAGACCAGGTTGACCAGCATGATCCCGAGCCAGGTCCGGTCCTGGTGACGGGCCTTGAGCATCTCGCCGCCCAAGATCGTGAACTGGTCCAGGAACGGCACGAAGGCGAGCACCCGCAGCAGCGGCGCCGCGCCGGTCCAGTTCTCTCCCAGGAGGATGAGCACCACCTTCTCCGCGTTGAAGAACAGGAAATAGCTCGCCACCACCTGGCAGCCGAGGAGCTGGAGCGTGCTCAGCCGGAAGGCCTCCAGGAAGCGGGGGCGGTCGTCCAGGTACTCCACCAGCGTGGGGAAGAGCGCCCGCGGATAGACGATCGTGGCCACCAGGAAGGCGATCATGTAGGCCCTGGCGTAGAGGCCCACTGTCTCCGTGTCGTCGAAGATCTCGATGATGTAGATGTCGATGTAGGTGACGAGCTGGAGCGAGATCCAGATCCAGAACAGCCACGAGCTACGGCGGATCAGGTCGGGCAGGAGATGAAGATCGGGGCGAAGCGGGATCTTCCCCCAGGCCTGCCACCAGGAGTACGCGGCCAGGAGCAGCGCGCCCGCGAGATCGCCCGCCACCAGGGCCCAGACGTCCCAGCCGGCCCATGCGAGACCGATGGAAACCACCGCGATGGCCACGCCGCGCACGACCTCGGGACCGATCAGCCGGCCGATGGTCAGCTCGCGCTCGAAGAAGGCCTTGGGCACCACCGCGAGGCCGTCGAGGAAGACCCAGATGGCGAAGACCTGGAGCACCTTCGGCAGGTCCGCGTTGAGGAAGCCGAAGACCGGCGCGCCCGCGAACAGGAGGATGGAAATCAGCAGGCCGAGGACCAGGGTCGAGGCCAGCACGGTGCCGTAGGGGCGGCGGGGGTCCCGCACCAGGTGGTACGGCAGGCCGAGGTCGCGCACGGCCGAGGCCACGGTGACGATGCGCAGGGCTTCGTCATAGAGGCCGTGGCTGTCCGGCAGGATGAGCCGGGCGAGGACCAGCTTGGAGACGAAGCCGATGAGCATCCGGGCGAGCTGGATGCTGTAGCCCGCCAGGGTCGAGCGGAGGACGCGCTGCTCGGTGTTCACGTCAGATCACGTCAGCTCACGGCAGGAGATTGGCCCACCGCGCCCACTGCTCTGTGAGCTCCATCCCCCGCTCCAGGGAGAAGGCGGGCTCGTAGCCCAGCAGCCTCCGGGCCTTGTCGATCCGCACCCGGGTCTTCGCCGCGAAGAAGCCGACCATCTGGGGCGTGAGCGGATGGATCGGGGGTCCCTTCTCCGCGGGAGGAGAGGGACGCCCGCCGCCGGACATCTTCCCCTTGATCCGCTCCTGGACGCCCTCGGGCAGGAGCGAGCTCGCGGCCTCGCGCAAAGCCAGCAGCTCGCGGGTGCCCATGAGCCGGTCGCGGAAGCCCTGGTCCTGCTTGAAGGTGCGGAGGATTTCCTGGTGGAAGCGGCTGGTCTCGCGCCGGCGCTTCTCGTAGAACGCCAGGGCTTCCTCGGGGGTCATCGAGACAGTCCGGTCATCGTCTCCCAACATCCGGGCGAAGCGGCCGTAGAGCTCGCGCCAGGTCACGGTTTCGGGGCCGGAGATCAGGAAGGCCTCCCCCACCGCCGCGTCCTGGGTTGCGGCCAGGAGCATGGCGCTCACCAGGTCGTCCACGTAGACCGCGTTCGCCAGGCCGTCGCCGCCGTTGACCAGGATCATCCGGCCGGTCTTGAGCATCTCGATCTGCTGGATCGTCCAGACTCCGCCGTAGGGACCGTAGACCGCGGTGGGCTGGAGGATGGTCACCGGCATGCGGCCGGAGCGGGAGTACTGGACAGCGGTCTTTTCGGCGTCGAGCTTGCTGTCCGAGTAGGCGTTGCCGAAGCGGCGCCGGGGCGCGGTCTCATCGAGGTCGCCGTCGCCGGTCTGGCCGTAGACCATGAGGGTGCTCAGGTAGACCACCCGTCCCACTCCCGCCCTGTGCGCCGCTTCCAGTGTGCGCTCCGTCCCCACCCGGTTCACCCACGAGCGGCGCTTCTGGCTGCCGGTGGTCCCGTAGGCGCAATGGAAGAGGACGTCACAGCCCGCGACCGCCTTCTCCAGGTCCTCGCTGCGGGTCACGTCCCCGAGGTGGAAGGTGACCGGGAAGCGGGCCAGGCGGGCGGCGGAGGCCGGGTTGCGCACGAGGACGCGGACGTCCGCGCCGTGATGGCGGACGAGCCTCTCCACGAGCCGGCCGCCGATGAATCCGGACGCGCCGGTAACCAGTGCCTTCATCGGTGCCTTCATCGGCGCCTTCACCGGTGCCTTCACCGAGCCTCCCACGCGGCCAGCTCCGGAGGGTTCGACCAGGGCAGCTCGAGCGGCTGGCGGGCGGCATAGCAGGCCTCGATCAATTCGATCGACCGCCGGCCCTCGCGGCCGGACACGCGGGGCTGCCGCCCTTCGCGGACGGCTTCGGCGAAGTCGTCGATCTGGTCCACGAACACGTCCTCGAAGGTGCGCTTCGGGGTGCCCTCGGCCCGCGCATGGCCGGACAACGAGAGATCCCGATCCCCCCATCGCAGGACGATCGTCGGGTCGGGGTCCCAGATGCCGACCTCCAGAGTGGCGTGCTCGCCTTCGAAGATGCAGGTGTTCCGCAGGTTGCGGGTACGGCTGACCTCGACGACTCCCTTGACGCCCGAGCGCATCCGGAGGAGGAGGTCGCAATCCGATTCGATCCCGCCCTCGGCGTCGTCGCGGTAGTCGACCGAGGCCCAATCCCCCAGCCAGACGAGGAGGAGGTCGAGGACGTGAACGCCGAAGTCGGCGAGCACGCCGCCGCCCGCGGTCTCCTTGCGGAGGAGGTAGCCGGTGGCGAAGGGCCAGCGCGGGATGACTCCCTGGCGCAGGTCGAAACCGCGCAGCTCGCCGAGCAGGCCTTCCGCGAGGAAGTCCTTCACCCAGCGGGTCGCGCCGAAGAAGCGGAAGTCGAGCCCTACTGCCAGGGTGGCGCCGCCTGCCTCGGCCGCGGCGATCATCTCGTCGCACTCTCCGGCCGTGAGGGCCATGGGCTTCTCCACGAGCACGGAGATCCCGCGCCGCAGCAGGTCCACGGCGACGGGCGCGTGGAGACTGTTGGGCAGGGCGACGACCGCGGCATCAATCCGGTCCAGGACCTCCCGGTAGTCGGTGGCGGTCTCGGGGACCCCGAAGCGTTCGGCCATGGCGCGGGCCCGGCCGGGGTCGGAGTCCACCAGGACCACGGCCTCGGCGCGCTCCGAGGCGGAGATCGCCGGCAGGTGGTTGATCTGGGCCACCGCCCCACATCCCAGCACGGCCAGTCGAACTTTCTGCATGGTTCTCCGGATCTCTCCCCGTACGGCGGAGGCGTATCTTACATGACCGGCTGGTGACGCGCATTCATATACTTTCCGCGGCTATCTATATGAATGGCGGGCAAATCATATAGGTAGCGAACAAATTTATATAAACGACGGCCCCCCATCATGTTCCGTGGCAGATCTATAATGGATACGCGGCGTGTCTATATAGATCTGCCGCCGTTCATATAGACAGGCGCCGTCCCCATATGATTTTTCTCCCAGGTATATAGCTACGCCGTAAGTCTATATAGATACGCGCTCCCTCATATGATTCCGGACGGATTCTATATAGGGGAGCGGCTCCCCATCATGTTTGAGCGCCGTCCCGCATCGTTGCCGCCAGATCTCCGGGCGTGCCGATGTCGCGGAACCATCCCGCGGGAAATTCCACGCCTTCGGCGTGCATCCCGGCCTCCACGGCCGACCGCACGACCGCGCCGATCTGAAGCTCGCCTTCCAGGGGAGAAGACCGCACCATCTCGCGCAGGTGAAGCGTGAAGGCCGGCGTCCAGACCGCGATCAGCCAGTTGTAGCGCAGGGATGTCGTCTCCGGCCGCACCTCGATGCGGCGAACCCGGCCATCCGGCCCGCAGTCCACCATGTCCGTCGTCCGGCACCGCTCGGCCGGGAAGAGCCCGAGGACGAGGTCGGCTCCCGTGGCGGCCTGCCGTTCCAGCAGGCGGGCGTAGGCGTCCGCCGGCTCGAACAGGCAGTCCGGGAAGCCGAGCGCCACGAGTGCGTCCTGAGTGAACGGGAAAGCGTAATCGAGGGTCTCGGGGACGCTGCGGGAGCCGGGGATCGAGATGTAGGCGAGGGACATGTCCGCCATCTCCCCAGTGCCGAAGTAGCGGGCCACGTCCCACTTGGATTCATGGAGAACGAGGAAGGCGCGGCGGATGCCCGCGGCCCGGAAGCGCTCCAGCAGGTAATGGCAGGCCACCTTGGGGACCGGCCCCTGCGGCGTCTCGCGGAAGCCGATCGGAAGCAGCTCCTTGCTGCAAGGCAGCCGCCCCAGCCGCTCCGCGCGGCCCGCGGCGGGGATGAGGCCGAGGACGTCAGTGGGATTCACGGGTGAACCGTGCCCGGACCTCGGAGACCTCGACGGTCCTGCCGGCATCGCTGTCTCTCAAGCCCGCCTCGATTTTCTGTCGGACGTAAATGCGGTACATCAGATCGTCCCAGGTTGCATCCTCCGGCAGATCCTCCACCAGACGCCGAGCCTCTTCCTTGACCGAGATCTCTTCCATCGGAAAAAGCGTACCACGGGGCTCTCGAATCGCCCGTGCTATCATCCGCCCCCAACCGTCCCGGAGCCCGCCCTGCAGCCTCAAGCCCCAACGCCGGATGGACCGCCGGATCGACCTGATGCCACGCCTCGGCGCTCACCGGGCTGGATCGCCCCCGCTCTGGCCGCGCTTCTTCTCGTCAGCTTCCTCCTGCGCGCCTGGGACGCCAGCCAGGGGCTCCAGGCCGGACGCTACTACGACGAGCGCTATACGTTCCGCAACGTCTCCCTGATCCTGCGCCAGGGGAACTGGCGGCCCGGGCAGGCCTACTACCTGAGCCTTTCCTACCTACCCCAGACCGTGGTCCTCGCAGCCAGCCAGGCGCTCCACCGGGCCACGGGCATCCAGGCGCTCTCGATCTACGGCAAGACCGCGGATCGCTACTCTCCCACCGCCTATCTCCTGGCCCGGCTGTGCAACGTCACCTACGGCGTGCTCAGCCTCTGGGTGGTCTTCCTCATCGGCCGGCGGATCTTCTCTCCGGAGACCGGGCTGCTGGCCGCGGCCATCCTGTCCGCGTTCCCGCGCCACGTGCTCAGCTCGACCCAGTTCAAGCCCGACATCCTGGTCCTCCTTCTGACCCTCGTTGCCTTCTACTGGACCCTGGACGCGGCGCTCCGCCCCGCGCTCCGGCGCTTCCTCAAGGTCGGGCTCGGCGTGGGGCTCGCCGTGGCCACCAAGTACACGGGGATCGCCGCGGCCATCCCCATCACCGGGCTCGCGCTGGTCCGCGGCTGGCGCGACCGCAGGCAGTGGCTCTGGCTCGCCCTGGCCGGGCTGACGTCCATCGCCGTCTTCGTTCTCCTGAACCCGTACCTCGGCGTGGTCCTGGAGTACATCCCGAAGCAGCTCACCCACTACTCGGGCAACGCCCGGCAGCGTGGCAGCGGCCATGGCGACGTGCTCGTCCAGCAGGCGCGGTTCCTGGTGGAGCATCACGGCCCCGTGCTGGCAGCCTTTGCCGCGGCGGGACTGGCCGGACTCGCCTGGAAGGTCTTCCGCCCCGGGTCCTGGAGCCCGGAGCAGCGGCTCGGCGCGAGCCTGGCCCTGGTCCACTTCCTCGGCTACTCCGTGTTCCACGCCGGGGCCACGACCCTGTTCCGGGGACAGAACTACCTCCTAGTCGTCCCCTTCACCTCGCTGTTCGCAGCCTGGGCCATCCTCGAGCTCTGGCGTCTTCTTACTCAACGCGTCGCCCTGCTGCGGCCCGCGACCGCCGCGGTCTGCCTGATCCCGGTCGCGCTCCTGGTCTATGAGCAGGCCGACCTCGTCTACGCGCGGGTGATCCCCACGACCTGGGACGCGGCGAGCCAGGTGCTGGCGACCGAGCTGGCGCCGCTGGAGCTGCGGCAGGTGGTCTATGAGACCCCGGCGGGGACGCTCCGCCTGACCCGCGGCGCGGACCGCGCCATCGCCACGGGAACGGAGCGGCTGGCGCGGCTCGATCCGGTCGTCCTGGACCGGGCTGATGCGGAAGTCTTCCTGCGCAGCCGCTTCCAGGGCCGGGAGGCCGACTTCTACCGCCGGCGCGAGGCTCTCCTGCGAGGAGGACAGGCCCGGGTCGTGTCCGGAGCCCCCTTCCACAGCCGCGGCGAAGCGGTGGTCCTGCTGCTCCACCCCTGGGTGCCCGCGGCTCCCCCCGAGCCGCTGCCGCTGGGACGGCCGGGTCCGGCACGGGCCCTCGCGGGCAAGATGCCCTCGGGCTTGAAGCCGGGCGAGGTGGCGTCCCTCGTCCTCTGGGTCCCGCGGGAGGCCGGACCGGTGGCTGCCTTGCGGGTCGAGCCCGGCGGCCGGCGCCTGCCTCTCACCGAGACCGGCCGCCGCGGCAAGAGACGGCGCCTGGTCACGACACGGTTCGAGCTCTCGGGCCAGGAGGCGCGGGTGCGCATCCCCGCCCCGCCCGACATGCCGGTGCGCCCCTACCGCGTCGAGCTGCACCGCTGGCGCCGGCCTTGATCCCATCCCCCCTCTCCCCAGCCCTCTCCCCCGCCTGCGCGGGGGAGAGGGAGCATCCGCGGGAACTTTTCCCGCCCCTCCTCCGTCCAAGGGATTGACGAACGAAATCCCTAGTACTAACTTATTAGTAGAATGAAATCCAAGACCCGAACCCTCACCGAGCAGGAGCTGGAGATCATGAAGGTGGTCTGGGAGAAGAAGGCCGCCACCGTGCGCGACGTCTACGAGGCGATGCGCGAGCGCAAGGGCGTGGCGTACACCACCGTGATGACCATGATGAACATCCTGGAGACCAAGGGGCACCTGGTGAAGCGGCCGGAGGGACGGGCCTACGTATACGAGCCGTCCCAGGAGCAGACGCAGGTGGTCTCGGGCATGGTCCAGGAATTTGTGGACCGG
Organism: Thermoanaerobaculia bacterium; assembly: GCA_035556715.1. Lineage (GTDB taxonomy): Bacteria > Acidobacteriota > Thermoanaerobaculia > Multivoradales > UBA5704 > DATMER01. Next base: position 101,295 of record DATMER010000026.1, read on the forward strand.
GTGTTTGACGGCGCGGCGCGTCCGCTGGTGCTGAGCCTGCTCAAGGAGCGGAAGCTGTCCAGGGAGGACCTGGATGAGATCTCCCGGCTGATCGACGAGGAGACATCGGAGGAGCCATGAGTGTGACCGCCTTCGCCGCCGACCTGACCGCGTACGTCCTTCAGAGCTCCCTGATCCTGGGCGTCGGCCTCCTGCTGCCGGTCCTGTTCCGGCTGCGGGACGCCCGCGCCTCTCTCCTGTACGGACAGGGTCTGCTCGCCGCGGTCCTGCTGCTCCCCCTGCTCCAGCCGGAGCCGGTCCGGGCTACGTTCGGCGGGGAGATGACGGTCACGGGCGCCTGGCTTGGAGAGATGGCGGAGACGGAAAGTCCCGGAGGCCTGCTCCTCGGGGTTCTCGGGCTGGGAACCCTCGTCCGCCTCGCGTGGCTTGGACTCGGATTGCACACCCTTCGCTCCTGGCGCCGCGGCGCCAGGCCCGCAGGGCTCGCGCCGGAGGTCACGGAAGACCTCTTGGATGTTCAGGCTCTGCTGCTCGTCTCCGAGCGCGTGGAGAGCCCGGTGACCTTCGGCTGGCGCAACCCGGTCGTCCTCCTTCCCGCCGGGTTTCCGGAGCTGCCGCTCGCGGCGCAGCGCGGGGTCCTCTGCCATGAGCTGCTGCACGTCCGCCGCCGCGACTGGCTCGCGGCGCTGTTCGAGGAGGGGGTGCGCGCCCTCCTCTGGTTCCATCCCGGGGTCTGGATGCTGCTCGCCCGCATCGCGCTCAGCCGCGAGCAGGTGGTCGACCGCGAGGCCGTCCGCCTGACCGGCTCGCGCCGGGCCTACCTTGAAGCGCTCCGGACCGTCGCCGCCGGTTCCTGGCAGGCCGTTCCCGGCCTGCCGTTCTTCCACCGCGGGCACCTGCTGGAGCGGGTGACCCATCTCTGCAAGGAGGCTCCCATGTCCCGTCCACGCATCGCTACGCTCGTGACCACGTTCGCCGGGCTCCTCGCCATGACGGCGGTCCTCGGCGTCCTCGCCTTCCCCATGGCGGGTTGGGCCAAGCCGCTGAAGGTCGGAGGTGACGTCAAGGCGCCGAAGGTGGTGAACCAGATGCCGCCGACCTATCCGGCGAGCGCCAGGGATAACAAGATCGAGGGCACCGTCGTCCTCAACACCGTGATCGACACGCAGGGCCAGGTGCGAAACCCGACCGTCGCGGAGTCCTCCGGCAACGCGGATCTCGACCAGGAGGCTGTGGACACCGTCGCCAAGTGGACCTTCAAGCCCGCGACCCTGGACGGCAAGCCGGTCGAGGTGTACTACACGATCACGATCCGGTTCGCGCTCGACGACAAGTAGAGACGCGACTCCCCACCTCCTCCCGGGACCCTCTCCGGTCTCGGCCCGAGGGCGTTCCCGCGCGGAACGTCCTTTCCCCTTTCCAGGCGAGCTTGCTTCACCGGAGCCCACAGGTTACATTTCCGTGTCTACAATCTGACGGAGAGGTGTCGAAGATGTTCGAACAACAGGTCTGGGTCTGGTTCGCCTATCTCGACCCCTCGGCCGGAAGCATGATGCTCCAGATCATCCTGGGCGGCGTCGCCGGCCTGGCGATCGCCCTCAAGCTCTTCTGGGCCAGAATCCTGCTGGCCCTGGGGATCGGGCGCCGCAAGGATGAAGAGGCGGCGGACCCGGAGACGCGGGGTGGAGCTTGAGCCCGGATCCTTCCGCGACCGCACCGGCCGGATCTTCTACAGCGGCGAGAGCGTCTTCCGGGGGCTGACCGACCGGGCCCTCCCCGAGTGGCAGGCCCTGCGCAGTACCCGCTTCTTCCCCAGGTTGGTCCAGGAAGGGAAGATCGTCCCAACGGAGCAAACGGAGCAGGTCGAATCCGAGCTGCCGGGCGACTGGGCGGCGGTCCTCCGCCACGAGCGCATCCCCTTCATCTCCTATCCCTACGAGTGGTGCTTCGGCATGCTGAAGCAGGCGGCCCTGCTCCAGCTCGAGCTGATTGAAACGGCTCTCTTCGAGGACTTTTCCCTCAAGGACGCCACGCCCTACAACGTGCAGTGGCGGGGCTGCCGGCCGGTCTTCATCGACGTGCTCTCCTTCTACCGGCTCCGGCCGGGAGAGCCCTGGATCGGCTACCGTCAGTTCTGCGAGCTGTTCCTGAACCCGCTGCTGCTGGAGGCCTACAAGGGGGTGCCGTTCCAGCCCTGGCTCCGCGGCAGCCTGGAGGGCATCCCGCCGCGGGACCTCCTGGCCCTGCTCGGCGCGCGCGACCTCCTGCGCCGGGGGGTCCTCACCCACGTCTGGCTGCACGCCCGCAGCCAGGTGGGCTACGACGAGGCCGCACAGTCCCGCGACGTAAAGCGGGAGCTGGCCGCGGCCGGGTTCCGCAAGGAGCTGATCCGGGCCAACGTCCAGGGCCTGGCACGCCTCATCCGCGGACTCTCGCTGCCGGAGCGGAAGTCCGCGTGGGCAGGCTATGGCGAGGACCCGGGCTATGCCGGCGCCGACCGCGAGGAGAAGGAGCGCTTCGTGCGCGAGGCCGTGGCGCACCAACGCTGGGGCCTGGCCTGGGACCTGGGGGCGAACACCGGCGTCTACTCGCGGATCGCCGCGGAGGGCTCGGACTATGTGGTCGCCCTGGAGGGGGACCCGCGGGCGGTCGAGCGGCTCTTTGCAGAGGGAACCTCCAAGGTGCTTCCCCTGGTCTGCAACCTCGCGGACCCCTCTCCCGGACGCGGCTGGCGGGGGCGCGAGCGCAAGGACCTCCCGGACCGCGGGCTCCCGGACCTGGTGCTCTGCCTAGCGCTCATCCACCACCTGGTCATCGGCGCCAACCTGCGGCTCTCCGAGGTTCTGGACTGGCTCGCCGGGCTCGGCCGGTTCCTGGTGATCGAATTCGTCGCCCGGGAGGACCCGCGGGTCCAGGGGCTCCTGCGGCACCGTGACGATCCCTACGAGGACTACGAGCTGCCCGTGTTCGAGGCGGAGCTCGCCGCCCGCTTTGAAATCGTGCAGCGCCAGGAGCTTCCCTCGGGGCGGCGCATTCTCTACTTCGCGGTATCCCGGGGTCGGGGCCGGGGCCGGGGGCGCTGAGGCGTGAGGAAAGCGACTCTCGCGATCCTTTCGCTCACGGCCGTCGCGGTCCTCTTCCATGTCTTCATGGAGTGGTTGTTCTTCGCGACCAAGGCCTCCTTCCTCTCCCCGCTCGCCACGGGCGAGAAGCTGCTGCTTCCCTGGACGGCCTCCTTCCCCCTGCTGTCCGCGGCCCTCGTCCTCGTGCTGGTGCTCACGTTTCCGGCCTGGGTCGCGCCGCGCCTGGAGAAGGCCTGCCTTGCCCTGGCTCGCGGAGTCCCGGCCCTGGTCCTCGCGGCCACGCTGCTGCTGCTGATCGACAACTTCTCGCGCACGCTCTTCGGCTGGGGGAGCGGCGACCTGAAGGGGATCGGACGGGCCGTCCCGATCCTCCTCTGGGCGCTCCTGGCCTTCTTCGCCTGGCGGTGGATGGGAAGCTGGGAGCGGGGGATCGGGAGGAGCCGCGCCTTCCAGGCTGTGGCGCTGGTCCTCTATCTGGCCTCGGCCGGAGCCGCCCTGACGCGGACGGGGCGCACCGCGGAAGTCGCAGACATCCTTCCAGGGAAGGCGGCACGCCGGCCCAACATCCTCCTCCTGGGCAGCGACGGCCTGAACGCGGACCGCACCTCCCTGTTCGGCTACGAGCGCGACACGACCCCCTTCCTGGCGCGCTTCGCCGAGGAGGCGCTGGTCCTGGAGAACGCCTTCCCGAACGGGGCCTCCACGGCCTCGTCCACCGTGTCGCTGCTCACCAGCCGGCTGCCCACGGAGACGGGCGTGATCTATCCGCCCGACATCGCCAAGGGGGACGCGGCCTACCTGCACCTGCCCATGCTCCTGCGGAAGCTCGGCTACCGGACGGCCCAGATCAGCGTGCGCTGGTACGCCGACGGCCCGGACCTGAACCTCCAGGGCGCCTTCGACTGGGCCAACTCCCGCTCCACGGCCCCGGCGAAGGGAGGCCCCGCCCTGGACCGGCTCGGACAGTCGAACGCCTATTTCCTGTCCCTGATGCGCGGGCGCCTGGAGGAACGGCTGCTCCCCCTGGCGTCGGAGGGGGAGCCGCAGGACGCCTTCAAGGAGGTCCACGGCAACACGATCCCCGCCCATGGCGACGACCGGCGGCTGCGCGAGCTGTTCGACTACATCGGGGCCTCGGACCAGCCCTTCTTCGTCCACGTCCACCTCATGGGCACCCACGGCTGGACGTTCAAGCCGCGGCGGCGGCTCTACTCGCGGGGCAAGGTCCAGAACAAGAACTGGATGACCGACTTCTACGACGACGCGGTGGTGGACTTCGACCGCTCCTTCAAGAAGGTGGTGGGCTTCCTGCGCTACAGGGAGCTCCTGGACGACACGATCATCGTCGTCTACTCGGACCACGGGGCGAAGTTCACGACCCTGGACCGGCTGCCGCTCCTCTTCCGTTTTCCCAGGGGAGAGCACGCGGGACGGATCGCGGCCAACGTCCAGAACCTCGACGTCGCGCCCACGCTCCTCGACGCCCTGGGCGTCGAGCCCCCGCCGTGGATGGATGGAGCCTCGCTGCTGCGCGGCCGGCCCGATCCCTGCCGCTGGATCGTGAGCGCGAAGTACGACGACAAGATCCTGGTCTTCAACGGCACGCTCTGGACCAGCGTGCCGAAGCCTCCCTGGTACACCCTGCGCTCGCTCTCGGTGATCTCGGGCCGGAACGGATTCACCCTGGACCTGCCCACGGGGAAGCTGGCGGCCTCGCCGGTCAAGACCTGGGGGGAAGCGGGAGCGGAGTGCCTGGCCCCGGAGCCGCAGAAGGTGCGGGCCTTCCTGCTGGACCACCTGCGGGCCAACGGCTACAAGGTTCCCTGACCGTACTCCGGAGCGTGCCGGCGCTGCCAGAAGGGGGCATCCGGCCAGCGGTGCTCCCGGGCGTAGTGCTCGCGCTGGAGGTCCAGGCAGGTGCCGCAGGCCTTCTGCATCACGTCCAGATAGGCGAGGCGCGCCTCGGCCCGGCCGCCGAGCATGTCGGCGATGGCATGGCCGCCGTAGAAGCCCGATCCCATGGCCGAGGCCATGCCGTAGGAGGAGAGAGGGTCGTAGGAGACCGCCGCGTCCCCCAGGGCCAGCCAGTTATCCCCGGCGATGGTGTCGAGGCGCGAGCTCTCCGCCGGCAGCGTCCGCAGAGGTGAATCGGTCCCATAGCCATGGGCCTCCACTCTCTCCCGGGTGGCGGACGTCTCCCGCAGCCGCTCCCCCCAGGGAAAGGAGCGCAGGAGGTCGCCGTCGCCCAGGAAGGCCACGGCCAGGCGGCCATCGGCGAGGAGGGCCGAGTACCACCAGCCCTCCGGAGTCGCCTCGACCAGGGTGTAGGTGTCCACGGCCGGGGTGGGGCTGGAGAGCAGCGCGCAGATCCCGACCAGCCGGTCGTAGCGCAGGCGTTTGGCTCCGAGCCCGCGGGCCAGGCGGGAGGACCGGCCCGTGGCGTCCGCCACGAAGTCGGCATCCGCCACGAAAGCCGCCGGAATGTCGCTCCGGCGCTCGACCCGGCAGCCCCAGCGCCATTCCGCGCCGGCCTCCTGCGCGGCCTCGGCCAGACGTGCCTCGAACCGCTGGCGGTCGACGTGCCAGCCTTCGCCATAAGGATTGGAAAGGAAGGGGGACTCGCCGGGCTCCGGCGAGCCCCACAGCGAGCGGTTGCCCTGGGAGCGGAGATGGCCGTCGCGCTCCAGCCAGCCCTCGATCCCCAGGTGGCGCAGGAGCGGAGCGATCGACGGCGGCAGGGTCTCCCCCACCTTGGCGGACGGCCCCGAGCCGGATTCGAGGACCGTCACCCGCACCCCGCGCCGGGCGAGCACGAGGGCGGCCACCGCGCCGGCGGGACCGCCGCCCACGATGACCACCCTCGGATCTGAACCCATCCTCAGCGCTCGTCCCGCCGGATGTTGCGGCGGCGCGGATGGACGACGGCGGCGGGCTCCTCCTGCCTCTCGGCCGCGAGGGCCGGGAGCGGAGTCGCTGCCTTCCGGAGCAGGTCGGTCTTCCTCTCCTCCTCCTCCAGGCCCTCCACCATCAGGAGCTGGCTCCAGGTGGGATCGGCGTCGCTGAACTGGCGCGAGCGGTCGGTCTCCACCCAGTAGCGGGACGGGAAGCCGGGTTCCTCCGGCATCCGCGAGGGGTGCTCCGCCACGATGCCCAGCAGGTGCCACTCCTTGACCATGTTGTTGATGCGCGCCTGGTAGCCGTTGCCCTGGATGTCGCGCAGCCAGAACTGCCGGTAGGCGAACTGCTTGAGCCTCTGGGGATAGGACAGCCGTGGCTCCGTGGCCTGGTCGAACGCCTGCTGGCTGAGCACGAAGTTCGGCACGCGCGCGGCCCAGAACGAGGGCACGGGCAGGTAGCTCGACGTGTCGTAACCGGCCAGGCAGCTCGCCTCGTCCGTCTGCCAGGGGATTCCCAGCCAGCGGGTGAGCGTGCCGGGGCCGCTCGCGTCCAGCGGTCCGCCGGGGCCGAGGCAGACGTCGGGCGTGAGCACGGCGCCGAAGTCGTCCTGCGGCGTCTGGTCCGGAGGCAGGATGTTCAGCCGGAAGGGGAGGCCGTTCGCGTCCTTGGGCTTGCGCCACATGCTCGGCCGCCGCATCGGCCAGGTCAGCTCGATGCCGGGATGGAACGGTCCGCCCAGGCAGTCCTCCAGAGGAGTCCGGTCCAGGGCGCGCGGCTGATCGGCCAGGGGAATCTCCTCCAAGCTCTGGGGAAGCTCCCGGCGCTGCCCGGGCTTGAAGTCGCCCTCGGCCCACTGCCGCAGCCATCCGTACTGGGTCTGGGTGAGGGCCAGCTCGTCGATGGCGATGTCCTCGTACTCGCCGAAACCGTCGCCGTAGAAGGGCGGCTGGTGGGAGGGCTGCGGAGGCGGCAGCGTGGCGCGGCGGCCCGGATCGTCCCAGGGCGCGGGAGGCTGCCGGAACAGGCGGAACACAGCCTCGCGGTCGGGCCGCGCCTTCCTGCCCGGATCGGCCAGCTTCTTGAGGATGTCCGGGTCGGTCAGGTCGCCCGGCGAGCCGGGGCCGAACAGGATGTACGCGCCCTGGTTCACCCACTGGTTGTTCACCAGCCGCTCGAAGATCGGGAAGATGTGCTCCCAGAAGGTCACCTGCCTCGGCCCCTCGACCCAGCCGTGGCGGAGGAAGAGGTCGTAGACCACGTCGTAGAGGGTGACCACGCCGAAGAGCCCGGGGCCGAAGTTGGGCGGCGTCACCGCGACCATGGCCGGCTCGGCATCCATCGCCTTCTTGGCGCCATTGAGCCTCACCCGGGCGCGCACCGGACCGTCCGACGTGTCGTCGTACCAGCCGTCGTTGTTGGCAAAGGTGACCGCCGGCTGGTTCGTGGCGGAGCCGGAACGGCCGTCGCCGCCGAGGACGAGGAGACGGCCCTGGTCGTCGGTCCGCAGCTCGCCGAGGGGCACCTGGACCGGCCCGGAGCCCGGGAAGGAGACGAAGCCCTGGTCGAAGCGGTAGCCAGGGCCGCTGGTGTTCTGTCCTGAGATCTGGATCGGGCCCGGATCGTTCACCAGGGCCTGCCGCAGCCCGCCCGTGACCGTGGCGTTGCGGTAGGTCGTGGGCAGGGCGTACTGCTTGAGGTCCATGGCATTCGTGAACTGGTACCAGGCGGCCTTGCGGTTCGCCAGGTGGACCTCCCAGGTGATCTCGGCGTCCTCGGCCGTGATCTCGCGGACGACGTTGCCGTCCTTGTCGTAACCGTAGATCCGGAAGCGGGCGGCCTCCTTGCGGACCTGCCCCTTCGCATTCTTGTAGCCTCCAGGCGGATCGGCCGCTCTCCCCGGAATTTCGGGAGCCAGGTAGTACTCATCCGCGGGCGCGTTGCCGACGCGCGCAACTCCAACAGACGGATGGATGGCACAGCGGACGATGGGCTTGTCAGGCATGCGGACCTCCTTGTCGTTCTGAAGGCTTGAGTGGAACGGAGCCCGGCGGAATTTCAGTGCACGTAGCCGAGGCTCCTCAGCTCCTGCTCCTCCTGCTTCGTGATCGCGCTCATCTCGGGCCTGCGGCCAAAGGGCCTCTCCGGACCGTTGGCCACGGTCCAGGCGCGCTTGAGGCGGCGGGCCATCTGTTCAATCTCCCGAGGGTCCTCGATCGGCTCGCTGCCATCGGCAGTCCAGCGCCAGAGCGTGAGGGCCGGAGGATGGTCGGACAGACCGGTCAGGGGAAGAGCGCGGGAGACGGCCTCCTCCAGCCGTTGGAACACGTCGAGAGGAGGGTCGGGCGCGCCGGTCGTCAACAGCAGGCGGGCCTGGTAGTACCCGGGCTCGGGCTCGGCGAAGTGGGACTCCCAGAGGAGCTGCCGGTCCCCCTCCACGTAGGAGAGATGATTGACGCCGTTGTCCAGGTAGAGCTCGGAGAGCACGCCCCCCTCCCACGGCCTGAACAGGCTGGGCGCCGTGCCCTCCTCCGGCTCCCCGCCCGCGGCCTCGATCAGCGTGTTGCGGACCCGGATCGTGGCCACCGGGCCGTCCACGGCCAGCTTGCGCCCGAACCCGGAGGGCAGCTTGACGACCAGGGGCACCTCGATCAGATGGCGGCCGAGGTTGCCACCGTGGGCGATCTGCCCGTGGTCGCGGAACTCCTCGCCGTGGTCCGAGGTGACCACCAGGAGGGTACGGTCCCACTGGCCGCTCCTGCGCAGGGAATCGAGCAGCCTCCCCAGCCGCTCGTCGGCCCAGGCCACGTTGAGCGCGTACATGGAACGGAAGACGCGCTCCAGCTCCGGCGAAAGCGGCACGGAGGGGTCGTAGTAGGGCTCCAGGTCCGCGTGGCGGACCTGGGCCGGGAGACGGGGCGGATCGGACAGCCGGCCGAGCAGGTGGGAGTGGCGGAGGTACGGGGAGTGCGGGGGCAGCATGTGGACCCAGACGAAGTCGGGGCCGCCGTCCAGTCCCTCCAGGTACTCCTCGGCGTTCTTCCCATCTTCAAGATTGTCGAAGTGGTTGAACCCCCGGCTGTACCCGTACCGAGCCATGGTCCAGGGATTGTCGCGGAACCCGGCGGTGCGGTAGCCCTGCGCCCTCAGAGCCTCCGGCAGCAGGGTCAGCTTCCTCGGGATGACGGCGCGGTCGAAGGACCAGGTTTGGGTGGTGCCGGGCTGGAAGCCGGTGAAGAGGGAGCTCATGGAGGGGACCGTCCAGCTCGACGGCGAGATCGCGCGGCCGGCCCAGGTGGCCTCGGAGGCGAGCCGGTCCAGGTGCGGAGCGAGCTTCGGCCCCACGTGGTCGGCGCGGAGGGTGTCGATGGTGATCAGGACGACCGGGCCGCGAGGTTTTTCCCTACCAGCGTCCCCGCAGGCGAGGAACAGCCCGGCGAGCAAAAGACCGAGCCTCCTCCAATCCGGCATACGTCCCTCCACGACGCACGATCTTATCTCGACATCTCGAGTGACTCTGGGAGGCCTCGAAGCGTCTCGCCGGGCCTGATCCCTGAGGAGAGCCCGAGGGCGAGCCGCAATCCCGAAGCCCGGGACGGCCGTCCGAGAGGCTCGGCAGACTCGTCGAGCGGCCGGGAAGACTCTCCGAACGGCTCGGCAAACCCTCCGAGCGGCTCGGTGAGCTCGCCGGACGGTTCAGCGAGCTCTACGGACGGTTCGGCGAGCTCGCCGAGCGGCCGGGAAGATCGTCCGAGAGGCTCCGACGTTGCTGTAGGAGAGGGGGCCAAGGGGTGAGGGCCGAGAGCCACGGACTTTCGGACACCCGCTCAGCGCAGGTACCCGAGCGCCCTCATCTCCGCCTCCTGCTCGGGCGTGAGCTGGGGCTTCTTCCCGGTGTTCTTGCCCGGGACCTTCTCCTGGCCGTTCGCGGCGAGCCAGGCGCTGCGGAGGCGGCGGGCCATCCGCTCGGTCTCCTTGGGATCGTCGACGCGCTCGCTGCCGTCCGCGGTCCAGCGCCAGAGCGTGAGCCGCGGCTCCGCGCCTCTCCAGCCGGACAGGGGCATGGTGCGGGCGAACGCCTCTTCCAGCCGGCCGAAGACCACCTTGGAGGGCTCGGACAGCGGTGGGTCCGGGGGAGCGACGACGCCCTCGTAGCGGGCGCGGTAGTACTCGGGCTCCGGCGGCGAGAAGCGGCTCTCCCAGAGGAGCTGCAGGTCCCCCTCCACATAGGAGAAGTGGTTCACGCCGTTGCCCGAGTAGAGCTCTGAGAGCACGCCAGCCTCCTCGGCCTCGTGGAAGAGGCTTGGCGCGGTCTCCTCCTCCGGCTCCCAGCCCGCGGCCTCCAGGAGCGTGGCGCGCACCCGGGCGGTCGCGGGCCGCTGCCCCTCCCCGAGCGCCAGCTTCCGCGGGAAGCCGGCCGGCAGCTTGATCATCAGCGGCACCTCCACGAGCTGGCGCCCGAGGTTGCCGCCGTGGGCGATCTGCCCCATCTCGCCGAACTCCTCGCCGTGGTCCGAGGTGACCACAAGCAGCGTACGGTCCCACTGGCCGCTCTTGCGCAACGAGGCGACCATCCTGCCGAGCAGGTCGTCGGCATAGGCGGCGTTGAGCCCGTACATGGCCCGGAAGACCTGCTCCCGCTCGGGCGGCAGGGGCACGGCCGGATCGTAGTAGGGCTCCAGGTCCGCGGGACGGACCTTCTGTGGCAGGCCGGGCGGCGCGCCGTCCAGGCGGTCTTCCAGGTAAGGGCGCCGGACATAGGGCGCGTGCGGCTGGAGGATGTGGATCCAGACGAGCTCGCGGCCGGGTCCCAGCTTCTCCAGGTGGTTCTCCGCGCGCTTGCCCTGGGCCAGGAAGCGGAACTCGTCGAACCCCTGCGCGTACCCGTAGACCTTCTGCAGCCAGTGGTTGGTCCGAAAGGCCGAGGTGCGGTACCCCTTCGCCTTCAGGGCCTCCGGCAGGGTGACGAGATCGTCCCGGAGCACGGCGCGGTCGCTGGACCAGCTCTGGACGCTCCAGGGCTGGAGGCCGGTGAAGAGCGACGCCATGGACGGGACCGTCCAGCTCGACGCCGACACCGCCCGCCCCGCCCAGTCGGACTCGGACGCGAGCCGGTGGAGGTGCGGAGTGAGCTTCGGACCGAGCACGTCGGCCCGGAGCGCGTCGATCGTGATCAGGACGATCGGTCCGTCGTGGGCCGGCGCGGCAGGTCTCCCCTCCCCGCGGCAGGCTAGGATCAGGGTTGCGGCCAGGGCTGAGGCAAGGAAAAGGGCGGTTCGTCTCAAGGCTGGGGCTCCGGGTGCGATAGGATACCCTACGTGAGCGGCTCGTTTGCGCGCCCGCAGGGCATCGTCTGTCTCCTGCTCATCCTCCTCGCCGGGTCGGTCCACGCCCAGACCGAAACCCTCCAGGCGGGAGGATTGGTCCTCCATGCGGAGATAGCCCTCCTGGAGATGCCGGGAGGACGCACCTTGCGCCTGGACGTCCCGCCGCGGGCCGAGCTCTCCTCGCTGGCCGAAACCGGCCGGGGCTGGATCGTCGCAGGCAGCGCGCCGGGCGAAGGCAGCCGCCGAGGCCTCTTCCTTCTTACTGCCGAAGGCCCTCTGCCCGCGCCTCCCGGCCAGCAGGGGATCGAGCGCCGGGAGGCCGTGCTGCTGGTCGAGAACGGTACACTCGCGGGCCTCGCCTGGCTCGAAGGCAACGGCGGCCGCTCGCTCTCCGTCCGCGCCGCGGCCTGGAATGGCCATGCTTGGCAGGCGGTCGAGCCGGTCTCCCGGCCCGGGCCGGGGAGCCAGCTCGCGCTCTCCGGCGCCGTGCTCGCCGACGGTTCCTGGCTCCTCGCCTGGAGCGCCTTCGACGGCAACGACGACGAGATCGTCTGGGCCCGGCGCACCGCCGCGGGCTGGAGCCCGGCCCGGCCGGTGTCCAAGGACAACTCCGTGCCCGACATCACGCCCGCCGTGGCCGCTCACGGGAACGGCGCCCTGATCGCCTGGAGCCGCTACGACGGCGAGAGCTACCGGCTCCACATGGCCCGCCTGGCTGGCAACACTTGGCAGGACGAGTGCCCCGCCGCCGCGACCGGCTCGATCTACCCGTCGTTCCTGAGAGCTGCGGACGGCCTCTATCTCCTCCACCTGAACGCGTTCCCCCGCGCCTGGTCCGTCCTGGAGATCGGCCCGTCGGGCAGGGTCCTGCGCCGGGCCACCTCGCTCTCAGCCTTGGCGGAGCGGCCGGTTCTCGGGGGGCTCGGGGAAGACGCCCAAGGAGGGGTCCGCCTGCGCTGGCCCTCCGGCAAACGGGAAGCGGCTGCGGCGTGGGAAAAGAGCCCATGATCCGCCGGCTCCTCCTCTCCGTCCTGCTGATCCTGGTCTCGTCCTCGGCATGGGCGCAGACCGCCTATATCGCCTTCGGCGACAGCATCACGGCCGGGGTCGGCGACGACGATGCGCGCACCGAAAAGGGCTACCCGCCGCGGCTGGAGGTGCTGCTTCAGGGAGCGGGGCTCAACGCCGTGGTGGAGAACTACGGCGTCCCTGGCGAAGACACGGTGCAGGGCCTGGCCCGGATCAACTCCGTGCTCAACGAGGCCGCCCTGAGCGGGGACGTGCTCGTCCTCATGGAGGGCACCAACGACATCTCCCGCAAGATCTCGATCGAGACCACCCGCCAAAACCTGACCACGATGGCGCGGCGTGCCGAGGACCGGGGCATGACGGCGATCCATGCCACCACGATCCCCCGCCTCCCGAACGCCAAGTTCGACGCCCAGAACGTCACCAACACCTTTCTGAACCAGCACATCCGGGACATGGCGGGCCGCAACGGGCGCGGGCTGGCCGATCCCTTCGAGGTCTTCTCCACCACGCCGGACCTCTTCAACCGCTACTACTACCAGGGGAACGACGATCCGGTCGGCCACCCCAACGCCGCGGGCTACGACCTCATGGCGCAGATCTTCTTCGACGTGATCCGGAACGTGGACAGCGTACCGCCGGTGATCGGGATGACGACCCCGGCCCATGGCGACGAAGACGTCTCCTCCTCGGGCACGGTCACGGTGGATGTCTGGGACTTCGGAGCGGGGATCGACTTCGCCAACACCACCCTGCTGGTGAACGGCGTGGCCACGGGCGTGGTCCCGACCGGGGACCCGAAGCATGCCACCCTGACGTACCAGCCGGCGGCGCCGCTCGCCGGGATCGTGCCGGTGGGGCTGCGCTCCCGGGACCTCGCCGCCCCGCCGAACGCGGTGGACCGGGAGGCCTTCCGCTTCACCGTCGCGGGCACCCAGATCCTGACCGGCGACATGGACCAGGACGGCCGGGTGGACGGCGCCGACCTCCTCCGCTTCGCCCGCCGCTTCGGCACCCGGGTAGGCGAGGTCCTCTACTCCACCTCGGCCGACTTCAACGAGGACGGAGCCATCGACGGCCAGGACTTGGCGGTGCTGGCCTCGAATTTCGGCAAGTCGGGCTGAACCTCACCCCCTGTCCCCCTCTCCCATCTCCCACCCGGCCCCCGCCGGGAGAGGGGGGACGTTGCTGTGGCGGACGTGACTGACGCGAGGCAAGGTTGCCTCAACTACGTTCCCCCTCTCCCGGGGATGGGCGGTCGGGAGATGGGAGAGGGGGACAGGGGGTGAGGTTCTAGTTCGCCGCGTAGCCCAGAGCCCGCAGCGCCTTCAGCGTCTCCTCGTCCTCCTCCTGCCCCGCGTGCCGGCCGGGCCGGTTCTTCACCCAGGCCATCAGCTCGCGACGGAGCCGGCGCAGCTCCTCGGGATGGGCGGCGGCGACGTTGCGGGTCTCCAGCGGATCGGCGGCGAGGTGGTAGAGCTCCAGCCCACTGGGTCCCGCCACGGGCCGGGGACGCCTGCCGCCCGTGCCGAGCACCAGCTTCCACACGCCGTCCTGGACGCTCCGGTAATACCGCGGCTTCTCGCCGGCCTCCGAGAAGGCGAGCCGGGGCGCGGATTCCTTCCCGCGCATCAACGCCAGCAGGCTCTGCCCTTCGAGCCCGGGCACCTCGTAGCCGGGCACGACCAGGTCGCGCAGCGTGGGATAGAGGTCGATCAGCTCCACCGGCCTCCCGATCCGTCCAGCCGGTAAGCTGTCTCGCTCCAAGCCATCGCGCACGAAGAAGAGCGGCACGCGGGCCGTGGTGTTGTAGGGCAGCGGCCCGTGCTCGAACCAGGAGCCGTGCTCGCCCAGGCTCTCGCCATGGTCGGCCGTGAACACGATCAGGCTGTCTTCGAGCAGCCCCAGCTCCCGCGCCCGGTCCAGGACCTTCCGGATGTACAGATCCGTCACCAGCACGTTGGCGTCGTACTGGGCCACGTAGTACTTGAGGTCGGTCCTGCCACCGAGACGGTAGGGGCCGCGCGCCGCCTTGTTCGGCACCACCGCCTCCCCCTGGAACAGGGCATCGTCCAGGAACGGGTTGGAGACCCCGTCCGGCAGCATGTACGGGGCATGCGGGTCGGTGTAGTGCAGCCAGACGAAGAGGCGCTCCGTCTTCTTCTCCTTGGCGTGCTTCTCCAGCAGAGGCAGGGCCAGCTCGTTGACCCGGGGCGCGTGGATCAGCTCGCGGAAGACGTGCGGGTCCTCCGGGAAGTCGCCGCCCCCCCACGTCTCCAGGAACTCGTCGAAGCCGTCATTCCAGCCGAACTGCGCCGCGAGCACGGCGTTGGAGACCACCCCCAGAGTCGTGTAGCCGCTCTCCTGGAACAGCTCCGGCAGGGTCAGGTACTCCTCCGGGATGCGGATGGCGGCCCGGTGCGTGAGCCCCGTGGTCTGGGGGTACTGGCCGGTGAACATGGACGCGAACGACGTCCCGGTCTTGGGCCACTGCGCGATCGCCCGCTCGAAGGTCACCCCGCCCGCGGCCAGCCTGTCCATCTCCGGCGAGGTCTGCCGCGGGTAGCCATACAGGCTCATGTGGTCCGCCCGCAGGGTGTCGACCGTGATGAAGAAGACGCGGCGCGGGGCGTTCTCCGCCAACTTGGGGCCACATCCCAGGAGAAGAAGGGTCGAGAGAAGAAGGACGGGTTTCATCGGGGCGCGTCATCCTACTATACGGGCGTGGCTCCCCTGCGCGTCCATCCCGACAACCCCCGGTACTTCTCGGATGCGGGCCGCGCTATCTACCTGACCGGCTCGCACCACTGGGACGTCCTGCTCGACAACGGCGAGCGCCCCGGCGGCTTCGACTTCGAGGGCTACCTGGACCGCCTCGCCTCCTGGGGCCACAACTTCATCCGCCTCTGGACCCACGAGGCCTGGACGCACGAGGTCAACCCGACTATCTACCTGAGGACTGGTCCGAGATTCGACCTCTCCCGCTTCAACCCCGAGTACTTCGAGCGTCTCCGGGCGCGGGTGGTCCGGGCGCGGGAGCGCGGCTTCTACGTGGCCGTGATGCTCTTCAACGGCTGGTCGATCCACGACAACGGCGAAGGGAACCCCTGGCCCCGCCACCCCTTCAACCGGACCAACAACGTCAACGGGATCGACGGCGCGGACGTGCACACGCTTCGAGTGCCCGCGATCACCCGTCTCCAGGAGACCTACGTCCGGAAGGTGGTCGAGACGGTCGGAGATCTCGACGTCCTCTGGGAGATCTCCAACGAAAGCCCCGGCGAGTCCCGCGACTGGCAGTACCACCTGATCCGCTACCTGAAGACGCTCTCCCCCCATCCCGTGGGCATGACCTCCTGTTTTCCCCGCGGCAGGAACGAGGACCTCCTCCGCAGCCCGGCCGACTGGATCTCCCCCAATCATCGAGGAGGCTACAAGCGCTCCCCGCCCCTTGCAGATGGCAGCAAGGTCGTGCTTCTGGACACGGACCACCTCTGGGGGATCGGCGGCGACCGGGCCTGGGTCTGGAAAAGCTTCCTGGCCGGGCACCACCCCATCTACATGGACCCCCTTGACGACGACCCGGAGCGAGAGGACGCCCGCCGGGCCATGGGCCAGACCCGCCACCTCGCGGAGAGGCTCGACCTCGCCCGCATGGTCCCCTCGCCGGACCTCTGCTCCTCGGGGCACTGCCTGGCCGGAGAGGGCGGGATGGTGGTGTATCTGCCCCGGGGGCGGGGCAAGATCGATCTGTCCGCGTACCATCGCGAGGGCGAAGCGGAGTGGCTCGATCCAGGCTCCGGGGCGATCATCCCCGCCGGCCGGGCCGCGCGACGGGTGCGGGCGCCGTTCCGGGGGGATGCCGTGCTCTATCTCAGGGCTTCGCCCACGCTCCGGGCCATCAGCTCGTAGCCCGCCGGAGTGAGGTGCTGATCGATCGGGTAGTAGATCCGCTCACCCCGCCCGACCGCCTCCTGGAAAGTGTCCGTCAGATCCACCACCGGCACCCCATGCCGCTCGAAGATCTCCCGGAACAGCCGGTTCGGCCGCCGCGGATCGTGCCGGGCCGGATCGAGCCCGAGCTGCGAGAGCACGGCCTGCCACCTCGCGGGATCGACCTGAGGCAACGAGGGGACCAGCACCGCCACCACCTTGGACCGGGACTGTGCCAGCTTCGCAACAGCCCGCTCCGTCGCCTCGGCGCCGCGCCGAAGCTCCTCGGGCAGCGCCGGAGAGTACATGGAAAACTCCGACCTCAGCTCCCGCACCGCCCACGGCTCGCGCATACCGACCAGCGACCGCGCCCGTCCTTCCAGCACCGAGCTCTTGAGGAGCCGGAAGAGGTGGGAGTTGTAATAGAGCCAACGCCGGAGGCCGCCGGTCTCCCCCGGCACCACCAGCTCGCCGTTGACGACCGCCACCTTGGGCTGATCGGGAGAAGCGTCCTGAAGGTCGTTCGCCAGAAACACCGCCAATACGAGCACATCCGGCTCGAGCTCCACCCCGTACTGCTCGTACCAGGCGACCGCGTCCGGCACTCCGAACCCGGGAGCCCCGGCGTTGAGCACCTCGGCCCCGAGGATCTCCGCCAGCCGCGCCGGCCAGGTCTCCTCCTGCTCCGCTCCCACCCCAAACGTGAACGAGTCCCCGAGAGCGAGGATGCGGAGCCCCCGCTTCGGTCCGGCCTCCGGCCCCCTCAGACCGAGGCTGTTCGTGGCAACCTCGGTGTCGAACTCCACCTGGTTCGTGATGGTGCCCCGGAACCCGGGCGCGATCCGGTATCGGCGAGGCGGATCGGGCTGGTAGAGACCGCGGGAGACCGTCATCACCGCCTGGGGACGGGCGAGGCGGACGGCCAGCTCGGCGGCCAGGAGGCTGACAAAGAGGCTCGAGCCCAGGAGGAGGAGCCGGACGAGCCGCTTCCCCGATGGCGATAGGTTGGATGGCATCCCGGCGATTCTACCGGGCTCGCCCCTTGCAGTCTCCTTCATTGACCGACCCGGCCTGTCGGACTAGACTGGAAGGAGTCCAAGCAGGACAAAAGGAGCCCGATCATGAGAAGAGCTGACGAACAGCTCGGCGCCGAGAAGCATCCCGACGATGCCTCCCCGGACGAGCTGCGGGAGCAGATTGAAAACAACCGCGAGCTGTCCGACGACGAGTTGGAGCAGGCGGCCGGCGGCGACGATGGCTGGGGCGGCGGCACAACCCCTCCACCCGGAGGCGGCGGATAACGAGCCCGAAGCCGTCCCTGACCTGTGACGACTGGCTGTCCGTCCTTCAGCAGCATCTCCGAGAGCCTCTCTTCCATCCGGAGGGCACGGAGCGGTTGCGCCGGCTGGCTCGGCGGCTGCCCGGGAACCTCCTGGCAGCCGTCGAGATCCGCTTGGGCGTGGAGGCCGGACCGATCGACCTCGCGCTCCGTGTCCAGGACCCTGCCGAGGCTCTCGGGCTCGCTCCTCTTCTTCCCGCCTGGGCTGCACCCGTTCACTCGGTCTGGCTCGAGTTTGACCTGGACTGCGAGCCCGGGGACGTCCTGCGGCCCATCGTCTGCGCGAAGCTTTTCCGCGATGCGGACCTCCACTGGTTGACCGGGACCCTTTTTCCTTCCCTCCACGGTAAACCTCTCACCTCCGGCCAACGGCGGCTCATCCAGCTCTGCCATGAGACCATCCCCGCGCCGGCCTATCTCCTCTACGCCTTCAGTCTCCTGCCGCGAGGCCTCGACGCCCTGCGCTTGGAGATCTTCGGCCTGGACCCGGCCGGCATCCTCGCCTACCTGGAACGGGTGGCGCCGGAAGCGGTTCCCTGGGTGCAAGACGAGGCCGCCCTCTTCGAGGGCGTCGAGAGGATCCACCTGTCGTTGGACCTCGGGGAAGAGATCCTGCCCCGGATCGGCATCGAGGGCTCGTTTGCGCGGCTGCCCCGGCGGGAGCCCCGCTGGAGCGAGCTATTCGAGAGGTTGGTGGGCCGGGGCCTGTGCCGTCCTGAAAAGCGGGATGCCGCCCTGGCCTGGGCCGGCTCCGAGCGCTTCCAGGCAGGTTTCTGCTACCACAAGCTGAGCCACGTCAAGGTCATCTGCCGGCCCGATCGGAAACTTGAAACCAAGGCCTATCTGCTCTTCGGGTATCTCCCCGAGCGGCCGAGATCTTAAGAAGCCAGCGCCAGCGGGACCGCAAGCTCGCGAGCGATCCGCTCGGCCCGCTCCGCATATCTCGGGACGCCCAGGTCCAGGAAGGCACGGTGGGCCTCCGAGAGCTCCGCGGCCGTCTCCGCGGCATCCTCCCGAGCATGAGCGAGCAGCGCCAAGTCGAGATGGGTCCGCGCCACCTCGAAAGGCACCCCGAGAGAGCGGAAGCCTTCCAGCGCTTCCCGGAGATGGTCCTCCGCCTCGGCGTGATGCCCCAGGGTGCAGGCGATCCGTCCCAGGACCCTTCGCGCCAGCCCGGCGCCGTACCAGAACCGGGAGCCCTGGGTCACCTCCAGCGCCTGCCGCGCCATCTCTCCACCCTCGGCGGGCCGCGAAGCGCGGAGGTACGCGTCGGCCAGGAAGGCGGAGAACCACCCCTGGAGCTGCCGCATGCCGGTCTGCTCCACCCTCGCGATCGAGTCCTCCAGGGTGTCGATCGCCTGCTGGAGATCGCCCTTCTCCAGCCAGGCGTATCCGAGAAAGCCCATTGCGGCGGCCGTGTTGAGAGGGTCCTGAGCCCGGGAGAGACCGCCCCGGCACGCCTCGATCCCCGCCTCCCAGTCTCCGAGGGAAGCATGGAAGTAGCCGGTGCTCCAGGACGGGTCGAGGCGGGGATCGGCCAGGGCCTTCCAGATCTCCTCAGCCTCCGCCATCGCCTCGAAAGCCTCCTTGAATCTGCCGAGGACGTACTGGTGAAAGCCCACCACCCAGTAGGCCTGCCCCTGCCACCACCGGTCCTCGCTCCTCTCCAGCAGGAGCACGGCCTGAAGCCCCTGCTGAATTCCTTCGGAGAACCGTCCCGCCCAGAAGGCATCGCGGGAGAGCACGTAGCAAGCCTTGCCCTCGGTGCCGGGATCTCCGCTGCGCCGCGCCTCTTCGATCGCCAGCCTGGCGTTCTTCGCGGCCTCCTCCTGGTTCCCGAGATAGCTGTGGGTGTGGGCCAGCCAGAAGTGGAAGCGGCCGGAGAGCCCAGGATCTCCAACGCGCTCCACCACCTCCCGGTGTCCATCCAGAAGCTCCAGGGTCTCGGTGAGCTTCGCCAGGGGAAGGAGGGAGGCGGCGAGTTGGAGAATCAGATCCATCGCGCGGCGGTCCCTCTCCTCCGCCGGCAGGTGGGCAGCATGCTCCAGGGCTTCGCGCAGCGCCTTGGCCGCCTCGTTGTGAGCGTAGCCGGCTGCCGCCCGGTCGGCGAAGCGGACGAGATAAAGAACGGCTTTCCCGGGGTCATCCGCCTTCGAGTAGTGATAGGCGAGACGGTCGTAGACATCCTCCAGCCGGTCCTCGTACAGCCGCTCGAAGGCCCGGCCGGCCGCCGCGTGCAACGTCTGGCGCCGGCTGACCAGAAGGGTCTGATAGACGGCCTCCTGGGTGAGCGTGTGCTTGAAGAAATAGCGGGGCTCCTCGGACATCGGCTCCTCGTGGATGAACTCCCAGCGCTTGAGGTCGGCCAGCAGAGGCCCGGGGCTCACCTCATGCTCCCAGAGCGACGCCAGGAGAGCTAGAGAGAACTCGCGTCCCAGGACCGAGGCGGTCTGGAGAAGCTTCTTGTGCGCCTCCGGCAGCCGGTCGATCCGGGCCAGTAGAACCCCCTGGATCGTGTCGGGCACCGACACGTCCGGGCTCTCCAGGAGCGACCGGGTGAGCTCCTCCAGGAAGAAGGGGTTTCCCTCCGCCTTGCTCAGGACGGTTTCCACCAGGTCGTCCGTCATCCTCGACCGGCGGCGCACGGCCTCGACGACCTGCCGGCTCTCCCGGTCGGACAGCCGCGGAAGGACGATCTGCGTGGCATAGGACTTCTCGATCCATTGCGGCCGGTACCCCGCGCGGTAGGTGACCAGCAGGAGCATCCGGGCCGCGGCCAGCCCTTCGACCAGGTAGGAGAGAAACTCCTCCGAAGCCTGGTCGATCCAGTGGAGATCCTCGATCTGCAGGACCATCAGGCGGCCCCGTCCCGCGTTCAGGATCATCTGCCGGAGGATGGCGAAGGTCCGGGCCTGCAAAGCCTGCGCGCTCAGCTCTGCCAGGCGGTCCCCCTCCTCCCGGATCCCGAGGAGCCTCAGGAGGTACGGCAGGGACTCCTCGGGCTGGTTTCCCGCGAGACCCGAGTGGACCTTTTCGGTCACCACCGCCGGGCCGTCGGCATCGCCGATCCCCCACTCGTTGCGCAGCATGTACACCAGGGGGAGATAGGGGATGCCGCTACCATAAGAGAGGCAGCGCCCGGCAAAATGCATCACGGGCCGATCCCAGAGACGGCGCCGGAACTCGTACAGGATTCGGGACTTGCCGGAGCCGGCCTCAGCCGCGATCCCGAGGACCTGCCCCTCCCCGCCCGCGGCCCGCTCCCGCAGCTCGTCCAGGATCGCCATCTCCCGCTGGCGGCCGACAAACGGAGACAAGGCCGCACCGCTCAGGATCGCCTGCTCGGAATACAGGGAGCCGGCGCTCAACGCGCGATAGGCCTGGATCAGGGCCTCCTTGCCCTTCACATGGACAGGCTCCAAGGCTTCGGCCTGGACGGACCCATGGAGGAAGCGCATGGTGGCTTCGCTCATCAGGACAGTCCCCGGCTCCGCGATCTCCTGCAGCCGGGCCGCCAGGTTGGTCGTGTCTCCGATGGCGGTGTAGTCCTGCCGGAGGTGGTCCCCGATGCCGCCGACTACCACCCAGCCCGTGTTGATCCCGATCCGGGTTCTAAGCTCCACGCCATGGCGCTCATCGAGCTCGGTCCGTTGCTCCAGGAGCAGCTTCTGGAGGCCCAGGGCGGCGAGCACGGCCCGGCGCGCATGGTCCTCGTGAGCGATGGGCGCTCCGAACAAGGCCATGAAGCCGTCCCCCAAGAACTGGTTGATCGTCCCTTCGTACCGGTGGACCTCCCCCAGCGCCAGCTCGAAGAACCGGTTCAGCAGCAGGTGCATGGTCTCGGGACCCAGGCGGTCCGCGAGGGCGGTCGAGCCCACCAGGTCGCAGAAGAGGACGGACACCTGCTTGCGCTCGCCCTCCAGAGCGGTCCTGGTCTGGAGGCCTGTCAGGTGAGGAGGGGTGTAGGCCTGTAGGATGGAGGCCGGACGCTGCGGCTCAACAAGCTCCTCCGCTGCGGGAGCCGTCAGGGAACTCCCGCAATCGCCGCAGAACTTGAACCCGGGGGGGTTCTCCACCCCACACCGGGGGCACATTGCGCCGAGCTTCGCCCCGCATTGGCCACAGAACTTCAGGCCGGGCGGACTGTCGAAGTCGCAACGGGGGCATCTCATGGCCCTGGCCAGGTTAGCACGAGCCCAGTTTACCGTCAGGCCACGCGTGGGGCAAACATCGCAGCGCGGCTATAAGAGATCTGCGGAGGATTGTCACGATTTGGCCGGGGCAAGCACCATACTTCTTGAACCCGGCTGATCTCCGGACTTCACAGGGGGAGTGCGACTCTGCAGTCACCACACGAACTCAGCATGTCGAGCCAAAGCCCGTCACCCACAATCGGAGATGTTGACCGCAATCGGTGTATCGAGACTGGATTATCACTCGGCCGCTTGATCATCGACCATCAGATTGACCTGCCCAGTGGTGACGTGGGCTGGAACGTCGTCCGGCTCCTTGAGCCCGACGAACCGCCGCAGACGAAAAACCTGACCGCTCACCTGTACGACGGGCGGGCTGGTGTAGCTCTTTTCCTCGCAGCCCTGGAGATCGTCCAGCCAGGCTCGGGCTGGTGCCAGAGGAGCCTTGCCACCGTGGCTCCTACACGAAGGGCAATGCGTAAAGTCTTGGCGGTAGAAGAGAATCGTCGGTCATTCCGCCTGGGGTTGGGCGGCATCTTCGGTCTCGGTGGACTGATTTACGCCTACACTCGAGTCGCCGACATGCTGAAAGACGCAGAACTGCTGCAGGAAGCGCGCGACCTGACGGTGCTCGTCACCGAGGAACGCCTCGCAGCAGAAGTATGCGACGACTTGGTTAGCGGTGTCGCTGGAATGGTGGCTGCCTTGCTGGTCTTGCACGAAGTGTCGCAGGATCCTCTTCCCGCGGGGGGCACTTCTCTCGATCTCGCGAGAATGTGCGGCCAGAGACTCGTTGACAAGCGGGTTTCCTATGAGGACCGGCCGCGGGGCTGGGTCAGTGTGCCCAAGTTCCCGCCGCTGAGTGGATTCTCCCACGGAGCCGCAGGGGTCGCCTACGCCCTGATGCGCCTGTACAGGGCTACGGGTGAGCGGGCTTTCCTGGAAGCAGCCCGAGAGGGCATCGAGTTCGAACGCACGACCTACTCACCGGAAGATCGAAACTGGCTGGATCTACGAGCATTGTCCAAAGGGCAGCAACGCTGCCTCAACAACTGGTGCCATGGGGCACCCGGCATCGCCCTCAGTCGATTGGAGATTCTCGATATCGAGGATACGTCCGCGATTCGCGAGGAGCTCGGCATCGCTCTCGAGACGACTCGGGCACAAAAACTGACCATGGCGGATCACGTTTGTTGTGGCAATATGGGGCGAGCCGAAATCCTGTTCCAGGCCGCCCGGACATTGCAATCCGACGACCTTCTCGAGGAAGCCATGAGACTCGCGCTTCGCGTGCGCAACAAGGCCAGTGATTCGTATGACTTCCACTGGCAGTTGCCTCAGGGTTTCGATCCTGGATTCTTTACCGGTGCCTCGGGAATCGGTTATGCCTTCCTGCGGCTGGCGGAACCATCCTTGCCCTGTATCCTGGCCATGAATTAGAAGGGTGATCGCTTTGAGATCGAGAGTCGCGGCACACAAAGATACATCTCTTCTGGCCCTCGAAGAATCACAGGCTTTTCCTGATCCGACTCTCACCGCAAGTATATACTGCCACGCCGCTCTCGACGAGTTGGTGGCTTATGCGATCGTTCCGTTTCGCAAGGGCCTTCGAGCACAGGACCTCCCAGATATATCTCTATGGCTGCTGCGGTATGGCAAGGGTGGCGAGCACCTCAAAATCCGCATTCACGGAGCTCCAGAAAACTGCCGGCGACTGCAAGGCCTGCTTGAGAACTCCTTGGAAGCGGCTTGGGCGCAGATACCGCTTCCTTCTGCGGAACGATCCATTGCGTGGCGTGGAGCGCCTCCTGTCGACGAGGAGGATACGACTTCGGACGACCATCCCGATCGTACGCTGCTATGGACTCACTACCGGAGAAGCTCAGTGTCCCTGGGGGGTGGAGGTCTTCTGGAGAACGATCGATACGTCTCTCTCGTCACCGGCTGCCTGGCAGCAGGTTGCGATCGCGTGCTCGACGTCTTTCAAGAGCATGGCTCCCCAATCCCGCTCAATAAAAAGCAAAAGACGCTCATAGCAATCTTCACCGAAGCACTTGCCGTGGTCGATTGGTCCAGCAGCCTCAGAAAGCGTTATCTCACCTATCACCGCGACTCTCTGTTCCGATTCTTGCTCGCACCGAGTGAAACACCGGAGGATGGCGCGACCAACCTTTTCGACCGCTGTGAAGAAAATCTCTCGAAAGTTCGCGATCCCGACAGCGCCCTGTCCGTCTATTTAAGAGAATCGTGGGATCATTCACAAGATACTGTAACTACTTGGCAGCAGGCGGTGGCCGACCTTTACCAGTGGTTTTCCGGCCCCCAGATTCTCCCCTGCCGCCTCGACCCGTTTGCCTGGGACCCGCGCTTCACCCCGATTTTCAAGATTCTCCATGGCGTATCCAACCAGCTCGGCGTGAATCTCCTCAATGAGGGTTTTCTTTGCCATCTACTCCTTGCTGCGATGGGAGTCGAGAGACCGCCAGTGGGACTCTATCCAGACTGGGAATGGGCGGATTCATGATGGGCTGGCTGCCCTGTATCGTTCGAGTGGGTGGCCTGACGGCCTCTGCCATCGAACCCTTCCATAGCCAGCTCGTTGAGCAAGTCCTCGACCTCGAAAGCCACGAGGCGGAACTGGGCCGTGCGCGCGCTCACTCGGTCGACGTACTTCATGAAGCCGTGCCGGCGGCAGCACCCGATGTGCGGCGCCTCTTGTTGCGCTGGAGACGGGCTTGTTTCAACGGGCGGGAAATCGGTAGCTCCTGGACGCCTCCTCAGGAGGCCGAGTTGCCCTCGGAAGTGCGCGAAGCGATGGAACGCGTAGTCCTGCTGGAGATCGCGGCCAAAGAGAAAACCCGAGACTTCTCGCGGGCTTTTGATGAGCAGCGCCAAGATGAACGCGCAGAGTTGGCCCAACGCGCGGTCGACCCATCCATGGCTCGCGGCATTGGCCTCGCGAGCCCTTCGACGGCAGCGAATATCGACCGCCTTCGGGTGTGCCCCCCGAACCAGTTTGGCCGCAAGGAGCTCAAGCTCGAGCAGAGCCTCCTGCGCTTTATCAGCCGCGCCGCGCTCAAGCTGTCTCCGTTTTCGACCTTGACTCCCGTAGGTCTGGGGGTCTTGGAGGAACGTGCTCCTTCAGACTTGAACCTTCCGATCTGGTTTCCGGGCCCCTTTCAACAACATTCACTGTTACGTCTCAAACGCTATCTTTTTCACCAGATGATCGAGGTGCTGTTCACGGCTCCGGGGCTTCAGCAGCGCTTGATTCTCGTCCTGAACAATAGTATCGAGGAAATTTCTCCGGGACGATTCCGATTTTTCCGGCGCGGCTACCGCGGGCCGGATCCCGAAACACGGGGAACCAGATTGAATCAACCCGCGATCCTGCGCATGGATTTGAATTCAGCCACAGTGGAGCACATGCGGTCAAGGTTCGGGGATAAAAGGTTCTGCTATGCCGAGGCCCTTGCGACTTTAGGTTCCTTCTTCGACTCCCCGGAACGCGCAACCTCCATGCTGAGCAGCCTGCTTTCTGTCGGTTTCCTAGAGCCAGTTGTCCCGTGGTGCAACACCGATGTTCGAGCCGAGACACAGTTTCTCCATTTCCTCCGCTCTTCGGCATGTTCTGATGAGTTTGCAAAGCTCATTCAACAGCTTGCCCGCATCATTGATCTAGAAGATGAGTTTGCGGAAGCGGTTGCTCCCGAACGGATCGGCGGCGAAATATCGAGACTCTTGAGTGAGTCCTGGAAACAAGTAATCTCGTACGCAGGCCTGGCTTCTGATGCAAAACTGGTCCAAGCCCCCAAGGGGGACCTCTATGAAGATGTCTTTATCCAGTCGGTGGCGTCCCCGAACGGCGAGATCGTAACCTTACCCAGAACGGTTCTGGAGAAGGCCCTGGAAGACGTCGAACCTTTACTGGCGCTTGGGAATTTCTACGATCGAAAAGTTGATTTTCTCATGACCTGTTCCGCCTTCATCAAGAAGAACTGGCCCGGGAGAAGGCGAGTCGGCTTGATGGACGCATTCGCCGAGGCACAGGCGCTATATAGGGAGTATTTGAAGTCCGAGGCAGATATTCGTCAGACCGGAAACTGGACCGCCACCTTTGATCCCTGGGAGTTGGAATCACTCAAGGACGTCAAGCGGCTCAGAAGCTCTCTGGCGGAGCGACTCGAGAGAACCCTCGCGCCTGCCAAGGATGGTCTTCGTATTCTACCGGAAGCAATCGACCAACTTGTCAGCGAGATTCCTCCATCCTACGCTCTGCTGGTGGGTGGCTGCCTGTTTCTTCAACCAGCCTTGGCCAATGGCGATCTTTGGGTTCTCAACCGCCTCCACGAGGGAACCGGTAGATACAGCAGTCGCTACACGGCTGTCATGGGAGAGACTCTGCGGCAACGGTTAGCTTTTCATTTCGAGAAGAGCTCTCGTTTGCAAATCGCCGGCCAGAGAGCCGAACTCATAGATCTTCTCTGTGCGCAAGGAGATACTCTCAACGTGCATGCGCTCCAAACTCCTCGCGTTCTGGAGTTTCCCGGTGAAAATTCTGGAGCTCCTCCAGAGCGGCGGCTGACACTTCGGGACTTGTCGATCGAACTGTCGGAGGACCATTCACTGAGGTTGGTTGATTCCGCCGGAAACTGGCTTTTGCCCGTGCATCTCGGTGGAACCAGGCTCCACGCAATGCCAATCCTTGTCAAGTTCTTGAGCCTGTTTGGACCAGGAGAGCTCAGGCCCGTCATTCCCATGCCTCAGTTTGTAGCGACTGACGGCGCTTTGGTTCGTGATCGAGTGAGCATAGGCCGGGTCGTCGTACTTCGTCGCCGGTGGAAGCTCTCTATGGGTGAGCTCGTGAGGAAGCAGGAGAGCGCATCCGACGACCAATTCTTCCGTGCGTTGAACCGCTGGCGAATTAACTGTGGGCTTCCGGAGAGACTCTTCATTCTGGAGAAGCGCCCGACACTCGGTGACGATACCTATAAGCCGCAATACATTGATTTCACATCTCCATCCTTCGCTGCAGTCTTTCGCACCTTGCTTAAAATTACTCCTGAGCCAATCATTGCGGAAGAAATGCTGCCGGAGCCCGGAGACTTCCCCAAGGATGCTTTCGGTCAGCCGAGAGCGCTTGAGTTACAACTTGAGGCCGTCACTTTTGGTCAGCGCGAGTCACGCATGGCAAAGGGATATGAGCTATCAGCCTTCACCAACGTGGTGTAGGTCGATATCAACCGGAGCTACAAGTAGCTCCACAACAGAGGAGATGGTTATGTCCAAGAACGACATCGAGAACGTCGAGATCGAAGCCCTGAATGACGACGAGCTGGAGTCCGTGGCTGGTGGCGCCGCTCTTCCCAGCGAGACCTGCTGCTGCACCACCGGTGGCAGCAACTGCTCGAACAGCCCCAAGGACGTCGAGTCGGCCTAAGCATCGCTGCGGGTGAAAACCCGGCCTGCCCTACCCGGGCAGGCCGGGTTTCTTTTCTGGAGGCAGCAGTGACACTCGCGAGCAAAATACCAAAATACGATTTTTTCCCTCCAGGGATTTGTGATTACATCGCTCGCCGGGGCGAACGCGCCGCTCACTGGGTTGAGCGCTACCATCAATCCGGTGCCGCTGACATGGAAACGCGCAGCAGCCACGCACTTCAGTCGCTGCGGACGCGCCGCATAGCAGAAGGGCGGTGCTATCTTGGTCAGATCGAGCAAACGCTACCGTCCCTGTTCGCAGTGGAATCGTCGATCGGACACATAGTATCGCGTTGGTTCTACAGCGTCGCGGCCTATCTTCACTACCTTGAAGACGATTTCGAGGGCGCGGAAATGCTTCTCGGGCAAGCTGAAAGAGCGATTCGGTGCGCTGTTTCCCAAGAGGATATCCTCCTCCCCTTTGCGCACCATTGCATGGACTTTCGACTCCAGAAAGCGCGGATTGCACGAGACCGCCAACAGTGGATCATGATGCGTGATCACCTCGAAGCAGTTCAAGGAATGAACGAAAATACCGTTCCGCTTTGCACTCTCACCGACGGCCGCGAGGTGCGCTTTCCTCAGATCATCGACTTCTATTCTTCGATTGGCCTGAGCGAGAGCGACCGCAATTTCCTACGCAGCCTCCTAGACACCGAGCTCAGGCTGTTTATGACAAAGCGGGCAATTCGTCTGTTCTATACCCACCTGGGACCGGTTATCGTCTATTGATCGTGTCGAGGCGTTGAAGGATGAAGAATCTCGCTCTGGTTGTTTATCAGTGGGGAGATCACGAGCAGGACCAACTGCTGGCCAACTGCATTGGGCCAGCGTCTCAATATCTCTGGAGCTCGGAGTTAATCGATAAATTCTGGTTTGATCGCTTCGATGCCCGCGGTCCCCACATATATCTTCTGTTCGGTGTCACTCCTACCAATCGGAGGGCCGTAGAAGACCAACTCACGACCAGACTTAATAAATATCTAGCGGTAAACCCCAGCACGATTTATCTTTCTCCGGAGAAGCTTGAGGAAATCCATCGTGCTTGCCAAGGCAAGGCGCTCTGCGAAGCCGACCGGCTGCCCGGCATGGCTGCCAACAACACATATTGTTTTTTTGACCACCCCGAGCATGGCTATCCTCTGAATCTTACCCGTCCCGGAGCAGGGATAGACGAATTGCAGTCCTGTTTCACTGACCTCTCGAAATGGTCGGCTGGCGAGTTGATTCATCGGAACGGCGCCCCAATCCATGGCTCTGCCCTGCGTCTCATCCATGCGGTGGATCGGGAGTTGCGGCACGATCCTGAGTGGGCTTTCCGCTTCTGGCGATACGCAGCCTCAACGCTGATCCATATGTTGCGAGACGATCGCTTTATGGTTGCTGAGACGTGCTTAATGAGCCTCCCCCCCTGGATTGGCCATCGCAACATCGAGAATTTTAGCATGACGTGGGACCTGCTTGCGCACAGCGAGGATCTGTTTCAGACCCTGCCGAGCCTCGTCGCCCTTGCCCGAAGAGAGGTCGACGGCCAGCGCTTTTCCGAATTCGCACTTTTGCGCGAGGCGATCCATTGTGGTCTCGCACAGTTGGGCTTACCGGTACGCTTGCGCGCTCCTCTGCTTTTGTTTGCCATGTTGAGAAGCATCGGCTCTGAATGCGTCACCACAGGCCCCTGAGCATATGCAACGCGAGGATTTCCGTCCGAGTTGGTGCTCATTCCACATTTTTTATCACAGTGATCAACAGCGACTTCTCGGCTCATTGATTGCTCCGTCGGTTATGCACTTCTTCCAAACCGGCCAGATAGAGAGATTTTTTTTTATTCGGTATAGCCTTGGTGGCCCACATATCCGTTTACGGCTGCAGTGCCGATGTGATCGTGTAGAAGAGATCGAGATCTATCTACGACACCGAGCGGAGGAATTCTTCGAACGCTGGCCCTCTAAAGCTACTATCCCTGTCACCAGGATTCAGGAGCAAAATGCTGCGATTCTCGCTCAAGCTCCCTTGGAGACTGATGATCGAGTCTATCCAGATCAGCATCTGGAACGTTTCGAGTTCCATCCGGAGGTCGAGAGATATGGCGGTCCTGACCGCCTTGAGGATTCTCTGGACCTTTTTGAGGTATCCAGCATCGAGGCTCTTCAAATGAGCATCAAGTGTGAAGGTTATAGCCGGCCGCAACAGCTATCCTTTATTTTTCGCATGATTCTGAACCAGGCGTTGGGCTTCTCGGATAGTCACGAAGATCTTCAACGGTGGAACACCTACTACTTCAAGATTTGGCCCAGCATTGCGACCATCGACCAAGCCGCCGACCGAGTCTTTGAGAAGCAGGAAGCCCAGCTACGCGCGCTTTTCTCCTTGGAGCTGGAGAGGCCATCCTTTCCTTATTTACAACTGGCCAGCCGGCGTCTGGCAGACTTGATTCGCGACGCGGAAGAGATGGTTCGCGAGCGTATCCTGCAGAGCCAACTGCACATGACTGCCAATCGGGTTGGCTTGACGAATCATGAAGAGCTGTATGTGTGCCGGTTACTGCAGCGAGCTGGTACAGGCCAACCTGCAGATCCTACGGGGAATCACATTGATTCAGAGAACCACACGATCGAGACTCTGCGACGCATCGCACTGGATAGATTGAGCGCGCAAGTGCTCCCCTCTAGGAAACCATGATCCGTTTGACCATCCGGTCGAACCGCTCCCCCGCCAGATAAACCCCATCCAGCACGTTGCCGTCGAGCTCATCCGCCTCATCCTCCATCCCTTCCAGGTCTTCTTCGCTCCCATACCCGAGCGCCCGGTGGCGCTCCCGAACAGTCGTGGAGAGAAAGATCGCCAGCGCCCGGTAGAAGCGGGCGGCGAAGCCCTGATCGGCGGACAGTTTGGCGCTCAGGACCGCCTTGGAGATACCGAAGACCGTCGATTCTTCCAGGGCCTTCACAGTCGCCGAGGGCGGACGGGCGTCCACGAAGGACATCTCGCCGACGATCTCTCCGGCTTGGAGCCGGGCGATCTCCCGCTCCTGATCGCGACGGAGCTTCAGCCAGACGGCGAGCCGGCCTTCCAGAAGGATGAAGACCTCGTCGACCGGGACGCCTTGGCGGATCAAGACGTCCCCCTCCCGGAGGGACCGCTTCCTGCCGGCCCTCAGCATCCACTCTACGTCGTCGTCGCTCAACTGGCCGAAGAGGAACAGGACTTTTCTCATGGTGCTCCTTGGTTCAGGCGATCTGCCGCTCGGCGAGACGGACGAAGGGGCCGTTCCGCCGGATCAGGTCGTCGTAGGTCCCCTCGTCCACCACCCTCCCCCCCTCGACGACGTAGATCCGGTCGGCGTTCTGAATGGTGCTCAGACGGTGCGCGATGACGATGCGGGTGGCATTGAGACGTTCCAGGCTGCGGCTCACTACTTCCTGGGTGCGGTTGTCCAGCGCCGAGGTCGCTTCGTCGAAGAGGACGATTCTCGGCCGGTGAACGATGGCCCGGGCGATCAGGATGCGCTGCTTCTGACCTCCGGAAAAGGTCTCCGCTCCCTCGCTGATGACCGTGTGCATGCCCATGGGCATGGCCTTGATGTCTTCCTCCAGGCCTGCCATCCGGGCTGCCTCCCAGGCGTCCTCGATCCCCAGGTTCGCGCTGCCGACGATGTTCGAGAAAATGCTCCCGGCCATCGGGCGGCCGGTCTGGAGGACCACCCCGATCTGGCGCCGCACGGAGCGGACCGCGAGCGAGGCCAGGTCCTGGCCGTCGAAGTAGATCGAGCCCGAGAACGGTTTCTCGAAACCGAGGATCAGGCGCAGACAGGTCGACTTGCCTGCCCCCGAGGGGCCAACCAGGGCTATGAACTCGCCCGGTCTCGCCCGGAAGGAGACGTCGTCCAGGATGAGCGGACCGTCCGGCTGATAGCGGAAGGAGACGTGGCTGAACTCGATGTCCCCCGCCAGCTCTCCAGGGTCGGCCTTGGAGCCATCGACCTCGGGCATCGTCTCGAGGATCGGCGAGAGCCGCTCCCAGACCGGCACCATGACGAGGATGCTGGAGAGGACGCCCACCAGGGCCAGCGCCGAGGCCAGGAACTGCCCGAAGGCGGCGTTGAAGGCGAGGAACTCGCCCAGGGGAAGGGACGACTCCGAGGAGAAGCCGGCCACCGCGAAGATCGCCAGGGAGGCCACCACGCCATAGACGGCGTTGAAGGAGGTCTGGGCATTGGCGGCGCGCTGTGCCGCGAACGTCCGGCGCCGCTGCTCGGCGAACCCCTCGGCCCAGCGCGCGTAGGCCCGGCCTTCGGCTCCCGCCACCCGCAGCTTGGCGATGCCGTTGATCAGGCCGAAGAGCAGGCTGGACATCCGGCCCTCCTGGCGCAGGAGCTCGCGCTGGTGCCGGAGCTGAAGCCAGGTCAGGCCTCCTGCCACCGCGGCCAGGACCGCGACCAGCGCCGTGGCCAGCAGCGCCAGCCGCCAACTGTAGTAGAAGAGGAGAGCGAAGCTGAACAGCGAGAAGACCGCCGCCAGGATCGAGGTGAGGACGTTGCCCATGAACAGGGTCCGGATCGTGTCGATCCCTAGCGAGCGGTTCACCAGGTCCCCGACCGTGTAGCGCCGGAAGAAGGACACCGGCAGGGAGAGCAGCCGGTCCCAGACCGCCGCCTGGACCGTGCCGTCCATCTTCCCTCCCAGGCGCAGGACCGCGATGCTCCGGGTCACCTGGAACGCCGCCGAGGCCAAGCCAGCCACGATGAGCGCCAGGGTGATCTGGGCCAGTTGGCCGCGGGCCGCTCCCGGGATGACGTTGCCGAAGACCTGCCCGGTCAGGATCGGGACGAACAGGCCGAGCAACCCTCCGAAGACCCCCATGAGAAGGATGGTCATGAGGTCGCCCCGGTGCCGGTCCCCGAACGCCATCCGCAGGAGGTCCCCCTTGCCCACCGGACGCTCCGGCAGGGGCGGGTAGAACATGTAGGCCTCGCCGCTCAGGCTCTCGGAGACGAGCGCGTCGACCGTTGTCCGCGTCCGCTCGACCGGATCGACCACCTGGTAGCTTTGGGCCGATGTCGGGAGCAGGGCAACCGGCCGCTGGACTTTCCGCTCCGGGTCCAGCGTGCGGAAGGCCACGAGCGGACCATTGTCGCGGCGCCACCAGTCGTCGCGCAGGATCACCCGCCGGACGCGGACCCGCGAGGCCTCACAGATATGGGTCAGGAGATCCGCCTGGCGCGCTCCGGACTGCGCCTCGGGACGGGCGCGGATCGAGATCCCCTGAGCCTGGCCGGCCAGACGGCAGGCGGCGAGGAGAGGGTCAGAAGTCTCTTCGAACGCGGGCTCGCCCGGAATCTGCGGCCGAAGCACGGAAGCCAGGCGCGCGTAGGCTTCCCCCAGCGTTGCCCGGTCCAGGTCCGCCTTGCGGCCGAGCCGGTCGCGCTCCTGCTGCTCGCCCCGCTCGATCTGGAGGGCGACATAGCCGAGGCACAGCTCGTGGAAACGCGCGAGCCCCTCCCAGAGCCCGTCCTGCCGCAGCAGGTCGCCGGTGGCCGAGGCGGCGATCCGGGCCTCGCCGGCGCTGACCAGCCAGAGCCCTTCGGGTACGGGCACCAGGGAGCCGTTCCGGATCGCGAGGGCCTCTTCCCCGAGAAGACGCGACTCCCCCTCCAGGTGGCGGACCCATGCAACTCCCTCGCGGGCCCGGGCGACCCGGCCGGCTTCCGCGAGGTGGGTCTCGCCTCCGGGCCGGATCTCGTCGAAGACTTTCGGAACCGCTCCCAGGGAGACTCCGCCGAGGAGACCCAGGAGCCAGCCGTCGAGGCGGGCGACCAAGTCCGCCGCGGTTCCCGGGTCGCGAGCGAGCTCGGCCAGCCTGGCTCCGGAAAGCCGGCTCAGACGCGTGCTCGCGTGCCCCACGGCCAGCAGGCCGAGCCGGAGACCGTCGGGAGAGCCGCCGCAGAGCAGTTGACCCGGACCCACCGTGCAGAGGTGAGTCCTCGATCCCGCACCATCCCGCGGAACGGCGAAGACCTCGACCGTCCCCTCCTCCACGAGCCACAACATGTTGCTGGAGTCGAGCGCCAGCGGAGCGTTGCCGGCCAGCCGGATGTCGTCCGTCTTCTCCATCACTCCGCCCGGATGAGACGCGCATAGGGACCGTCGATCTCTTTCAGCTCGTCGTGGGTGCCGCGCTGGACGGCCTTGCCCCGCTCCAGCAGGAGGATCTCGTCCGCGTCGCGGATGGTGCTCAGCCGGTGGGCCACGATCAGGCAGGTGCAGCCGCGCCGGCGCAACGCCTGGTCGATGAGGCTCTCCGTCGTGGGATCGAGGGCGCTCGTGGCCTCGTCCAGGACCAGGATCGAGGGCCGGCCGACCAGGGCGCGGGCGATCTCCAGCCGCTGCCGCTGGCCGCCGCTCCAGTTCGCTCCCCCCTCCTCCACCAGGCTGTCATACCCGCCCGGCCGGGCCGCGATCTCCTCGTGGATGCACGCGTCCCGGGCCGCGGCCACCACCTCGGGAAGCGGGATCGTCGAGTCCCACAGGGTCAGGTTCTCCCGGACGCTCCCCTCGAACAGGAACACGCTCTGGTCGACCGCGGCGAGCGAGCTCGCGAGGACCTGGGGAGGGATCTCCGAGCGGCTGCGGCCGTCGAACAGGATCTCTCCCGACCAGGCCTTGTAGAGGCCGGTGACGAGCTTCGAGACGGTGGACTTGCCGCTCCCCGAGGCACCCACCAGGGCGATGCGGGAGCCGGGCCTGAGGACCAGGTTGAGCCCCTCGATGAGCGGCGGATCGAGCCGGCTGTAGCCGAAGGAGACGTCCCGCAGCTCCAGGTGGCCGGAGAGCTTGACCGGTTCCGCCGCCGGCAACGGCTCT
Source organism: Thermoanaerobaculia bacterium (assembly GCA_035556715.1). Classification (GTDB taxonomy): domain Bacteria; phylum Acidobacteriota; class Thermoanaerobaculia; order Multivoradales; family UBA5704; genus DATMER01. The sequence continues at coordinate 135,435 of DATMER010000026.1, forward strand.
CCGGGTCCGCTCCCGGCGGACTGGTCCAACCGGTAGCGGAGCACGTCATCGAGCCGGTTCATGTCCCCCTCGACCATCTGCAACCGCCCGCCGAGGCTCACCAGGCGGTTGATCGGCCCGCTGAAGCTCGCCATCAGGAGCTGGAAGGCCACCAGCCCACCCAGGCTCAGGGTCCCGTTCATCACCCGCAGCCCGCCGATACCGAGGACCAGGGCGGTGTTGACCGCGGCGAGGAGCGGCGGAAAGGCGTCGAGGACCTGCGTGTAGCGCTCCAGGTCCTGCCGGGCGTTGACGACCTTGGCCTGGTAGCCCGACCAGCGGGCGAAGAGGTCCGACTCGCTGCCCGTGGCCTTCAGCGTCTCGATCGTCTGCAACCCGCCGTACGCCGTGCCCATCATCTTCCCCTGGTCCTGGAGGAGCCGGCGGTTGCCGTCCACCCGCTTGCGGGAGACCCAGCGCAGGGCGGCCACGTTGAGGGCCGCGATGACGACCCCGATCAGGGTCAGCACAGGGTCGTACCGGAAGAGGACGGCGGCGAAGAAGACGACCATCAGCGCGCCGAGGACGTTGGTCGCCAGATCGCGCGACAGGAGCTGCGCGACCCGGTCGTTGATGCCGACCCGGGCGCTGATGTCCCCGGCGTACCGCTGGCTGAAGAACTCGACCGGCAGGCGCAGCACGTGCCAGAGGAAACGGCTGGAGTCACCCACCGCCATCCGGGTCTCCAGCCGCAGCAGGTAGGACTGCTGAAGCCAGGTGAGCCCCCCCAGGAGCAGGGCGGTCAGCCCCATGGCGAGGAGCAGGGGCCGGAGCCATTCGGTCCGCCCTTCCAGCAGGATCCCGTCCACGAAGACCTTGGAGAACACCGGCACGGTCAGGCCCGGGACGACCAGGGCCAGGCCTGCAAGAAGGACGAAGGCGAGCGCCGCCCGCGAGCCGGCCAGGCGCCGCCGCAGGGCCGGAATCAGGCGGGGCGGCTCGCCGCGGCGCTCGAACCCGGGGCCGGGCTTGAACGTGAGCACCACCCCGGTGAAGGCCTGGTCGAGCTCTTCCTCGGTCACCACCCTCGGTCCCACGGCCGGATCGTTCAGGTGCACGCGACCCTTGCGAAAACCTTCGAGAACCACGAAGTGGTTGAAGTTCCAGTGCAGGATCGCCGGCATCCCGAGGGTGCGAAGGGTTTTCGGCTCGTGCTTGAACCCCTTCGCCTCAAGGCCGTACTGGCGGGCGGCCTTGACGACGTTGCTCGCCTTGCTGCCGTCGCGCGACACGCCGCAGGCGATCCTCAGCTCCTCCAGGGGAATCCAGCGGCCGAAGTGGGCGAGGACGATCGCGAGGGCCGCGGCCCCGCATTCCAGGGCCTCCATCTGGAGGACCGTGGGAGTGCGCACGGCCTTGGGGAGGCGCTGGCCTTCCGCGGCTTCTCGGCGGAGACGGAACATGCTCAGAGCCCCAGCTTCTCCCGGACCTTCGGGATGATCATATGGATCGGCCGCTCCTCGCGAACGACGACGTTGCCGGTCGCCAGGGTGCCGCTGCTGATTTCCACATTCGGCCCGGTGGAGGACGACCAGCGGTAGCCGGTCGGGGTCGCGGGGTCCCGCTCCAGGGCGACGTTGACCTGGATGGGCGGCCCCTCCTCCATCAGTCTCTCGGCCAGGGCCTCATTGCCCAGCACGCGGACCATGCCCCGCGTCGTGGACGGGAACTCGGCGGCCCAGACCACGCGCCCCAGCATGGAGCCGAACTCCTCCCGCTTGACCGTGCCCGGCGAGATGCGGACCCGCATACCGGGCTGGACCCGCTTGCCGGCCGAAGCCGGGACGAAGAGCACGGCCATCAGATCCTGCGAGACGATCTCCAGGTTGAGGATGGACGTGCCCGGAGAGACCACGTCACCCCGGTCGACCAGCACCTCCAGCACGCGTCCGGCATGGGGCGAGACCACGCGCGCGGTCTGGGCGAGGCGGGCCTGGCGCTCGCGCAGCTCCAGCTCCAGGTCGCGGATCTCCTTCTGCCGTGCCTCGAGCTGCTGGTCGATCTGCTGCCCGGCCTCCAGGCGTTTCAGCTCGAGCCCGTTGAGGTCGAGCCGCGCGGTGGCGAGCCGGTCCTGCGCTTCGTTGAGGCGCTGCTCCGAGGTGAGAAAGGTCTGTTTCGTGACCAGGCCATCCTTGAGGAGGTCCCGGTCGGCATCCACCCGCTCGCGGGCCAGATCGACCTCCCGCTGAACGGCGCGGATGGTCTGGTCGAGGTTCGCCCTCTGCTGGGCGAGGTCGCGGTCCCGCAGGCGCTCCTGCTCCCCGGCGTAGCGCAGCAGATCGCGGTACTCCGACCGCACGCCGGCGAGCTTGTCGCGGCTGTCCTGGATCTGCCGCAGGAGCTCCTCCTGCCGGACGCGGGCCACCACCTGCCCCTTCTCGATGACGTCGCCCACCACCACCAGCAGCTCCTCGACCTGTCCGGCCTCGGCGGCGACCAGGCTGGAGACACCGCCCTGGCGGAGCAGGATCCCCTCGCCGATGGCGTCCGTCGGGATCGAGCCGAGCACCGCCCAGGCGAGGGCGGTGAGGAGCAGCGCGGCGAAGGCGCCCAGCGCCAGCCAACCCCGCGGGTTCGTGACCTGCATGAGCTGGTCGAGCTGCTCGGGGGAGGAGAGGCGCTCGAGCGCCACCTTGCGGAAGATCACGGGGCTCCCTCCTGGAACGGCACGGTCGTGAAGAGCGCGGGATCGACCGCTCCGGCCACCTCGCTCTCGGGCAGGATCGTGCCCGTCTCGAAGCGGAGCTCCAGCAGCGCAACGGCCAGGGAGAGCTGCGCGGAGACTTCCGACTGCCGGGCCGCGGTCAGACGGTCGCGCTGCGAGATCACGTCGATCAGGGTCGAGGTGCCGGCCCGCAGCTTCTTCTCCTCGTTCACGACCGTCCTTTCGAAGAGCCGCACGGCAACCGTGGCCCGGTCGAGCTGCTGGGCGCTGCGGCTCACCGCGTCCAGGGCGGTGGGGACGTCCGCCGCGACGCGGCGTGCCACGAGATCCTCCAGCAGGATGCTCTGCTCGCGGGAGGCTTCGAGCTGCGCCAGCTCGCCACGCGCCCGGCTGTTCGCCGTCGGCCACCCGAGGGTGAGGCTGAACGCGGCGCTGGCACCCGGCACGTTGCGGTAGAGAGGGGAGAAGAAGCTGCCGGGGTCGGTCCCCTCGACCAGGCCCGTGTAGCTGGGAGTGAGCACGAGGTCGAGCTGCGGCCTCAAACCGTTGTCGGCGGCGCGCCGGAGGATTTCGGAGGCATCCCTGCGCTCCCGGGCGGCCAGGAGGTCGGCCCGGCGCTCCAGGGCGGCCGTCACGAAACGCTCCCAATCCGCGGCCGAGGGCACGGCGGCCGGCGGCAGGGCCGGGAAGGGGTCCGAGGGCAGAGGCAGGGCGGCGATGGCGGCGCGCTCCAGGCCGATCTCCCGGCCCAGGTCCTGCCGCGCCGCGAACAGCGCCTGCTCCCCGCCGATCCGGGACGCTTCCTTGGAGACGAGGTTCGCCTCCACCTGGACCAGCTCGGCAGCCGGGGTCACGTCGGCCTCGATGAGCTTGCGGGTGGTCTCCAGCAGCTCGCGGGCGCGGTCCTCGGTCTCCCGCAGGATGCCGACGTTGAGGGCCGCCGCCCGCGCCCGCCAGTACAGGGAGCCCACGGCGAGGACGCGCTCGGTGGTGACCTGCCGGACGTCGAGCTCGCTGGCGGCCACCTCCCGCTCAGCCGACCGCTCCGGAGCGGCCGTGGCCCGCCAGCCGCGTCCGCGCAACAGCGGCTGGCGGATGGTGAAGGAGAGCGTCCCCAGGTTGACGGCCCCCGCGCCGCTCGGGTCCGTGCGCAGCAGCTCCAGCTCGGGCTCGACCGACAGCCCGCTGCGGAAGCGCTTCTCGATTCCAAAGGTGTTGCCGAGGACCGCCTCGGTCTCGCTGGCGGTCGCCGACACCGGGACGTTCGTCTCCGTCTCGGTCATGCTGGAGCTGACCACCGGGTCGAAGCTCCCCCGGGCGCTGAGCAGGACTCCATGGGCCGAGCGCAGGCGGGCCTCTTCCAGGCGCAGGTTGGGATCGTGCTGCAGCGTCAGCCGGACCGCCTCGGTCAGGCTCAGCCCCTCGGGCAGGGGCCGCTCCTGCGCCTCCGGCGCCGCAGGGAGAAGGAGCGACAGCGCGAGGAGAGCCCAGAGGCGCCGGCGGTCAGGTCCTGAGCAAGAATCCCTCACGACGAGACGCGACGACTGCCCGTGTGTGCCAATCCATGTCCGTTTTTCCGTGTTCACTTTGAAACAGCTCAGCTAGGCTACACCCATGGCCACGGAGATTCAAGCCGAGCTCGCCTCCTATCTGGAAAACCCCTTCAACTTCAGCGCGTTAGGCCCCGATACGCCCCTCCCGCCGCCGGACGAGCCCTTCGTCGCCACCTGGGAGCGCTGGGCCGGAGAGGCCCGGGAGCGGGAGGCTTTCGCCGTCCTCTCCGAGCACCTGCCTCAGCTCCGCTTCCCCATCCGCGAAGGGATCAGCCAGACGGGGGACTACCGCGCCGCTACACTAAAAGGGGTGCTTCCGGAGGGCCTCGAAGGAGCCACCGGGCTGGATCTGGAGCGGCCCGACCTGATTCACCTGGAGATCCACGAGAGTCCCGCCGGCCGCATCCCCGTGCTCCTCGCGCGCGGCCGGGACGAGTTCGTGGCCCTGGTGCGGGCGCTCGGGAAGCGCAACGAGCCGTCTCCCGTGCCGGACTCCCAGGGGGCCCTGATGGTCTCGGGGTACAACAACTGGGACCGCATTCGCGAGCTGCTGCGCCGCGGCGAAAGCCTTGAGAAAAAGGAGCTCTACCAGGACCGCTTCATCCTGCTGAGCGACGGACCCTACAGCGCGGTGCCAGCGGCCGGCCTGGGTCTCGGCGAAGCGGAGTGGCGGGAGATCTCGCTCGCCATCCGGCGGGACCACGAGTGCGCCCACTACTTCACCCGCCGCCTCTTCGGCTCGATGCGCAACCACGTCCACGACGAGCTGATGGCGGACTACGCCGGCATGGTCGGAGCGACCGGAGGCTTCCGGGCCGACTGGTTCCTGCGCTTCCTGGGGCTGGAGGATTACCCCCGCTACCGTCCGGGGGGACGCCTCGACCTCTACCGCGGCGACCCATCTCTCTCGGAGGGGGCTTTCCGCGTCCTGCACACGCTGATCCGGTCGGCGGCCCGGAACCTGGAGAGCTTCGATGCCCGCTTTCTGCCCCGCTCCCTGACAGACCGCGCCCTCATGCTCGCGGCCCTGGCCTCCCTCCGTCTCGACGAGCTCGCCTCCCCCGAAGGCGAAGCGCTCCTGGAACGGACCGTGGCCGGCCTTCGCACCCGGCTCGGCTGGTAGCGGTAGACTCACCCCATGAAAACCAAACGGCTGGCTCTGCTCGGCCTCGCGGCCGTCCTCTGCCTCCCCCATGCCTCCGCGCAGGCTCCCGCGCCCGCCCCCGCTCCCAGCTTCGAGGAGCGGCTCGCGGCCAGGGCGGCGGAAAACCGCCACGCGGTCTCCTTCCGGAACGGCGCCTTCTCCGGTCCCGGCTGGGACCTGCTCGTCAGGGAGGGCCAGGCATCCCGGTTCTTCCTGGTCGGCGAGGAGCACGGCGTAGCGGAGATCCCAGTCGTGGTGCGGGAGCTCTTCCGGGCGCTTCAGCCAGCCGGCTACCGCCACCTTGCCATCGAGATCTCGCCGTCCATGGCCGAGGTCCTCGACGGGCTGGCGCGCGAAGGGCTGCCGAAGGTCGCTTCCTTCTTCCAGGAGAATCCTCCCGGGGTCGCATTCTTCACCCTCCGGGAAGAAGCGGAGCTGCTCGTCGCGGCGCGTGCCACCGTCCCCGGCCTGGCTCCCGTGCTGTGGGGGCTGGACTACGAGATGACGGCCGATCGTTTCCTGTTCGACCGCATGCGCCGCAAGGCTCCGGAGGGCGCAGCCCGGACCGCGGCCGAGGAGCTCCACCAGAAGTCCGCCGCGGCCTGGAAGACCGTGTCCGAGACAAAGAACCCAGGCGCGTTCTTCTCCTTCTCCACCGCGCCCGACGTCCTCCGCGGCCTGCGCCAGGCCTGGCCGGACCCGGACCCCGAGAGCGCCCTGGCCCTCGACGTCATCGAGGAGACCCTCGCCATCAACCAGCTCTTCGTGACCCAGCAGAACTGGGAGTCGAACGAGCGCCGGGCGCAGCTCAACCGCCGCAACTTCCTGCGCCACTGGAACGAGGTCAAGGCAACGGCCCCGCGCGTGATGTTCAAGTTCGGCGCGAGCCACATGATCCGTGGCCGCAACGTGACCGAAGTGTTCGACGTGGGAAACCTGGCCTCCGAAGTGGCAGCGGCCGAGGGCGGACATTCCTTCCACCTGCTGGTAATCGGCGGCGAGGGCACGCAGCACGCCATCTTCAACCCCATGGAACTGCGCTACGTGCCCGCCCCCGTGGATCTTGCGATCGAAGAGGGTCTGCAGCCAATCGTGGGGCAAGCGCTCCCCGAGGGCTTCACGCTGATCGACCTGCGCCCGCTGCGTCCGCTCTTCTCCGCGGCGCGAACCAAGAAGGTCGACCCGGAGCTCATGCGGATCGTCCACGGTTTCGATGCGATCCTGGTGCTGACCGGCAGCCGGCCTTCGCAGATGCTGCCGTGAGGTAAGTGGCCGTCACGAAATTAGTGACTCAGGGCGAACCACCATGTAGGGGCGGGGCTTGCCCCCGCCCGGGAGGGGGTAAACCCCTCCCCTACATCACTGCAAGGCAGCAGATGAGGCACTTATTTGGTGACGAGCCCTAAGGAGGGGCTCATGGGAAATTCCGACTCGACGCTACGTGTGGTGGGGATCGCCGGCAGCCTTCGGCAGGGTTCCTACAACCGGGCCTTGCTGCGGGCGGCCCAGGAGCTAGCACCCGAGCGGCTGAAGATCGAGATCCATGACATCGGCGGAGTGCCGCTCTACAACGAGGACGTGGAGGCGGCGGGCGTGCCCCAGGCGGTCACCGACCTGCGGCAGGCCATCGGCGCCGCGGACGGCTTCCTGATCGCCACCCCCGAGTACAACCACGGCGTGCCCGGAGTGTTGAAGAACACCTTCGACTGGCTCTCCCGGCCTCCCCGCAAGTCGGTCCTCCAGGGCAAGCCCACGGCTCTCATGGGCGCCACGCCGGGCACGACCGGCACCGCCCGCGGCCAGAGCCAGCTCCGCCAGTCGTTCGTGTTCACGGACACCCCGGCCATGCTTCAGCCCGAGATCCTCGTCGGCCGCGCTCATGAGCGGTTCGACGCCGAGGGCCGCCTGACGGACGAGAAGGTGCGCGACTATCTGGGCAAGTTCCTGGAGCGCTTCGCGGCATGGATCGATCGCTTCCGGGAGGTTTGAGCCATTGGATAAGCTTATCCAGTCGTCCGGAAAGCTTCTGAGCCGCCGGGTAGGCTGATCCAGTCATCGGGAAAGCTTCTGAGCCGCCGGGTAGGCTTATCCAGTCGTCCGGAAAGCTTCTGAGCCGCCGGGTAAGCTTATCCAGTCATCGGGAAAGCTTCTGAGCCGCCGGGGAAGCTTATCCGGTCGCCGGGGAAGCTTCTGAGCCACTGGATAAGCTTATCCAGTCATCCGGAAAGCTTCTGAGCCGCCGGGTAAGCTTATCCGGTCGTCGGAGAAGCATCTGAGCCATCGGATAAGCCTATCCAGTCACCGGGGAAGCTTCTGAGCCGCTGGATAAGCTTACCCATTCGCCGGGGAAGCTTCTGAGCCGCCGGATAAGCTTACCCGGTCGCCGGGGAAGCTTCTGAGCCACCGGGTAAGCTTACCCGGTCATCGGGGAAGCTTCTGAGCCACCGGATAAGCCTATCCAGTCACCGGGGAAGCTTCTGAGCCGCTGGATAAGCTTACCCAGTCGTCGGTTATCGGCGCCGCCGAATGATCCTTTCCAGGCCCCGAAGGTCTATACGGAGCTTTGCGACGGGTACGCCGTCCCGCAGAAGCACTGGGACGACATCGGTAAAGCGTTCCCGGAGCTCCGGATCGCCGTCGGCGTCACGCAGAGAGTAGGAGAGGCCATGGGAAGGCAGGACTTCGTCGAGCAGCAGGGCCATCTCGTCACAGAGATGGCATCCCTCGCGGGTCACCAGCTCATAGCGGGCCCGGGGAACGGATCGGCGGAAGAGCATGGACAAAAGGATAAGGCCGGACCCCCTCCGCGGGAGCCCGGCCTCGAGGGATCGCACGACGCGATCAACTAGTACCGAATGGCAGTGCGCTCGTTGGTCAGGTCGTGAACGTCCTGGAAACGGTCCGAGCGGACCATGTCCCGGACCACGTTGACGACCAGGCCTTCGTTCAACCGGCGCAGGTCGTTGGTCCACAGGGTCTGATCGACCTGGCCCTGGCTCAGGCCCAGGAGATTCTGGTAGAGCGCGGCCAGGCGCTGCTCGTTGTTGGCGTTCCGCCACTCATAGACCCGCACCCGGCTCTCTTCGCTCTGGGCGATCTCCTCCGCGATCCGGACCAGCTCCGGATAGCCGCCGTTGGAGATCCGGTCGACGTACGGCTGGCCGGACGTGTCCATGTCGCGCAGCAGGATGGCGCGGTAGAGCATGTTCGTGAGGTCGCGCGCCGTCCGGTTGACCGGCGCAGAACCTGGGACAGAGCCCGCGGCGGCCGAGGGGTCGACGCGGATGGTGACCGTGCCCTGCCGCAGCTCGTTCGGGATGGCCACGTTCTCGGTGATCCTGTAGCGCAGGGTCTCGGTCCGGTTCCGGTTCGTGTTGCCCGGACGCACCACCTCGAGGGTCGCGTTGGAGTTCGCGGTATTGGTGCGCGTCACCCGCACCCAGCCGCGGCCGGGCTCGGTCTCGGTGAACTCGGTCTCGGGGTAGTACGAGCCCCGGCCGCTGCCGGTCGCCGTCATGATCAGGCGCACCCGCTGGCCCTCGGTAAGCGTGAAGGTGCCGCCGGGCTGGATGACGCCGATCTCCTGGTCGGAGTTGAGGTCCTTTACCACGATCTGCACGTCATTGTAGGTAGCCTGCGACCTCGAGGTCCTCTGCGCGAAGACACCCAGGGGGCAGAGCAGGGCGAGAATGGCCACGAGGCTCAAAGCTCGGTATGTGGTCTTCATGGAATTTCCTCCCTTTCGTTGGCCGTCGCGTTGCTGCCTGCGGCGGTCTCGGGGCCGCGGAAAAAGTCCGCGGCGTCGTACAACCATGGCTATTCGCAAGAAGAGTGCCACCGGCGAGCAGGGGGGTTGAGGAGCAGGAGTCGTCCTCCCTGGAGGACGTTTACGGGGATTGCGACTCGCCTTGGGGAGGCAAGGAGAAAGGTGTCATCCCCCCTGCATAGACGGGATGAAGATGTCCGAGGATGCTCTTGCGGCGGATGTAGTTCTCGCTCCGCTCCACGGCCTCGCGCTCGACCAGGTCGACTTTGCGACCCAGGATGCCCTGGAGCTCCTCCTCCATCCGCACGACGTCGAACAGGCTCCAACGCGCATCGGGGCCGAAGGAGACGAGCACGTCCACATCACTGTCGGGCCGGAACTCGTCCCGCAGTACCGAACCGAAGAAGGAGAGCTCGGAGATTTTCCAGCGGCGGCAGAACCTCTCGATCTCCGCCTTTGGAACCTTGATGGGCAACTCAAGCGTACTCATAAGCCGGTATTGTAGCCCGCCCGCACGCAGAGGGTCGCACACCTATCGGCTCTGCAGCATCTCTTCCACGGTCAAGCCGATGTCTTTGGGCGATCCTGCGCAGCAAGGTCCGCCATTGCAGGAGCGTCATCCTCCAGCAGCATCTCGATGACCTCCCGGAGATTGTCGTGGAGCTCGTCCAGAGTATCCCCCTGGGAGTGCGCTCCCGGGAAGCCGGGCACATACCCCACGTAGAGACCGGTATCTGCGTCTCTCTCGATGATCGCGGTGTAGGACCTCATCATAGGCACGATTCTACTCCCTCACTCCCACTCGATCGTCGCGGGGGGCTTGCTGGTCACGTCGTAGACGACGCGGTTCACGCCCTTGACCTCGTTGACGATGCGGTTGGCAACCCGGCCGAGGAGCTCGTAGGGGAGGTGGCTCCAGTCGGCGGTCATGAAGTCGTGGGTCTCCACGGAGCGCAGGGCGATCACGCTCTCGTAGGTGCGGTAGTCGCCCATCACTCCCACGCTCTTGACCGGCAACAGCACCGCGAAGGCCTGGCTCACCTTGTCGTACCAGCCGCTCTCCCTCAGCTCCTGGATGAAGATGGCGTCGGCCTCCTGGAGCAGGACCACCCTCTCGGCCGTGACCTCGCCCAGGATGCGCACGGCGAGCCCCGGCCCCGGGAATGGGTGCCGGCCAATGAGCTGCTCCGGCAGGCCCAGCTCGCGGCCGAGCTGGCGGACCTCATCCTTGAACAGGAAGCGCAGCGGCTCGATCAGCTCGAAGCCCAGCTCCTTCGGCAGGCCGCCCACGTTGTGGTGGGTCTTGATCACCGCCGAGGGGCCCTTGACGGAGACCGACTCGATCACGTCCGGGTAGAGGGTGCCCTGGGCGAGGAACTGCACGCCCTCCAGCCGCTGCGCCTCGTCCTTGAACACGTCGATGAAGACGCGGCCGATGGTCTTCCTCTTCTTCTCGGGATCCTCGATGCCGGCCAGCTCGCGCAGGAACCGCTCGCGGGCGTCCACCGCGACAATAGGGATACCCAGGCCGTCGCGCAGGCTGTGGACCACCTGGACGGCTTCATCTTTCCGCAGCACGCCGTTGTCCACGAAGACAGCAGTGGAGCGCTCCCCCACGGCCCGGGTGAGCAGGGCCGCCACCACCGAGGAATCGACGCCGCCCGACAGCCCGCAGATCACCTTCCCCTCCCCCACCCTGCCGCGGATCGTGCCGACCGCCTCCTCCAGGTAGGAGGCCATGCGCCAGTCGCCACGCGCGCCGCAGATGCCGTAGAGGAAGTTGCGCAGCATCTCGCCGCCCGAGACCGTGTGCGACACCTCGGGGTGGAACTGGATGCCGTACATCCCCCGCTGCGAGTCTTCGAAGGCGACCACCGGAGCGTTGGCGGTCCGCGCCGTGACGCGGAAGCCCGGCGGCAGGTCGCGCACCCGGTCGCCATGGCTCATCCAGACGGTCTCGGAGGACGAAAGCCCCTCGAACAGCCGGCCCGGATCGGTCACGGAGACCTCGGCCCGTCCGTACTCGCGGTGGCTCGATCCCTCGACGCTGCCGCCCAGCCGCTGCGCCATGACCTGCATGCCGTAGCAGATCCCCAGGACCGGCATGCCCATCCCGAACAGATCGGCGGAGGCATCCGGCGCACCGTCCTCATAGACGCTCTGCGGACCTCCGGACAGGATGATCCCGATCGGCTTCCGGCGCCGGATCTCGTCGAGCGGCAGGTCGAAGGGGTGGACCTCGCAGTAGACCCGGTTCTCGCGCACCCGCCGCGCGATGAGCTGGGTGAACTGGCTGCCGAAGTCGAGGATCAGGATGGTCTGGTGGTCGGTCATGGAAGGTCTCTCTCAGAGCTCGGATTCGGACTTGAGCTCGCGGGTCATCAGCTCCTCGACGGCCTTGCGCGCGTCCTTGCCCTCGTACATGACGGCGGCCATCTGCCGGGTGATCGGCATGTCCACTCCCCGCGCTGCCGCGAGACGCGAGACCGCCAGGGAGTTGCGAATACCCTCGGCGACCATGTGGGTGCCGGAGGTGATCTGCTCCAGGGTCTTGCCCGAGGCCAGCTCGATGCCGGTCTGGCGGTTGCGCGAGAGGCCGCCGGTGCAGGTCAGGACCAGGTCGCCCAGACCGGCCAGGCCGGCGAAGGTGCGGGGCTGGCCGCCGTAGGCGATCCCCAGGCGCGTGATCTCGTGCAGGCCGCGGGTGATCAGCGCGGCCAGGGTGTTGTGCCCGAGGCCGAGGCCGCTCAGGGTGCCGGCGGCCACGGCGATCACGTTCTTCACGGCGCCGCCCAGCTCGACCCCGACCACGTCCGACGAGGAGTAGAGCCGCAGCCGCGGGGTGGCGAAGCACTCGCGGATCTCGGTGGCGTAGCGGGAGTCCTCGGCAGCGATGACCGCGGCCGAGGGCATGTCCCGGGCCAGCTCGGCCGCGAACGTGGGGCCGGAGAGCACGGCGAAGCGCACCTCGCGGTCCGCGGCCATCCCCTCCTCGAACGCGACCTGGCTCATGCGCGCCAGGGTCTCTGTCTCGATCCCCTTCGTGCCCGAGATCAGCGGCAGCGGCCGGTCCTTGGGATAGATCCGGAGGAACTGCCGGAGCACCTCGCGGAAACCGTGGGAGGGGACGACGAGGAGATAGAAGTCGCAGCCGGGGAGGGATTCCAGGTCCGAGGTCGGAGTGAGCAGCGGCGGCAGCTCGACGTCCGGCAGGTACTCGGGATTGGCCCGCTCCTCCGCCATGCGCCGCGCCAGCTCCGCGTCCCGCGCCCAGAGCCGGACCCGGTGCCCTCCCGCGCCGGCGCAGTGAACGGCGAGGGCCGTCCCCCACGAGCCCGCGCCGAGGACCGCGATGTCTTTGGGAGATCCGTTCATCCTGCTCTCCGCTCTCCGATCCGCGGCTCGATCCCCTGCCGGATCCGTTCGAGGTTGGACCGGTGATTCCAGATGATGAACAGGCCGATCAGGGCCGCGGACACCAGGAGCCAGGGATCGCGGTGCTCCCAGCCCAGGCGCTGGGTGGCCAGCACGAACAGGGGGAAGGATCCCGCCGCCGCAATCGATCCCAGGGAGACGTAGCGCTTCAAGGCGACCGTGGCCAGGAAGACGAGCAGCGTCAGCACCATGGCCGGCGGAGCCAGGGCGCCCATGGCCCCGGCCGAGGTCGCGACCCCCTTGCCCCCCTGGAACTTGAGCCAGACCGGGTAGCAGTGGCCGAGCATGGCGAAGAAGGCAGCCGCGCCCACCAGGGCCGGAGGGGAGCCGAGCCGGCGGGCGATGAGCACGGCCGCCACCCCCTTGGCGATATCGAGGAGAAGCGCCGAGATGCCCGCGGCCTTGCCCGCGGCCCGCATGGCGTTCGTGGCCCCCACGTTGCCGCTGCCCACGGTGCGCACGTCCTTGCCCGCGCGCAGCTTGACGATCAGCCAACTGAACGGGATCGAGCCCAGGAGATAGGCGAGGACCAGGATCCCGATCGCAAACCTCACTCCCCGGCCTCCATCGGAAACCCCTCCACCACGCTGTAGCGGGCGCCCCGGGGGCTGAGCTTGCTCTCCATGAGCACGCCCCGGTCCACCGTGAACGGCGGCCCGATCTCGCCGGGAAAGGCCGCCGCGAACTTCTCGGCCGCGTCCCGGGGCCAGTTGGGATCGCAGCGCGCCAGGGTGACATGAGGCCGGAAGGGACGCTCCTCGGGCTCGAACCCCACGGTCTCCACCGCCGCGGAGACGGCATCGGCCTGCACGGCCGCGAGCTCCTCCGGAGCCTCCATCCCGATCCAGGCAACGCGCGCCGGGCGCTTCGGGGGGAAGGTGCCGCCTCCCGAAAGCCGCACGGCAAGGGGTGCGTGCTTCGCGAAAGCCTGGCGCAGCTTCGCGGAGAGGACCGGGACCTTGTCCTCCGGGGTCTGGCCCAGGAAGAGCAGGGTCAGGTGGATGTTCTCGGGATCGACCCAGCGCGCCCGCGGCAGCCGGTCGCGCAGGCCGGCCACGCGGCGCGCCACCTCGCGCCGGACGGGCTCCGGGACTTCGAGAGCGACGAAGAGCCTCAAGCCAGGAGCCTCCGGCGGAGCATCTCCAGGGCGAGCTGCGCCGACTGCCAGCGCACCCGGCCCCGGTCGCCCGGGAAGCGGACCCTGCGGTGCTCCACTCCCTCGGGTCCGGCCACGGCGATGTGCACGGTCCCGACCGGCTTGGCCTCGCTGCCGCCGCCGGGGCCGGCCACGCCGGTGATGCCGATCCCGTAATCGCTCCGGTAGACCCGGCGCACCCCTTCGGCCATGGCCCGGGCCACGGGTTCGGAGACGGCGCCGTGCTCGCGCAGCATCTTCGGAGAGACTCCCAGGACCTGGGTCTTGAGCTCGTTGGTGTAGGTGACGGCGCCGCCCAGGAAGTACTCGCTGCTGCCCGGCACGCGGGTGATCCGCTCGGCCAGGAGGCCGCCGGTGCACGACTCGGCCGCGGTGAGGGTGGACCCGGCTTGTCGCAGCAGCTCGCCGACCACCCCTTCCAGCGTGTCCTCTTCCCGGCCGCAGTAGACCGCGTCGCCGGCCAGCTCGCGCAGGCGGGCGGCCATGGCTTCGAGGCGTTGCCGGCGCTCCGGCTCCGGTCCCTGGGCCGTGGCGCGCAGCCGGATCTCGCCGGGACTCGCCAGGACGGTGATGTTCTCGCGGCCGAACTCCTCGTAGGCCGGAGCGATCCGTTCCTCGACCACGGACTCGGGCAGGCAGGCCACCTTGAGCGTGACCGTCTCCCGGCCGGCTCCCCCGGAGCGTTCGGCGAGCCAGGGCTCCAGGTCGGACTCGATCATCCCTTCGAGCTCGGTGGGGACGCCCGGGAAGAGGAAGAGGGCCGAGCCCTCCCCCTCGATCCTCATGCCCGGCGCCGTGCCCCGCCGGTTGGGGATCAGCTCGGCCCCTTCGACGACCTCGGCCTGCTTGCGGTTGACGGACGGCATCTCCCGGCCGTACTCGCGGAAGCGGCCCTGGATGCCGGCGAGCACCTCTTCGTCCAGGCGGAGCCCGCGGCCGAGGGCCAGGGACACGGCCTCGCGGGTGACGTCGTCCGCGGTCGGCCCGAGGCCGCCCGTGACCAGGACCACGTCGTGCTTGGAGAGCAGGGAGTGCAACTCCTCGGCGATGTCCTCGACCGAGTCGCCCACCACGCCTTTCCGCCGGAGCTCGGCGCCGTAGCGGTCGAGGAGCTCGGTGAGGCGGAGGGAGTTGGTGTCCAGCCGGTCGGTCCCGAGAAGCTCCGAGCCGACGGCGAGGATGGCGGCCTTCATGGCCGGGGATGATATCGCAGGGATGTCGCCCCTGACCGGACGGTAGAGACGCCCCAGTCCGCTGGCACGGACCTGCCGGGTGTACAGGGTCGGGGCGTCTCCCCACGGCAGGTCGGTCCACCCCAGCGCCGTGCCGGTGCTACGAAGAATGTTTCCGCGGCGCACTGCCGATGTTGGTGGCGGCTGGGGCCATGAGACGCCCCGACCCTGTACACCCGGTCATTCCGTACCAGCGGACTGGGGCGTCTCTACCCGAGCCATGGGGGCCGTCAGGGCGTCAGGTTCCCCAGGATCAGCTCGGGAGCCGTCCCCTCCTCCCCCACCGTCAGGCACTCCTCGAACAGCCTGACGAGCCGCTCGTCGTCCCGGCGCAGCCAGAGCCTCGCCAGCTCGTCGCCCTCCCGCACCTCGTCTCCGAGACGGGACCGCATCTCCAGGGAGACCCCGTAATCGATCTTCGAGTCCGGACGGACACGGCCGGCTCCGGCCTCGATCAGGAGCATCCCGATCTGCCGGGTGTCGACGTGGGCGAGACGGCCGGACCTCGGGGCGCGGAGCGGGCGCTCCACCGGGGCGAGGTCCAGCCTCGGGGCGCGGAGCCAGGCCGGGTCGGCTCCCTGCAGCCCGGCCCATTGATCGAAGCGCTCGCGGGCCCGGCCGGAGGACACCGCGTCCTCCAGGTCGGCGCGGCTCAGGGGACGTCCGACCAGCTTCGAGACCTCTTCGGCAAGGAGGCAGGTCACCTCCATGAGGTCGGCCGGACCGTTGCCTTCCAGGCAGTCGAGAGACTCCTTCACTTCCGAGGTGTTGCCGCAGGTGCGGCCGAGCGGCTGGTTCATGTCGGTGATCAGGGCGGAGACCGCGGTTCCCAGGGCGCGGGAGATTTCGACCAGGCTCCGGGCCAGCTCCCGGGCGCTTTCCGGGTCGGTCAGGAAGGCGCCGTTGCCGACCTTGACGTCGAAAACGACCGCGGCCGCGCCCATGGCCAGCTTCTTGGAGAGGATGCTGCCGGTGATCAGGGGCAGGGAGTCGACCGTGGCCGTGACGTCGCGGAGGGCATACAGGCGGCGGTCGGCCGGGGCGATCCCGGAGGTGGCTCCGCCGATGGCGATGCCGCAGCGGGCGATCAGGTCGAGGAAGCGCTGCCGGTCGAGATCGAGATCGATCCCCGGGATGCTCTCCAGCTTGTCCATGGTGCCGCCGGAGTGGCCGAGGCCGCGGCCCGCGAGCATGGCGATCGGCAGGCCGCAGCTCGCCAGGAGGAAGGGCAGGACCAGGGAGGTCTTGTCGCCGACGCCGCCGGTGGAGTGCTTGTCGCAGAGCGTGGGCACGTCGTCGGCCAGGCGCCAGCGCTCCCCGGACTCCAGCATGGCCAGGGTGAGGGCCCGGGTCTCGTCCACGTCGAGCCCCCGGATGGCCGCGGCCATGAGGAAGGCGGCGAGCTGTCCCTCGGTCCACGAGCCGTCGGTGGCGCCGCGGACGAACTCGCGGACCTCCTCCTCCGAGAGCCGCATCCCGGCTCGTTTCCGTTCCAGGATGCGGTAGGGAAGGATCAAGCGGGGCTCTCGGAGGGGATCAGAAGCCGGGCATGCCGGGCATGCCCCCGCCGCCCATTCCGGGCATACCGGGCATGCCGTCCGTGCCCGTGGCGCGCGACGGGTCCAGGGCGGCGATCTTCTGGCGGGCGTCCCGGGCGTAGGGGGACTGCGGGAACTCGTCGATGATCCGCTGGTAGCTCTGGATCGCGTCCTGCTTCTTGCCGAGCTCCTCCTGGGTGGCGGCGAGCTCGCTCAGGACGACGTCCAGCGGCAGCGGCGGCTCGGGCTCGTCGAGCATGGCCGTCAGCGTCTGCGAGACCTCCTCGGCCTTGCCCTGGCTGCGGTCGAGGCGCACGAGGTTGACCCTGGTCTCGCCCGACAGCAGGTGGTCGTCGTGCTTTTCGAGGAAACCCTGCCAGAGCTCGCGGGCGCGGTCGGCCTGCCCCTCGGCCATGGCGATCTGCGCCAGGTAGACCGAGGCGACGTCGCCGGCCACGGTCGAGCCGTAGTCGTCGTACAGCGCCTGGAACAGGGTCTTGGCCTTGGCCTGGCGGGCGGCCTCGTCCGCGAACGTCGGGCTAGCCGGGTCGTCCGGCTTGGGCGCGGACGGGTCGATCGGGGCATCGTAGACCTCGATCGCGTGCGCCAGGGCCGTGCTCGCCTTCTCGGCCCGGTTGCTGCGGTACATGTAGAAGAGCCCGGCGAGCAGCACCAGGGCCGCGGCCACGCCGGCCGCGAGGAGGATGGTCCTCGCGTGGCTCTCCGCGTAATCGTAGCCCCGGCCCAGGGCCGTGGAGAGCTCGTCGCGCTTCATCTCCTTGCGAGTCACACGTTGGTTCATCGAACGACTCCCGAAATGTTCCTGTCGAAAGGGAACAGGACCGAATGATTCAGGCTGGTGCGGCTAGGAGGACTCGAACCCCCGACCAAGAGTTTAGGAAACTCCTGCTCTGTCCACCTGAGCTATAGCCGCAGGCCGGCGCATTATAACCGAATCCCGTTCCCCCTCTCCCCCGTGCCGGGGGAGAGGGGGAACGAGCGTCAACACGGGATCAATACTGGATCAGGGACTCTACCTTATAGTCTTTCAGCTTCTCCCGGCCGGGGAGGAAGGTCAGCTCGACGATGAAGCCGAGTCCGGCGACGATGCCCCCGAGCGATTCGACCAGCTTGGCCGCGGCCAGGGCGGTCCCCCCGGTGGCGATCAGGTCGTCCACGATCAGGACGTGCTCCCCTTCCTTGACCGCGTCCTTGTGCATCTCCACCGCGTCCGAGCCGTACTCCAGGTCGTAGGACTGGCGGATCGTCTGCCACGGCAGCTTACCCGGCTTGCGCACCGGCACGAAGCCGGCGTTCAGGTCGTAGGCCACGATCGGCCCGAACATGAAGCCGCGGGCCTCGATGCCCACCACCTTGTCGATGTGCCGCTCCGAGAACATCCAGACGAAGCGGTCGACCGTCATGCGCAGCGCCAGCGGGTTCTGCAGCAGGGTGGTGATGTCGTAGAACAGTATCCCCGGCTTCGGAAACTCGGGGACCTCGCGGATGTACTGCTTCAGATCGTCCATGCTCTCCTCCCGGGCCCGCGGCGCGGGCTAGCGGTCGATGTCGAACCGGTCCCAGTCCGGGGGACCCGGCATGATCTCTTCGTCGAGGCCGGAGACCCGCGCGCCGGGCGGACCCTCCAGCACCCTCTCCTTGAAGTGCTCCAGGACCCCCGGAACCGCGACAGCCTCGATCTCGACGCGGCCGTCCGGCAGGTTGCGCACCCTGCCCGCGACCCCCAGCTCGCGGGCCGCGTGGCGGGTGAACCAGCGGAAACCGACCCCCTGGACCTTGCCCCGGACCGTCCAGCGGAAGCCGATCTGGTTTTCAGGTACCATCGTCAGCGCTCATTCTTCCACCCGTGCCGGCCGAGCAGGGGGACGAAGGCGACCTCCTCCCCTTCGCGCCGCCGCATCTCGCCGCGGGCCGACTTGCGGTAGATCACCAGCTTCTGGGACTGGATCTGCCCCTCGGGCACGACCAGGATCCCGCCCGGGGCGAGCTGCTCCAGAAGCGGCTCCGGCACCTTGGGCGCGCCCGCGGTCACCAGGATGCGGTCGTACGGCGCCCACTCGCTCCAGCCGACCGTGCCGTCGAAAATCTGGACCTTGACGTTGTCGAGCCCGAGCTGCCGCATCCTCGGGATCGCCTGCTGCGCCAGCTCGGGGATGCGCTCCAGGCTGTAGACCCGCCGCGCCAGGTGGGCGAGGATCGCGGTCTGGTAGCCCGAGCCGGTGCCGATCTCCAGCACCGAGGACTCCGGCTTGACCTCCAGCAGCTCGGTCATCTTCGCCACGATGTACGGCTGCGAGATCGTCTGCGCCGATCCGATGGGCAGCGCGTGATCGCCGTATGCCTGGGTCCGCATGTGGTCCTTCACGAACAGGTGGCGCGGCACCTTGCGCAACGCGGCCAGCACGCGCTCGTCCGTGACCCCCTTGGAGGCGATCAACTGGACCATGCGCTCCCGTTGGTGCGCGTGCGGGTCGTTCATCGGTGGTCAGCGGGAGCAACAGGCGGGACGGCCAGCCGCTCCAGCTCGTCGCGCAGATGGCCGAAGCTCTCCAAGCCCGGATAGTACGTGAGGTCCAGGTGGAGCGGGGTCACGGAGATCCGCCCGGTGGAGACCGCCTCGTAGTCGGTGCCCTCGGCGGTCTTCCACTGCGGCGTGCCGGCGATCCAGTAGTACTTGCGTCCCCGGGGGTCGAGCTTCTCGATGATCGACTGCTGGTAGGTCCGCCGGCCGAGCTTGGTGAAGCTGATGCCGCTGATCTCGCCCGCCGGCACGTTCACGTTGAGCAGCAGGTCCCTGGGCAGCTCCTGGCCGAGCAGCATCTTGATCATGCGCCCGGCAAAGCTCGCCGCCGGCTCGAAGGAGAAGCCCTCGGCGACCTCCTGGCTGAAAGCCACGGAAGGGATGCCCAGGAGCGTCCCCTCGAACGTGGCGCTCACGGTGCCCGAGTAGGTCACGTCGTCGCCCAGGTTGAGCCCGAAGTTGATGCCGGAGCAGACCAGGTCCGGCGGGTTGTCCTTGAGCAGGTAGAGCACGCCCAGGTTGACGCAATCGGTGGGCGTGCCGTCCACGGCGTACCGGCGCTCGTCCATGCGCTGCATGCGCAGGGGGCGGCTCAGGGTGAGGGCGTGTCCCATCGCGCTCTGCTCGCGGTCGGGCGCCACCACCCAGACCTCCGCCAATTCGCTCAGGGCGGAGGCGAGGAGCTTGATCCCCTCGGAGAAGATGCCGTCGTCGTTGGTGACCAGAATCCGCTTCAAACAACCTCCTATGAAGCCGGGATGTACTTGCCGACGAGAGGGGCCAGGGCGCGGAGCGTCTCGGCGGGGATCTTGGAGCGCTCGGTGATCAGGGAGTACTTGAGCGCCTCGCCGCAGCCGCAGGTGCGGGCGTCGTCGTCGGACACCCGCTTGAGGATCTCGCGGATGACGCGCTGGGACATGGCCACGTTCGCCATCACCACCTGCATCACCGCTTCTCCCGACACGGCCTCCTCGGTCTCGTGCCAGCAGTCGTAGTCGGTGATCATGGAGAGGGTCGCGTAGCAGATCTCGGCCTCGCGGGCGAGCCGCGCCTCGGTGAAGTTGGTCATGCCGATGACGTCGAAACCGTGGCGGCGGTAGGTCTCGGACTCGGCCCGGGTGGAGAACTGGGGGCCTTCCATGTTGACGTAGACGCCGCCCCGGTGGGTGGTGGCGCCCGCCGCGCGGGAAGCCTCCACGAACGGATCGATCAGGCGCGGGCAGACCGGCTTGGCGAGCGAGGTGTGGGCCACCAGGCCGTTGCCGAAGAAAGTGTCCTGCCGGTGCCGGGTGCGGTCGTAGAACTGGTCGGGCACGACGATGTCCGTCGGCTTGTACTCGAGCTTCAGCGAGCCCACGGCGGAGACCGAGATGAGCTGCTCGACCCCAAGGACCTTGAACCCGTAGATGTTGGCGCGGTAGTTGAGCTCGGTCGGCGTCAAGCGGTGTCCGCGGCCATGACGGGGCAGGAACGCGATCTGCCGCCCATCCAGCTCGCCGATGATGTAGACGTCGGAAGGATCACCGAAGGGAGTCTGGATGCGCCGCTCCTCGCGGACCACCAAGCCCTCCATCTGGTACAGGCCGGACCCTCCGACCACACCGATACGCACATCGCTCATCGCAAAGCTCCTCCTTGATAGGGAAATCGCTGCCGTCCAGCCGAGCCGGCCGGAGAGTCTAGCAGATGGCCGAGCGGTCTCCCTCCGGTCGGGCAGAGGGAGAGCCGGCTCGGGGGCAGGGCAGGGCCAGGTTCAGCAAACGCAGTTGCAGGAGCCTGTGCAACTCGGGGCGTTGCAGAAGCCGAACTGGTAGCCGCAAGGGAGACAGCCCTCCCGGCAAGCCTGGCGCGCCGCCGAACACTGCTCCTTCGTACACCAGACAGCCGTCGGCTGCGCTCCGGGACCGAAAAGATCGAGCTCGAAGAACGCCGGGACGGGAGCCGAGGCGGCGGATGTCACCGTTGCTGCCGGGCAAAGCTCAGCGGCGGAAGCGGAGACGGGAAAGGTCAACAACAACGCCAAAAGACCAAGAAGCGCCAACGGGGCTTTGTTTTTCACGAAGACCTCCTTTGCGCGCGGATGCTACCACGCCCTTCAGCTCTCGCTCGCGAGCCCCTTTCGCTCCTGCAGGAGGGCTCGCAGGCGTGCAACCTCGGCCTCGGCC